>CAZRPL010000031.1:9984-23947 GCA_964602045.1 uncultured Collinsella sp. | reverse complement strand
CTCTCGTTCACGTAGGCCTCAACGTCTACGTGGTCGTCCGTCTCGTTGAAGAAGCGGACGCCGTCGCCAAAGATGTCGACGATGTCGCCTGCCATGCGACGTACGATCCTAAACGTCACGCGCACGGTGCCGCCGGCGTACATGTGGATGTGCTCGCGCATGTACTTGCCAAGGTCGAGGTTCTTGTCGCCAGCCCTGCCGAGAGAGCTGAACGGCTTGCCACGCTCGTCAAGGATCTCGAGGTCCATGATGCGGTCGATTCGGTAGTTGGTGATGTCGTCGTACTTGTCGTAGTTGCAGATGAGGTAGTACTTCCCCTCGTTGACGGCCATCTGGTAGGGCGTGCACACGTAGACGCGCTCGGTTCCATCGGGGCGGCAGCGTGGGTGCGCCTTCTTGTCAGTGCCGATGGAGAGGTACTTGAAGGAGACCTTCCGCTTGCGGCTGATGGCCTCGTCGAGCAGCTCGATGGTGTAGAAGAGCTGCTTGTTGTCCGTGCGGTCCTTGGGCATTGCGTTCACGTGCGTCATGTGTGACTTGAAGTACACGCTCGAGAGGTCCTCGAGCTTGCCGATTAGGGCCTTGCGCTGCGAGGGCGAGATGTGGCGTGAGAACAAAAGGCCGTCGATGAGCAGGCGCAGTTCGGCGTCCGTGAAGTCGCGCTCGAGATAGTAGTCGGTGACGATGTTTGCCGATCGTTCCTCGCCGGTCTTGGGGTCGCGCGTTGTGCGCGGAACCTCGCGGTAGCCAATCGCGTAGCCCTCGTCGATGAGGTCGGCGATGTTGCGGGCAACGGCCTTTCGGTCCGCTTTCATGCCGAACTTGCTCTCCAGCAGGTCGATGATGTCCTTCTGGCTGAGTCGGTGCTCAGCGTCAGAGTACTTCCGCAAGATCTCGAGGATGTTCATGATGAGCATCTTCTTGGGCTGCTTTGGGTTCATGGCGCCCCTGTTCTCCGCGAGGACTGCTTTCCACAAGTATAGGAAGCGGCCATTGGGAGAGGGGACGCCATCCCTGAGCGGCCTCATTCGAGGCTCCAGTCGGCGGGGAGCAGCGGCATGAGCATGTCATCAGGGTCGTAGAGGTCAATCGTAACCTCGTTGTTGTCCTGGTCGAGCACAACGATCTTCTTGTCGGAGATCTCACCGTCAACCGGAACCCAGCTCGTGACTGCCTGTATGCAGATTGCCTCCGTGAGGAGCTGTGCAGCTCGGATGTACTCGGCTACTCTTCCGGAGAACTCGTCGAGCGGGGCGTCGGCAAACTCCCTCATCACGGCCACGAGATGGGCGCTTCTCTTGGGGAGGCTTTCCTCGCCCGCGTGGGCGATGAGCTCATCGACGGCAAAGAGGGCCATGTCCTCAAAGTACTCCGAGTCGAAGCCCCCACGCCGAAGGGAGTCGACCATCATGCGCCAGTAGTTCCACCAGCCATGTCTGTCCGCCTCTTCTTCGTAGCGGCCGGGCATCAGGACGAGGACGTCCAGGGTGACCTCGTGGTCCTCGTTGTCTTCCGTGTGCTGGTCCGTCGTCTGCTTCTCGTCGCGCATGTCCTTCTCGCTTTCTTTTCGCCTGCGTTTAGCTTGCAGGGTAGAGGGCATCGTGCGTCATTTTTAACCCATGTCAGACGATAGGCTGGGCGCAAACAGGGCGGACGGGAAGGAGTCCCATGGACATCTATTCTTTTTTCAACTCGCGTGACGTTGCAGACTATCTGCGCAACGAGAAGCACGACTTCACCGCTGCCGAGGCGGCGTACATCGTCTATCTCTCGGACGTGGCGACCCTTGACGAGAAGCTCGCTGCTTGGCAGGAGATCGTCGATACGATGCCCGACTGCCCGGTGTGTTGCTCCGCGCTGGATCCCTATTTCAAAAGGGAGTACAAGAGCGAGCTCCAGTTTCTGAGGGATTACATCTTCACCAAGAAGCTCATGCTGCGGAAGTTCATGGATGGCGAGGGTTGCGTCTACATGCCGGACGAATTCCGGTTTACCCTCGAGACAGCCGTTCGATTTGGGAGGGACGAGCACTCGCTTTGGAGCAGGGAGGCGCCGCTTCCTTTCTCGAGCCTTGACAAGTGTGTTGACAGCTTGCGCCATGACGATGAGGAGATGCCGGAGTACGACCGCTATCGCATCCAGAAGCGCAAGATTGACGAAGCAGACTCGTGGGGATGGGTCACTCTTGACAGACAATTTCGTGTGATTGACGCCCAGTGGTGCCATTCTTTTGCTTCTGATTATGATGATGTGGACATGCATCTAAGCTGCGCGTTCCTTGAGCTTCCCGTCCCGTTCAAGCGCGGGGACATCGTCATCGACCGCACGGCGCGCGACCCGCGGCCGTTCGTGTTCGACTACCTGAAGTTCTGGGACTCTGCGACGCTTGCCGAGCATGGTCATGTGCTCAGCGCGGAGCGTGCCGAGAAGATAGACAGGCACGTTGCCAACTGGCGCGCGAAGGGTTCCAAGGACGATTCGTACATGCCGGCGATGGGATGGTCGCTGACGCCCGGCTCTCTGCTTAATGCGGAGGACCCGGCCCTTCTGGCCTACGACCCCTTTGGCGCCTGTCACAACTATCTGGACCTTGAGTATTACCGCGAGCCGCTCGAGGGCAAGCTGCGCCTGCTTGAGGTTGCCTCCCGGTGGGCACGTGGCGAGATAGACCTCGATCATGCGATTAACAATGCGGCCCTTGTTGCTGCTGAGGTCAGGGCAGCAAAGCTTCGCTCGGAGATGGAGACGGAGTACATAGGGGTCATCTAGCAGGAGTTCATTCGGCCCTGCGGCAGAAGCTGAGCGCCCTGCGCAGCGTCTCGTCGTCGATGCGACCGTTCTCACGCGTCTGTACGCCGTTGAGCGTGTTCCAGAGCTCGCGGCCCTTCTCGGCGCTTCCGTCGAGAAGGGCCGCAGCCTCGAGAAGCGCGGGGTCGACCTTGGCCTCAGCTTCGTTGGCTGGAGCCTCGAGCCTTCTGATGTTGTATAGCGGGGAGTAGCGGTGGAGCGCGGCCTCGCCTCTGGCCAGGTGCTTGAGGGCGCATAGATTGAAGTGACCCTTGGCGTTGCGGTAGAGAACCTGGGGCCAGCAGCAGTCCGTGACGTCCCCTCGCTCCGGCTCCACGACCACGGCGACGTACTCCTCGGTGAAGGGCCTGCTGTGAAAGGTGACGATGTCGCCTGCCGCGTACGGGGTGCGAAGGTTGAGGTCACCGAACGGTTCGTGCTCGCGTCGCCAGTAGTGGCAGGCGTCGTCAAAGCGGTTCTTCTCGAAGTAGCAGACCTCGCCGTCTATGAGGTAGAACGTGTAGGGGTTGGAGAAGCTGCGCTTGCCGGTATTTCCGCGTTCCTGACGCCATTTCTCGAGGACGAACCAGTGGGGGATGCTGGGGTCGAGGTCTTCCGGCTGGTCGTAGTATGCGGAGATCCAGGCGAGGGCGTCATTGATCGAGGCGAATACGCCCGAGAAGTCCTCGTCCCACTCGTCGTCGGGGGTGAGCTCGCCGCAGTCGAGCAGGCAGAGGAACTCGTCGTCGCTGACCGTGGTTGCCTCTTCGAGGGCTCGGCGGAGCTCCGCTAGTTGATGGACGGCCGAGCGAACGTCTCCTGGCAGGCTTGGATCGTAGGGGCCTAGTGCCTCAAAGGCTTCGACTTTGGTGCGCAGCGGGACGGGGGCGTCTCGGATAAGCTCGACAAGCGCGTGTGGCGACGGGGGATTGTCCGTAAGGAAGCGAGCCATGTCCTCCGATGGCATGCACGTGTTGAGAATCTTGGCGAGCGCGGCGCTGTCGATGGTCTTCATGGTTGCCCCTGTCTGTTCATGCTGGATATGGCTGTTATACGAACTTGGATGGGTTAGTTTTGCCACACCAAAATAAACTCGATTCTAGCGAACAAACGTTCTAAGACGTGCTATACTCTCACCAAGGTACGGGAGCAACAAGAGCGGCACGGAGGCCCCCAATGGTACGTGTCGGCGGGTGATCAGGGGCAACGGGGACTGGTCACACTTGAAGCTCTCGGGCGGGCACGCGCCCCCGTCTTCCGGCACCCGCAAAGTCCGGAGTTCACAGTCTGTGCAGGTTCATTTGCCGTGAGTGAGACGGGGGTTCAGCTATGGCCAAGAAGTTCATCAAGCAGTTTGACGAGAAGAACGACGAGCAGGTCTACGTGTCCGTCCGCGAGACGCTGGAGTCCGCGCGCGGAAAGGTGGAACGTGCCGTCAACACTGCCATGGTCGAGGCGTAATAAAACCCCTGGGGTTTTATTACGCGTACATGTAAAATAACCCCAGGGGTTATTTTACAACCCCTGGGGTTATTTTACATGCCACAACGCCCCAGCGATGCCTACGCCCGCGCTAGCATCAGCGGCTCGTCTTCAAACAGCGCCGTGCTCGTGTACTGGAAGCCGTTCGGGAGCGTCTCGGTACGCATGATGCCCACCTCGAGGGGAGGCTCGTCCTCGGAATCCTCTGCGTCGGGGTTGATTTTGACGGTATAGAGCGAGGGCGTAAGCGCGTCGGCATCGATACCGAGCTGCGCAAGTTCCGTCTCGGGATCGGTGTTGTCGTAAGCGATATTCACGCTGAACCAGCCTTTGTCCCGGATGTGCGCCGGCAGTGAGGCGAAATACCCGGAACGGGTTTCGATCCGATACGTTTCAAAGGCCTCAGTCAGGTACGTGCGGCTTTCCCGCTCATCAAGGCGGCCACATTCGACCAGCTCATCGAGGGTGTAGGAACTGTCGGTTACGCGCAGCGTCGCGTCGCCTGCACTCAGGCGCACGCCGGCCTCGTCGGAGGTGGCGTAGATTCCCTTGCCCAAGGAGACCCAGTCGACGATGAGCCAATTGCCTGTCGCATCCACGTTATCGAAGGGGCTCAGCTCGCCCAGCATTCCGAACGGTTCGCCCTCCATGCGAGCGGAGTTGCGATACCCTTCCTGGAAAACAGTGACTTCTACCTCGGGATCGTTGTCGGTGAGTGGCAAGAACGCCTCGCACGTCGCATCGATGGGATCAACCCATGCCGGGCGTGCGGGAACGTTCACGGGAAAGCCGTGCTCGTAGTCGGCGTCCTTGCCCGATATCTCAAACTCGACCGAGGGTATTCCCAGATGGACACGGGACGATTCCTGTTCAAAGAAGCGCTCGTCGCCCGTATAGCGTGCGTAGAAGAACGAGCCTGTTTGCTGGGGAGCGTCCTCGTGCTGCCGCCAGGTTTCCACTGAGATGCTCTCCTCGAAAAAACCCTCGTTTTCGGGCGAGATACCGTTTATGAGCACGAGTGCGACATCATAGCCTGCATCTTCGAGCCTCTGTTTTCCGCGCATGAGGGCATCGCGGAAGCGCTCTTCATAGGCCGTCACGATTTCGTCCTGCTGCCGATTGTCGCCGACCACGCCTTCCTCGAAATCCACGAGCACGCACGCGCCGTCGCCCATGGTGCAGAATGCCTGGCCGCTCGATCGATATCCGAACAGCTGGTAGGAGCGGTCTTCCCAAAGGTCAGCCACCCCAACGTGTTCGCCATACTTCTCGGCGTAATAGCTCTCCGCTTGCCGGACGATGGCGCGCTCATTGAACTCGCCGAGATTCGAGCAACCGGCGAGGGCGGCCGCGACCGCGCAGATGAACAGCACGCATGCGGTAGTAAGAAAGGGGAAGAGCCGGCGCGAACGGTCCGCCGTGCGCGTTGCGGGGATCCTGGAAGAGGGCAGCGGGCTGGTCATGCGGAACATGAGGCGACCTCCCGTCGTATGCCGAGATGACGCGTTCATTATAGCGCTGGCATACGCGACGACGGTTTGTTGCGGCGCCGCGACGTGCGGGGTCGCCGCCGCGTCAGGACGCGGGGCTGCGAGAGCCGAGTCCGCTTTGCACGTTCGTCGGTTTTAGCCGGCGAGCTTGACGGCACGCATGCGAAGACGGACGTAGTCGACATACCACGTGTCGCCATGGAGCATGTTCGGACGCAGCGCCTCGACCGCCTCGGCGATGATCTCGTCGCCGAGCGGCGCCGGTACGTCCTCGAACGGTCGCTTGACGAACATGCGGATCCAGTCGGTCATGCCGTCGGCTCCCTTGAGCGCGGTCGGCCGATCAAAGAGGACGGCATCGGTGACGCGCATGCCCGCCGCCTCGACGAGCGGTGCGTATTCGCCGATGGTGGGGAAGTAGAACGGGAACTCGTAGGCAAGTCCATGCCGTTCGAAGGCCTGCGCCAGCGCGGCATGGACGCGTCCGCCGCAGCCGTGCCCGCCGCATTCGAACACGAACTGGCCCTCCGGCACCAACGCGGATGCGATGTGCTCCAGTGCCCCACCTTGCCGTTCACGGTCGATCCAGTGGAGCACCGCGTTCGAGAAGACCACGTCGACCGGACTCTCGAGAGCGAAGGACGTTGCATCGCCGAGTATGAACCTCAGGTCGGGGTGGTTGCGGCGCGCCAGCTCGACCATGTCGGGCGACGCGTCCATGCCGAACGCGTCGAGGCCGCGTTGTGCGAGCTCGCGGGTAAGCGTTCCGTTACCGCAGCCCAGATCGAGGCAGCGCGCGCCGGGCTTTATGTCGATGAGGTCGATGACCGACGCGCCATAGGAGGGCACGAACGAGAAGTTCTTAGCGTAGTCCGCGGCGTTCCAGGTGATGTTCACGGTGGGGCTCCTTCGTTTTGGCAGATCGCAACAGCGCCCAAAATGTAAAATAACCCCTGGGGTTATTTTACATTTGTTCCGTCATGCGGGTTTGCTCTTGTCTGGGCGGGCGGGTATCCTTATTCGGCTTCTGCACCCGACCGAACCGGAGTCCGTCCATGGATATCATCGCCGCGCTCGCGCAAGAGCTGAGCCTCAAGCCCGCTGCCGTCGAGGCCGCCGTCGCGCTCATCGACGAGGGGAGCACCATCCCGTTCATCGCGCGCTACCGCAAGGAGGCCACGGGCGGCATGGACGACGTCGCCCTGCGCGCGCTCGACGACCGCCTTACCTACCTGCGCAACCTCGAGCAGCGCAAGGAGGACGTCATCCTGCTGATCGGCGCGCAGGGCAAGCTCACGCCGGAGCTCGAGGAAGAGATCCGCGCCGCCACGCAGCTGCAGCGCGTGGAGGACCTCTACAAGCCCTACCGCAAAAAGCGCCAGACGCGTGCGCAGAAGGCGCGCGAGGCGGGGCTCGAGCCGCTCGCGAACATGATCATCATGCAGGTCACCTCCAAGGGCTCCCCGCTCGAGGCAGCTGCCCCCTTCGTGACGCCGGAGGCGGCGGAGGCGGGCTACGACACGCCGGAGAAGGCGCTCGCCGGCGCGCAGGACATCGTCGCCGAAACGGTGGCGGAAGACCCGGAGAACGTCGCCGACCTGCGTTCGTTCACCGAGAATACGGGCGAGATCGTCGCCGTCGCGGTCGATGCCGACGAGAAGACGCCCTACGAGCCCTACTACGACTTCTCCGAGCCGGCGCGCAAGATACCCAACCATCGCATCCTCGCGATCGATCGCGGCGAGCGCGAGGGTAAGCTCCGCGTGCGCGTGGGCGTGGACGCGCAGGCGGCGGTCGCCCGTCTGGGAAGCCGGTGGCCGCGCCGCCAAGGCGGGTTCGCCCCAGTGCTCGACGCCGCGGTCGCCGACGGCTACAAGCGCCTCATGGCCCCCTCGCTCGAGCGCGAGCTGCGTGCCCGTTTGACCGTTCGTGCGCAGACCGAGGCGATCCGCGTCTTCGCCAAGAACCTCGAGAGCCTGCTGTCCGCCCGTCCGGTGCGCGGGGCGCGCATCATCTCGCTCGATCCCGGCTACCGCACCGGCTGCAAGGTGGCCGTGCTCGACGAGACGGGCAAGTTGCTCGACCACGGCGTCGTGTACCCCACGCCGCCCCGTCGCGACGTCGCCGGCACCAAGCGCGAGCTGGCGCGTCTGATCAAGCGCTACGGCATCAACACCATCGTGATCGGCAACGGCACGGCGAGCCGCGAGACCGAGGAAGCGGTCTCCGACTTCATCGCCGAGCAGGCGCCCGATTTGCGCTACACCATCGTGAACGAGGCCGGCGCCTCCGTGTATTCCGCAAGCGAGCTCGCGAGCCGCGAGTATCCGGACTTGGACGTGACCACGCGCGGCGCCATGAGCCTGGGACGTCGTCTTCAGGATCCGCTCGCCGAGCTCGTCAAGATCCCGCCGCAGTCCATCGGCGTGGGGCAGTACCAACACGACCTTGACCAGGCGGAGCTTTCGCGCACGCTCGGGCACGTGGTGGAGGACGTCGTGAACCGCGTGGGCGTGGACGTGAACACGGCGAGCGCGAGTCTGCTCGCGCACGTCTCGGGTATCACGCCGACGGTCGCCCACAACATCGTGGCATATCGCGAGGAGCACGGCGCGTTTACCGACCGTCGGCAGCTCAAGGAGGTGCCCAAGCTCGGTCCCAAGGCGTTCCAGAACGCGGCGGGCTTTTTGCGCATCGCCGGCGGCGCCGATCCGCTCGATGCGACCGCGGTGCATCCGGAGAGCTACGCCGTGGCGCGCGAGGTGCTGCGTCGTGCGGGCGTTCCGGCGGCAGGCCTGGCCGCCGGCGGCGTTCCCGATATCGAGCAGCGCGTGGGCAGCGTCTCCGCGCTCGCCGGCGAGCTGGGTTGCGGCCTGCTCACGCTATTCGACATCCTCGACGAGCTTAAGAAGCCCGGCCGCGATCCGCGCGACGATGCACCGGAGGTCGTGTTCAGCCGCGCGGCGCTCTCCATCGACGATCTGCAGCCCGGCATGGAGCTCACCGGCACCGTGCGCAACGTGGTGGACTTCGGCGCGTTCGTGGACGTGGGCGTGCACCAGGACGGCCTCGTGCACATCTCCAAGCTCTCGACGCGGTTCGTCAAGCACCCGAGCGATGTGGTGGCTGTAGGGGACACGGTGAAGGTCTGGGTCGAGCGCGTGGATCGCGAGCGCGGCAAGATCTCGCTGACCATGGTGAAAGGCAAGTAACGGTGCGGCGGCGTTGTCCAAGGTGGGCATCGCCGCCGTTCTTTTTCGGCGGCGCATATGCATGCCGTAAGGAATGGGTTGGAAGGAACACGTCCCCAACCAACCCATAAGGGGATGGAAGGAACACGTCCCCAAATGTCCCCTTCTCTAAAGCGTAAGAGGGCTTAAGCCCGCCTTCACAAATTTCTATAGCACCGATGGGTAATAGAGCGGTATCTATCACCCAGGTGCCCGGTCGACGGTAATGCGCCGCGCGGGCAGGAAAGGGGTCGCCCCATGTGCACGGGCATCCGCTTCACCGATACGGCAGGCAACATGTTCTTTGGCCGTAATCTCGATTGGACGCAGGGCTATGGCGAGCGGGTGGTGGTGACGCCTCCTGCCGCTGCCGTGCCGTCGGCGTTCGATCGTCCGGGCGACCTTGCTCGTGGTCATGCCGTGATCGGCATGGGCATCGTCGTCGCCGGCATCCCGCTGTATTTCGACTGCGGCAACGACGCGGGACTTGCCGTGGCGGGTCTGAACTTCCCCCAGTCGGCACGCTATGCGGCCGGTCCGGCGGACGGCTCCGTCAACGTCGCGGCTTACGAGTTCCCGTATTGGATCGCGCGTAACTTCTCGACCCTCGATGAGGTCCGCCGCGCGCTCGCGGATGTGACGGTCGTCGCCAAGCCGGTCAACGAGCAGTTGCCGGTCGCCAACCTCCACTGGATTATCGGCGACGCCACCGGCAGCGTCGTCGTGGAGAGCATGGAAGACGGCCTGCATGTGTGGGAAGACGACGTCGACGTGCTCACCAACGAGCCGGATTTCGGCTGGCAGCGCCAGAACCTGCGCAACTACCTCCTGCTGTCCGACGATGCCCCGGCACACGTTCAGTGGGACGCTGCCGATCTCACTCCCTTCGGTTCGGGCCTGGGCATGCAAGGGACGCCGGGCGATTACAGCGGTCCATCGCGCTTCGTCAAGGTTGCCTTCGTGAACAGCCACTATCCCAAGCAGGAGGACGAGGCGGACAACGTCACGCGCCTGTTCCGCACGCTCGGCTCGGTGGCCGTGCCCGAAGGATGTGCCCGCATGGCCGACGGTTCGTACGAAAAGACGCTCTACACGAGCTGCTTTGCCGCGAAGACCCTCACGTACTACCACGCCACCTATGACGACCCGCAGATCCGTGCCTACCCGCTGGCATCCTGCGACCTTTCCGGTTCCGCGCCCGTCATCGTGGAGCCCGCGGCATAACCGTTTCCGTCGCACCTCGATATCCCGATACCTCGATCCCGAAGCCGCCGAACCCCTGGCAGAGGTGCCGTGTCGCTCCTGCTGGGGGAGGCGGCCTCATACCGAACAAAGGAGCGATCATGCATCCAGCAACCATCGCGCATCCCGGTCATACCAGGCCGGCGGGAGCCGAGAAGTTCCTCGTGCTGCCCATCATCATCCTCATCCTCGCCCAGATGGGCGCCACGGGCGACAACGGCGCGCTGTCGCTCGCCACGTCGGCGCTCACGCATGAGCTGGGCGCCACGACCTCCGAGATCCAGCTCGCCAACATGGTCTATCCGCTCGTCGGCGGCGCGTTCATGATCGCCGGCGGCCTTGCCGGCACCATCATCGGATGGAAGAAGAGCTTCCGCATCGGCACGCTGCTGTGCGCGGCGGGCGAGGTCTCCTTGGCCTTCGCGCCCAACATGACGATGTTCATCTGGGTTGGGCGCGTGCTCGTCGGATTCGGTGCGAGCTTCATGATCCCGTCCGTACTCGGCTTGATCCCGCTGCTCTACCGCGGTCGCAACCGCATGGTGGCGTTCGGCTGCATCGGTGCGGCCTCCGGCCTGTCGGCGGTGTTGCCGCTCGTCTTGGGCGTCGTCATGGAGACCGCGGGTATGCGGGCGACCTTCCTCACGCTCGGCGTCTACTTCGTGACGGTGTTCGTCATCTCGCTCACCTTGCCCGATACGCATCAGGTCGACGAGAGGCTCAAGTTCGACGGTCTAGGCGTGGCGCTCGCCGCCTCCGGCCTGTTCATGTTCCTCATCGGCATGTCCGGCATCTCATCGTGGGGCCTCGTCACCCCGCTGTCCGGCTGCCCGTTCACGATTTTCGGCATCTCGCCGGCCCTGCCGCTCATCGCGTGCGGCTTGGTGGCGCTTGCGCTGCTCGTGCACGTCGAGGGCGAGGTCGAGCGTAAAAACGGTATCGCGCTGCTGCCGAGCGCGTTCCTCAAGACACCTCAGGTCCTCGCGGGTCTGGTGGCAAATGCACTCACGTTTTTCTTCATGGGTGCGCAGTCCATCCTCATGGCGCCGTACCTACAGCTTGTGGCGGGCTGGTCGCCCATCGACGTGGGCACCATCTCGATCGTGACCGGCGTTCCGACCTTCGTGCTCGCGCTCGGCATCCCCAAGCTGCTGCCGCGCGCCAATCCGCGCCGCGTGATCCAGACGGGATATGTGGCCATGGCGCTCGCGCTCGGCATCATGGCGTTCTCCGTCACCATCGACGGGTGCAGCACGCTCGGCGTCTACCTCGGTGCGTTCATGGCGGGCGTCGGTGCAGGCACCGTGTCGTCGCATGCGAGCAACATCGTGGCGCTCGCCCTGCCCGAGCGCGAGGCGTCGCAGTCCGGCGGCATCCAGACCACCATGCGCAACGTCGGTCAGGCGATCGGCGTGGCGCTGCTCGGTGCGATTCTGCTGTTCGGCATCACGAGCGCGGTCCGCGCCAAGGTCGATACGGACCCGTCGGTGTCGTCCGCGGTCAAGCAGGAGCTCGCAGGCATGACGATCAATCTGGGTAGCGATGCGGAGTTCGAGACGCAGATCAAGGACATCCCCATGTCGCCCGTCGAGCGTCAAGCGCTCGTCGAAGCGCAGGCTCAGGCCCGTTTCGAATCCACGCGCATCGCCTACGCCGTGGGTGCGGTGATCGTGCTGCTCGGTTTGGCGACCACGCCTGCGATCAAGACGTTTGGCAAGCAGGAGAGCTGATGCCGCAAGGCGGATGAGCCGATGCCGGCCAGCAGGAAAGCCGGTATCGACGGTGGGAGGACCGGTCATCGGCGAGCAGGGTTGTCGATGTCGGTGGGACGCCGGGGCGGGGCGCGCTGCAGTCCGCCTCGGCGTTCGCATTATCGCCGCTGCGGCTTGGACGTCAGGTGCCAGCCGCCGCAGTAGTCGCATCTATAGCAGTGCAGGCCGCGTGTGCCGTGCGCCTCGCACAGGCGGATCGTCTCCTCGGCTTCGGTGCGGGTCGCGTAGCGGTTCTTGGACGCACATGCTTTGTGATAGAGGGCCTCGTCGCGTTTGGCGGCGAGGTCCTCACGGTGTTGTTCCTCGCGCGCGAACAGGTCGTCGAGCCCGCCGGACTGCGCCTTGAAGGCAGCGATCTGCTTGGCCTTGGCCGATGGCTTTCTGCTCGACATGACTGCTCCTCGTGTCCATGATGTACAGCGGGACGGGCGGCTTCGTCGCCGGTCGTTCGCCTTGCCGCAATCGCGTGCGCCCGCCTTATCCACTGCTTCCATTGTGCCCCAGCGCGTCGGCGAGACGGCACGCGGCCGGTCGAACTCCAACGAGTGTCCACTCGGAAACGGGGTGGAAAATGGATGCGGTGCGCCGCTGGCGGCAAAACACGTCGTATGCTTGCTGGAGGGCCGCATGGCCGTGGCGCGGAGGGCCGAACAGGAGGCATCGATGGACGATAGGACGGAAGACGCGCTTTCCGGCAAGCTCGCGGTCGTCGCGTGTGCCGATGCCGATGGGGGAACGGCGGCGCGACTTGTCGATCATCTTGGGGTGTCGCTGCTGGGCGAGGGCGATGATCCGTCTGCGTATCCGCTGCGCTTGAAACTGGGCGGCGACGGGCTGACCCTCACGGACGGATCCATGGCGTTGCGTGCCGATCTGCGCGACATGCTGCCGCGCCTGAAGCCCGCGAATCTCTCCCGCGAGCTGCTGGTACGTGCGGCCAAGATCAAAGGTGTCGACGCGCCGACGGCGGTGGATGCCACGGCGGGACTGGGTGCCGATGCGCTTCTGTTGGCGGCGGCTGGTTTTACCGTGACGCTGTTCGAGCGCGACCGCGTGATCGCGGCGCTGCTCGCCGATGCACTGCGCCGTGCCGAGGGCGATTCGGATCTCGCGGACATCGTCTGTCGCATGCGGTTGGTGGAGGGCGACAGCGTCGAGGGCCTGCGTCGCATGGCGCAGGTGGGGGAGAGCCCCGACGTCGTCTATCTCGATCCGATGTTTCCCGAGAGGACCAAAAGCGCCGCCGTCAAGAAGAAATTCCAGCTCCTGCATCATCTGGAACGACCGTGCGCCGACCCGGAGCTTTTGCTCGAGGCAGCTCGCGCCGTGCGCCCGCGTAAGGTCGTCATCAAGCGGCCGGTGAAGGGCCCGCGGCTCGCCGGCGTCAAGCCGAGCCACACGATCGCCGGTAAGGCGGTCCGCTACGACTGCATCGTCCTGCCACGCTAGCCCGACAAGATGGTGATAGCCCGACAAGATGGTGCCAGGTACAAACTTGTCGCCTGACTTAGCCGATGGCGCCCTGCACGATGGAGATGATGAGGGCGAACAGCGGCGTGACGGCACTGGCCACGATGCCGGCGATCGAGCAGACGAAGCCCACGGTCGCGGGCAGGTCCTTGCGATAGTCCGTCTTTCGGGCGCGCCGTGAGGCGACGATGCCCGCGATACCGAGCGCGACGCCCAGCACCTGCGTGGGGATGATCGGGCTGAATCCGAGCAGAATGGCGACGACGCCGAGTGCGATCGATGCATATTCCAAGGGCATGGGGACCTCCGGCAAACCGAGTGCATGTCGCCGGGCTGCCCCGACGATACAGCACATCATACGCGTCCGCCTTCGTGCGAATATATAGCCAGATGCGACAAGATGGGTTCGTTGGGGACAAGATGGGTTCGTTGGGGACGTGTTCCTTTCAACCCATAATGGGTTGGTTGGGGACGTGTTCCTTTCAACCCA
>CAZRPL010000031.1:0-9884 GCA_964602045.1 uncultured Collinsella sp. | reverse complement strand
CGGCACCATCTCGTCGCCTCCGGCATCGATGCGGCGACCGTCCCTTTGCGCTTTCGACTTCCGGCGGGGCTATACTGTCCCTCGTGATATCGGAAAGGACGGATAGATGGGGTACCGGAAGACAGGCGAGGCGCCGACCGTCGGCGTGGTGCTCGAGGGCGGCGGGTTTCGCGGTATGTACACGGCGGGTGTGCTCGACGTGTGGATGGAGCACGGCATCACGGCCGATGCGACCGTGGGCGTGTCGGCGGGCGCCACGTTCGGTTGCAACTTCAAGTCCCTGCAGATCGGACGAACGCTGCGCTACAACAAGAAGTACTGTGCCGACCCGCGCTATTGCAGCCTGCGCAACTGGATCTTCACGGGCGACTTGTTCAGCCGCGATTTCGCCTACGGGGAGTTGCCCTGGAAGCTCGATGTGTTCGACAGCGCGACGTTTGCCGCCAATCCCATGCGCTTCACGGTGGTCGCCACCGACATCGACACCGGAGAGGCGGTCTACCACGACTTGGGCCCGGGCGACGTGGGCGATATCGAGTGGATTCGCGCCTCGGCCTCCATACCCATGGTGTCGCATCCCGTCGAGCTCGAAGGTCGGCGCCTGCTCGATGGCGGCGTGGCCGATTCCGTGCCGTTCCGCTGGATGCTCAAGCAGGGGTACGACCGCACGGTCGTGGTGCTCACACAGCCGGCGGGCTTTATCAAG
Source organism: uncultured Collinsella sp. (assembly GCA_964602045.1). Lineage (GTDB taxonomy): Bacteria > Actinomycetota > Coriobacteriia > Coriobacteriales > Coriobacteriaceae > Collinsella. Next base: position 9,178 of record CAZRPL010000031.1, on the reverse strand, counting down.
CAGCCCAACACCCTGATGCCGTTGTTGCGCATGGGGCTTCGCGGCTATCCCAAGCTCGTGGAGCTGCTCGCCGACCGCCATGTTCGCTATAACAGGTGCGAGGAGGAACTCGCCGAGCTCGAGCGCAGGGGCAAGGTGTTCGTGATCCGTCCGAGTGAGTCGGTCCAGATGCCCATGGTGGTGCGCGACTCCCAGATCCTCGAGCACGCATACCGCATCGGCCGCGCCGACGCCGAGCGTGAGCTCGCGGCGCTCATGGACTATCTCGCGTAAACTCTGCTTTGCGCGCAGGCGCACTCTTGTCCTGCGAACCATGGTGCGCCTGTTCGTTCCGTGCTACGTTGTGGCGTGGAAACCACACGGGACGACCGGGTAGATGAGGAGTGTCACCATGTCCGATTTCGTTACCACGCAGCGTCATACCGTCACCTTGGCGAACGGCGATCGAGTGCCGGCGCTGGGGCAGGGGACATGGTACCTGGGCGACAGCCGCGCCACGCATGACCGCGAGGCGCTCGCGTTGCGCGCCGGCGTGCGTGCGGGCATGACGCTCATCGACACGGCCGAGATGTACGGCAACGGCCGCAGCGAGCGCCTGATCTGCGACGCGCTCGACGGCACCTCGGCAGCGGGCGGTCAGCTGCGCGACGAGGACGGTTCGCTTGCCAAGACGCTCGACCGCGAGGAACTGTTCATCGTCTCCAAGGTGCTTCCGAGTAACGCCGGACGCCCCGACATCTTCGAAAGCTGCGACAACACCCTCGATAACCTGGGTGTCGACTACCTCGACCTGTATCTGCTGCACTGGATGGGCCCGGTGCCGCTCGCCGAGACGGTCGCCTGCATGGAAGAGCTCGTGGCGGAGGGCAAGATCCGCGCATGGGGCGTCTCGAACCTGGACACCGACGAGATGGAGGAGCTCTGGCGCGTACCGGGCGGTAGCAACTGCCAGGTCAACCAGGTGCTCTACCATCCCGCGTCCCGCGGCATCGAGTACGACCTGCTGCCTTGGATGCGCGACCACGGTGTCGCGCTCATGGCGTACTGCCCGCTCGCGCAGGCAGGCACGCTGCGCGGCCGCCTGTTCGAGTCGCCGGAGCTCGCCGAGGTGGCGCGTCGTCACAACGCGACGATTCCGCAGGTCGTGCTCGCGTGGGACATCCGGGGCGGCGATACGATCGCCATCCCGCGTAGCTCGCGTCCCGAGCATACGCTCGAGAACGCTGCCGCCGACCGCATCGAGCTGACCGACGAGGACCTCGCGCTCATCAGCCGCGCCTTCCCGGCCCCGTCTTACAAGATGCCCCTCGATATGGAGTAAGGCTTCCCGCTTGGGGTATGGGGCACGGCCGCCTGGCTGCCGTGCCCTTTTTCTTGATTCGTTTTGAGACGGGCAGCCTGCGCGCACACGGGATGTGGATGCCGAATGTCCCAATTTTCTCCTGGCCCCTTTTGGGACATTCGTCGCGCTCACGTGGCCGCTTTGCCCCGTTGGCAGAAGTCTACCTGTTCGGTGGGGTCGTGCATCATACAATCGAGACGTCGGCTTTGTGAGCGAGGAGGAGCTATGCCCGAGAATCTGGGACCCGCCCTAATCGACCCCGAGGGTGGACGTCATGAGCTCAGTCGCAAAGAATACGATTTCATCGTGACCCTGGCTGCAAGCCTTGGATATGATGTCGCCCCGGCGGCAGATGCTTCGGACGAGACGGTGATCACGACCGGCCAGGCCGCCGAGATACTCGGCGTCTCACGCCGCACGGTGACACGCATGCTCGATCGTGGGGAACTTCCCGGTATCCGTCTGGGCCTCAATCATCATCGCAGCGTGAAGCTCGCCGACGTCTTGGCGTTTCGGCGGGCGAAGTCGATGAAGGCGGAGGCTGCGGCGGAGTAGTACTGTGGGTTGAATGGGGACGTGTTCGTTTCAACCCATTCCGTGTCGCACGTCGGGGCTCAAAGGGCAAGGAGATACGGTGAGGGCGTTCGTCGCGTTCGAGCTGCCGGACCGGTTTATCGACGATGCCGTTCGGTTGGCCCGACAGCTGTCGGCTGCGGTGCCGGGGCGCTTCATGCCGGCGGAAAACTACCACATCACCATCGCGTTTTTAGGTGATATCGGCGAGGATGACGCACGTCGCGCCATCGGCGCGCTCGACGAGGCGTGCTCGGACCTCGGCCCGATACCGTGTGCGGCGACCGGGCTGGGCAAGTTCGGTCGTGCGAGCGACGCGACGCTGTGGCTCGGCATCGCGCAGGCTCCCGCTCTCATGGAGGCGGCCGCGTGCCTGCGCGGTCGCCTGCGTGACTATGGCCTTTCGTTCGACGACAAGCCGTTTGCGCCCCATGTCACGCTCGCGCGGCGAGCGCGCATCCCGCGCTCCGGGCTCGACGGGCTGGTGTTTCCCGAGCAATGCGAGCTTACGCGCGTCACACTGTTCAAAAGCACGCTCGACCAGGCAGGCGCGACGTACAAGGCGCTCTATACCGTCGAGCTTGACCGATAGCCCCATTCAGCAAACGCACCCGTCAGCAAACACGTCCGCCTCCATTGGCAGCTTGCGTGCCGATGGGGGCGGGCGTGTTGTGCCATGGGCGCGCTTTGCCAACGGGGCGGGCGCGCTTGGCGAATGCCCGCCTGCGCGGGTCGATGAGCGCCTACGAATCCAGCAGGTCCTCGATGAAGCCCACGCGGTAGTTGCAAAACACCGCCTCGCCCTCCTCGGCGGTGGCGTCGAGGTCGACGTCGGCCATGATGCCGAAGTCGTGATCGCCCTGTTCGTCCGAGAAGATCTGGTGGACGTGCCAGACATGCTCCGCCTGCTCATCACCCTCGTCGATCGAGAGGAAGGCCGCTGAGCGCGCGTCGGCGTCGAGCAGGATCTCCTCGTGCTCGGCATGGTAGGCCTCGAGCGCCCGGGACCAGCGCATCTCGGTCATGCCCCAGTCGCCATCGAGCGCGCCGAGCTCGTCGGTCTTGCCCTCGGCGGCCAGACGCACGCGACGGAACAGGGCGTTGCGCACGAGCAGGGTGCAGCCACGGCGATCGGCCACCACGGCGTCGGCCGCGGTGGGCGGCGCGACGTCCAGCGCGGCGGGGTCGCCGGCGGCCTCCCATTCGTCCACGAGGCTCGAGTCCACGGAGCGGACCATGAAGCCGAGCCACGAGATGATATCCGAGAGCTGCTCGTTGCGCTTTTCGAGCGGCACCGTGCGGTCGAGCGAGCGGAACGCCTCGGCAAGGTAGCGCAGCAGGATGCCCTCCGATCGGGCGATGCCCAGCTTTTGGATATAGCCCTTGAAGTCCGCAGCACTCTCGAGCATGTCGCGCAGGACCGACTTGGGCGACAGCGCGTAGTCGGCGGCCCAGGGAACCTTCGTGCAGTACTCGGCGAAGGCCGCGTCGAGCAGGTCCTCGAGCGGCTTGGGATAGGTGACGTCGGCGATCTTCTCCAGGCGCTCCTCGTAGTCGATGCCGTCTGCCTTCATCTCGGCCATGGCGCGGTCGCGTGCGGCGCGTTCCTGGGCGCGAAGCACCTGCTTGGGGTCCTCGAGCGTGGCCTCCACCATGGAGATCAGGTCGTAGGTGTAGGTCTCGCTGTCCGGATCGAGCAGCTCGAGCGCGGCGAGCAGGAACGGCGAGAGCGGCTGGTCCAAGGCGAAGTCATCGGGCAGATCGACGGTGAGCGCGTAGTCGGGCGTGCCGTCCTCGAGCTCGCCGCGCACCACGACGCCGGTGTCGATAAGGGTGGCGAAGATCTCGTCGGCGCGGGTGGCGAGCGCGAGTTTTTCCTCGGGCGTCTGCAGGGAGCGCTCGATGAGCTCGCCCACGTGCGCCCGTGCGTCCCCGCCCTGTTCCACCTGAGCGAGCACCATGGAATGGGTGATGCGCAGCCGAGGCTTGAGGGTTTCGGGTGCCGTCTCGATCAGCTTGGTGAACGTGCCCTCGTTCCAGGTTACGAAACCCTCGGGCGGCTTTTTCTTCTTGATTTTGCGCAGCTTCTTGGGGTCGTCGCCAGCCTTGGCGATGAGCTTGGCGTTCTCGATCTCGTGCTCCGGCGCCTCGGCGATGACGCAGCCCTCGGTGTCAAACCCCGCGCGGCCGGCGCGTCCCGCGATCTGATGGAACTCGCGGGCGCGCAGGCGGCGCATGCGATGGCCGTCGAACTTGGTGAGCGCGGTGAGCACGACGGTGTGGATGGGCACGTTGATGCCGACGCCGAGCGTGTCGGTGCCGCAGATGACGGGCAGAAGGCCCTGCTGCGCGAGCTTCTCGACGAGCAGGCGGTAGCGCGGCAGCATACCGGCGTGGTGCACGCCCACGCCGCACGAGAGCAGCCGCTTGAGGATCTTGCCGAAGGCGGTGGTGAAGCGGGTACCCTTCGCGGCCTCCTTGATCGCCTCGCGCTGATCCTTGCTCGCGACGCCGAAGTTCGCCAGCGAGCTCGCGGTGGAAAGCGCCGCGTCCTGCGAGAAGTGGACGATGTAGAGCGGGGCCTCGCCGCGCCGCAGCGCGAGCTCGACGGTGCCCTCGAGGGAGGTCTTGACGTACTCGTAGGACAGCGGCACCGGGCGCGGCGCATCGGCGACGACGTCGACCTCGGAGCCCGTGCGCTCGCGCAGGGCGTCCGCGATCTGCGTGACGTCGCCGAGCGTGGCGCTCATGAGCATGAACTGCGTGCGCGGCAGGGTGAGCAGGGGAACCTGCCAGGCCCAGCCGCGGTCGGGATCGGCGAAGTAGTGGAACTCGTCCATCGCGACGCTGCCCACGTCGGAATCCTCGCCTTCGCGCAGAGCCTGGTTGGCGAGGATCTCGGCCGTGCAGCAGATGACGGGCGCAGCGGTGTTGATGTGCGTGTCGCCGGTGATCATGCCCACGTTATCGCGGCCGAGCACCTCGACCAAGTCGAAGAACTTCTCGGAGACGAGCGCCTTGATGGGCGCGGTGTAGTAGGCGCGCTTGCCCTGCGCGATTGCCATGTACAGCATGCCGAGCGCGACGAGCGACTTGCCCGAGCCGGTCGGTGTGCCCAGAATCACGTGGTCGCCCGCGGCGAGGTCCATGAGGGCCTCCTCCTGATGCGGCCATAGCTCGATGCCTTGGTCGGCCGCCCATTCGAAGAAGCGCTCGAAGGCTTGGTCGGGCGAAAGCCACGGTTCGGGCGTGCTTCCATCCTCGGGCTCCCACCAGCAGGGGACGAGGGCTCCGAGCGAGCCTGTCTGGAGCTCGCCGGTGCCGCCGGCAAACGAGCTGGCGGATGCGGTGGTGGGTGCGGTATATGTCTGCGTCACGTTGGGTACGCTCCTCGTCTCGTCGTTTCCGCACCCCATTATGGCCTATCGTGGGCTTTATGTCCTAGCTGCGCGATCCGGGGATACGCGCCTTGCCCTTGCGCTCGCGGTTGCGGAAGTTCTCGACGGCCGCCTCCATGCCGAGGGGCACGTAGTCGAGGGTCGACAGGTCGTCGGGCAGATAGCACATCAGGCTCTGCTCGGCGGCACGTCCCGCTTCGATGCGCGTCTCGTAGGGCTCTTGCCCCGGCGTGGCGCAGATGCCGTACACGGCGGCGCCGCGCTCGGTCAGGCGCTGCTCGTACTCGGTTTCAGGATAGCCGGGGTGCTCGTGTCGAACATCCGCCGATACCCACTGTACGTCGTAGCCGGCGGCGTCGAACTGCCCTTTGGCATATTCCCAGAGCGGTAGGCTGTCGGTGCGCAGCGTCACGGTGCCTGACGTTGCGAGCAGGGGGCGATAGAGCAGTAGGTGGTCGACGTTCACCAGGCGCTTGGCGGCGTGGTGGCGCTTGGGGTGGGGTGTGGGGAAGTTGAGCGTGATGGCCGCGAGCTCGCCGTCGCCGAAGATGCGCGGTAACGCCTGCGCCCCGAGCGGCACGACGAGGGCGTTGCGCAAGCCCTCCTCGACGATGCGCTGCGCGGCGTAGGCGATGCAGATGGGTTCGACATCCATGCCGATGAACAGCGTATCGGGATCGCGCCGTGCGCATTGCGCGATGAACGTGCCCTTGCCGCAGCCCAAGTCGAGGTGGACGCGCGTAAAACCGGCGCCGCGGGAGGTGCGTGCGGTGAGCGGCCAGCACGCCTCGGCCCAGCGTCCGGCATAGGCGGGCGCATTGCGCTCGATGGCGTCGGCGTAGCGCTCGATGCGCTCGTCGAGGTCGAAGTTCTTCGGTGTGCGGATATGCGTGAGGCCCATGGCGTTCCCTGCTATCGGATATGCATGCTCGTGGATTGTATACGATGAGCGGCTTGGCTTGAGCCGATAAGATACGCGTCGTATGCATAGTCGAAGCGATATCCGAGCTGCTCGGCCAACGCGAGGGATGCGCGCGTGTGGGCGTCCCAGCTCGGGTAGAGGCCCTGGTCCAGCGCGGCGACGATGAGCGTGGCGGCGCATGCTCGCGCTAGACCCCGACGTCGCCTGTCGGGGCGCGTGTCGACCTCGATCTCGATGCCGTCGCGATAGCGCGCGTAGGTCGAGGCGCCTGCCACCGGCACGTCGCCCTCGACCGCGACGATGCCCAGGGCGAGGCGCTGGAAGTCCTCGTATTTAGTGAACTGCGATACGAGGTCACAGCTCCAGTCGGCGCCGGCGCACGCCCGATGTAGGCGAGCGTCGATGGGGGAGAGCTCGATGCCGTGTGGGACGTCGCGCGCAAGGTCGAGCAGGTGGGCGCGATCGAAGTCCGACGGATCCTTGCGTGTGGCAAACCGGGTGATGCGCGTGGCGTCGCCGTTGAGCTCCGCTTCGATGCATGCGGACCATGCTGCATCGCGGGGTACGAGGATCGAGGGACAAGGTTCGCCGTGTGAGAGGACGGTGCGAATGAGCTCCGGGTTCGCAGTGCCGGCAAGGAAGGCGAAGTCGCCGAGAACGGTTGCGGCAGAGTCCGGCCGTGCGGGATCGTCGGCAAGCACGCATCCCATAATGCCTTGGAGACAGGACCAGATAACGGTTTCGTTCCAGCCGTCAAACAGGGGGCTGGCGGCGGCGGGGTCGGCAAGGCGTGCAATCATAGGCGACTTGGATCTTCTACCCGGCAGATGAGGTAGCGGTTGAGCGTGCCGGAGCGGCCGTCCGCCGGGAACCGGTCGGTTTCCCGGGTGCCGAGCTGGGAGAGGTGCGCCGAAAGCGCATCGACCTCGCTCTCGCTGAAATGATGGCAGTAGCGGACGGGTTGGATGCTATCCTGCCAGCCGAGGAAATGGTCGTGTGCCTCGAGTGCGTTGACGGGAAAGCCCTGCTCGCGCATGTCGTCGTCGGTGGCACGTGCCTTGCGTGCCAAGCGGGGGTCGTCCATGAACTGCCAGAGCGAAAGCGCGATGACGCCGCCGGTGCGGGTGTGGCGCACGAGGGTGTCGAGTAGCGCGTGACGGAGCTTCTCGCCCGGCACATGATGCAAAAAACCGAAGCAGACCGTCAGGTCGAACGTCTCGGTGCCGTCGAGCGGATCGTGCCCGTCGAGCAGCGCCTCGAGCACATCGACGGTGCGCGTGCGGACGCCGCCGAGCGCGGATGCGTTGTCGGCGAGCTCGGGCGTGCTATCCACGGCAAGGCACGAGAGCTCGGTCGCGGGCATCTGCTCGGCGAGGAACCGCTCAAAGCGCAGGTTGCCGCAGGCGACGTCGAGCACGCGAAGGGCGCTCGACGGTTTGGCGAGCGCTTGCGCCGCCTCGGCGATGCGCATCCATCCCTGCCAAGGTGCCTGGCGGGTGGCAGAGAACGACGCGGCATGGTGCCGGTAGAACTCGTTGTTGCATGCGATGAGCCTGCGGGCGAGCTGTGCGTCCACGGCGCCTCCTTTCGGGCATGATGCGGGCCGGCTGTTCGCTTCATTGTAGCGTCTAGTGCAAATCTTCTTGTTAATGGGACGGTTTAGCGCGGGCGGTCTGAGTAGATACGAGTTTTAGCCATGAAAAAACGCTGGAACGGTTTTGCCCAGCCCGCTTATGGCGAACACACGCGCCCTAAACCGTCCCATAAAGATTCTGAGGTGTGTAGGATGGTGAATTTGGGCGTGCTGGCGGTGGTTTCCACCTGTTTGCGCGGCATGATGGCTTGCCGTGAAGGCAGGTGTTGCGTCTCGCGCCTCAGCTGTTCTGGCTTTTGACTGCTGCCCGCGCTGCCTGCTGCCATCTTGCCGGCTGCACCATAGTACAATGCGCTACATGGAAGACATCATCGTGAACATACTCGAGATGCTGCGCCGCGGCGACGCGGTCGACGACGCGGTGCTCGTCAAACTCGTGCATACGCAGGCCAGGCGAACCGGCGGCGACAAGCGCGCCTTTGCCAAGCGCCGGCTGCTGCCGTTTTACCAGCGTGTCAAGCGCGAGGAGCCCGAACGGTGGCGCAGCTGGAACGTGACGCCGGAGCTGGAGCGCGCCCTGTTGCGTGCCATTCGCATGAAGCCGCGCCGCTCCGCCTCGGGTGTGGCGACCATCACGGTCATCACCAAGCCCTGGCCGTGCGGCAGTGATTGCCTGTACTGTCCCAATGACGTGCGTATGCCCAAAAGCTACCTGCACGATGAGCCGGCATGCGCCCGCGCCGAGCAAAACTGTTTCGACCCCTATCTGCAGGTATCGACCCGCCTGACCGCGCTTTCGCAGATGGGGCACGCCACCGACAAGATCGAGCTCATCATCCTGGGTGGCACATGGAGCGACTATCCGTGCGACTACCAGATATGGTTCGTGACCGAGCTGTTTCGCGCCCTGAACGACGATGCCGTCTCCGGCGTGGCGGCAAATCCCATGCTCGCCGCGCCTGGCGAGGATAAAGGCGCCGTGCTCGCGAGCTCCTCCGACGTGCCGGCGGGGGTCGTCGAGCGCCGCGCGTGGTACCGCGCCTGCGGTATCGCGGCCGACGAGCATGAACTCACGGCGGCATCCGCCGGGGTTCAGGCTTCGGTCGATGCCGCTTCGTGCAGCTACAACCGTGCGATTGGGCGGCTGTACGGACAAAGCGATGCGTGGCGGCGAGCGGCAGCCGCCCAGACGGCGACCCTCGAGGAGCTGGAGCGCCAGCAGCGCATCAACGAGACCGCCCGTCATCGCGTCGTCGGTTTGGTCGTGGAGACGCGCCCGGACGCCATCACGCCTGAGGCGCTCACGCTCATCCGCCGGCTGGGCGCGACCAAGGTCCAGATGGGCGTGC
>CAZRPL010000030.1:0-25552 GCA_964602045.1 uncultured Collinsella sp. | reverse complement strand
ACCGTATGCGCGGCGGCGTCGAGGCCGGTGGCTTCCGTGCCGGTCTCCACCTCGACGCCGGTGAGGCCGGCGTACGCGGCCGGCGTGTTGACGATGAGGCCCTCGCGCGTAGGGATATCGCCGCTCACGTAATACGGTAGGCCACAGCCGGCATAGCTGATGTCGGCGCCCTTGGTGATGACCTTCACCTCGGCGGCGCGGTCGCAGCGCTTGATCTTGGCGGCAGCCTTGGTTCCGGCGGCGACGCCGCCGACGATCAGGTACTTCATAATGTGTCCCCTCTCTGAGACAGGGCGCACATGACCGAGATGGTCGTGCGCCCGTATACCCGTGCTTTCATGATAGGCCTCGGGCGAGGTTCGCGCGGGAACAAACCCGCTGACGGTGTCGCCGACTCCCGCAGGGACGCGGCGGTCCGCTTCGTTTCGGCGTACGCGAGGTGCGGCCGACGGACGGATGCGCTTCTTTGCGTTTACGGGTCGGTTTCGGGAGCATCTCTCGAGTAGACCGAAAAACGCCACTCGAGTTACCTGCGGGTTTACTGCACGCACGCGCTTGTCCACTCGGATATGCCGTCCAAAACCGAACCGTAAACAGCAGTAGGTGATTTTGGGATGGGGCGGACGGGTTCTTGCGTCCCGTCAGCGGCGGATGCGGCCCAGGATGATGAGCGCCAAGCCGATCAGGGCGATCAGGCAGGGGACGATCGGCGGCAGGAAGATGTCGCCGGCGGCGATGAGGCTGTTGCCGGTATCGGTGAGGGCGTTTCCGCCCGAGGCATCCTGGTCGGACGCGCCCGCCCCTTCGCTCGGGTCATCGGGTTTCGCATCGGGATCGCCCGGAGTCTCACCGGGTCCGTCGGGGCTTCCCGGGTTGCCGGGGGTCGATGCCGTCCGGTTCTCGAACGCCACCTCTTCGCACGTCTCCCATGCCCCGTCTTGCCCCGCGGCCTCGCATGCGACGGCCGTCTCGATCGCCAGCGAGCCGTTGCCGTCGTCGGTGCCGGTCAGCGTGATGCGGAACGTGTGGGTGTCGTAATCGATGCCGTCCGATACGGCATCGTCCGGTGCGTTCTCGTGCATGAGGAAGGTCCGGTGCGTTTCGGTGCCTGCCGGTGTCTCGAGCATAAACGGACCGAAAACGATGGCGCCCGTGGCATCGTTGCGGGCGACGAGGGTGTCGCCGATCGGTTCGTCCTCGTCATCGATCTCCTGAAGAGTGAACGAGAACCGTCCCGGTGCGGGCGTCGCGCCGTCGAGGCGCTTGATACCGGTGATGAGCGCCGATCCGCGAAGCTCGGTATAGCTGTTCACGAACGCGATGGGCGATTCCGTGCCGTCAAAGTCGCTTGCGATTGTGGCGGAAAGGTTGCCGACGCTATCCGAGGTCACGGTGACGGTGACGTCGTAGACGCGTTCATCGTAGGTGACGCCGGGTTCCCGGTCGTCGGGAAGCGTTTGGATGACGCGGTATGCGAACGCGCCCGGCGCATCGAAGATAAGCTCGGGGAGTGTCCACGGCGCGGCTTCGTCCGCCGGCGCGGCGGAGGACGTCGCGCGCACGGCGGAGCCGCCGACGGTAACCGGATCGCCGTGGGCGTCGAGCAGCTCGTAGGTGAATTCGCCATCCCGCTGCGGTCGCCCGTGCATGGTCGAGGTGCCGGCGATCGTCACCGTGACCGGGTGGTACTCCTTGCTGTTCGTGTAGGATATCCCCGTCGTTTCGGCGGGTGCGAGCCGCGATCCCTGCACCAGGGTTGGAGTGGTGTCATATCCGCCTGCGGAGGCGTCTTCCTGCGAGATCGTGACGTTGCCGCCGGCCGGGAGGCCCGTTATGGTGAGGGTGCCGTTTCCCGCGATGGAGGCCTTCGCGCGCCCGTTCACGAACGCGATCGAATCCTGCACCGCGCCGTCATCGACCGTCACGTCTCCTGCGGCGGCGATCGGGTACGTGCCGGTGATCGGATCGCCTGCGGCGGTCCTCGCGTCGATCGTGTAGCGAAAGCGCATGCCCGCCTGCGCGTCGGCCTCCGCCGCGGCGCCCTCGATCCGGTTCGACAAAGCGAGGTCGCCGAACAGGTCACGCGCGTTCACGGCGTAGACGGCGCTGATGCCGGTATCGGCGAGGACGCCATCGTAGGGGTTCACCTCCGTGCCGTCCGCGAAGATCGGCTCCTGTCCGAGCGAGATGCGGTAGCCGTCCTCCTTGAGCGCCTGTGCATCGAGCTCCTCGACGCGAAACGCCATGCCGGGGGCGAGCCCCTCGATGACGAGGCCCGTGGCACCCGCCACATCGGCGATGACGGCATGTCCGTCATCGCCGCCCTCGACGCGTTCGAACGTGATCGCTTCCCGATGGGGCTCGTCTCCGGCGCCGTCGTAACGCATGGCCGTCAGCTCCATCGTCGAGCGTTTTGCCGGCTGTGCGGCGAACAGGCCGGAAAGCGTCACGTCGAACGAGAAGGTCCGGTCGGGTTCCACGGCGTTTCCGGTGGTGATCGAGGCGATTCCCAGCGCGCCGGTCGTCTTGATGTTCGCGAAGGCCGCGTGTGCCGGCGTCTCGTCGATCGTTCCCGTGGTGCCGGACTGGAGCGTGAGATATCCTTCCGTGCTGTAATCCCGTTCGCGGACTTCGTATGACGCGCCGGAAGGTATCCCGTCGACGACGAGCGTCTGGCCACCGGTCAGTTCGACGGAGAATGAGCCCTCCTTCAGCGTTACCTCCTGCGACGGATCGCTGGAGCCGTCGATGTGGCAGCGCACGGTGCCGCCCAAGGGCGTGCCGTCATCGCCGGCAAACTCGACGGTGAAGGAGAACGGGGTATGGGAAGTGTCGCCGACAGTGCGCTTAGTGACCTCGAGCGTGCCGTAGGCGATGCGCTCGTTGGTGAACGCGAGGGTGTCGACGTGCCCGTCGGCGTCGATCGCGCCAGCCGCCTGGTCGCCCTCGATCCGCCGGGTGCCGGCATTATCGGTGCTCTTATCGATATGGGGCGTGTGCCCGTGCGTATCCGTTTCGCGCAGCGTGTAGCTCACGCCGATCGGCACGCCCATGATGGTGAGCTCGTCGCCGTCCGCGAGCGCGATGGGTCGGTCGTCTTCGAGGCGCACGGTTCCGTCGTCCGCGATCGTCGCGGTGCCCACTTGCGCCGTGTCGTCGATACGGTAGGCGAGCGTGCGGGGGAGTGGGCGGCCGTCGGTGCGGGCGAGTCGCATCTCGAACGGGAACGCGAAGGACGTGTCGCCGTCGTTGCCGGTCACCGTCTTGGTCAGATGGATCGAGCCGGCGGTCGGCCGGTTGGTGAACGTCGCCGTGGAGGTTCCGACGGCAAGCGTGCCGGTGGCCGTCGTGCCGCTCCCGTCCGTCGCGCCATCGGGCGCGTCGATGCGAAAGGACGTGTCGTACGTCGCGGCGCCGGAGGTCTCCTCCTCGATACGATAGGTGCAGCCTGCGGGAAGTTCCGCAATCGTCGTCTGCTGCCCGCCGGCGAGCTCGAGCGTGAGCGCGCCGTCGTCGAGCGGGACGAGATCCACCTCGTCGCCTGCCGGTCCGCGCACAAGAATCGGTCCTGCGAGCGGCGTACCGTCGGCGCGTGTCAGCGCGACGTGGAAGGAAAACGTCCGATCCGCGGACGCCGGCGCGATCTGTTCGTCCGCATCCACGTGCTTTTGGACGGTGAGCGATGCCGTGCCCGCCGCGGGCGGCACGACGAGTGCGCCGTTGTTGCCGAGCCGTGCGCTCAGACGGGCCGTGCTCCCATCGGTCGCCTCGATCGTCGAGCGGATGGAACACGGTGCGCTGCCGGTGGCGTTGGGGCTCTTGGCGATGCCGCGGCGTACGTCCGCCGGTCGCGAGGTCGGGATGCCCGCGGCGACGACGCACACGCCGTCACCGTCGATCGAGTACGGAGAGCTTTCCTCCACCGATTGTGCGACATAGGGGACGAACCGACGCTTCGGTTCCACGGCGACGGGCCGATCGGGGGAATCGAAGGTCGCCTCGTAGGTCGTCTGCTCCACGTAGTAGGTCGCACCCGCCCGGGGAAGCTCCCGAAGCGGTTCGAGGTCCTCGGCGTTCGGGGAGGCGGGATCGGCTACGGCACCGTCGACGAGGGTGTAGAGCGGTGTCGCCTTCCCGAACAGATAGTAGGCGTTGGCCGGCGCGGCGATCGCCGACGCGGTCGCCCCTGCCCGCACGTCGCCGTCTGTATCCGTGAACGCGCCCGCGTAGAGCAGGGTCGCACCGGTGCCGGTGTGTGGAAGGGACGTGCCCGCTGCCTGCTCGAGGTCCGCGTCGGACACGGTCCCGCCCTGTGCGATGCGGTCGAGGATATCCGCGACGCGGGAGGTCGGTGCCACTTCGTACACGAGGCGGACCGGATCCGTCTGTTCGGGGTCGTCGACCGTCATGGTCGCCTGGCCGTCCTGTGCGATATCCACATGCGCCCGCATCGCCGGGACGGCGTCGGCGGGGATGGCGGCGAGCAGCGTCTGCCGCCCGGTCGTAAGATCGGTCTCCACCATGATGACGAAGTCGTAGAGGGTCACGTCGCCGCCGGTGTACTGGTTGGGGAGGTTGCCGATGTAAAACCAGGTCTCGCAGACCGCTTCGGCGCCGTGGTCGCGGGCGGTCTCGATGGCGGCGCGCACGTCGCTGGGAGCGCCGGTCTCCCAATCGCCGTCGTGCACGGCCGTGAGCTCGCGTTCGCTGGCGAAGGTATAGGGCCGCTCGTCGCTGGCGACCATGCGGTGGTCGGCATCGACGTACCAGCTCGCGCGGTTGGAGTAGTCATCGGCGCCGCCGTAGGCGAACTGCCCGTCTGAGAACGCGTCGAAGAGCAGGTCATAGGCGGCATAGCCCAAGTCATAGCGCTCGTTGACCGCATCCACGATGTAGGCGAACTCGTGGGTCGCCTCGATGTTCCAGGGATCCTGCACGCCGATGGTCACCGCCTGCGCCGCGAGCGCGCCGTCGAGCAGGGTCGAGCCGTATTGGATGCCCTTCATGTCGGTGAGCCGCATGCCGGCACCGATGGTATCCCGGACGGTCACGTCGCCCGCCTCGCCGAGTGCCGTCGGGGTCGGTGCGGCGTACTCGATGCCGAGGATGCGGTTGACCGCCGAGGTGAACGCCCAGCTGATGGCCTGCGCACTGTGGGCGCAGAAGTACTCGTCGACCGAGCTCAGGCTATCGCCGGGGCCCTTCAGGAGGTCGGGGACGCAGGGGAACGTGACGGTCTTCACGGCGAGTCCCGACGGGCTCGATCCGTACAGGTCGAGCGCGACGGCGGGCTTGCCGTCCGCGGATGCTTCGGCGTAGCGTGCCGCCGCCTGCTCAAGGTTATCGGCGAGGTCGATGCCTGCTGCCGCACTCGAACCGGGTAGCGTACGGTGCTCTTGTTCCGCGGCGGTCTCGAGTAGGTAGGCGACGGTGTCCGTGGTGTCGAGCCCCGTGGTGTAGACCTTCAGCGGGCCGCCCCCATGCTCCCATGCACGCTCGATGCGCTGCCGGTCGGCGCGCATGGTGAGCAGCGTCGCCAGCATCGCGTCGGTGCCGTATCCGTTCTCGCGCGAGTGGGGCAGCGGCCCCAAGAACCCGTCCGCCGCGCCGGTGTAGGCGGCGGGGTCGAGCAGGTCCACGTTCGCCATCGGTGGGGTCTGGATGCCCATGACGACGAGCTCGGGCGCGCGCGATGCGGCGTCCGGGTCGGCGACTGCCGCCTCGAGCATATCGGCGCCGACGTGGACGGCGCGCTGGAGGTACGATCCGCTGCGAAGCGCGGTGTCCGAGCTCTGCGCGCCATCGGCGGTGCCGGTCACGACGAGACGGGGGTCGCGACCGTTCGTTCGCGGTTCGTATGCCAGGTACGAGCCATTGCCATCGGGTGTGTAGACGGCGAGCGGCATGAGGACGGTCACTTCGGAGGAGTAGGCGACCACGCCGACGCGGGTCGGCACGTCGGCGCTGTCGTTTTCGGCCATGAGCTGGGATATGGCGGCATTGAGGGCCGATACGAGGTGGTCGGCCTGCGCGCGCCCGTTGTAGGTCATATCGGCGAGGGCTGCGTTCGCGCTCACGACGAATACGACGTCATGGGCAAGGCCGTCCTCATGCCGGATGGAGGCCGACGACGAGAGGGCGGACAGGCTCACCAGAAAGCCACGATCCCGGTCGCGCAGGGAGGCGACGACACCGGCGTCACGTGCCTGGTCGTCGGTCGCGTAGACGGATTTGTCAGCCCAGATCCGCCCCGCCTGCTCCGTGGAAAACGAATGGGCGCCCTGTGCGGAGCCGGGTGCTCGAAATAGGCCCTCCCAGCTCGTGGAGGTGTCGGGATCCACGATCTTCAGGGGAAGGCTCGCGGCGGCGTCCGTATCGGGTGCGGCGGACGCCGTGAGGGGGAGCGTGAGAATCGCGGTTAGGACCGTGGCGAACAGGATGGGCGGGATGCAGGGGCGGAAACGGCGACGCATGGGACCTCGATTCCGCTTCGGGCGGGCGTATCCGTCGGGAAGCGAGCGATGGGAACGGTTACCCCGCCTGTACCCCCGTGTCGTGCGGCTCCACGCTTAGGGTTTTCTGAAGAACCTTGCGTTTTCCTTGGGGCGGATCGTGCGGTCCGCCGTTCGGCTTGCACCCATCGATTGCCGCTGCGTATGCCGCCCCCGCCTTCCGATGTCGGAAATGCGACCGTCAGTCGCCGACGCGTTTCTCCATGATGTAGTCGTCCATGACGAATCCGGAGCCGATATCGGTCCGCACGGCGTCGATCGTCTCGAAGCCCTTTCCCCTATACGCGCGGATGCCGAGTTCGTTGCCCTTGTTGACGGTGAGGTACATCGCGCGAAGGTCGCGGTCGCGGCACGGCTGTTCGTAAAACGCCAAGATGGCGCTTCCGAAATGCTTGCCGCGCTCTTCGGCGCGCAGGTAGATCTTGCTGATGAAGAAGCGCGAGGTTGCGGGCTCGACGTGTCCGCCCGTGTAGCCCACGATGCGCCCGTCGTCGACGGCCCGCACGAACCAGTATTCGTAGGCGTTGTCCGCCATATCGCGACGGATGGCGGGTGGGCTCTGGAAGCGCTCGATCATGTACTCGGTCTGATCGGCCCCTATGAGCGCCGGCCGATAGTCGCTCCAGATCTCGGCGGCGAGTGCGGCGAGGGTATCCGCCTCATCGCGCGCGACGGGTTCGAAGGACGTCGAAATGTTCGGCAGGTTGCAGATAGACGTGGTCGTATCCATGGGATTCCTCTCGGTTGCCCGCGGTATGGTTTCCAGTTTAGCCATGGGGTATGGTAGAGCGCATCCCACGGATCGACGGTTGCTTCAGGCTGTAACACGGGAGGTGCGCTATGGGGCGGGTGCATGGGCGGCGCGGGCTTCTCATCGTCGGAAGCGGTTGTGCGGATCCTCGCGTCAACGCGGCGTATGTCGCGCCGCTCGAACGAGCGCTGGCGGATGCTTTTCACCTCGATGCCGCCGCAGACGCGCCGGTGCGCATCGCCTCCACGAGCGACAAGGTTCGTGCCGAACGCGCGAAGCGCGGCGAGACGGTGCCGTGTGTGGCGGATGCGCTCGAGGAGCTCTGGGCGGCGGGCGCGCGCGACGTGACGATCGCCGTGACGCATGTGGTCGACGGCGCATCCTATCGTTCGGTGCGGCATGCCGCACGCGCCAAGGCACCGTTGTTCGACACCGTGCGTTTGGCGACGCCCCTGCTATCGTCCACCGACGATGCCGAAGCGCTCGCGCGGGCCATCGACGTGCGCTGCCCGCGGTGCGAGCGCGCCGCCGTCGTGCTCGTCGGCCACGGCGTCGATGGAGCGGGTCAGCTCGCATACGCGGCGCTCGGATATGCGTTGCGCCTCTGCGGACGCGATGATGTGCTGATCGGCGCGCTTCGCGGGGAGCCGTCCCATGCCGCGTTGCGTGGTGCGCTGGAGCGGATGGGCGCGCGCGATGTGGTGCTCGCCCCGTTCATGGTCGCACCCGGTGTCCATGCGCGGCGCGATGTGCTCGGGACGACGGGGGAGAGCTGGGCGCGCCTGCTGTCCGATGCCGGGTTCCGCGTTCGGGCGGCGGCGTGTGGGCTGGGCGCGTGGCAGGAGGTCCACCGGCTGGCGATCGGCCACATGCGGGCTGCGGCGCCTGTCGAGACGGGCCGTGCGGGCGTCGCGATGGATACGTCTGCGTCACGGATGGCCCCCATCGGTCGGTTCCCGCTGTTCGTCGACCTTTCCGGCATGCGCTGCCTGGTGGTCGGTGGCGGGGCTGTCGGGAGCCGCCGCACCGAGGCGCTCGCGCGCTTCGGGGCCCGCGTGACGGTCGTGGATCCCGCGCCGCTCGACGGTTCCCACCGCGCGGCGGATGAGGTGCGCGCGCGTCCGTACCGCCCCGGCGATGAGGAGGGCTGTGCGCTGGTCGTCGCGGCAACCGACGACCGCGGGGTCAACCGTATGGTGGGCGAGCGCTGCCGCCGCCTCGGCGTGCCGGTGTCGGTCGCCGACGCCCCGGACGAGTGCACGTTCTTCTTCCCGGCGCTGTGCGAAGGTGAGCACACGGTGGCGGGGGTCGTCTCGCGCGACGCCACGCCCGACGGTCATGTCATGACCGCGCGCGCCGCCGCATGGATCCGCGATGTCCTGCCGTAACCCGATGTCGGGCTTCGTGCAGATCCGGCTCGATATGTGAGCGCGTTTCGCCACGCGTACCCACCTATCAAGGTGGAGGCATCGGCGATGCGCGGCTTCTCGCGGGCACCGAACATGACGTGGGCATCCCGTGACGGCCGTTCGATGCGAACACGTGTCCGGTGGCGAAACGGGTAGACTGGTGCCCTGAACGAACCATGGCGTTCCGGAAGGATATCCATGTCAGATAGCTCCATCATCATCCGCGGCGCGCGCGAGCACAACCTGCGCGACGTCGACGTCGAGATCCCCCGCGACCAGCTCGTCGTCATCACCGGCCTGTCCGGCTCCGGCAAGTCGAGCCTCGCCTTCGACACCATCTACGCCGAGGGCCAGCGCCGCTATGTCGAGAGCCTGTCGAGTTACGCCCGTCAGTTTTTGGGACAGATGGACAAGCCCGACCTCGATTCGATCGACGGCCTGTCGCCGGCGGTGTCCATCGACCAGAAGACGACGTCCAAAAACCCGCGCTCCACGGTGGGCACGGTGACCGAGATCTACGACTACCTGCGCCTGCTGTTCGCACGCATCGGCACGCCGCACTGCCCCGAGTGCGGCCGCGTGATCGAGCGCCAGACGACCGACCAGGTCGCGGACAAGATCATGGATGCCGGGCTCGGCCGCCGGGCGCTCGTGCTCGCCCCCGTCGTCACCGACCGCAAGGGCGAGTTCGCCAAGCTGCTCGACGACCTGCGTCGCGAGGGCTTCTCGCGCGTGCGCATCGACGGCGAGGTGCGCAGCCTGGACGACCCCATCGAGCTCGACAAGAAGTTCCGCCACACCATCGAGGTCGTCGTGGACCGCATCGTCATCCGCGAGGGGGGCGTGGGTCGCATCGCCGAGGCCGTCGAGCAGGCGACAAGGCTCGCGAACGGCCGCGTGGCGGTGTACCTGCTGCCCGACCGCGATGCCCCCGAAGGGACGCCCGGCGACCTTCTGACCTACTCGCTGGCGCTCGCCTGTCCCGAGCACGGCCACTCCATCGACGACCTGCAGCCGCGCGATTTCTCGTTCAACGCACCCTACGGCGCCTGCTCGGAATGCGACGGCTTGGGCTTCAAGAAGGTGGTGGACGCCGAGGCGCTCATCGAGGATCCGAGCCTGTCCATCGACGAGGGCGTGTTCGGCAGCTTCTTCGGTAAGTCGAACTACTACCCCCAGATCTTCCGCGCGCTCGCCAAGCATCTGAAGGTCGACCCCGCGACGCCCTGGCGCGACCTGCCGGCCCGCGTGCGCAAGATCTTCCTCGACGGTCTGGGCGACAAGAAGATGCGCGTCGACTATCACACGCAGGACGGTCGCGACACGCACTGGTTCACCAAGTACTCCGGCGTGCGCAACATCCTGTACGAGCGCTATATCGAGACCACCAACGACAACACCAAGGCGCGGCTCGAGAAGTACATCCGCGAGGAGCCCTGCCATTCCTGTCACGGTGCGCGCCTGCGTCCCGAGATGCTCGCCGTCACGGTGGGCGGCAAATCCATCTACGAGGTCTGCTGTATGAGCTGCCGTGAGTCGCTCGAGTTCTTCGAGGGGCTCGAGCTCGACGAGCGCCAGCGTTTCATCGGCGGGCGCATCGTCAAGGAGATCATGGAGCGCCTGCGCTTTCTGGTCGACGTGGGCCTGGATTATCTCACGCTCGACCGCGCCTCCGCCACGCTGTCGGGCGGCGAGGCCCAGCGCATCCGCCTGGCGACGCAGATCGGCGCCGGACTCATGGGGGTGCTCTACATCTTGGACGAGCCCTCCATCGGCCTGCACCAGCGCGACAACGAGCGCCTCATCGCCACGCTCGAGCGCCTGCGCGACCTCGGCAACACGGTGATCGTGGTCGAGCACGACGAGGACACCATCCGTGCGGCCGATTTCGTGGTCGACATGGGGCCGGGCGCCGGCGAGAACGGCGGCGAGGTCGTGTGCGCCGGCACGCCCGCCGACATCATGGCGTGCCCCGCCTCGCTCACCGGGCAGTACCTGACCGGCAAGCGTATGATCCGCCTGCCCGAGGAGCGTCGGCAGCCGGGGCGCGGTGCGCTCGTGGTTCGCGGTGCCCGCGCGAACAACCTGCGCAACGTGACCGTCAAGATCGAATTCGGCACGTTCACGGTGGTGACCGGTGTCTCCGGATCGGGCAAGAGCTCGCTGGTGACCGACACCATCGCACCGGCGCTCACGAACGCGATCCATCATTCCACCCGTCCGGTGGGACCGTATCGCGCCATCGAGGGCATGGAGCAGATCGACAAGGTGATCGATATCGACCAGTCGCCCATCGGGCGTACGCCGCGTTCGAATCCGGCGACCTATATCGGGCTGTGGGACGATTTGCGCGCGTTGTTCGCGAGCGTGCCCGAGTCCAAGGCGCGCGGCTATTCGCCCGGGCGCTTTTCGTTCAACGTCTCGGGTGGCCGTTGCGAGGCTTGCAAGGGCGATGGCCAGATCAAGATCGAGATGCACTTCCTGCCCGACATCTACGTGCCGTGCGAGGTGTGCGGCGGCAAGCGCTACAACCGCGAGACGCTCGAGGTGCTCTATCGCGGCAAGTCCATCTCGGACGTGCTCGACATGAGCGTGACCGAGGCGCTGGGTTTCTTCGGGAACATCCCGCAGATCAAGCGCAAGCTCCAGACGCTTTACGATGTGGGCTTGGGCTACGTGCGACTCGGGCAACCGGCCACGACGCTGTCGGGCGGCGAGGCGCAGCGCGTGAAGCTCGCCAAGGAACTGCACCGCAAGCAGACGGGCAAGACCTTCTACATCCTGGACGAACCGACGACCGGCCTTCATTTCGAGGACGTGCGCCAGCTCATCGACGTGCTGCAGCGTCTGGTCGACGCGGGCAACACGGTGCTGGTGATCGAGCACAACCTCGATGTGATCAAGGTCGCCGACCGTATCATCGATCTGGGTCCCGAGGGCGGCAACGGCGGCGGGCGCATCGTCGTGGCAGGCACGCCCGAGCAGGTCGCGGCGTGCGAGGAGAGCTATACCGGGCGCTTCCTGGCGTCCATCCTCGAGCGTGACCGCGCGCGACAAGCGAGGTAGCGCGTGCGAATGGGTTGGACGGAACACGTCCCCAACCGACCCGTTCAACAGACCGTTCCGGTGGTGAAATCGTGTCGGTTTTGGCGGGTAAATCGGCTGCAACCTGCATATCCGCTTCGAGCGACACCCCTTGTGAGCTGCGGGTTGAAGCTCAACTTGAAGCTTAACTTGGTGTGGAGTGCGGATGGAGCATTTGGGCTATCGGGGCGGTGCTGATAGAATGTGCCCATCATTGACTCGTTCGCACGAGAAGGGACGATGACCGACACGAGCGCCCCCGTGGCGCACCGTTAGGAGATGTAATTCATGGCGCACTTTAAACGTAGCCTCACCGCCATTCCCGTTTTCGGCCTGAGCTTCGCGCTCATCGCCGGCCTGAGCCCCGCACCCGCCATGGCGGCTTCGTCGGCGGAGCTCCAGCAGCAGCTCGATAGCGTTTCCCAGCAGCTCCACGCCCTGTATTCGACCGCCGAGCAGGCGAGTAACGACCTCATCACGGTCTCCAACAACCTTGACGAGACCAAGACCAAGATCAAGGAGACCACCGCCGAGATCGCCGAGGAGGAGAAGCAGCTCGCCGTCTATCAGGACGAGCTCGGCGACCTCGTCTCCGATCAGTACAAGTCGGGTGGCAGCGCGAGCATCGTCTCGGTGCTGCTGAACTCCGGCAGCTTCTCCAACCTGATCTCCAACCTCCACTACGCCGATAAGGCGGCCGAGCACAAACAGGGCGTCATCACGACGACCCATGAGCTCATGGAGTCGCTCGAGCAGAACAAGAAGGAGCTCGAGGAGCAGAAGGCCGAGCAGGAGAAGCTCGTCGTCGAGCAGCAGGAGAAGTCCGACGCCGCGGCGGCCGCCGCATCCGAGGCCCAGTCGTATTACGACCAGCTTTCCGACGAGCTGAAGGCTCAGCTCGCCGCCGAGGAGGAAGCGGCCCGTAAGGCCGCTGCCGAGGAGGCGGCTCGCAGGGCAGCCGAGGCCGCCGAGGAGGAGGCCGAAGGCGAACAGGCTGGCGACAGCGCCTCCGATGGCGACGGTGGCTCCTCGAACGACGCCGCGTCCGACTCCGGCTCGAACGACGATTCCTCGGATTCCAACGACACCGCCTCCGACGACTCCGATTCCGATTCCGGCTACGACGACTCCGACTCCGGTTACGATGATTCGCCGAGCTATGACGACGATTCGGATGATGACGACGGCGGCAGCCAGGGTTCCGACGGCGGATCTTCGGTCCCGAGCGGCCCGACCTCGAGCGCGAGCGCCATGGTCGCCAAGGCCGAGAGCATCATCGGCTCCGGATATTCCTATTCCGGTTACTACTGGACCGGCTCCACGAGTAGCTCTTGGTTCACCTGTTCGGGCGTCGTCGACTTCGCGCTCGGTTACGGTTCGCGTTCCAACAGCCCCGAGTCCTACATGGCCAAGGTCAAGGCTCGCGGTACCTGGACCACCAACCGCAACAACCTCCAGTACGGCGACCTCGTCTTCTTCAGCTCCGGCGGCCGTTACTGCGGCCATGTGGGCATCTATATCGGCGGCGGTTCGATGATCGATTCCATCCCCGGTGCGGGCGTCGGCTACCGTACGCTCGATTACATCGGCGGCTTCTTGGGCGGCGGTTCGATCATCTAGCGACTCCGGCCGTTCTGGTCAGGATGGACCGATTGACGGCCCCAAGGCTTCGTGCCTTGGGGCCGTTTTGATATGGGAGGGGCCATGGGGCGCAAGGAAAGCGTTCAGAAGACCAACGCGATGCGCGAGCTCGAACGCGCGCACATCGCATTCGAGGTGATCACCTACGAGGTCGACGAGAACGATCTCTCGGGTATCCATGTGTCCGAGCAGCTCGGTGAGGACCCCGGTCAGGGGTTCAAGACCCTCGTGACCGTCGCTCCGAACGGCGATCATGTGGTGTGCTGCATCCCCGTCGCCGAGGAGCTCGATCTCAAGGCGGCAGCCCGTGCCGCGCGACAGAAGTCCCTTGCCATGATGCACGTTCGCGACCTGCTGGGCACCACGGGGTATATCCGGGGCGGATGCTCGCCCGTGGGCATGAAGAAGCGTTTTTTGACGCTGATCGATGAACGTTGCATGCGTTACGACGGGATTTTCATCTCGGGCGGCCGTCGCGGCATACAATTGAAGCTCTCGCCGAGCGACTTGATCGCCCATACCGGGGCGACCGTCGCCTCGATTTGCAGGAAAGGCTAGGTTTGCATGACAGGCGGATTCGACGTCGACGATGTCCCGCGTCCGCGGGGCTCGCATTTCAAGCCTGTGCGCGACGACGCGACGGCGGCGCGCGATGCCGCGCCGGCCGCGCCGTCTGCCGTGCGCGGGGCATCTCCCGATGAGACGACGATGTTCCTGATCGCCGCGGGTGTCGACCCGTCGCGCATCGACGCTTTGCGCTCCCCATCCGACTCCGCCGGGCCAAGCGATGCCGAGGACGTCCCGCTTGTCGCCGCGCCGACGACCTCGCCGGAGGAAACCGCCGCGTTCATGGTGTCCTCCCAGTACACGACGCCCGCCTCCGCGGGCTTCAACGCACCGCGTCCCGACGAGTCGGCGCAGTTCGCGCTCATCGGCGATCCGACGCCGGATGCATGGGATGACGAGGATCTGTTCGAGACGGGTTCCGGCCGCATCCAGACGGAGGACACCTCCTTCGAGTCCGCCGGTGATGCTGCCGACACCGAGGAGGACGAGGCGAGTGTCGCGGACGTCGGCCGCTCCGCCGCGCTCATGAGCGGTCTTGTCATCGTGAGCCGCATCACCGGTTTCTTCCGCACGTGGGCGCAGGCGTTCGGCATGGGCACGACACTCGTCGCCAGCGCGTTCACCGTCGCCAATAATCTACCCAACGCCCTGTACGAACTCGTGATGGGTGGTATGCTCGTCACCGCGTTTTTGCCGGTCTACGTCTCGACGAAGAAGAAGGCAGGCCGCGTCGGCGCCTGTGCGTACGCATCGAATCTGCTCTCGCTCGTGACGCTGCTCATGGGCGCGCTTTCGATCCTCTCCTTCGTCTTCGCCGGTCAGATCATCTGGACGCAGGCGTTCAACGCCTCGTCGGAGTTCGACTTCGACCTCGCCACGTACTTCTTCCGGTTCTTTGCGATCGAGATCGTGCTCTACGCGCTCTCGTCGGTCATCTCGAGCATCCTGAACGCGGAGCGCGACTATTTCTGGTCCACGGCGGCGCCCATCGCCAACAACATCGTGATCACCGCCGCGTTCTTCATCTACGGCGTGATCGCGGAGTCGAATCCCGTGGCGGGCATTCTCGTGCTCGCGATCTCGAACCCGCTGGGCGTGCTCGTCCAGGTGGTCATGCAGGTGCCCGCGCTCTCGCGGCACGGGGTTCATCTCTCGCCGCGCATCGACATCCATGATCCGCTGATCCGCGAGACCCTCTCCATCGGCATCCCCACGCTCGTGGTGACTGTGGTCTCGTTTGCCACGACCTCGGTTCAGAGCGCCTGCGCCCTGTCGGTCAATCCGAGCGGCGCGTCGATCACCTATTACGCGCGCATCTGGTACATCCTGCCGTATTCGGTGTTCGCCATCCCCATCACGACCGCCATGTTCACCGAGCTCTCGTCGTTCGTGGCGAGTGGGCGCATGAAGCGCTTCGTGGAGGGTTTGGCGAGCGGGTCGGGGCAGATCCTGTTCCTGCTGATCCCGTTCGCCCTCTATCTCATGGTGTTCGCGCCGTGCCTGTCCAACATGCTCAAGAGTGGGCGCATGTCCGCCGAGGATGTGGATATCCTCTCGACGTATATCGTCTGGCTTTCCATCTCGCTGCCCGGGTACGGTCTATGCACGTATCTGCAGAAGGCTTGCTCGTCGCTTCGAAGGATGAAGCTGTTCGCGATCGCCGAGTGCATCGCCGGCGCCATCCAGATCGCCATGTGCCTCGTGTTCACGCCGGTGTTCGGCTTCAACGTGGTGGGCTTCAGCTCGACGTTCTTCTTCGTGTCGATCGATCTGGTCACCCTGCTGTTTTTGCGCCACGAGCTCGGGCATATCGGTTTTCGCTCCATGGTCGTGGCGGGCGTGCGCTCGCTTGCCCTGGGCCTGCTCGGGGCGGCTGTCGGCGGCGCTATCCTGATGGGCCTGCAGGCCGTCGCCGGCCCGCTTGCCGAGGGTGGGATCATACGCGCGCTGCTGTATGCTCTCGTGGGCGGCGTGCCCGCGGTGCTGATCACCTTCGGTCTCGGCATCGCGCTCAAGCTGCCCGAGGTCTCGTTCATCCGTTCGCTCGTGGCGCGCTTCCTGCCGAGCCGCGCGTAGGCGTCGTATCGTTGAAGGAGGATGATCCGGATGGATCGTTCGGTCGAGGAGGAGCGGATCGCCGCGTATCTGGCGGAGCGTACCGGTACGCATGCCGAGGATTGGTATCTCACGTTCCGTGCCCGCCATGCGATGTTGTTGGCGTTTCGCGCGATCCGTGCCCAGATGGGGGAGGGTTCGGTCGTCACGCAGCTACTCACCTGCTGCACCGCGGTCGACCCCATCATCGCGGCGGGACTCGAGCCGCGCTATGCCGAGGTGTCGCGCTGCGCGGCGTCCATCTGTCCCGAGAAGCTCTCGCTCGATCCCGCCGACCGGGCCGTCGTCCTCCAGCATACCTACGGTCTGATCGACGACGTCGACAGCCGCAACTTGGTTCGCATCGCCCACGATGCCGGCATTCCGGTGGTCGAGGATTGCGCCCATGGCGTGGGGCGCATGGCCCGCGGCGATGATGGGGCGCCGTGCGCCGACATCTCGATCCACTCCTTCGGTGTCGCCAAGATGCTCGATACGCAGTTCGGCGGTGCGGTATGGGTGAATCCCGACTCCCCGTTTTCGCAGGTCGCCGCCGATCTTCGCGCTCGCCTCGTCGACCTGCCCGTCGCCGGTGCCCATCTGACGTCGCTGACGAGGACCTTCATCTTCTGGAATCGCGTGTTCAACCATCTGCCCCTGTCCGTGTCCCGCCGGCTGCGGCGCACGCTGTCCGCCGTCGGGCTGTTCGAGCCCGCCGTGTCCGATGACGAGCGACGCGGCGCGGTGTCGCATGAGCCCCTGCGGCCGAGTGCCGAGGTGTGCCGTCGTGTGATCGATGCGCTCGCGGCGCTGGATGACGAGGAGCGTGCCCACCGCGAGGCGGTCGAGGCATACCGCGAGGCGTTTGCCGGTATGCCGGGCGTCGAGACGTTCTCCTCGGCGATGGAGGGACCGGTGCAGCCGCTGCTGAAGTTTCCCATCCTCGTCGCCGACACCGCGCTCGCGGATCGCGTGATATCCGAAGTGTGCGCCGCAGGCTACTATACCGAAGCCTGGTATCGGCCCTACTTGGGTCCGGGCGTGCTCGATGAGGGCGTCTACCGCGTGCCGCGCGACAAGGCGGGGGTTTCGACCTGCATGCGGATCGTCGATACGCTCGCGACCCTGCCGTGTAACGTGGGCGCCGACGGTGCCCGTGCGGTCGCCGAGGTCGTCCGCGGGCTCGTGTCCGTCAGCGGATAGCGCATCCGCGCTCGTGGTCTCTTCATAGAATGCGGCCGTCCCGCCGCCGTCCTCTCGGCAGCATCAACTATGATGAACTGTTGGAACGTATACGCGATCGAGAAGACGGAGCACCACGCGATGCAGGTTCAAGAGCTCTCGCGCACCGAGTACGAGCAGTGTGCGGCTGATTTCGCCGCGACGGTACCTATCGAGCAGCTGCCCTTGTGGCAGGACCTGGAGGCGACCGTTCCCGGCCGCTCGCCTTGGGGGTATGCCGCCGTCAAGGACGGTGGGCGCCTCGTGGCGCTCATCTCGCTCGTCCAGTACGAGACCCATGGCTATTGCTATCTGCGTGCGCACCACGCGCCGGTCTGGGCGCAGGAGCCGACCGCCGAGCAGGAGGCCGAGGCGCTGTCGGCACTCGTCGACTACGTGCGCGGTCGCGACAAGAAGCAGGTGTTCATGCGCCTGGCGGTCGCCCATGAGCTCCCGATCACGACACCGTGCCTGTCCACCTTACCCTACGACACCACGGTGGTCATCGATCTGACCGGCGGTGACGAGGCCATCCTGTCGCGTATGAAGCCCCGCGGTCGTCGCGACGTCCGCAAGGCGCTGCGCGAGTGCGCCCTGACCTTCTCCGACGAGACCGAGCGCGCCATCGAGTCGTTCGACGAGTACTACGAGGTCATGGTCGAGACCGCCGCGCGCGACGGCTTCACCCCGGCGCCTGCCGAGGATTACCGCAACATGCTCAAGATCCTGGGTCACGATCACTGCCGTCTGTTCGCGGGGCGCGATGGGGAACAGGTGATCACCTGGACGATCGCGACCATCTCGGGCACGCATGCGACGCGCTACTACGGCGCCTCGCGCACCGGTGCCGCCCGCAACCTCGCCACCGACCGACTCATCTACTTCGAATGCTGCGAACTCGGGCGCATCGGCTGCACCGAGTACGACCAGATGGGCATCGGCAGCGAGTTCCAGCCCGCGACCATGGGCCTCAACACGTTCAAGACCAAGTTCGCGAAGGACGGCGTCCGCATGGTCGCCCCCGATCGCGACGTGCCGATCAAGAAGACCTTCTATCGCGCGCTGGTCGCCGCCAAGGCCGCCCGAGCGCGTCTCCGTTCCGCCAAGCACGCAGAGTAGGGGGTCATCATGCCTGATACCCGTCACACCGTCACCGAGTCCGAGCTCGCCGACCGTCTCGTTCCCGTTGCACTGGGCGGCGAGATCATGTCCTATTCGTTCGCCCGCTGCTTCTTCGAGGCGTACGGCGTCAAGACGCTCGTCGTGTCCGCCGTCGACGTGCGCGTGACCTCGGCGAGCCGCCTGGTCGACTACCGCGTGGTTCCCGAGATGGCACAGGGCGACGCCGCCGTCATGGACTACCTCCGCCGGTTGGGCGCGGAGCTTTCCGCTGCAGGCAAGATCGCGCTCATCTTCGGCAGCGCCGACTGGCACGCGCGCATCCTGTCGGTCAACAAGGAGGAGCTCTCGCAGTGGTTCGTCGTGCCGTATAACGATTTCGAACTGCTCGACGAGATCACGCAGAAGGAGCGTTTCTACGAGATCTGCGAGGAGCTGGGCATCGACTACCCCAAGACGTGGACGTTCGATTGCTCCGATCGCGACCTGGTGATCGATGCCGACTCGTTCACCTATCCGCTGATCGCCAAGCCCTCCAACTCGGCCCGCTACGACCTCATGGATTTCCCAGGCAAGGAGAAGGTCTACGAGGTTCACGACGCGGCCGATCTCGTGCGCATCTTCGACCTTCTGCGCGATGCCGGCTACGATCGCGAGCTCGTGGTCCAGGATTTCATTCCCGGAGATGACGCCGCGATCCGTTCGCTCACGACGTTTTCCGACGTGAACGGCGAGGTGCGTGTGGTGTCGGGCGGTCAGGTCGTGCTGCAGGACCACTCGCCGGCGCGTATCGGCAACCCCATGTGCATCCTGCCGGAGCGCGTCGAGCCGATCATCGAGGCCGCCAAGCGCTTTTGCCGGCATGTCGGCTATCGCGGTTTCGGCAACTTCGACATCAAGTTCGACGAGCGCGACGGCAAGTACAAGTTCTTCGAGATCAACACCAGGCCGGGACGCAACACGTTCTACGTCGCCCAGGGCGGTGCGAACATCGCCAAGCTGCTGGTCGATGAGTACGTTTTCGGCAAGGAGATTCCCTATCGGGAGGCGTACGGCGACGTGCTGTACACCTGCGTTCCCGCACGCGTGATCAAGCGGTGCGTGCCCGATCCCGAGCTGCGCCGTCGCGTGCTGGCGATGTATCGCGCCGGCAAGGCGGGATATCCGTATGACTGGAAAGGCGATACGCTCATGCACAAGGTGTGGGCGACCGTCACGTATCTCCATCAGATCCAGAAGTTCGACCGCTATGTGGGCGACGTCCGCCGCGAGAAGGCGCACTAGATGGCATCTCCTCTCGATCGAGGTGGCCTACCCGGGCATCGCGTGAGCGTATCCCCCTTCGATGCGGCTGCCGCGGCGCGCCATGTGGTGACCGCCGAGGACGGCCAGCGGCTCTCGCTGGCCGAACAGGTGGCGCAGGTCCCCACCGATCCGGGATGCTATCTGTGGAAAGACGCCTCAGGCGAGGTCGTCTACGTGGGCAAGGCCAAGAACCTGCGTGCCCGCATGAAGCAATACGTCCAGCTCACCGACGACCGCGAGAAGATCCCGCTCATGATGCAGCTCGTGGCGAGCTTCGACTACATCGTCGTGGACAACGAGCATGAGGCGCTGGTGCTGGAGCGCAACCTCATCGGTCAGTACCATCCGTACTTCAACGTCGATTACAAGGATGACAAAAGCTATCCCTACATCGCCGTGACGCACGGTGACGTGTTCCCGGCGATCAAGTACACGCGCGAGAAACACAAGCCCAAGACGCGCTACTACGGCCCCTACACCGACGCCCGCGCGGCGCGCGAGACGATCGACACGATCCGCAAGGTCACACCGATCTGCTCGGCGACCTGCGCGGAATGGAAGCGCGTGCGGCGCCTGCTCGACAAGCGCCCCGACGATGCGGGTATCATCGAGCTCATCTGCGCCCAGAAGGGCCGGCCGTGCTTCGACTACCACGTGGGGCGCGGACCGGGTGTGTGCGCGGGCATGATCTCGCCCGAGGAGTACGCCGTCAACGTCCGTCGTGTCGAGCGGTTCCTATCCGGACATCGCAGCGAGCTCACGCGCGAGCTGAAGGAGGATATGGCCGAGGCCGCAGCCGAACTCGACTTCGAGCGCGCCGGACGCATCAAGCGCCGGCTCGACGTGGTCGACGGCCTCGATGACCGCCAGCAGGTCGTGTTCCCCACGAGCGTGGACATAGACCTTATCGGCTTCTACCGCGAGGAGACCATCGCGGGCGCCTGCGTGTTCGTGGTGCGCGAGGGGCGCACGGTCCGCACGTGCGAGTTCATCGTGGACAAGGGGCTCGACGTGGCCGAGGACGAGCTCGTCGCGGGATTCGTCAAGCGCTACTATGACGAGACGGCCGACATCCCCGCCGAGGTGGACGTGGCGGTCGACCTCGAGGACGCCGACGTGATCGGGCAGTGGCTTTCCGCCAAGCGCGGTCGCAAGTGCACGGTGCACCGGCCGCAGCGCGGGGAGAAGCGCCATCTGCTCGAGACCTGCGAGCGCAACGCGCGCCACGCCCTCATGCGATACATGATGCGGACCGGATACGCCGACGACCGCACGAATCAGGCGCTGCTACAGCTCGAGAGCGCTCTTGCGCTCGACGGGCCCCCGATGCGCATCGAATGCTTCGACATCTCGACGCTGCACGGGCGCTTCACCGTGGCGTCGATGGTGGTGTTCACCGACGGACGCCCCGATAAAAGCCAATACCGGCGGTTCAAGATCCGCACCGAGCTCGACGAGGCGAACGACTTCGTCTCGATGTCCGAGGTCCTTGGCCGTCGCTACGCGCCCGAGCGCATGGCCGACGAGCGCTTTGGAAGCCGGCCCGACCTGCTCGTGGTCGACGGCGGCAAGCCCCAGCTCACGGCGGCGATACGCCAGCTCGAGCAGCTGGGACTCGATATCCCGGTGTGCGGCCTCGCCAAGGCCGACGAGGAGGTGTTCGTCCCGTGGGACGACACGCCGGTCGTCCTTCCGAGTGGATCGGCTTCACTCTACCTGATGAAGCAGGTGCGTGACGAGTCACACCGATTCGCCATCACCTTCCATCGCGAGTTGCGCGACCGTGCCATGACGGTGTCCGTGCTCGACGAGGTCGAGGGCGTGGGTCCGACGCGCAAGCGCGCCATCATGCGGCACTTCGGATCGATGAAGCGGCTGCGTGCCGCGACCGTCGACGAGATCGCCGCCGTGAAAGGGGTCCCCGCCGCGGTCGCCCAGGCGGTGTACGACACCCTGCGCGCGTAAGGGACGGGTCCGTCGCATCCGTGTCCTCGGCTGTCTGCGTGGGCGGGTATACTGGTTGGCAGATAATCGAACGAGGAGGTCGCGCATGCCCGATATGAACCCGATCACCACGGCGGAGCTCGCCGACCGCGTTCCCGATGTCGTGATCATCACCGGTATGTCCGGATCCGGCCGCACGCAGGCGATGCACGCGTTCGAGGACATGGGGTACTTCTGCATCGACAACCTGCCCCCGCGCCTCATCATGCAGCTCGCCGAGCTGGTGGGCATCAACGCGGGTATCGGCCGCCATCTCGCCGTGACGAGCGACCTGCGCAGCCAAGGCCTGTTCGACGAGCTGCTCGATGTCATCCAACAGCTCAAAGAGCATGAGATGAGCTGCAAGATCCTGTTTTTGGAGGCGTCCGACGAGGTCCTGATCCGCCGGTACAGCGAAAACCGCCGTCGTCATCCGCTTGCGATGGCCGGCGAGTCGACCGCCGACGCCATCCAGCGCGAGCGCGTCCAGCTCACGAGCATCCGCGATCGTGCCGACATGATCATCGACACGAGCCGCCTGCCCACGAGCTCGCTTCGCACCAAGCTGCGCCACGCGTTCTCCGAGCTGACCGATCAGGAGCTCATGGACGTGCATGTGTTCTCGTTCGGCTTCAAGCACGGCATGCCCGTCGAGGCCGACCTCATGATCGACGTGCGCTTCCTGCCCAATCCGTTCTACGACCCCGAGATGCGTTCCATGACGGGGCTCGACGAGAAGGTCTCGAGCTTCGTGCTCGAGCATTCCAAGACCCAGGAGTTCTGGCGCGCATGGTGCCAGCTGCTCGACGCCGTCATGCCGGGGTATGTCGCGGAGGGAAAACCGCAGCTCTCCATCGCCATCGGGTGCACTGGCGGGCAGCATCGCAGCGTCGCCATCGCCGAGGCGACCGCGCGCTATCTGGAGCGCCAGCAGTACCACGTGAGCATCTCGCATCGCGACCTGGCGCGCGCCAACAAGACGGCGACGGGCGAGGCGCACTGACCGACTGCGCCGTGTCCCAAAAGGGGGCGGGAGCGTTTCGGGACATCGGGCGATCGGGAAGGAAGGATGATCGATGTCGTTTACCGCGGAGGTCCGCGACGAGCTGTCGCGCTGCGCCCCGTCGTGCGAGTACTGCAACCTCGCCATGCTCGCCGCGCTGACGCGCGTGTGCGGGACGCTCGGCATCGCGGGCGCGGGACACTATCGCCTTCAGGTCGCCACGGAGACCGGCGCGGTGGCGCGCACGATGATCGGTCTCACGCATCAGATCTTAAAGCTCGAGACCGAGTTCACCGTGCGCAAAAGCGTGCTGCACCGCGTGCGCAACTACCTCATCTCCCTGCCCGATCAGCCCGACCTCGAGAAGGCGCTGGTGCTGCTCGGGATCCTCGACCGCTCGGGCGGGCTGGTCTCCGGCATCCCGCACCATATCGTCGCGCGCGATTGCTGCCAGCGCGCCTACATCCGGGGCGCGCTGGTCGCCGGAGGGTTCGTGGCCGACCCGCGCGGGGATTTCCATCTCGAGATCTCGGTCCAAGGCGAGCCGTTCGCCCGTGCCTTGGCGGACCTGATCGGCAAGGTCGGCGTGCGCGCCCGCGTGAACAGGCGCCGATCGTCGCATGCGGTCTACATCAAGAGCGCCGAGCAGATCGTCCATCTGCTGCTCGAGGTGGGGGCGCAGCGCTGCGTCGCCGAGATCGAGGAGGCCCGCAGCGTCAAATCGGTGAAAAACGAGGTGAATCGGCGCGTGAACGCGGAACTCGCCAACCAGGGGAGGAGTGCGGGCGCCGCCCAGCGGCAGATCGACCTCATCGACGAGGTCGATCGATTGGGCCTTCGCGCCGGGCTTCCCGAGGCGCTCTCGACGTTTTGCGAGCTTCGTCGTGCGCATCCGGACCTGTCGTTGCGGGATTTGGGGAACATGACCGACCCCCCGCTTTCGAAGTCCGCCCTGTACCATCGCGTGCTGCGTTTGGAAAAGCTCGTGGAAGAGGCGCGTAAACGGAATGATGAAACGCTTCAATAGCCCATATGCTGGGGTTTTGAAGCGAATCAAAGCTCTGAAAATTCTCAAAACACCCCTATTGTCGTGTCACAGGCACCGAAAAACAGGTATATTCTAAGAGGTTTGTTTGTAGGCCCCGGCGGCAGGCAAGGGAACCTGCGGGGGTCTCACGAAAGGAGACAAGCATGGCAGTAAAGGTTGCGATTAACGGCTTTGGCCGCATCGGTCGTCTCGCGTTCCGTCAGATGTTCGGCCACGAGGGCTCCGAGATCGTCGCTATCAACGACCTCACCTCCCCCGACATGCTCGCGTATCTGCTGAAGTACGACTCCACGCAGGGCAACTACTCCCGCGATCACGAGATCGTCGCCGGCGAGGACTCCATCACCGTCGATGGCAAGGAGATCACCATCTACAAGGAGGCCGACGCCAACAACCTCCCGTGGGGCGAGCTCGGTGTCGACGTCGTGCTCGAGTGCACCGGTTTCTACACCTCCAAGGCCAAGGCTCAGGCTCAC
The DNA here is from genome assembly GCA_964602045.1 of uncultured Collinsella sp. Classification (GTDB taxonomy): domain Bacteria; phylum Actinomycetota; class Coriobacteriia; order Coriobacteriales; family Coriobacteriaceae; genus Collinsella. The sequence continues at coordinate 1,339 of CAZRPL010000030.1, read as the reverse complement.
ATCAACGCCGGCGCCAAGAAGGTCGTCATCTCCGCTCCTGCCGGTAACGACCTGCCCACCATCGTCTACAACGTCAACCATGAGCAGCTGACCGCCGAGGACGACATCATCTCCGCCGCCTCCTGCCCCACCAACTGCCTCGCCCCGATGGCCAAGGGTCTGAACGACTTCGCCCCCATCGTGTCCGGCATCATGACCACCATCCACGCTTGGACCGGCGACCAGATGCCGCTCGACGGCCCGCAGCGCAAGGGCAACAAGCGCCGCAGCCGCGCCTGCGCCGTCAACATCGTCCCCAACAGCACCGGCGCCGCCAAGGCCATCGGCCTGGTCCTGCCCGAGCTCAACGGCAAGCTCATCGGTGCCGCCCAGCGCGTCCCGACCCCGACCGGCTCGCTGACCAACCTCTACGCCGTCGTCGACAAGCAGGTCACCGCTGACGAGGTCAACGCCGCCATGAAGGACTACGCCGAGACCATCCCCGAGACCTTCGCCTACAACACCGACGACATCGTCTCCACCGACATCATCGGCGAGACCCACGGCTCCATCTTCGACGCCACCCAGACCATGTGCTCTTACCTCGGAAACGGCCAGACGCTCGTCCGGGTTGTCTCCTGGTACGACAACGAGAACTCCTACACCTCCCAGATGGTCCGCACCATCAAGTACTTCGAGAAGTTCATCGGCTAGGTTCCCGCCCGAACTTCGAGCGTCTTGAGTTGAGGGGGCGCGGCCTTGATGGCGTTTGCCCAAGGCCGCGCCCTTCTTACATACGCGCCCGTCCATGCGTGCGGGCGCGGAAGAGAAAGGTAGATGTACATGGCTTTCACCAAGAAGACCGTCCGCGACATCGACGTCGACGGTAAGCGCGTGCTCATGCGCGTCGATTTCAACGTGCCCCTGAAGGACGGCGTCGTGACCGACGACACCCGTGTGCGCGCCGCCATCCCCACCATCCAGTACCTCAAGGACCACAACGCCAAGATCATCCTCATGAGCCACCTCGGTCGCCCCAAGGGTGACGGTCCGGAGCCGGCGCTGTCCTTGAAGCCCGCCGCCGATAAGCTCGCCGAGCTCACCGGCTTCGACGTCAAGTTCGTCGACGACACCTATGGCGAGAAAGCCGCCGAGGCCGTCGCCGCCCTCGAGTCGGGCGACATCCTCGTGCTCGAGAACGTCCGCTTCGACAAGCGCGAGAAGAAGAACGACCCCGAGATCGGCAAGATCCTCGCTTCCTACGGCGACATCTTCGTGCTCGACGCCTTCGGCACCGCGCACCGTGCCCAGGGTTCCGTGGTGGGCCCGGCCGCGTACCTGCCCGCCGTCGCCGGCTTCC
>CAZRPL010000029.1:22823-26686 GCA_964602045.1 uncultured Collinsella sp. | reverse complement strand
CCACGGGCGACGCCCTGCAGATTAGGCCCTTACACCAACATTCTCGACGCTACCACAGGAGCGAACGATATGGTGGCAATTCGCCCACTTTAGAGAAGTGTAGCAGCAATGGTCAAATCGGAAACCGTCATATCGGGCGACGGTACGCACTTCGCCCATACCATGCCGTTAATCCAACGAATGGCCCGTGCTGTCGGAAAAGAAAAAGAGCCGTGCCCGCAAATGCAGGCACGGCCCCAAAGAAGCGATACTGTCTACAGCCTAGAATTTCAACTTGTAAATCTGAACCGTGGTACCAGGCTCAATGTTGTCGTAAATCCACTTTGCATTGTTGATGTTCAAACGAATGCATCCGTGGGAGATATCAAGGCCCAGTCGGCTATCCATATGCGATGTCTTGCTATACGGATAGTAAAGCGTGGAATGGAACAAGACACCCTTGTGGATACGAGTCCACCACCAAGCCGTGTAGCCCGAGGACTCACCGTAGTGCTCGCCGTGATCGCTCGTGGCATAGGTGCCGAAGATCTCCATACCCGGCATACCGCTGGAGCAACGCCAATAATTGTTGGTCAGGTTCCAACTACCGTCATCGTCCCTAGCGAAAACGCCCACGTAATGGGAGCCCGTATCGACAAGGATAACGTAATCCGTCTCGCTGGTAAGCTTCTGGGCCTTCACAACCATGTTGACGCGAGCATCAAGCTTACCCAATCCGTTGCTACCAAAATCTACGCGAACGCCATCGACAATGTGCGAACCGGTATACAAGATACCATTGGAACCAGAATAAGAAACCTTATCGTTTTTCCAAGTCAACCAGCCGGTATGATAGGTACCATCCGAGTTGAAGAAATAATAGTTGCCGTCAACCTTCCATTTGCCGGAAAGTGTCTTGCGGGTGGAAGTGCGGAAATAATAACGCTTCCCGCCGATGGACCACCAGCCCTTTGCCGCCGCACGATCCGTGCTGGTCGCAAAGTAAGAACGGCTGCCATCATCCCAGATATACCAACCCTTGATCGCCAGACGACCGTCATTGAAGAAATAGACCTTGCCGTCGATGGACCAACGGCCCTTGGCGGCCGCAAAGCTCGTCTTGTTTGCGAAATAGGACTTCGTCCCGTTATCCCAATTCTTCCAACCGGAGATGGCAAGACGATCGCCATCGAAGAAATACAGCCTGTCGTCAATCCACCACTTGCCAAGCGCCGCAGCACCCTTGTTGTTCTTAGCGTAGTACGTACGGTGGTCAGCAGACCAACCGATCTGTGCGCTGCCATCGCCCAGGAAGTTGTACAGCTTGTTGGCAATCCACTGGCTGCCCTGCAGAGTCAAGCCAGTGTTCACATCGAAGTAGTAATACTTGCCATCGAGAATCCACCAGTTTTTGGCGGCAGCGCCATTCCTGTCAGCGGAGAAATAATAACGAGTTCCATCGGCAAGAGGATCGGACCAACCGATAACCTTGTTGTAGGTCTCCTCATCGATGAAATACAGAGAACCGTTGGACTCGACGAGCCCGGTCTGCGCATAACCATCGGCACCGAGATAATACTGGACTCCATTGACCTCAATGACGGTGTTCTGGCTGGGGGTACCGTCGTTCTTTACGAACTTGATGCCGTTCTCATCTTTAATCAGCTTGCCATCGGAATTGGAACCGATCTCCTCTTCGACAACCTCGTTGACCGTAGGCTCATCCACAGTCTCGGCGGTAGTCGAATCGTCCTGAACGTTCGTGTCACCGGAAAGAGCGTCATCTCCTGCAGGCGCACTCGGAACAGTCACCGGGGAATCATCGCCCGCCGGAATCGTCGGAACTGATTCCGACCCTTCCTCTACCGGCAGATCATCTTCTACGGGAGTATTGACGGAAGCATCGCCGCCCTCTTCAGGCTCATTGCCATCGACCAACGAACCACCTTGAGAAGGGGTGGTAGAACCTTCGGCTCCCGAAGGCCCAGCAGAGGTCGTATCATTTTGCGGGGTCGACGGAACGGAGTTGTTCTCGGTACTCCCGTCACCACCGTCAGATTCGAAAGACTCCTCGCTCATATCATCGGAGCCTGCCGAGCCCTGCAGCTGCGATTCGATCACATCGGATTCATTGTCGGCGGAACCGGAAAGCTCCTGAATCTCGGCAGGCGTGTCCGGCTGACCAGACAACCCAGCGTTTACCGCCGAAGGGGTCGCCAATGCCACCCCCGGTGCAAAGCAAGTCGCAGCAATCAACGCAGCTGTACAGCTCAGCACCCCCCGCTTATACAAACGAACCATTTCTCATCCCTCCAAGGATTTATAAAATGCACTTACTGTGCATTTTTCAACGAATCCCATTTCTTCTGCAGGCCACCATGGGCGAGCTGCGCCATGCGGGTGCACGGCTTGGAATTGATCTCGAGGATAACCGGACCGTTTTCGGTCAACGCGATATCCCAACCGATAATGACCATGCCGCGGAAATACTCATGGAGCTCGACGACCATCTTCATGATCTGGTCCCAGTACGGAATCTCATAACCCTCGTAGACGGTTCCGGTAACAGGATGGGCTGTCTCTCCCTCTCCACGATAGAAGTAGTGTCCGTACTTCATAAGTTTACCGGTATTCTCGTCGATACCGACGAACGTACCGCCCTGCGTCGCGTTGTCCACCGACGAGTCCGCGCGCGATGCCATGCGCAGCAGCGCATAGAACACGTGCGCCTTTTTGTGATAACGAAGCGTTACGATGCGAACGGTATTGACGCTGTTAGGACAAAGATTCGAAATGGCCGGATGCTGATGAACGAAATCCTGCAAAATATACGAACCATGATTCATGTCATTGATGAAGTCCTCAATGGAGTCATGGCCATTGTTAAGAAGAACCTCATCCCCCGGACCACGGTCGACACGATAAAAACCTTTTCCGAACGCACCGTTGAGTTGCTTGCACGCATACGTACCCTCAGGCAGCATACGAAGAGCGTCTTCGATCGTCATCCCGGACTCATACGGCAAGATGACATCTCCATCGCGGAAAACGTAGATCATCTGAGGGGTAAGACCCGGACAAATCGCCTGCATGTAGGAATAAAACCACATCTTGTTGATAGCCATCATCCGATAACGCTCGGGAATGACATTTCCATGATGGGGCGCACTGTTATACCGCACGTACTCATAGCGCTCGATGTAATCATCCTGATTACGGAAGTTGGCGACATCGAGTCCGAACTCGTTGTAAAGCTTGTTGTAAAACCCATGCTTCTTGCGCCAGAGCATGTTGTCGAGCATACGCTCGTTGCGAGGCTTACGAGGCCTATCTGGGAAATAGGAATCCGCGTCGACGATTCCAAGGAGAATCTTACTATCCCGCAATGCCTTGCGATACCACGCAGGAGAAAGATTCTCTTTGAGATAAGCGGCTTCTTCAGAGGAAATGCCTTCGGGAATAACGAGCTGTTTAGGCTGAGACTTCGGATCGTAAAGGCGCTTTTTCACATAATCGCGAGATCCGATGCCCTTCTCACGCTTGGCGCGACGAATCTCACCCAGAGCATGGAAGTAGCTCCAGCCCGTTTCCTTTGCGACATACGACGCCCTATCGTGAATTCGCTTTGCTTTAGTCAAGACTGAAGACATCAGCGCTTGCCCCTTTCGACATGACGGACAATAAGTCCAATCGAACTGCAACGTTATTCATCCTATAGCTCGCGAGAGCTTATGAGAACCCCCGTATCTGAGAACGTGTATTCAATCGTACCAATAATATGAACACCCGTATATGCACGGAAGGTCTCTGTATCGAAATAATAACGTGAGCCCGACAGCTTCCACCAGCCCTTGGAGGCGGCGCCCTTGTAGTCGGAGGAGAAG
>CAZRPL010000029.1:0-22723 GCA_964602045.1 uncultured Collinsella sp. | reverse complement strand
CCGTCGTCCCCGAACAGGTAGAGCCTGCCGGAGATCTCCTGCTCGCCGGTCAGCGTGCGGAAGGTCTCGGGGTCGAAGTAGTAGTACTTGCCCGACAGCTTCCACCAGCCCTTGGAGGCGGCGCCCTTGTAGTCGGAGGAGAAGTAGGACCTGGTGCCGTCGGCCCACTCGTGCCAGCCGACCGTGGCGGCGCCGTCGTCCCCGAACAGGTAGAGCCTGCCGGAGATCTCCTGCTCGCCGGTCAGCGCATATCCGTCAGAGCCGAAATAATAGAAACGTCCCTTATACTCGAGCATCTCATCGGCAGCAAACTCACCAGAGGGATATTGGTATCGAATGCCGGCATCGGTAACGACAAGCTTCCCGTCCCCATAGCTCAGATTCATATCCACCGGGCCGGAGATGCCGGCAACCTTGCCGTTGCTCATGCACTGCCACATGGAGTAGTCGCCCTCGTAGTCGCACTCGGTGTTGTACTGGGCAACCCAACGGTCCCATTGGTCGTATGCGGGATCGGTCAGATAGGTGTTCCACCAGTTGAGGTTGGCGTAGATGCCCGCCTCGAATCCCGCATCCTCGATGGCCTCGCAGAAGATCTTGGACATCTTGAGCAGCGTGGCGTTCGAGGGGCGCGACGGCTCGTCCTCCAAGTCGTAGTACACCGGAAACGCCAGGTCATCGGGCGTAAGGCCAGCCTCCTCGAGCAGGCGCAGGACGTGTTTGGCCTCGCTCTTGGCATGGGTCGTGTTCTCACCGTACGAGTACAGGTACACACCGAACGGAATACCGTACTTTTGACATCCGCGGACGTTATCGATGAACTTCGAATCGTCCTGATCGGGATCGTCCAGGCCATACCCGCAGCGCAGGATCGCGTAGTCCACACCCGCGCTTTTGACCTTGCTCCAGTTGATATCGTCCTGCCACTGGGAAACATCGATACCGATCGCCGTGGCGCGCGAGTCCACGATACCGTTGCTAAAGCGATAGGCGCCATCCTTGTAGGACCAGGTGATCAAGCTGTCCGCGCGCGACGACAACAGCGAGATACCGTCCTCGCCTCCCCCGTTCGCGACGGGCGCACCGTCTTTGAACCTGAAGCTGTTGGCGTACTTGCCGGTCGCGGCATCGTACTCGGCACCGGGAACGGGAGCGCTGTCGTCCGTTCCATCGGACGCGTCGTCCACGACGTCGACGTCCGCCTCCTGCGCCTCGGTCCCCTGGGGCTCCTCTTCCGCCCACACCGGAGCGGCGGTCGCACACGGCACCGCACACACGACGGCGAGCATCGCCACCGCGATCGTCCTATTCAAACGCTTCATAAGCTTACGCTCCAATCCCCGACCGAAAGGCACCGACTATGCGCGTGCGCGCACTCGACCCTACTCGACGCCCTCGTCGTCGCCAGCATAGAATTTCATGGCTTCCTCGATCGTGCCGCTAAAGACGGCATGACCGTGCTCCAACACGATACCCTTTTCGCAGAACACCTCGGCCATCTTGAGCGAGTGGGTCACAAAGAGCACGGTCACGTGACCCTCCTCCATGATGGAACGCACGCGGCGGCGGCACTTGAGCGAGAACTTGCGGTCGCCCACGGCCAGCGCCTCGTCCACCACGAGGATGTCGGGCTTCATGGACGAGGTCACGGCAAAGCCCAGGCGGGCGCGCATGCCGCTCGAGTAGGTGCGCATCGGCTGATCGATATACTTGCCAAGCTCGGAAAACTCGATGACCTCGGGCTCCATGGCGTCGATCTCGTCGTTTTCCAGACCCCAGATCTGTCCGCGCAGCCGGATGTTCTCGCGACCGGTCAGACGCATGTCGAAGCCGGCGGAAAGCTCCAGCAGAGCCGATACGCGCCCGTGGACCTCGATCGACCCCTTGGTGGGAAAGCACACGCCGGTGATCATCTTGAGCGCCGTGGACTTGCCGGCGCCGTTGTCGCCCAGAAGTGCGACCGACTCGCCCCGGTTCACGGTGAACGTCAGGTCGTCGCTCGCGTTGATGGTGTCGCACTTGACCTTGCCGGTGATGGCGTGGGCCAAACGGTGCCGATCGCTGCGGAACAGCTTGTAGGTCTTGGTCACATGCTCGAAGCGCACCGCGATGGGGTTGTCCACATCGCGGTCGCGGATCACCGAGGTGACGGGAGCCGCCTTAGAGAACATCGGGTACCTCCTCGCGCAAACGGCGGTAATTGCGCACAGCCAGCAGGATGACCGCCACGAACACCACGGCGAACACGACGGTCTCGCCATGGTTGCACCAGATCCACTCGTCGTAGACGAAGCAATCGCGGAACGCCTGGACGAACCACGCCACGGGGTTGATCCACATGACGCGTTGGATCTCGATGGGCAGCGTATCCAGGTGGAAGATGATGCCCGAAATCCAGAACAGCGGCGTGGACAGCGTGCGCAGCAGGTTGGCGAAGTCCTTGGACATGGCCGAAAGCGGCGAGCACGCGATGGAGAACGCCGTCCAGAACACGAACATGATGAGCAACAGCAACGGCCACTGCAGCACCTTGATCGTCAGCGGGATCTGGAACACCACGCACGCGCCGGTGATGATCAAAAGCTCGGCGGTCAGGATGATCATCAGCGACAACACGTAGAACGTCGAGATCACCGAGAGCGGGAAGCGGATGCGGTTGACCAGGTACGAATAGCGCCGGTACACGTCGCCACCCGTGCTGATCATGGACTGCATCAAAAACCACGGCAGTACGCCCGAGGCGAGCCACAGCAGATACGGCTTGCCGTCGACCGGCTTGCCGGAGCGCATACCGAGCGACAGCGTGAACCAGAACACGAAGATGTACATCGCCGGGCGAGCGAACAGCCAAAACCAGCCGAGCGCGGCGCCGCGATACGTCTTGACCAGGTCGGTGAGCGCCAGATGCCAGGTCTGACGACGCATCTCCCAGTTCTCACGAAGGATCTGAACAAACGTTGACAGCATACGTTCCTACTTCCTGTTGCGGATAAAGGAGAGGTATTCGTCGGGTGTGTTGAAGCCGGGGTTCGCGTCCCCGTAGAAAAAGAAATCGTCGGCGATCGCCTTGCCCGCGAGCTCCATCCCCAGATACCGGTGATAGAGCTGCCAGCCCTTGCAATCGTCGATCTTGCCGGCGACGATATTGCGCCGCAGCTCGTCCAGCAGCTGGCGCACATACCCGGGATTGAGCATCTTGACCGCGAAGATACGACCGGCGTTGCCGAAGAACAGCATGTCGTGCGAGGTCGATGTGCGGCAGATCGTACGGATGGACTCCTCGGTGTAATAGGCGTCACCGTACAGGTAGCAACACGGACGGTCGAGCAGCTCGGGCACGAAGCGATCGATCTCCAAGTCGCGCACGGGGGGCGTGTACAGCTGCGCGCCGTCGACGGCGTAGCGCTCGTCATGCGCGGAGATGATCACCTCGGCATGCGGATCCTGCGCATGCACGAGGCGCACCGTGCGCGCCAGCAGCGACTCACCCTCGGTAATCTCGACCAGGTGCTTGGGCTTGCCGAGGTAGTTGCCCCATCGGCGCGCCTCACCGTTGGCCATAATCACATATCGCACGTGAACCTACCGTATAACATCATGCGCGCGGTAGAAGTCTCCCAACTCCCCCTGGCGCTGTCCACCCCATATCTGGATGATGTTAACACCCGAGGACGCGTTGGCCTCAATTACCGTAAAACCCTCATCGGTGATCAGGATGTCCCACGCCACGAACTCCAAGAACGGGAATTGCGTGGCGAGCTCCACCACCCCATCGCGGACCGCGGCCCAGTTGGGGATCCGCGCGCCTTCGATGGCGGCACCGGTATCGGGGTGCACCGACAGGTGGACGTCGGCCTGGATGCTGCGGGCCTCGGACAGCTCGCCGGTCGCAAGGTCGATCTTGGCCACAAGGCCGCCCTTGCTGCCGTTGTCCACCGGGATCGTGGACTCGGTACCGATGCGCAGCACGGCGAAGAACATGCGGTAGGTCCCGGTCGCACGGTCGCGCATGGTGATGGCGCGAACCGTGTTGCTCGCATGCGGGAAGATACCGTTCAAAAACGTCCCCTGCTGTGCGAAGGCGCAGATGTGCCAGTCGTCGCCCGACAGTTGCTCGAGCATGTCCTGCTGCGAGACGGGCTCGTAATCGACCGTATAGCTCGTGCCGTCATAGCCGAGCAGATGCACGCCCTTGCCCTTGCCCGACGAGATGGGCTTGATGAACACGTGGCCGCGGCGGCGGATCTCGGCGAGCACGTCGTCGTGGGTCGCCCAGCGCTGCGGCGCGGCGGGACACGCGATGTGGCCCTTCTGGGTAAAGAACAGCACCTCGGGCACGGTGGCGTGCGGCGTGAGCATCTGCGCGCACATGACCTTGTTGTTGAGCATCACGTCGTAGGGCTCGTTGATGACGCGGGAGCGGTACCAGTCGAACTCGGACAGGTATTGATCGCGGGTACCCTCGTCCAACTTGTACAGGACCACCTGATCGCACATGTAGCCGCCGCACACGGCCCATTTGATGCGCTTGAACAGGCTGATCTTGAAGTGGTTCGGGGCAAAGAGGATGCGGAACACCCACAGGTAGGCGAACTTGAGGTGTTTGATGACAAAGCGGTAGATCTTCCTGATCATGCGATATCAAGCCTCTCACGAATCATGGAAACGATGCGCTCGGTGGAATGGCCGAGGTCCTCGGGCGGCAGCACGTACTTGGCGCGATACGCCTCGAACTCGGCCGTGGGATAGGGCTCGTCAAGCGAGTGGGCGAGCTGCCCGGCGTCGGTGTACACGCATGACGGCATAGAGGAGCGCGGGTCGACGTTCAGGCCGTTTTTTGCGATGTAGCTCTCGATATCAAAACAGTAGTACAGCGTCTTGACAGGCACCGAGGCGGCCTCGACCGCCACGGCGGAATAGTCGGTGACCACATAGTCGCTCACAAGGAGCAACTCGAGCGTGCTGAAGTCGGGCGCCAGATACACCATGCGGTCGTTTAAGGCGATAGGCTTTTGGTTGGGATGACGACGGAAGATGACGGCGTTGTGCGGGTCGTCGGATAGCGCCTGCACGAGCGCGGCGGCACCCTCGTTCAGGCCAGCGCGGAACGTGGGCACGTACAGGACGATACGACGGTCGCGCAGCTCGGGATAGGCGGCAAAGAAGCGCTCGCGGACCCGCTCGCCCTCGGTCTGCAGAAAGTCGAATCGCGGCAGGCCCACGTTGGCGATCGTGTCCTCCGAGATGCCGAACGACGCGCAGTAGAACGGGTTCCACGCCTTGGCGCCGGCGATCACGATGTCGTAGCCCTTGTGCATCTTGAGCTCGCGCGCCACGACCGACGAATGGCCCATATCGCGGTCGAGCGTCTGGTACCCGGACTGCTTGATCTTGCCCGCGGCATGCCAGATCTGGATGACGAGCAGGCTGTCGCGATGGCGCAGAATCGAGGTCGCGGGCCAGTAGCTGTTGAGCACGCAGACGCGCGAGGTGGCGAGATAGTACATGCTGCGCACGAACGCCCACGAATAGCGGATGCGCGAGGCGAGGTCCTTGTCCGAGCGGCAGCAGATCACCACGCACTCGGGCGCATGCGGCAGCTTTTCCAGCTCATCGATGATGAGCTGGAAATCGAACTGCATCGAGTTGCCCTGACGGCTCAAGAACAGCACGCGGTCGCCATGCTCACGCGTCACGGCCTTCATGACCGCGTACACCGCGTTGAGCATCGCGCGCATAAGCCTCAGCGCGAGGACTTTCATGCGTCTCGCCTCGGGAGCTTGAACAGGCTGTGGTTATGCTCGATGTCGCAGAAACGCTTCTTATCGGCGATCTTCATGAGCAGGTAGTCGATGGTCTCGGGCGTCAGGCGCGAGATGCGCGGGTAATCCGGATAGCGGTTGACCTCGAGCAGCTTGAAGCCCTGCTCGGTGATGGCGACGTCGAAGCCCATGTACTCGAGCTGCGGGACGGACGCGGCGATCTTGAGCACGCGCTCACGGATGTAATCCCAATGCGGCAAGGTGCCCTCGATGAGCACGCCGGTGTCGGGATGGTTGCTCTCGAACACGATACGGTTGTCCACGAGCGTGCGGGCGTTGCCGTAGTGACCGGTCATCACATCCACCTCGGCCACGAGACCGCCGGCGACCACGTTGTCGACGGCGCCGGTGCGCGTGGAGCCGATGCGGAAGTAGGCGTTGCCGATCTGCGGATGCACGCCATCCTTCTTGAACACCGTGACGCGCACGCTGTTGACCGCGCCCGGGTAGATCTCCTTGAGCTGCGGGTGCAGCTCAAGGTACTCGGTCACGAGGTACTGGTTGTTGGGGTCGCGCAGGATGGAGACGACGTGATCCTCGGTCGTGGGCTCGCCGTTGAGCTTGTAGGTATCGTCCTCGTAGCTCAACTTGTAGAAGCCCTCGCCATGCGAGCCCTCGTCGGGCTTGAGGGCGAGCACGCCGAGCTCGCGCGTGAGACGCAGGATATCCTCGATCGTGTTGCCGTAGCCCTCGGGACAGTCCATCATGGGCACGATGCGGTTCTCGCCGGCGCGGCAGCTGGTGAAGTAATAGTACGCAGGCAGGTTCTCGCCGAACTCGGACAGCACGTACTTGATGGTGATCTTATCTTCCATCCACGCGCGGTACTTGGGGTTGATGTGGCGCAGCCAGCGGTACTCGAAGTCGGTCACGAACGACTGCCAGTTGTCCTCCCCCAGCTCGGGATACAGATCGAGACGGTACGAGAGGAAACCGTGGCGATAGCCCCACAGCTTGCGCGACAGCTTGATGCCGTTGCTCGAGAACAGGTCCTCGATGACGTCATGGGGGTAGCGCAGGCCCTGGTAGTACACCATGCCCGCCGGGAACAGGCGCTTGGTGAACGAGCGGCGCCACCGGAGGAACGCCGCGTGGCTCACGCGCTGGCGCGCCTCGGAACGACCGAGCTCGCGCTTGTCGGCGGCCTTCTGCTTGAGGAAGGCCTGAACATCCGCAGGCAGCGGGAACGCGCGGTTGAACGACGGGAACGAATTCAGGCGCACGACCGCGAAGCCGCCCTCGAAGCTGCGGATCGACATCTCCAAAAACTCCACCTGCGGCATGCGCTTCATGTAGGCGACCGCGTAGGCCATGATCTCGTCCCAGTGCGCGACGGTGCCGCGGATCTTGAGGTCCGTGCCGTCGATGGTCTCGACGTCGCGGTAGTTGCCATAGGGCAGCATGGCGCGGGCGCCGTCGAAGGTACCGTCCTCGAGCGAGATCGGGGCCGCATAGTAGCGGATGGGGTCTTGCTGCTCCTGCTCCTCGGACTCGGCGTCCTGGAGCTCCTCGGCGTCGAGCATCTGCTCGCCCACGCGCTCGGCTTGGTCCTCATCCATATCGGAGGCATCGCGCGCGAGGATGCGCATGTAGGCGTCGGCGACGAACGGGTCGTTGCCGAGGGAGTTGCACAGCGTGAGGCGGATGCTGCCGAACAGGTTCTTGTCGCACGACTCCTGCAGGGCGGCAAGCGAGGCGTCCTTGGGGGCGACCTCGTAGACCACGAGCGGCACACGGGCGGCACGAAGGGAGATGCGCTCGAGCAGCTCGTCGGCCGTGATCGTGTCCTCGCCGCGCACGAAACGCTTGCCGTCGGGCTCGATGCGCGCCGAGAAGCGCGACGACCAGGCGGAGCCGGTCACGCTCAGATTGCACTCGGGACGCGTACCCAACTCGCGACAGAAGGCCAAAAAGCCGTCGCGGTCCACGGCACCGTCGTGCGCATAGGCACGCGCCTCGTCGGACAGCGGGATGAACAGCAGCTCGCCGTTGCGCGAGATGATGTTGAAGTGCATGGTCTCGAGACGTTCGGCGAGCGGACCTGCGACCAAGCGCGACGTCACGCGGTCGTCGACCCACTTGCCGTAGCGGCCGCTCATGGGAAACAGCAGGTCGTACTCACGCTCCGACAGGCACGTCGAGGCGTCGAGCGCGTCGACGTCGAAGCGGCGGACCTGGTTGACGGAGAACCCGCGCTTATGGGCGCTGCGGACGTCGGACGACGGAACGGTGCGATGGCGCCAGTCGGAGCGCGTACGACGGATCCAGGTACGCGCGCCCCTGAGCGAAAAGCCCTCGGAGCACATCGACAGCAAGCGAACACGGTTGACCTGGCGCTTGACGAAGCGGACGGGCGAAGGTCCGGACTTCCTGTCTTCGTCCTCGAGGCCGAGCTCCTCTACGGACGCATCGTCTGCGGCAGCGATATCGGCGCGATTGACGTCGTCTTCACGCTCGTCAATCGAGGAATTGTTCCCGGTTTCCAAGCCGAGTCCCCCCTCGGTAACACAATGGACACAGAGCAAACAGGCCCATGGTATCACACGGCATGAACGGCCCTCGAGCCAGCGCAGATAGACAAATAATTGCCATGCCGCCACATGTTTCGACGAAGTGCATGTAAAGCGCGGTCGACACCCGTTCGCGCAGATGCGGTCAAACTCGAATCCATGGAGATGGCATTGCACGAGAAGCTCGCATACAACATGCGTGTGGCGCGCGAACGGTCGGGGATCTCTCAAAAGCGCTTCGGCATGATGGTCGGACTCAGCCGAAGCCATGTCATGGATATCGAATCCGCTCGCGTCAACATCACACTCGACACGCTCGAGCGGGTGGCGCACGGCCTGGACGTGGAACCGTGGGAGCTGCTTATCTAGGCATTTCCCTGCGGATTTAGCATCGCTCATGGAAATGATGCGGACTTATCCCGAACGTAAAGCGCGATTTACACGGTCGTTTTCGCGGTTCGCGACACTCGTCGTATGAAGACGACGATCCAGCAGACACTCGCCAAAAACGTGCGCCGAGCACGTGTTGAGCACGGCCTCTCGAAGGTCGATTTCTGCCTGATCGCCAACATCAGCCGTCCATCGCTCGATGCGATCGAGGACGGCGAGGGCAACATCAAGCTCGACACGCTCTGTCGACTTGCCGACGCCCTCCAAAAGCAACCCTGGGAACTCCTCAAATAGCCCGTGCGAAAAAGCGTGACAGCGTGAAGCGAGGCAGGGCGCCCATGCCTCGCCCGGAACATGCGCAAAAATGTCCTGCCCGGTTTCACGCGAGCGGGTTTCACGTACCCGCTCCCGTTATTCACTGAAGGCGGCTATTCCGTAATTACTTCACGTACGTGCAGATACCATGCCGTAGACAACGCTGTGCTAGGATGCGGCCGCAAGAACACCAGTACTTGCACGAGGGAGTTGGCACATGGCGATCACCTCGATCACGCGCACGGCGACCCATGCCAAAAGCGACATGGAAAAAGACCTGTTCATCCTGCAGCAACTCGTCACCCGCGACTTCAAACGCAAATACCGTCGCAGCGTCCTCGGTATCGTATGGAGTGTCCTGAATCCCCTGCTCATGATGGCCGTCATGGCGCTGGTGTTCTCGACGATCTTCGCCCAGGGGCGCAACGGCTCGGTCCCGCCCGAGCTCTACCCGCTCTACCTCATCGTGGGCACCGTCACGTTCTCGGTCATGAGCGACTCCACCTCGCAGGCCCTGATGTCCATCATCGACAACGCCTCGCTGCTCAAGAAGGTCAAGGTGCACCGCTACGTGTTCCCCGTGCAAAAGATCCTGTTCTCGCTCGTGAACTTCGGCTTCTCCCTCGTCGCGGTCGCCCTCGTCATGCTGTGGTTCCGCATCCTGCCCACGTGGCACCTCATCTGGCTTCCGGTCGGACTCGCGCTGCTCATGCTGTTCTGCATGGGCCTGGGCCTGCTGCTCTCCGCGCTCACGGTGTTCTTCCGCGACATCATGCACCTGTGGAGCGTCGTGATCACGGCGTGGACCTACTTCACGCCCATCTTTTGGACCGACGACTACATCAAGGCCATGCCGGACGTCCTGCAGGTCCTCATGTACGCCAATCCCATGTACAACTACCTGACCTTCATGCGCCAGATCTTCCTGTGGCAGGCGAACCCCGAGCCGGTCACCGTCGCCCTGTGCGCCGGATGGGCGACGCTCATGCTCGTCGTCGGCGCCGCCGTGTTCCACCGGCTCGAGCACAAGTTCATCCTCTACATCTGATCCCCAAGATAGCGAACGGAAGTTCTTATGTCAGATATGACGACAACCAGCGGCAATCCCCCTTACGCCATCGACGTCGACCACGTGACCATGGTGTTCAACATGGCGTCGGAATCCCTGACCAACCTCAAGGAGTACGCCATCAAGCTCGTCCGCCGCGAGCTGTTCTTCAAGGAGTTCCGCGCGCTCAAGGACATCTCGTTTCGCATCCGCCGCGGCGAGGTCGTGGGACTGGTGGGCACCAACGGCTCGGGCAAGTCGACCATGCTCAAGATCATCGCCGGCGTGCTGGAGCCCAGCCGCGGCAGCTGCACGGTGCGCGGCAACATCGCACCGCTGATCGAGCTCGGAGCGGGCTTCGACCCCGAGCTCACCGCGCGCGAGAACATCTACCTCAACGGCTCGCTGCTGGGCTACTCGCGGCGGTTCATCGACGACAACCTGCAGGACATCATCGACTTCGCCGAGCTGCACGACTTCATGGACATGCCGCTCAAGAATTTCTCCTCCGGCATGGTGGCGCGCATCGCCTTCGCCATCGCCACCGTCACCGAGCCCGATATCCTCATCGTGGACGAGACCCTGTCGGTGGGCGACGTGTTCTTCCAGGAAAAATGCGAGCGGCGCATCCGCCATCTCATCGAATCGGGCGACGTCACGGTGCTGTTCGTGTCACACGACATCGAGCAGGTGGAGCGCATCTGCCAGCGCGCCATCTGGATCGAGAAGGGCGACCTGCGCATGGACGGTCCGGTCGCCGAGGTCTGCGAGGCGTATCGCGCCCAATTCCGCTAACGGGCACGTCCTCCCGCGTGAAATCGAGTGGGGAGGTTGCTCATGGAAAGACGTCTGACCCATTTTCACACGCGCCCATCCACGACGCGGCCGATTGGGCCGTTTGCCGAAGAGGAACCGAAAAGTTCACGCGACGCGGGCGCCATTCCGCCATACTGAGACCTATCATCGGTTCATATATGCCGCCGCCGGGGACGGGATGGCGCGGCAAGGAGGCAGGGCATGTTGGCTCCGGAACGTTCAGAACAAACGCGTAAGTACCTCGAGCTTCTCTCGGAAAAATTCCCGAACCAGCAGTCGGTCTTCACGGAGATCATCAATCTGCAGGCCATCCTCAACCTGCCCAAGGGCACCGAGCACTTCATGAGCGACCTGCACGGCGAATACGAGGCGTTCCTGCACATCCTCAACAACTGCTCCGGCGTCATCCGCGAGCACGTGGACGAGGACTTCGGCGATACCCTCACCGATCGGGAAAAAGCCGACCTGTGCACCCTCATCTACTACCCGCGCGAGAAGATCGCGCTCGTGCGCCGCGCCCGTCAGGACTCCCCCAGCTGGTACAAGCGCATGCTCGACCAGCTCATCACCGTCGCGCGCCGCCTTTCGAGCCGCTACACCCGCTCCAAGGTGCGCAAGGCGATCCCGCACGACTTCGCCTACATCATCGACGAGCTGCTCCACACGCACCCGGACGAGAACAACTACCGCGTCCGCTACCATGAGCGCATCATCGACTCGATCCTCGAGACCGATTCGACCGAGGACTTCATCTACTCGCTCGCCGAGCTCATCAAGGTGCTCGCCGTCGACCACATCCACCTCGTCGGCGACATCTTCGACCGCGGCGGCGGGGCGGCTAAGATCCTCGACCGCCTGCTGCGCTGCGTCCATCAGCGCACCGACATCCAATGGGGCAACCACGACCTGCTGTGGATGGGTGCTGCCGCCGGGCAGCCCGCCTGCATCGTCACCGTGCTGCGCAACAACCTGCGCTACGACAACTACGAGATCCTCGAGAACGACTACGGCATCTCGCTGCGCGAGCTCGTGTCGTTCGCCGAGCGCACCTACAAGGCAGGCGATAGCATCTCGCCGCTCGTCAAGGCCATCAACGTGATGCTCTTCAAGCTCGAGGGGCAGATCATCGCGCGGCATCCCGAGTTCGACATGGAAGACCGCCTGCTGCTCGACAAGATCGACCTCGACACTGGCACGGTCACCATCGACGGGGCCGCGTACCCGCTCATCACCACCGACTTCCCCACGCTCGACCCCGAGCACCCCTACGAGCTCAGCAAGGGCGAGCAGCGCATCATGGACAAGCTCGTCTACGAGTTCACCCACACCGACCATCTGCACAGCCATATCGACTACCTCTACCGCCACGGCTCGATGTACCTCGTGCGCAACGGCAACCTGCTGTTCCATGGCTGCATCCCCATGAACGCCGACGGCACCTTCGCCAGCATGAACTGCATGGGGACCTGGCGCGCAGGTCGCGACTACATGGACTTCTGCGACGCCATCGCCCGCCGCGCGTGGCGCGAGCACGATCAGGAGTCGCTCGATTGGATGTGGTACCTGTGGGTGGGCTACAAGTCCCCCGCATCGGGCCGCATCGTCAAGACGTTCGAGCGCTCCTACATCGCCGACGAGTCAACCTGGGAAGAGCCCATGGACCCTTATTTCGAGGTCACCAAGGAGATCCCCGCGTGCGACGCCATCCTGCGCGAGTTCGGCCTCGCGCCGGGCACCGGCCACATCGTCAACGGGCACACGCCCGTCAAGACCATCAAGGGCGAGTCGCCGATCCGCGCCGACGGTCGCCTGCTCGTGATCGACGGCGGGTTCTGCCAGGCGTACCATCCCAAGACCGGTATCGCCGGCTACACGCTCATCGCAAGCTCGCGTGGCATGCGTCTCAAGGCCCATGAGGCGTTCAAGAGCGTCGATGAGGCGCTGACCCGCAACGCCGACATCCAGAGCGAGACGACGCGCTTTGATGTGCCCAAGCGCCGTCTCATGGTCTCCGACACCGACACCGGCGAGGATATCCGCAACCAGATCAACGATTTGCGTCAGCTTCTTGAAGCTTACCGGAACGGGATCATCCCCGAGCATGAGAGCGCATAGAGCGGGTACCCCATAGGACACGCGTCCGCTTCCCACGAGGGGCAGGTGCGATACGCCGCGTGCGTATCCCCTGCCCCGAATCATGCGCACAGGCGGCGCTGCCGCCATGTTGTGCCGTCGGAAGGGGCAAAAACGCCATGAGGGAACTGATCGCCCAGGTTGCGAGATTCGGCGTGGTGGGCATCGCCGCGTTCGTCGTCGATTACGGACTCATGGTCGCGCTCACCGAGCTTGCAGGCATGAACCCGGTCGCCTCCGCCACGATCTCGTTCGCGGTCTCCGTCGTGTTCAACTACGTGGCGAGTATGCGCTTTGTGTTCCACCATCGGCAGGGCATGAGCCGGCGGCGTGAGTTCGCGGTCTTCGTCGCACTGTCCGTCGCCGGCTTGGGTATCAACGACGCACTTATGTGGGGCGGCACCGCGCTGGCGGGAATCGACTACCGCGTCGTTAAGATCGGCGCCACCGCCGTCGTCATGGTCTGGAACTTCGTGACGCGCAAGGTGCTGCTGGACGGCGACAGCTCCGCCGACGATCGCCCGGTATGAACGGGGCGGCACCCTTTATGCGTATATCGCCTGCCCACAAGTCCAAATGTGTGCAAGGTCTGCTGAGTTCACTACGTTTTCGACCATGCCCTTACCTTTTTGATGCGTTTGCCCTAGAGTATCCACACGCACTACCGGTACGTACCAGTTCGCCATCAGCAAAGGAGTTGTCGTGCGCAACGCGCTGAACAAACCCGCCGCTAAGCAGTTCACCAAGTTCGCCTTGGTGGGCTTCACCTCCCTTGCGGTGGATTACCTGCTGCTGATCGCGCTCGTCGAGCTGCTGCACGTCGACTACCTGGTCGGTACCACACTGGCGTTCATCGCCTCGGTTATCGTGAATTATTTTCTGAGCATGCGCTTCGTCTTCGAGCGTCGCGACGATCTGTCGCGCAAGCGCGAGTTCACCATCTTCGCGCTGCTCTCCGCGATCGGCCTGGGTCTCAACGACCTCTTCATGTTCGTGGGCGTCGCGTTTCTGAGCATCGGCTACCAGGCCATGAAGCTCATCTCGACCTTCATGGTCACCTGGTACAACTACTTTAGCCGTCGCCGCTTTTTGGATGGCGGCCACGCCTGATATCGCACGGCTGCAGTTCCCCTCAAACCTTCAAGTTAAACTTTAAGGGTGTCCGGTTCATCCGTTTTATAACCTTCAAGTTGCACTTGCAGGTTTGCTCTTTCCGCAGGTATTCTACGCTATCCGTTGCATAAGCAACCTTCAAGTACTCCTTTAAGGTATGTAAGGTTTACGTTAAGGTGGAACTTGAGCGCAGATCTAGATGCCCGCGATTATCCCCGCCACGACCGTCGACGCAAAGCACCAGACCACAATCCCCACGCACACGGCGACCTCGATGCGGCGAGGAACCGAAGCCAGCGGTTTGATCCATTTGCACAGCCGTCGCTTGTCCAGCATGAGGTACACGATCGCTCCGTACCCTATGAAGAACAGCTGCACATGCTCGAGCACCAAAAACCATAACGGATAATCCGCCATATCGGGTGGGGGCGCCATAATGTTTTCGATGCTGACGATGATGCACATCACATACATCAGCACCATGAACAGGTTCCAGAAGTCACCGGCGATCAACGGTATATGTAGGCGCGAGAACGCCTGGCGGAAAACCTCGTCAAGATCCTGAGGATCTTCGGAGTTCGTTGGCGCTGGATTGATGTTGGCGCGTTCCATGGAAGGCGCCCTGTCCGAAGTGCCGCCGGCCCTCGAACGCCCCCGCTCCCCCGTCGCCTTGGACGAGTCCGTCGAATGCCTGGAAGCGGCACCGAGACCAGGGCTTCGGACCTCGACATCGCACAGCGCATCCATCAGCTCGCGAGCACTTTGGTAGCGATCCGCCGGGTCGAACGCCGTCGCTCGGGCCGCAACCGCGGCAAGCGAGGGGTCGAGCCCCGCCCCCACCAGGGAGCGCTCATCGTTCGTCGTGCGCACCTCGTCGCCGGTGGCGCAAAAGATCAGCAGCTTGCCCAAAGCGTACACGTCGCTGCGCACGTCGGTCTGACCGAACCCGTACTGCTCGGGCGGCGCATACGGCCGCGTCCCAAAGTACGCGGTGTCCGTCTGCGCGGACTTGCTCCACGTCCGCGCGATGCCGAAATCGATGACCACCGGACGCCCGTTGCTCACGATGATATTGCTCGGCTTGAGATCGCGGTGGATGAGCGGCGTGGTAAAGCCCTCGTGGAACTCGGCCACGGCATCGCACAGCAGGATGCCCATGTTCCGCGCCAGTGCGGACGAAGGTCCACGCCCGTACACGAATTCATCGAGTGTGGGGCCGTCGACGTACTCCGTCACGACGGTCAAGATCTCGCCCGTACGCGCGCACTCGACGATTCGGGGCACGGACATGATGCGACGTCCTCGCCGCTGCGCCGCCCACAGCGTCTCGTACGCCGACCCGACACCCGCCGAGCAATCAATCCGCTTGCGCACGAACGGGCCGAGCGCACCACCACCCGCGCCGACGAAGCTCACGAGTTCCGTCGTCTCGAACGGTGAGCACTTGAGGGTGCGCTCGACACGCCAGCTGTCCGCACGATCAGTGGTCGCCAAAAACGCATCGAGCTCGCCGTCTTCGAAAGACGACGAGTCTCGATGACCTGACGTTCCGGTCGGCGCCACGGTATAGGCGGTATGTTTCGAGCTATCGGTATCCATGCCGGCTATCTTACCAGCTCGCGCGGACACGGGCGACGCGCCGTCCGTGTCCGCGGCATATACCGGTTAGCAGATCGTCTCCTCGCCCAGCCGATAGAGCTCCTCGTTCACCTTTTGCAGCGAGCATCCGTGATCGATGCAGAAGATGATGATGGCATCGCGGCGGTTTTTACAGGTGAGCGTGCTCGCTCCTGCCGCCGAAAGCGCCCGGTTGGTCTCGCGAAGCGTCAACGCCATGGCAAAGGCGATCTGCAGGACCTTGTTGCGCGACGGGTTGCGCGCACCGGTGAAGATCTGGTATCCGAACGTCTCGTTGAGATCTGCCATGCGCACGACGCGAGCCCGTTCGAGATGCTTCTTCTCGAGCATCTGCTGCAGATACTCGGACAGCGAACAGGACGGGAACTCGTGCTTGTCGATAAACGAGTCGATGCTCGGCGCCTCAAGCAGCTCCGTGAGCACTTCCTCGGTCAGGCGTTCGGTCATCGTTGGAGGCCCTCGCTTCCCATGGATACCGTTTTGATGATACAGAAAAGAACCGGGCGCTTCGTGGCATCACGCCGTAGAGAAGCGCCCGGTTCGAAATGTTTTCTACGCGACAGAGAACGTCTTTTCGGCGAGCTTGGTATCGTCGAAGGAGATCAGCTCCTCGACCTCGACGCTGACATCCGATTCGTCGGTCAGCGCGTAGGCAAGGCGCGCTTCGGTCGTACCGCCCGGCTTAATCTCAGCCATGTACCCGTTGCCGAGATCCTCATTCACGATAGCCGACTCGAGCTGCACGCCGTTTTGGAAAGCCTTCTGATTGCATGCGACGGCAAACGACGTGTCTTCCTCGGAATTGTTCGTGAACGTAAAGTCGACGATGATCGCGGGGGCTCCCTCGTAGTCGGTCGTGACTGTGCAGCCATCGATGGTCACATCGTACTCGGATTGGGCCTGTTCGGCCTCCTCGGCCTGCTGAGCCTCTTCCGCTCCGCCGGCCTGCGATCCGACGGGATCGTCATCGCCGCATCCGCTCAGGCCCAGCGTTCCGGCAATGGCCAGCGCACACGCACCTGCGACAACGAAGCGACGTGCAAAGCGGTTGGCAAGATAACTCATGTTGATTCCTTCCCTCGGGTTCGATTCGTACCTACTAGGATAGGAAACGGCGCAGCGCCGCGCATTAGCCCGGAGCTAATGCCGCAAAGCGGCGAACTCAAAAGGGAAGCTCAAGAAACAGCGAGTGAGGAAGGGATGATAGCATCCTGTATCTCTCCCAGTCCTTGCCGAATACCACGAAAGCGGATAGGATGCGTAGCGATGTGCCCGGGAATGACCTCTGATTCAGGTCACCGGGCCTCAATCATGTCAATAGGAGGTGTTCGACGGTCGAGAAACCCGAACAGCCCTTTCTCAAAAACAAATCAGACATGAAGATGACGGAGCACTCACAAGTGTCTTATGCCATGTCTTTTGCGACGAGCCAGGAATCCATCATCGTTCCATCGTAGGCACTCCGCCAAAATCAGGCGATGAACTGCCTGGAAATAGGAGCAGCACCCGGATAGCGGATAGAAGGATATCGGACTTGTCTTGTATAGTCGACAGATAGATATCGATATCGTCTTGCATAGTCGACAGGTGCAAGATACTGCGGAATCTGCTCCTTTGGGGGCAAAGCTCGAATCACCTGACCTGGCCGTACGCAAAGGGCAACATCACGTCAGGCGTTTTTACATCGTCTTGTCGATAGGCGACAAGATTGAACCTGGCACCATCTTGTCGGTTTACGGGAGCATCAGCAGTTTTCGGTACACGTCGACCCCGTGCAGCAGCACGCGCTCGTCGAACATGAAGTCGCTCGTATGCAGCGCGGAGCGGGCACAGCCCAGCCCACCGCATGCCGCCGCATCGCCGTCCTCGGGCGCGCCGACACCCAGCAAGAAGAACACACCGGGCAGGTGACGCTGGTAAAACGCGAAGTCCTCGGCGATCAGCAGCGGATCATCGATATGCGCAAGCTCGGGCAAGGCCGCCGCAGCATCGGCGAACAGCGCAGGATCGTTGGTCACCGGCGGATACCCTTCCGCGAACTCGATCGTAGCGGTGCAACCGGTCGAGGCGCACGCCTCGTCGAGCGTGGCGCGCAGCTCGCACTTCGCCCGCTCGAACATCTCGTCGGAAAACACGCGCAGGCTGCCGGCAAGGTGCGCCTCGGCCGCCACCGCGTTGCACACGGTACCCGCCTCTACCATGCCGAACTGCGCGATACACGGTTCGTCCTGCATCAGGCGGCGCATGAGCCAGCGCTCCGATACCAAAAAGCGGGCGGCCGCCAGCGCGGCGTCGTGGCTATCGGTATCGGACAACCCATAGGTCTTGGCGATATGCAGCGCGGCCCCCTGGATATGGATGTGCGTCTCGCTCGAACGCGCGAGCAGCGCTCCCGGACGCGACGCCACCGTGCCCCATGGCAGGTCGGGCCACACGTGGAACCCGAAGATCCGCTCGACCGCGAACCGCTCGAACACGCCGCTTTCGCACACGCGCTTGGCACCACCCGTGGTCTCCTCCGCAGGCTGGAACACGAACAGCACGTTGCGCGCGAGCTTCGGTGATCCCGCGCGCACGGTGCGGTCGACCCACCGCGCCGCCGCGAGCGCCATGGCCATATGCGCGTCATGTCCGCAGGCATGCATGCGGCCCCCGTGCTCGGAGGCAAACGGGACGCCTGTCGCCTCCCGCACGGGCAGCGCGTCCATGTCGGCACGGATCGCCACGCTGCGCGGCGCGCCGACGTCGAAAAACGCACACACGCAGGAGGGGGCGGGATGGAGCAGCTCACACGACATCGAGTGCAGGGCATCCTCCACGTAGGCGATCGTCTCGGGCAGATCGTCGTCAAGCTCCGGTATGCGATGGAGCTCCCGGCGAAAGCGGATAAGCTCGGCGAGTTCGGCCTCGGTATCGATATCGGTCGCGTTCATGGCACCTCCGGATCATCGCGTGCGGGGTACCTCAGTATACGCCCGCCTCATCGTACGTTTCCAACCCGTGTCATCGCAGGGTTTACTCTTGTTGGGCAAAGTGTTTCATGGTAGGGTTGCTCCATTCGATAGAGGCGCGGGTGCGATGGCGCGCGGGCGAGCCGGCAGGCGACGACCCCGTGCAAAGGCAATCCCGCCGAACTCGACGGCCGGGCGCGGCTTCGCCGAGTGGGCCTGTGGGGAATACCCACAGGACTGTCTGCATCGATCGTGCAGGAGCGCTATCAAGGAGGCATGATGCCAAAGACCCCTTTTGTGACAAAAGACCAGCTCGTCGCTATCGCCGACCGGTTCCCCACCCCGTTTCATCTCTACGATGAGGCGGGTATCCGCCAGCGTGCGCAGGATGTGCGCGAGGCGTTCTCTTGGAACCCCGGCTTTACCGAGTACTTCGCCGTCAAGGCCAACCCCAATCCCCGGCTCATCTCGATCCTCGCGGAGTACGGATGCGGCTGCGACTGCTCGAGCGCCACGGAGCTCATGCTGAGCGACGCCATGGGCATCCGTGGCACGGAGATCATGTTCTCGTCGAACGATACGCCCGCCGAGGATTTCCGCATGGCCGCCGAGCTCGGGGCGATCGTCAACTTCGACGATATCACGCACATCGACTTTTACGAGCGCGCGGTCGGCTCCATTCCCAAGACGGCATGCTGTCGGTTCAACCCGGGCGGACTGTTCCAGCTGGCAAACGGCATCATGGACAACCCCGGGGATTCCAAGTACGGCATGACCGCCGACCAGCTCGAGCAGGCGTTCCGCATGCTCTCCGCGCGCGGTACCGAGACCTTCGGCATCCACGCCTTCCTGGCGAGCAACACGCATGGCGACGACTACTACCCCGCCCTCGCGCGCATCCTGTTCGAGCTCGCCGTCCGCCTTGCGCGGGCCACGGGCGTGCATATCGGCTTCATCAACCTGTCGGGCGGCGTGGGCATCCCCTACCGCCCCGACGAGGCGGCCTGTGACATCCGCGCGATCGGCGAGGGCGTTCGTCGCGCCTACGAGGATATCCTCGTGCCCGCCGGCATGGGCGATGTCGCGATCTTCACCGAGATGGGTCGCTTCATGATGGGACCGTTCGGTTGCCTGGTCACCCGTGCCATCCACGAGAAGCGCATCTACAAGGACTACATCGGGGTCGATGCCAACGCCTGCGATCTCATCCGCCCGGCGATGTACGACGCCTACCACCACATCACGGTGATGGGCCAGACGGGCGGCCCGGACAAGAGCGCCGCCGAGGCCACCTGCATCTACGACGTGGTGGGCAACCTGTGCGAGAACAACGACAAGTTCGCGCACGATCGCGCCCTGCCGAAGATCGAGATGGGCGACCTACTCGTGATCCACGACACCGGCGCGCACGGCCATGCGATGGGCTACAACTACAACGGCCGCCTGCGCCACGCCGAGGTGCTCCTGCACAGCGACGGCACCTGCGAGCTCATCCGCCGCGCCGAGACGCCGGCGGACTATTTTTCCACGCTCGATGTGACCGAAACCGGCCGCGCCCTGCTCGCGCGTCTGCAACAGTAAGGAGATACGCTATGGATATCCGTGAGCTCGAGGGCTCGATCGTCGCCCTCATCACCCCGTTTCGCGCAGACGGCAGCGTGGATTTCGACGCGCTCGGGCGCTTGATCGACTTCCATCTGGACGCCGGCACCGACGCCCTGCTGCCGCTCGGTACTACCGGCGAGTCGTCCACGATGACGCACGAGGAAGACGAGGAAGTCGTGAGCTTCGTGGTCGAACGCGTGGCGGGCCGCGTCCCCGTCATCGCCGGCTCGGGCTCCAACAGCACGCAGACCATGCTCGAGAAGAGCCTTGCCTTCGAGCGCCTCGGCGCCGACGGCCTGCTGCTCATCACGCCTTACTACAACAAGAGCAATGAGGAGGGCATCTATCGCCACTTCGCCACGGTGCTCGACGCCGTGGACATCCCCTGCATCCTGTACAACGTGCCCGGGCGCACCGGTTGCTCCATCAGCGTGGCCAACGTCGAGCGCCTGAGCGAGCATCCAAACGCGATGGGCATCAAGGAGGCGAGCGGTTCGATCGCCTACGCGAGCGATATCGCGCATCTGATCGGGCCCGACTTCAAGATGTTCTCGGGCAACGACGATATGGTCGTGCCGCTCATGAGCCTGGGCGCCTCCGGCGTGATCTCGGTGTGGGCCAACATCCAGCCCGCGCTCGTGCACGAGATGGTTCGGGCGTTTTTGGACGGCGACGTGGCGCGGGCGCGCGACATCCAGGTACGGAGCCTGCCGCTCATCCACGAGCTGTTCTGCGAGGTCAATCCGATTCCCGTCAAGGAGGCGTGCGTCCAGATGGGCCTGTGCGACGCCGTCTACCGCCTGCCGCTCGTGCCGATGGCCGACGGTAACCGGGCAAAGCTTGTCAAGGCCATGAAGGGGGCTGGTCTGCTTGCTTAGGATCGCGATCATGGGAGCGGGGCGCATGGGCTCGCTTATCCGCTCGACCGCCGAATCGATGCGCGATGCCTCGGGCGATGCCGTGTTTGAGGTGGTTGCGCAGTTTGGTTTTGACCTCGCCGAAGCTACGGACGCGCCCGCCGCGGACGTACTCATCGACTTTTCCAACGTGGCGACGCTGCCCGCCACGCTCGCGTATGCGCGCCGCAGCGGCTGCGCGGTGGTGAGCGGGACGACCGGCTATACCGACGAACAGCTCGCGCAGCTGCGTGAGCTGGGGTCCGAAGTGCCCGTGATGTGGTCGGGCAACTACTCCATCGGTGTTGCGGCACTGCGGCACCTGACCGCGCAGGCCACGCGCGAGCTGCCCGGTTTTGACGTCGAGATCGTCGAGTGCCACCACAACCAGAAGGCCGACGCGCCGAGCGGCACCGCCAAGATGCTGCTCGACGAGGTGATTGGAGCGCGCGAGGATGCGCAGGCGCGTCCCGTGTTCGGACGCGAAGGCATGTGCGGCGCGCGCGATGCGCACGAGATCGGCGTGCACGCCCTGCGCGGCGGCACCGTCGCCGGCGTTCACACGGTGTCGTTTTTCGGCACCGACGAGGAGGTCTCGCTCACCCATCGCGCGACGAGCCGGCAGATCTTCGTCAACGGCGCCCTTGCCGCCGCCACGAAGCTCGCCCAGCGCGAGCCCGGCTTCTACACCTTTGACGAGCTGATGTTCTGAGATGGGTTGAAAGGAACGCGTCCCCAACCAACCCATAATGGGTTGAGAGAAACACGTCCCCAACCAACCCATAATGGGTTGAGAGGAACACGTCCCCAACCAACCCCCAACCAACCCATGAGAGGATTGATATGAACGCACAGGAGATCATCGATTTCATCGCGTCGGCGGAGAAGAAGACCCCCGTCAAGCTCTATGTCCGCGAACGCGCGGGCGCCGACATCGACTGGGGCTCCGCGCACGTCTACGGCGGACCCGAAGGCCGCACCGTGTTCGGCGAGTGGGCCGAACTCGCCACCGTGATCGATGCTCACGCCGACGACATCGTCTACGCCGACATCGAATGCGACCGCCGCAACTCCGCCGTGCCGTTGCTCGACCTCAGGGGCGTCAATGCGCGCATCGAGCCGGGTGCGATCATCCGCGACCGCGTGGAGATCGGCGACAACGCCGTGATCATGATGGGCGCCGTCATCAACATCGGAGCAGTCATCGGCGCCGGCACGATGATCGATATGGGCGCGGTGTTGGGCGGCCGAGCCACCGTGGGCAAAAACTGCCACATCGGTGCCGGCACCGTGCTCGCGGGCGTCGTGGAACCGGCGAGCGCCACGCCCGTCGTCATCGAGGACAACGTCATGATCGGCGCCAACGCCGTGGTGCTCGAAGGCGTCCATGTGGGCGAGAACGCCGTGGTCGCGGCCGGCGCCGTATGCGTCGAGGACGTGCCCGCGGGCGCCGTGGTGGCCGGCGTGCCCGCCCGCGTGATCAAGC
>CAZRPL010000028.1:0-27242 GCA_964602045.1 uncultured Collinsella sp. | reverse complement strand
CACAGCGGCGCTATCGCGCCTCGGCCCTTACACCAACTTTTCCGACGCGATCGCTCCTGTCGTGTTGGGTTAGTTGTCAATGGAGGGTTCCTCATGCGGAGTAGAAGGCGATTTGCCGCTCTCCTTGTCGGGACAGTCGCTTGCTTATCGGCCTGTCTCGGCGGAGCGGGGTTGCAAGAAGCGTTCGCATCTCAGCGAGCGAATGCCTGGACGGGTATTGCAAACGACGAGGTGTTGGTAAGCGATACGGTCACGCCGTTGGCGAACGGCGCCGTCCAGCACGAAGTCGTTGCGAACAGGACAAGCGGAGATCATCAGAATATCGAGTATTTTGCCGAAGTCGACTTGGCTGAAGACGATATCGAGATCGTCGCGGGCTACGGTCAGAACAGTGCCGATGAGTGGTCATTGACCCGTACTACCGACCAGGCGAAGGCCTACGAGCGGGATAATCCGGGGAAAACCGTGGTCGCCGCCATCAATGCGGACTTCTTCAACATGGCGACCGGTGAGCCTATGGGCGCTCTCGTCATGGAGGGCGAGGTCTGCCATCCCAATAACGGTCGCTGGTATTTCGGCATCACGAAAGACGGAGAGCCGGTTATTCGCAATTCGAGTGATCTTTCCGATCTTCAGATGGCGGTCGGTGGCAACTCGCTGCTTGTCGAGGACGGAAAGCCGCTTCCTTTGCCCGAAGACGGCTTCCAAAACATCACGTACTCTCGCTGTGCAATCGGCATCAGGGAGGACGGCAGCATCCTGACGGTCACGAGTCACGGGAACTTCGCACCGACGTCCCATGGTCGTCCGAATACCGAGATCGCTCAGATGATGGCAAACGCCGGGTGCGTGAAGGTGCTCGAGCTCGATGCGGGCGGTTCCGCCACGTTCGCCTCTCGCACTGAGGGCGAGGAGGGCTTGACCGTCAAGAACTCCCCGCGCGATGGTGCCGAGCGCTATGTCTCATCCTCTATTCTCATCGTTTCGAGTTCGACTCCGACGGGCGAGTTCGACCATGCTTCGCTTTCTCCGAACAACGAGGCATACACGCCTGGTTCCGAGGTTGCGTTTACCGCAAAGGGTGTGGACACCGCTGGTGCTCCCACGGATCTGCCTGAGGGCATTGCTTTCCAACTTGCCGACAATTCGAAGGAGCTCGGTACCATCGATGCCTCCACGGGCGTTTTCAAGGCTGGAGACCAAGAGGGTACTGTTACTGTGGAAACCACGCTCGATGGCTCTGTAGTCGGTAGTACCACCATCGAGATCGTAAAGCCCGATGAGATTTACTTCGCGTCCGATGAGGTGAATCTCGGTTTCAACGAGACGAGCGATCTCGGTGTTGTCGTTCGCTCCGAAAAGCGAGAGATCCACTATAACGATGGCGATCTCATCTGGACCATTTCCGATCCGGCGCTTGGATCATTCGAAGGCAATCTCTTTATCTCCTCGAACGGCTCCGACCTTCACGGAACGGCGACGGTTGTTTCCAAGTGGGACGATTCCGTCAGAGGCGAAGTTAAGGTCAACGTCGGTGTCCAGCCGACGATCGTTTGGGACTTCGAGGATGTTGAAAGTGAATCCGGTGAGGTAACCTTGGCTGAGGACTACTACATCGGAACCGAGGAGAACCCGGGTATTCTGTCCCACAGCAACTACGGTCGCGGTGGCAACGAATCCATTGAGATCGTGAGCATCGATGATGATGAGCCCGTTCGTTTTAACGAGAAATCTTTGAAGCTCAATTATGACTTCACGCAATGCGGTGAGGTAACCGAGGGCGCTTGCATCGGCACGAGCGAGGAATTCGAGATTCCCGGAACCCCGACAGGTATCGGCGTATGGGTGTATGCTCCCGAGGGCGTCGGTATCGAATATGAAGGCGATGGTAGCCAGGCTGGTTTCTGGCTCCGCGGATATGTTGTGGACGGAGCGGGTAATACCCAGCCTTACGATTTTACGCTCGAGCCCAAGAATGCCGCTGTCTCCAGTGGTGAGGAACAGCCCGGTATCTATTGGGAGGGTTGGAAGTACCTCGAGGCGGACCTGACGCACCTGCAGGCACCGTATAAGATTCCAGCGAGCATGACGCTGCGTCTCATGTATGTTGCGGGCACCAAGATGGGTACGAAGTCCGCCAATTCGATTTACTTCGACAATCTTCAGTTTGTATACGGTGCGAATGACGACGACGTCGACAGCCCTGTCATCGATTCCATCACGCTCAATGACGTGGAACTTGAGGATGGCGCTACGATCGACGCCAACGTCGTAAACATCACAACCGCGTTCCATGATGTCGAGAATGATTTCACGTCCGGTATCGATCCGGCCACCGTTCGTCTTCAGATCGACGGCGTGAACGTGCTCGACAATGATAAATATGAGGCCGCATACGATCAAAGCGTCAATCGTGCGTACCTTTACGAGTGTGAGCTTCTCGACGGTCCCCATACCGTGACCGTGTCTATGAAGGATGCATTTGGTAACGATGCGTCCGTGACCCGTCATTTTACCGTCGATACGGGCGCAGCCGACTCTCAGGCATCTGTGGCCGTTCAGCCTACAAGCGAAAACGCCGTGATCGGCAAGACCGTCGCCCTCGAAATTCGCGGATCGGGTGCCACGATCAATAAGAGTGATATCTCCATTTCCCTCGGAAATCTATTCCCCGACTATGAGGTTACGTTTGCTCAGGGAT
The DNA here is from genome assembly GCA_964602045.1 of uncultured Collinsella sp. Classification (GTDB taxonomy): domain Bacteria; phylum Actinomycetota; class Coriobacteriia; order Coriobacteriales; family Coriobacteriaceae; genus Collinsella. The sequence continues at coordinate 24,541 of CAZRPL010000028.1, read as the reverse complement.
ATGAAGGTACATCTTCTTACGGCAAGCTTACGAGGACCGTTTCTATCGAGGTCGAACGTCAACCGGACGCTGTGACCGACGACAACCTCATCGCGACGCTCACGGTTGATATTCCGACGGACCTCAAGGACGGCGACGTCTTCAAATACACTGTAAAAAGTCTGAGTTTTGAGACGAGTGACGGTGCCTACGGAACGTTGGCGGAATCCGAGAAGGAATTGCCGATTGTCGCTCCTTTGACTATCAGCGCAGATCCCACTCTGCAGGGCAAAGAGGTGACCATCACGGTAACCGATACCGACGGTAATCCCGTCGAGGGCGCCGAGATCAGCAAAACGGAGACGGGCGAGCTCGTTGGAACCACCGATGCTGAAGGCAAACTCGTGACAGATGCGTTCAGTGCCGAAGCGGGCAACACCGTGATCGTCGCAAAGAAGGGCGAAGAGTATTCGTTCGAATTCACCGTATCCGTATACGGTGCTCAGGGCGATGAAACCGGCAAGCCTGACGGTATCCGCTTCAATGTTGTTGAAGATCTCGCCACGCAGAAGAGCATCGGATGGCTCAGCAGTCCCGTTGCCGAAGGCAAACAGATTCTTCGCTACGCGGTGAAGGGGTCCGATGCATGGACTACCGTCGATGCAGAGGGCAAGCAGGTCTATTTCTCTAAGAACGGCAATTCCTCCGCCATCGCGAACAGCGTTGTTCTCGAGGGTCTCGCCCCGGAGACCACCTATGAGTTCAGCGTCGGTGCCGAAGGCGCGATGAGCGACACGCGGGAATTCACGACGTCCGCGTCTGATCCGACGAGCCACAGCTTCTTCGTGATCGGAGACATCCAGGATCAAGATCGCACGAATATCGAAACGATCATCGAGCAGCTCGGTGCGGGGTCCTATGATTTCGGAGCCCAGACCGGTGACGCTTCCGACGATCCGACGCTTTACGAGGATTGGCCTGTTTTGGGCAACCTCTTCGGTGATCCGAGTCTTAAGGGCACCGAAGTGATCAGCGCGCTCGGAAACCATGAGTACACGGGCGACGCTGATGGCTCTATCGCATCTGCCATCTATCACAACGACACGACTGCTCCGGGTAGCTACTGGTCTGTTCAGTATGGTGATCTGTACATCGCCGTGATGAACTATGCGAATAATGGCGCGCAGATGCGCGAGGCGGCAGCCTGGCTTGAGCAGGATGCCAATGCATCGAATGCGAAATGGCGTGTCCTCTTCACGCATCAGCCGCCGTACTTTACCAATTCGACTGGCGGCAACGACATCGTTTACGAGATTCTCCCTGACGCCATCGATAAGGCTGGAATCGATGCAGTATTCTCCGGCCACGACCATAGCGCCACGCGCACCAATCCTCTGAAGGCGGGGGAGCAGGACGAGAAGGGTACGGTGTACTACATCTGCGGCTCGACGGGCGGCAAGGAGTACTCCATCACCTCGCAGGGCAAATTCGATTACGACAAGATCTTTGCGCTCGCGACAATCGATTACAGCGCTACCTATCTCACGGTGTCCATCTCCGGTGACACGATGACGGTCGATATCAACGACATTCAGAACGGTGTTATCGACTCCTTTGAGATCGGGTCGAAGTGCCATGAGCCGCAACTCGATGTCGAGAGCGGCACCGTGAGCTGCTCTCGTTGCGGCAAGGTCATCGAGAATTTCACCGGCTCCATCAAGGATGCTGACGGAAACTCCTACTATTTCCTCAGCGGCAAGATGCAGACCGGATGGGTCCTTATCGGTCAGGACTACCACTTCTACGCCGATAACGGCATCGAAGAGAAGGTCACGGTTAAGGACGAGCTGAAGTCGACGTGCGTCATTCAGGGCTATACGGTGTATGAATCTGAATCCGGGTCCGAAAAGCGCGTTGAAGGCGACGTGGCTTCCGGTCACGAATATGAGGATCAGGAAGACGGCAGCCGTGTATGCTCGGTTTGCGGTTGGAAGTACGCTGACCTGAATGATTGCGACATCACGCTGAGCAATGACGGCGTGAGCGTGTACACGGGTACCCCTCGTAAGCCTATCGTTACGGTTACGGCACCCGATGGTACCGTGCTTACGCAGACGGGTGAGGGCAAGGATTACTTCACCACGTACATGTACAATGACGTCGTCAAGATCGGTAAGGCTTCCTTCAAACTGACGGCTTATAAGTACGGCATGTACGTCGATGTGAACGATTGGCGTGGTGACTGTGGCGGTGAGCGCATCGTCACCTTCGATATCGTTCCTCCTGCGCCCGAGAACGCTGTGCTGATCAAATCCGACACGTCGCGTGCGACGCTACGTTGGGACGATGCTGTCGTAAACGGTAAGGAAGTCGCCGATCGCTACGTTGTGTACGTCTCGGATGATGGCGGCAAGACGTTCGACGAGAAGGCGACCACTACTTCTAATTCCTATACGGTTACCGGCCTGAAGCCTGGCGTCTCCTATAAGTTCCGTATCGGTTCTCGTTGCGTCGTCGACGGGGAGACGTTCGATTCCAAGACGCAAGCGGTGCCGACTTACCTGAAGCCGACGATCGACGCCTCTTTCGATGAGGACGGAAAACCCGTTTTGAGCTGGACTGGCATTGACGGTGTTGAGTATGAGATTTGGCGTGCGACCGGCTCCGGTTACTTTAAGAAGATCGATACGACCGATGGGTCTCAGTATGTCGATTCGTCTGCTCGCGCTGGCGTGACCTATCGCTATAAGCTCAAGGCAATCAGGGGTTCCGACCGCGTGTTCAGTGAGGTTCGCACGTTCGAGTGCGGATGTGCCAAGCCTACTGCGACTGTCACCTCTCGTGTTGACGGCAAGCCCGTCATCCGTTGGAACAAGCTGGACGGTGCCGTCAAGTACGAGGTCTATCGCTCCACGAGCGGTGTCGATGGCACGTTCAATCTCCTGTACACCGGCAGCGGTCAGGTATTGACCAACAGTTCCGCGAAGGCAGGGACGAAGTATTACTACAAGGTCCGTGGTGTGACCGCCGCCGGGCGACGTGGCGCGTTCAGCGATACGGTTTCCATAACAGGCGAAGCGGCGCGTGTTGAGATCGAGTTTTCGCATCGTGCTTCCGACGGCTATCCGACCGTGTCGTGGGGCAAGGTCGATGGTGCGGCTCGCTACGAGGTCTGGCGCTCGACGAAACGCGTCGGGTCCTATCGCCTCATCAGCACGACGTCCGGTTCCAAGCTCACGAACGTCTCGATCGATGAAGGCACGCTGTACTACTATAAGGTGCGTCCCGTCGCTTCGAACGGAACGACCAAGGGTGCCTTCAGCAACATCGTCTCCGGTAAGTTCATGGGTACCGAGATCGTGCTCGAGGTCAGCTATCGCGAGAGCGATGGTGTGCCGGTGATCGAGTGGAATAAGGTACCGGGTGCCGCGAAGTATCAGGTTTATCGTTCGACGAGCGGTAAGACGGGTACGTTCAACCGCCTGATCACGACTGCCGGGCAGAAGCTCATCAATACCTCCGCGAAACCTGGTATCACGTATTACTACAAGGTCCGTGCTGTCTCCAAGAAGGGCACGCTTGGCGCATTCAGCGAGAACGTCTCCGCGATGCGTGACCCCTCGATGGCGAAGCCGGACGTTGCGATTGCCAATCGCATCAGCGATGGCAAGCCCAAGCTGACGTGGAAGGCCATGAGCGGTGCCACGGGGTACGTCGTATATGTTTCCACCACAGGCGTTGACGGCGAGTTCACCCAGCTGTTCACCGGAAAGGGTACGGTGCTTTCGCATACGTCTGCGCAAGAGGGTGTGGATTACACCTACAAGGTTCAGGCTACGTTCGCCGACGGTCAGACGAGCTCGATGAGCGATCCGGTTTCCGCTTCCGTCGTGCCGGTGAAGATCGAACTCCAGGGGACGAACCGCGAGAGCGACGGGGTGCCCGTGCTCACTTGGAATAAGGTCGACCTCGCCGAGAAGTACGAGGTTTGGCGTTCTGAGGACGGTGAAGACGGGGAGTTCGAGAAAGTGATCTCGACTGTAGGCATTAAGCTTACCAACGTTTCCGTCGAGCGCGGCGTGACATATACCTATAGGGTGCGCGCTGTGGATGCAGATGGAGCCACTGGTGGTTACAGCAACACCGTTGACGTCACGGTAGAGTAGTCGATTCATTGAATTCGACTGAAAAGGGCGGGTCCGAAATCGGATCCGCCCTTTTCTGTTCGACATCGTTTCGCCCCACGCTCGTAATCGGTAGAAGGTGCTTTTGAGGTCGCTTACTCCGATTGGAGGGTACAATCCATCTATAGTGTCGGAGTTTCAAAGAATAGGAGTCGAATTATGAGAAGGAGATTCATCGCACTATTCTGCTCCATGCTGTTGTCGTGTGTGTTTGCGACGACCGCATTAGGGGCAACGTTCGATCCGGGGTCGGTGAGCGCGACGAGCTCCCTCGTATCAACCGAAGTGGGTCAGTCACATCATAATTATTTTAAAGTCACGACTTCGGGTAGTAAGATGACCATCAAGGGCGAAACGCCGATGGCGATGCCTGGCAACGACGGTCGTCTCAGCTTCAATGCTCAGGTCGTCGACCCTAACGGCAAAAAGGCTTCTCATTGGATCGGGTACGCCTACTGCAAGGATCACGGGGATTATCGTTCGTTTTCTTTTACAGTCGATGTGACCGATCTGCCGAATAGCAAGAATAATTACGGATATCTTCCCGCTGACGATTACGTTATCAACATCCAGCGCAATGGTACGTCGTTCAATAAGAACATCAATTTCCGTGTTAAGAGCAACGACACGGTCGTCTTGCTTGAATGGGACAACGTTATCGAGAAGAATCAGCAGATGTATGATTCGAACAGCGATGTCGACCCGTCTCGCTATCTCGATGTGACGATGGCGGATATCAAGAATATCAGCACGTTGACCACATCGCAGGCGAATTACATCAAACGTGTCGCCACCAATCGCGTGCATGCGGCAAGCGATTATGCGACTGCCAAGAACATCTATGACTTCGTTGCGGATCGCTTCTATTACGATGACGTTGCGTTCCAAACTGGTAAGAATCAGTACTGCGATGTGTACGACAACGTTTACAACCTGCTGAATAACAAGTCGAGCGCGAATAGCCAGAATGGCAAGGTCGCTACAGTGTGCCTTGGCGAGGCGGGAATCACGATAGCGCTCGCTCGAGCCGAGGGCATTCCCGCGCGTTTGGTGAATGGTCACCATATGGGCCTAGCGGCAGGGGATTATCAAAACTGGTCGACCGAACCCAACGTATCTGAGATCGATCACTGGTGAGCAGAACTTTACATCGACGGTGAATGGGTTATCGTCGACCCCACGGCGGGCAGTGGCAATCACTGGAATAGTCGTTCCGATGTCTGGGACTATGCCGGCGTGACGAATTACGTGTCCTTCATGCCCACGATCGATCAATTCTCTGCTTCCTATGTGACGTATAACGTGTTTGGTGGCGGTTCTAGCGGTGGCGGCGATACCGGTGGTGGTTCCACCACGGTAACCAAGCTTAAGGCTCCAACGCTCAAAGTCTCGAATACGGCCTCCACTGGCAAGATTCGCCTGACTTGGAATGCTGTCAGCGGTGCTAAAAAATACGAGATTTGGTATTCCACGAGCAAGAACGGCACATATACCCGTCTCGTTTCCACGGCGGGAACTGTTCTCAACCACACGTCCGCCAAGCCTGGTACGACGTACTATTACAAGGCCAAAGCCATTGGCTCCACTACAAGTGCCAATAGCGGGTTTAGCGCCGTGGTCCTCCGCGCTTGTGACTACGCCCAGCCGAAGGTGACGGTGTCCAATACGGCCTCGACGGGTAAGATTCGTCTTACCTGGACGTCTTGCGCTGGCGCCACCAAGTACCAGGTGTATTACTCTACGAGCAAGAACGGCACGTACACCCAGCTCATCAAGACCGCCGGTACGGTTCTCAACCACACGTCCGCCAAGCCTGGGACGACCTACTACTACAAGGTCCGCGCCGTCGGTCCGTCCGCGAGCGCCTGTGGTGCCTTCAGTGCGATCAAGCTGCGCGCTTGCGACTACGCGCGTCCTAAAGTGACTGTTGGTTCGACATCGAAGGGTAAGCCGCGCCTTACCTGGACGTCTTGCACTGGCGCCACCAAGTACCAGGTGTATTACTCTACGAGCAAGAACGGCACGTACACCCAGCTCATCAAGACGTCGGGAACCGTTCTCAATCATACTTCGGCAAAATCCGGCAAAGCCTATTACTACAAGGTCCGCGCCGTCGGTCCGTCCGCGAGCGCCTGCGGTGCCTTCAGCCCGATTTATGTGAAGACAAGTAAGTAGCTTGGCTTGATCGTCAGCGTGCCGTCTATCCGACGCATCGTTTGGCGGGCCTCCTGGTATCGTACGGTTGAGTTCCTGCGAAACTGGATTTCGATTCAGGCCGCATCCATTACGGGTGCGGCCTTCTTCTTGTACATGCTAATCGCAGTTTCGCCGACTAGGATATGTGGGAGACGTCAAGACGCATGCTCTGTTCAACCCCGATGGGTCATTCATTTCTTTTTCAGTTACCAGATCTAAGGATTGTGTCGTTTTGAGGGGATTGACATGCGTAGATTGAGAATGCGTTCGATAGCGTTGACGCTCGCTTGCTGTCTATCGGTATTCAGTATAGGTTCACCTAGCGTTGCGGTAGCGGAAGATTATCCCACGGACTGCGTCGCCACTAAGGATGAAAACGGTTCGGTGGCCATTGACGGCGGTTCCGAGCTGTCTGATTCCGACGAGCTCAACGAGACCCCGGTGCAGAGCGCAAATGTCGATAGCGTCAACTCCGAGGTTGTCGGTGACGTTTTAGAGTCGTCTGCTAATGATCCTGCTGGTTCCGAAGGAATGACGGGAGAACCTTCCGATCCGGTTTCTGGAAGTTCGGATTCCTTGGATGTTGAAGCGGGCTGCAACGATGATGTCGAGTCGGACACTAGCGTTAAATCAGAAGAAGTTCAAACCGTTGACTCGAACGAGGAGAATCTTTCTTCCGACAGTGTTTTCGAGTTTGAGCCCGCTGAAGAAGTCGAGAAAGATGAAGATCTCGAAGTTGCCGCCGATTCGGAGTCTGCTGTCGTCTCCGATCCGTCTTCCGAAGATATCGATAACGAGTCGCCTGCCGATTCCGAAGACGTTGATTCAAATAAAGCCATTCTCGCGGAAGATGACAAGGGTGTTCTGTTCGAAGACGAAGACGGATACACATTCGTTCTTTCCAGTGGGGAAGTCCTGACCGACGAGTTTTACACCATTGACGGCGTTACGTATTACTTCAACTCCAAAGGATACGCCGTCGGCGGTCTTCTCGAGCTCGACGATAAGGTGTACTACTTCGATGAGCAGTCTTTCGCTCAGATATTCGATTTTTACACATGGGAAGATGGCACCCGCTCGTATTTTGCCAAGAATAAGGGCGGAGCTGCGGCAAAAGCTTGGTGGATTATCGGCGGCGATCGGTATTATTTCGATCCGGTGACACGCAAGACGCTTCTTCCGGGCTACGCGCAGATTGGCGATAAATATTACCTTATTCAAGATAGCGGCTCTGTCTACATGGGCATGCATCGTTGGGAAGATGGAACGGTCTCCTATTTTTCGAAAAATAATGACGGCGCTGCCGCGAAGCGCTGGTGGACTCTTGACGGCCATAGGTATTATTTCGATCCAGAGACTCGGCGCACGCCGCAGGTGTCTTCCGGCCTCAATTCCATCGAGGGCTCTTTCTATAAGGTTACCGAGGACGGTTACGTATTCATCGGTCTTTATGATTGGGACGAGGGAACGCTTAGCTACTTCTCGCTCTCCCATGGGGGCGCCGCTGCCAAATTCAAGTGGACGGTCGATGGCAGGATTTATTACTTTGATGAGCCGACCCGTCAATCGGTTATCGGCTGGCATACGTGGGCGAATGGAAAGCGCTCGTATTTCTCCAAGGACCAGAATTGTGCAGCAGCGCAGGGCTGGTGGACACTTGGTGGTAAGAAGTACTATTTCAAGCGAGACACGCGCGAGACGCTCAAGGGTAAGTGGAGCATTTCCGGCCAGTATTATTACTTTGATTCCACCGGTGCAATGTTCACCGGTTGGATTGAATGGAATGATGGGTCTGGGTGGTCGTATTTTGCCGCCGACGGTGCGATGGTAATCGGATCCCAGGTGATCGACGGTGTCGATTACAATTTCGGAACCGATGGCAAGGTAGCTCATTACCTGAGTGATGCTCAGCTTCGCGTTATCGAAGCCTGCAAGACCACGCCTTCCCCCGGTGGCGGTCTGTGCGCGGCGTGGGTTACTTATGTGTTCCAGAATGCCGACATCGGAAGTTGGGGCGGTAACGCCGACGACATGTATTATGCGTACTGCGAGTTGTCTCCATCCAAGATCAAGCCCGGCATGATCATCGCGGTCGATTCTTCTCCAGCGAGTGCTGCCGGTCGTATCTATGGCCATGTTGCCATCTATATCGGCAACGGAAAGGTCATGGATAACATCGGTTCCATCCGTACGATCTCGCTTGACGAGTGGGTCGAGTACTACAGTGCCCTCTCCACGCCCAAATGCGGCTGGTTCGGTGAGGTTAATCTGACTGCTTGATTTGGCTCGGCAGAGGCATCGCGATTTCCTGCGCCCTGATGTCATATTGACGTCGGGGCGCATTCTTATCTTCGAGGTCAGGCGCCATATACAACGAACGTCGAGCGGCTCGTGATTTCAAGATCCGCCCCGCAAGCAATTCCATATCGCCCAGAAGTACGTCTCGTCGCGCAGCGCCGCGGGCGACCCGTTCGACTGCCGCGTGCATATGGAAAAGAACGGGTCGGGCGAGTGGGAGCCCGCGAGCATGCTCGTGCGCATCGGCATCGGGCAGAAGATCGTCTCGAATATCAACCAAGGTGGCGGCATGGCCGAGCTCGAGCCGTTCCTCAAGGCCAACCGTCCCGACTGCTGGGAGGCAATCGTCGAGCGCCTGCAGGAGCTCGCGGCCACGGTCCCCGCGTGGTTCGGGGAGCAACGCGGCGTCGAGCTGTGCACGCTCGGCATAGACGTGGCTATCACCGACGAGGGCGACCTGCACATCTTCGAGATCAACAGCCTGCCGTTCGTCGACTTCAACCTCGGTCAGGTCGCCATGCGCCGCGTCGCCTACTACCGCTGGCTGTCCGATCACCATCGCGGCGAGCATCAGTAGGGGAGGTCGTAAGGCGCGCGGGGCTTCCGACGGTGCCCCAGCGGGAGTCATTTGGGTAATCGCGCATATCGTCCCATTGTTTCGTTTGATGCCAAGCAATCGATAGGCGGTATTGAATGGGGGTCACGATGGGTAGAATGTTCGATGACAGTACCCCGCACGCGACCCATGGAAATGGAGCGAACCAGGCGGGGTCGTTTTTTATCTCGATGAAACCTCCGCGTTCGTTCGGGGAGCAGCTTTCCCTGATGGAATCCCGCGGCCTCACGGTCGAAGACGAGCCATCCGCGCTTCGGCGTCTCGCGGAATCGAACTACTATCGCCTTCGTGGTTACTGGCTCACCTTCGAGGAAGATGGACGCTTTATCCCGGGTACCACGTTCGATGATATATGGGAGACCTATCAGTTCGATGGCGTGGTATAACAGGCAATTGATGTTTTCCGTTTATGCAATGGCGTTTCTATATTGACACTAATAGTTAGATTTCGCAGCAAAACTGCACTTTTACTATCAAACTGTTGTTATACTCGATAGATAAATTGGATATCCGGGTACGAACCCTTCGATATCATCTGATGGGAGATCGCCATGCTCATTCAGTTCTCTTTGTCGAATTTCGGCTCCTTTAGAGATGAGCAGACCTTTTCGTTCGTTGCCTCCGCTTATTCGGAATATCCCGAATGGGTTATAGAAAAAGAGGTTCCCGGGCTTTCAGGCTATAGCTATCTGTCTACTGCTGGTATTTTTGGAGCTAACGCATCTGGTAAAAGCATGTTTATAGATGCGGTGAGTGTGTTTAGGCGGATTGTGCGCGAATCCGCTTCCATGATGCCCGACGAGTCGCTGCTGTACAATCCGTTCAGACTCGATCAGGGGTGCGCAGACAAAGAGACGTCTTTCGAGATCGTCTTCGAGTACAAATCGAAACGTTATGATTATTCGTTCTCCTACAACGCATCGAAAATCATGAACGAAGAGCTATATCGTTACGAGACGAAATTGCCGCAGCTTCTTTTTCGGGTCTCAAGGAGCCAGGACGGCGATGTAGAGCTCCAAACGACATCTCGCATGGCTAAATTGAAAAAACATCGCGAGTATTTGCGTTCGAAACCAAACTCTTTGCTTTTATCCCGTGGAGCGCAGGAGGGCGTCGAGGAACTTGTTGCTCCGTATACGTGGATCAGCACGGGGCTGTTGATTTACGACGCGCCTTTCGATCATACGGATATGAGCATCTATGGTCCTGTCATCGAGGGCAAGTTCGGAGAGGAGATGCGCAATCGGCTGATTTCTCTTGCGCGACGTGCGGATTTGGGCATTTCCGACATCAAGGCAAAGGATGTTACCCCTATACCCGAGGATCAATTGACGGCCGTGTTTACGCCCGAAATGGCGAAGCGCATTATCGGTACGCCAACAAAGACTGCGGTTTTTATCCATGAGGGCGCACGTTCCGATGTGGAGTTTTCCGCTCCCGACGAATCGGTGGGTACTCGCTCGTTCCTTTCTGCTGCCGCGGCGGCGTTGCGTGCATTTCAGAATGGAAAGACCTTGCTCTTTGATGAAATAGATTGCTCACTTCACCCGAAGCTAACCGAGGCATTGATTAGCTTGTTTACAGATAAAAGGCTGAACAAACACGGTGCGCAGCTGCTCTTTACGGCGCATATGGATTCGATCATGGATTTGCTCAGGCGTGATCAGATCTGGATAACCGAGAAAAAGGTGGACGGGGCTTCGACGCTCGGTCCTCTGTCCGATTATTCATTGAGAAAGGGCGAAAAGAAGAGTAAGGGGTATGGAGCTGGTCGCTATGGAGGAATTCCGGTCATTGATTCGCTATTCGAGGCGGTGTAACCATGGCGCACGTTGGAAAGAGAGGAAAGCCGCGTAAAGCTGGACGTTTGGCCCTGTGCGTGTGCGTTGAAGGTGAGACCGAGCTTGACTACTTTAGCGGGATGCGTGCGGCGTATCGGATTCCAAAAAGCTTGCTGTATGTTTCCCGTAGTGGGGGCACGGCGATTTCGAACTTATCCAGCTGGTTGCGCGACGCCAGGTCCGGCAACAGGCGCGAGTTGCCGGATGTTTCATATGATCAGTTTTGGGGCGTTGGCGACACGGAATGGAAGCCCGATTGGAAAGGGTATGCAGAAAGGCCCTCAACGGGCATTTCGGAGAAAGCTCAAGTGCATACACATGCGCTATGGGCGATAAGCTCTGCATCTTTCGAGCGGTGGCTTCTTTTCCATTTCGAGGAACATCCGCCTCACCAGGATGCTCGTTCATTGGCGAGGAGGATGGGTGGGTATTTGCCGGGGTATTCTCCCGACTCTAAACGTCTTGGTGCTACGGAGATTGGAGTCTTGCTTCCATTAACCGAGGTCGCTCTGGAAAATGCGCGGAAATGGAGGGCGACCAACGAAAGCGAGGACGGCTTTACCGATGTTGACCTATTAGTCGATACTATTCGTAAGCACGTGGCAATGCCGAATGCGCTAAAGTAAGCGATCCTCTTGCCTGGCAATCGAACCTGAACCAAAATGGGCCTGTCCTGCATCGACCGGTCCATCGGTATCGCGTGCTCTTTCCGTCGTAGCATCTGTGCAGGGGGGCACGTTGTCAGGGTAGCCTTTTCTACATAGCAGAACGCGCGCAGGAATCTTGACAGTATCCATTTCCGCGCTCGCGCGCGTCGGTGCGGGCGGGTAGACTGGTGGGAGCAACCAACGAGAGGATGTCTCCATGTCAGATACCGCCGGCACCCGTCGCACCTTCGCCGTCATCGACGGCAACTCGCTCATGCACCGCGCATTCCACGCCATGCCTCCCACCATGAACGCGCCGGACGGCCGGCCCACCAACGCCATCTTCGGCTTCCTCAACATGTTCCTCAAGATGGTCGACGCCTTCCATCCCGACGGTGTCGCCGTTGCGTTCGATAAGGGCAAGCCGCGCGTGCGCATGGAGATGCTGCCGCAGTACAAGGCGCAGCGCCCGCCTATGGATCCCGACCTGCGCGAGCAGTTTCCCATGATCAAGAAGCTCCTCGGCGAGCTGTCCGTGCCCATCCTCGAGGCCGAGGGCTGGGAGGGCGACGACATCCTGGGCACCCTCGCGCGTGCCGGCGAGGCCGCCGGGTGCGACATGTACCTCATCACCGGCGACCGCGACATGTACCAGCTGTCCACCGAGCACGTGCGCATCGTGGGCACCAAGAAGGGCCTGTCCGACGTCCAGATCATGACGCCCGAGTCGGTCGAGGACCTCTACCACGGCATCACGCCCGAACTCGTGCCGGATTTCTACGGCCTCAAGGGCGACTCGTCCGACAACATCCCCGGCGTGCCGGGGATCGGCCCCAAGAAGGCCAGCGCCCTGATCGCACAGTACGGCTCGCTCGACGAGGTCATCGCGCACGCCGACGAGGTCAAGGGCAAGATGGGCGAGAACCTGCGCGCCCACATCGATGACGCGCTGCTCTCGCGTCGTGTCGCGACCATCCAGACGAACGCCCCGGTGGAGCTCGACTTCGACCATACGGCGTTTCCGGCCTACGACGCCGCGGCGGTATCCGCCGCCTTGGGTGAGTTGGGCATCAACGCCATGCAGAACCGATTTTTGGCGCTCATCGACGACGAGGCGGACGGCGCGGCGCAGACTGCCGCCTGCCTGGAGCTGCCCGAGGTGACGTATGCGCGCGCGGAGACCGGTGAGGGCGTGGCCGACGCCACCGCCGCGCTCGCTGCTGCGCTCGAGGCGGGGGAGTGGGTCGCCGCTGTGCTCGATGACGATCGTGAAGCCGACGCGCTGTTCGGCCTGACCCACACGCTGTGGGTCGCCGTGCCCGATGCGCTGCTCGCCTTCGAGGAGCCCGATGGCGGCATGGCTGCCGCGCTACCCGCGATGGACGGCTTCGATGTTTCGCAGGGACTCATCGTCGGCGTGCTCATGCGTCTGTTCGCCGAGGGCAAGGTGGTCTCGCCCGACGTGAAGGCGCTCATCCACGAGCTGGCGCCCGCGGATTCCGCCGTGCCCGTCCGTATGGACGCGCTCGACGTCGACGCGTCGCGCATCTTCGACACCGTGGTCGCGGCATACCTGCTCGATTCCGCGCGCTCGTCGTTCGATGACGGCTATATCGCCGATACCTATCTGGGCAAGCCCTTGCCGCCCGCATCGGGCGAGGACGGTGCCGCCGAGGGCGCGCTGCCTGCTGCGGCGCGCTCTGCCGTCGTGGCGCTGGCGGCGCTCGAACCGCTCGCCACCGCACTCGACACCGGCGGTGCGGTCGGCGTGTTCACGCAGATCGAGATGCCGCTCGTGCCCGTGCTTGTGGATATGGAGCGAACCGGCATGCTCGTGGACCCCGAGCGCCTGCGCGCCATGTCCGACAAGCTCACCGGGCAGATCGACGAGCTCGCCGGGCGCATCCGGGCGCTTGCCGGCGACGAGACGTTCAACATCGGCAGCCCCATGCAGCTGTCGCACATCCTGTTCGACGTGATGGGCCTGCCCACCAAGGGCCTCAAAAAGACCCAGCGCGGCTACTACTCCACCAACGCCAAGGTCCTGGAGGATCTGGCCCGCGACCACGAGATCGTCCGGCTGATCCTCGAGTGGCGCGAGAAGAGCAAGATCAAGTCTACGTACCTGGACACGCTGGGGCCGCTTGCCGGCCAGTACGGCGACCATCGCGTGCACACCACGTACAACCAGACCATCACCGCTACCGGGCGCCTTTCCTCGTCCAACCCCAACCTGCAGAACATCCCCACCCGCTCCGAGTTGGGGCATACGGTCAAGACGGCGTTCTCGGCGGGCGAGGGCAAGGTGTTCTTGGCGGTCGACTATTCCCAGATCGAGCTTCGCCTGCTCGCGCACCTCTCGGCCGACGAGCATCTGGTGGCGGCCTTCAACGAGGGCGAGGATTTCCACGCAGAGACGGCGGCGCGCGTGTTCGGCGTGCCCGTGTCCGAGGTCACGCGCGAGCTGCGCAGCCGTGCCAAGGCGGTGAACTTCGGCATCGTGTACGGACAGCAGGCCTACGGCCTGTCGCAGTCGCTCGATATCCCCATGGTGGAGGCGCGCGAGATGATCGAGGCGTACTTCCGGGCGTATCCCGGCGTGCGCACCTATCTGGACCGCACCGTGGCCGAGGCGAAGGCCCGCGGCTATGCGGAGACGATGTTCGGGCGGCGTCGCCCTATCCCCGAGTTCAAGATGCGCAACCCCGCGCAGCGTGCGTTCGGCGAGCGCGCCGCCATGAACCATCCCATGCAGGGTAGCGCCGCCGACATCATCAAGATCGCCATGGTCCGCGTGGCGCGCCGCCTGCGCGAGGAGGGCTTTGCCGCCCGCATGATCTTGCAGGTGCACGACGAGTTGGACTTCGAGTGCCCCGAGGCCGAGGTCGAGCGTCTGACCGAGATGGTCCGGCAGGAGATGGAGGGCGTGGTCGAGCTGCGCGTGCCGCTGATCGCCGAGGCGTCCACGGGCATCACCTGGGCGGACGCCAAATAGGCGCGGCTTGCAGCGCGGGGCCGAGTGGCTGGCGCGTACGATGCTTGCGCCGGTCCGATGCTGCTGGTGCGGGGTTCTGATTGCCGTGGCTGCGGTGTCGACCCGATGGATGACGGGGTCATCTCGCACGTGCGGGTGGCCCCGTCGCCGTGGCTTGGCTAGAATACCACCGGAAGACAAACCGGCGGACGGGTGGTCCGTTGTGGAATGGGGGAGTGCACGTGATGGTGGGCTTTGAGGGCGATACCGAGCTGGCGCGCGTCAGGCTCGTCGCCGCGGACATGGATTGCACGCTGCTGGCAGACGACGGCAGCATGCCGCCGAACATGCTCGACCGCATCCGCGCGCTCGATGAGGCCGGCATCACGTTCTGCGCGGCGAGTGGGCGGCCGCTCTACACGCTCACCGATATGTTCGACGAGGTCGCCGAGCATATGGCGCTGCTGTCCGACAACGGTGCCGCCATCAGCTGCCGCGGCGAGCTCATCTACAAGAGCCTCATCGATGTGCCGACCTACCACGAGTTGATCGACTACACCTTGGCCGATGGCCGCGGCTGTCCGGTCGTCTGCGGTATCGAGGCCGGTTACCTGCGCCGTTGCGATGCCGTATACGACGATTTCTTCCGTCGCTTCTTCACCAAGATCGTCTACCTCGATTCGCTCGACGAGCTCGATGCCGACGTCAACAAGTACACGGTGTACTTTCCCGACCGTACGGCCGAGGAGGTCTTCGCGAGCACGTATGACGCCGCGTGGTCCGACCGGTTCTCGGTCACCAACGCCGGCAAGGAGTGGATAGACTTCATGAACAAGGGCGTCGACAAGGGGACGGGCATCGCGCGGCTGTGTGCGCACCTGGACGTGCCGACCGCCGATGCCGCGGCGTTTGGCGACACATACAACGATATCCAGATGCTCGAGGCCGTGGGACACAGCTACGTGGTGGCAAACGCCGAGGAGCACATGCGCGCGCACGCGCGCTTCTTGGCGCCGTCCAACAACGACCGCGGTGTGGCGCAGGTGATCGATCGGCTGCTCGAGCTCGTTTCCTAGGCACGAGGCTTGGATTGGGGCGCGCAAGGCCGTCTGGTTCGCCCCCGGAACCGGTTTTTGCGTTTACGGTTCGGTTTTACAAGGGGTATCCGAGTAGACGGTCGTTCTGCTGCAGAGAAACCGCAGGTAGTAAGGTCGCTGCTTTTCAGTCTACTCGGCGGGTGCCGTCAAAACCGAACCGTGAACGCGTTAGGGCGCAGTAGGTTGTCATTATGTGGCGCCGATACCGATGTTAAGGCCGAAAGGAGGGCCGTCGGATGCTTGCTTCCGCATTGCGCAGGTTGCCGCGCGGGACGTTCGCGCTCGCGGCGGTCCGCCTCATGGTTTATTTGGGCGTCCAGGCGGCGTATTTCATCGGGATCATCGGAACGCTGACCTATCAGCTCCAGGCGGGCACGTTTGCCATCGCGGGCGCGGTCGGCCTGTTCAACCTGTTCATCATCATCGGCAACGCCGCGGGTGGTTCGGCGCTCGACCTGTATGGGCCGCGCGTGCACACCGTGGTGACGCTTGGTATGGCCGCAGTGTCGAGCATCCTGTTTCAACTCGTCTCCTGCACGGTGACGAACGTGCTCATCATGAGCGCAGGGTTCGGGTTCTCCGCCGGTCTGGGTTTCGCGTTTCTCAGCGCGTACCCCGCCTACTTGAGCGATGACGCCGAGGTACTCAAGCGCGTGAATGCCCTGCTGTCGGTCGTGTCGAACACGGCAGTCATGGTGGGACCGGCGGTGGGCGGCATCATCGCCGCAGTGCTGCCGTCGCAGCGTGTGTTCGTGTTCGCCGGCGCACTGGCTGTGGCGGCGGCGATTCCCGCGGTCGCCTTGCTACGGCGCGCCGAATGCGCACGAGGGCGTCGTCGGGCTTCCAACGACGTCGAGGAGGACCCGTCGGCTCAGACGTCCGACGACGCGGCATCCGGTACGTTTGCCGATTCCGCGCGCACGGTGTTCGCCGTGCCGTCGCTTGCGCTGCTGTTCTGGGTCGGCGTGCTCGCGTATGCGGGCTACGGCGCGTTCGATCCGCTCGAGTCGCTGTATTACCGTGACGTGTTGCATGTCGAGATCTCGTGGATGGGGTGGCTGTCGAGCGCGGCGGGCGTGGGTAGCGTCATCGGTGCCGCTCTTGCCATGCGCGTGCCGCGGCGTCATGTGAACGTCCGGACACTCATGATGCTGATCGCCCTCGAGGGGGCGGCGTGCGTTCTGTACGTGGGAACGCACTACATGGTATGCGCCATGGCGGGGCAGCTGCTGCTCGGTGCCGCCTTCGGCGCGGTGACGCCGCTGCAGAACACGCTCGTGCAGATCCATGCGCCGCTGACGCTGCTGGGGCGGGTGAATTCGGTCATGAACGCGGGGTTCAACGGGGCGGGCGTGCTGCCGCTGTTCGCCGCTCCGGTGCTCGCCGATCTGTTCGGCGTCCAGGCGGTGCTCGTGGGGGCCAGTTGCCTGGTCCTGTTCTTGCCGATCGCGTGTATGGTGGGCATGCGGCGCAAGATCGCCCGCATCGTCGCCGACGAGACCTGAGTCCTCTCGCGCGTGATATCGCGCCAGACGTTTTTCACATGGGGCGGGGTGCACGCGGACCCATATGCAAAGATGTCCGACTCGATTTCACGCGGGGGGGGGTTGCATAAAGTTTCGGGAATGTTTCGGGCCACGATGCGACGGAAACGCCAGCTTGTCGTCACGATCTGCGAGGGGTTGCACTTTTTCGTCATGAATTTGCAGATTTACGTTTCGCATGGACGCACTTTAGCGTATAGTAGCGTCCAACGTGTTGCGGTCGAGCACCTATCGCTCCGCGCACGGTTGTATCGCACGTACTGACGGTAGACGAGAGGCTGTCCGGTGAACAAGGTTCTGGCTACATACGAGGGCATGGCCGCAAGCGCCATCATGCCCAGCCAGAATGCCGCCACGGTTGCCATCCGACGCCAGCGTGCGATTTCCCGACGACGATAACCTGGTCGTCTCTGTTCGCATGGGGTTCGTCCCCAGCAGGGTTCGTCAATAGGTGCGTCGGGTTTTGTCTCCCTTAGGGTGCGCATACGCGTATAGCCCTTCACGGGATCTCTTATCTCAGCAACTCGATCAAGCGTATGCGCAGCGCAGGCACTGCCGACGGGCTCATCGGTTCCATCCGCTCATATCTCGAAAGGAACTCCCATGAGCAAGGAAAAGGTCGTACTCGCATACTCCGGTGGTCTTGACACGTCCGTGTGCATCAAGTGGCTGCAGGAGGAAAAGAACCTCGACGTCATCTGCGTGCTGGGCAACGTGGGCCAGGAGATCCACGGCCTCGAGTACAAGAAGCAGAAGGCCCTCGACCTGGGCGTCATCGATTGCCACGTGCTCGAGCTCAAAGACGAGTACGCCGACGAGTACCTCACGAAGGCCATCGCCGCCAACTCCATGTACGAGAACAAATACCCGCTGCTCTCGGCCCTGTCGCGCCCGCTGCTCGCCGCGAAGCTCGTGGATATCGCGCATCGGTACGACGCCAAGTACGTCGCGCACGGCTGCACCGGCAAGGGCAACGACCAGGTGCGCTTCGAGGCGTCCATCCTCACACTCGACCCCTCGCTCGAGGTTATCGCCCCGGTGCGCGAGTGGGATCTCAAGTGCCGTCCCGACGAGGTCGCCTACGCCCGCGAGCATGGCGTGCCCGTCCCCGAGGGCGCCAACGACAACCCCTATTCCATCGACGACAATCTCTGGGGTCGCGCCATCGAGTGCGGCGTGCTGGAGGACCCCTGGAACGAGCCCCCGCACGACGTGTGGGTCATGACCAAGGACCCCGAGGAGACCCCCGATGTCCCGACCTACGTCGATATCGACTTCGTCGGAGGCAAGCCCGTGGCGCTCAACGGCGAGCAGATGCCGCTCGCCGCACTCGTCGCCAAGCTCAACCAGATCGCCGGCGACAACGGCTACGGCCGTCTCGACCTCATGGAGAACCGCATGGTGGGCCTCAAGTCCCGCGAGTGCTACGAGGTGCCCGCCGCCCTCACCCTCATCAACGCCCACAAGGCGCTTGAGGACCTCACGCTCGAGCGCGACGTGCTGCACCAGAAGCTCTACCTCGAGCAGACCTGGGCCACATGCGTGTACAACGGCCAGTGGTTCAGCCCGCTCAAGAAGGCCCTCGACGCCTTCATGGCCGAGACGCAGAAGTTCGTGACCGGCACCGTGCGCGTCAAGTTCTTCAAGGGCCACTGCACCGTCATGGGCCGCAAGAGCCCCTGCTCGCTGTACGACTTCGGTCTGGCGACCTACGACCGCGACACCACCTTCGACGAGAAGGCGGCCGTGGGCTTCATCCAGATCGAGACCCTGTCGCTCAAGACGTGGGCCAAGATGCAGGGCCCCACGTCCGAGGCCGCGGCGAACCTCGCATAACAGCTTTTTCCGGCGCCCCTTCGAGCAGTCCTCGGAGCGCCTCCTACCTACGCGGTGTTTCGTGCGCACCGCCTGTCCGTCCCCGGCGGCGACTCGCCGGGGACGGCGTTGTATCGGGGCCGTATGCGCCCTACCGTTTCCACCGTTTGATTGGAGCCATCATGCTCGCATTCCTCTCGGCGCTTGCTCCCGCGCTCGATTACGATACGATTCATGCCACGCCGTCCAGCCTCAAGGCGTGGACGGCCGATGGCGGCCCCCGCTCCAAGGTGGCCGCTTTCATCGTCGATGGATCCGCACCGGTGCTGCCCGGCACCGCGCGCGAGCTGCTGCATCGGGGTGGCGCCATGACGTGCGTCTCGCTCCGTGCATTCGAGGGGGTTTGCTAGATGGCATTGTGGGGTGGCCGCTTCGAGGACACGGTCTCGGAGCTCACGCAGGAGTTCGGTGCGTCGCTGCCGGTCGATCGGCATCTGTACCGTCAGGATATCGCGGGGTCGTGCGCCCACGCCGCGATGCTCGCCGCACAGGGGATCATCTCCGCGGAGGATGCGGAGGTGATCCGTGGGGGACTCGAGGCCATCCAGGCGGATATCGACGCCGGAACCTTCGCCTTCGATATCAATGACGAGGATATCCACATGGCGATCGAGTCCGAGCTCACGCGCCGCATCGGTGCGGCGGGCGGTCGCCTGCATACCGGGCGCTCGCGCAACGACCAGGTCGCGACCGATACGCGCTTGGCCGCCAAGGCGCTCGCCAAGTCGCTCATGGAGGGCAATCTCGCCTTGCGCCATGCGCTCGTCGACGCCGCCGAGGCGGCGGGGGATACGATCCTGCCCGGTATGACGCACCTGCAGCATGCCCAGCCCGTGCTGTTCGCGCATCATCTGCTCGCCTACGCGTGGATGCTCGCGCGTGATTTCACACGCGTGCGCGCGGCCTTCGATGCCGCTGACGCCTCGCCGCTCGGTGCGGCGGCGCTCGCCGGGACCACCTATCCGCTCGATCGCCAGATGACGGCCGATGCCCTGGGCTTTTCCCATGTGATCGAGAACTCGCTCGATGCGGTGTCTGATCGCGACTTTTTGCTCGATCTCGAGTACGCCTGCTCGGTCATGGCGGTGCACCTGTCGCGCCTGTCCGAGGAGATCGTGCTGTGGAGCAGCCAGGAGTTCGGCTTCATCACGCTGTCCGATGCCTTCTCCACCGGCTCCTCCATCATGCCGCAGAAGAAGAATCCCGACTTCGCCGAGCTCATCCGCGGCAAGACCGGGCGCGTGGTGGGCGATCTGGTCCAGCTGCTCGTGACCGTCAAGGGTCTGCCGCTCGCGTACAACAAGGACCTCCAGGAGGACAAGGAGTCCGCGCTCGACGCGGCGCATACCCTCGAACAGTGCCTGACGGTCATGTGCGGCATGGTGAGCACCTGGACCGTGAACGCCGACCGCATGCGCGCCGTCATGCACCGCGGTCATCTTGCCGCGACCGACGTGGCCGATTACCTCGCCAAACGCGGGATGCCGTTCCGTCAGGCGCACGAGGTCGTGGGAAAGCTCGTGCTCGCCGCCGAGCATGCGGGTTGCGACATCTCCGAGCTGCCGGTCTCGACGTTCCGCGAGGCGAGCGAGCTGTTCGGCGACGACGTGGTCGGCGCGTTCGACCTCGACGCTATCGTGGCGGCGCGTACGACGCAGGGCGGTACCGCGCCTGCCGCCGTGGCCGACCAGATGGAGAAGGTCAAGGCCGGTCTTGACGCCGATGAGGCGGTCGTGGAGGCGCTGTCGCCGGTGGTCGAGATGGGCACCGGTACGCGTTCCCTGCTGTAGGGGAGTGCGCGGCCGCGCGCATCGACCATTGGACGTACATTGCATGCCGACGAGGGGCGCTTCGGTGTCCCTCGTCGGCATACGTGTCAAAAATGAATACAATGGATGCGGCAATGAATATGTGATCCCGAGGAGGACGATATGCCCCACACGCCCGCCGCTCCGTTTTGCGCCGAGGTCCGCGATCGTGCCCTGTGCGAGGTGCTGAACGAGGAACTCGTCTGCGCGCTCGGCTGCACCGAGCCCATCTCGGTCGCCTACGCTGCGGCGCTCGCGCGCGAGATGCTCGGCGCCGAACCCGAGCATCTCGAGGTGGGCTGCTCGGGCAACATCGTCAAGAACGTCAAGAGCGTGACGGTGCCCAACTCCGACGGCATGCACGGCATCGAGGCCGCGGCGGCCTTGGGTGCGGTGGGCGGCAACGCGGACAGCGCCCTCGAGGTGCTCGAATCCGTGACGCCCGAGCATATCGCCCGCGCGCGCGGATTGCTTTCCGACCCCGCCTTCTGCGAGGTGTCGCTCGTGGAGGACGTTCCCAACCTGTATATCAAGGTCCGCGCGCATGCGGGCGGCCACACCTCCGAGGTCGTCATCGCCGAGCACCATACCGATGTGGTATATCGCGCGCTCGATGACGAGACGGTCGAGGGTTCGCGCGAGCTCGATCCGGCGATGCAGGAGCACGAGGCCAATCCCGCCTACGAACAGCTCAAGATCGACGCCATCATCAGTTTCGCCGAGAACGGCGACATCGATGCCGCGCGCGAGGTGCTCGAGCGGCAGATCGCCTACAACGACGCCATCTCGCGCGAGGGGCTGGACAACGCGTGGGGCGCCGAAGTCGGCCGCACGCTCATGGAAACTCGCGAGCACGACGTCGCATGCCGCGCCCGCGCCCGCGCCGCCGCCGGCTCCGACGCCCGTATGAGCGGTTGCGCGCTACCGGTGGTCATCGTGTGCGGATCGGGCAACCAGGGCATCACCGCGTGTCTGCCGGTGATGGAGTACGCCGAGCGTCTGGGTGTCGACCATGAGCGGCTGCTGCGCGCCGTCGCCCTGTCAGACCTGGTCGCGGCGCACGTCAAGGGGTATATCGGAGCGCTGTCGGCGTTTTGCGGCGTCGTGTGCGCCGCGTGCGGCGCGGGAGCCGCCATCTGCTGGATGAGCGGCGGCACGCCCGAGCAGATCGGTGCCACGATCGTCAACACCCTGGGCAACGTCGGCGGCATCGTGTGCGACGGCGCCAAGCCGAGCTGCGCCGCCAAGATCTCGGCGGCCGTGGACGCGGCGATTCTCGGTAAGGACATGGCCATGGCCGGGCGCGGATTCCGCGCAGGCGAGGGCTTGGTGCAGGGCACCGTCGAGGACACCATCGCCTCGATGGGCTACGTCGGCCGCGTGGGCATGAAGCCGACCGACGTCGAGATCCTGAATATCATGATCGGCAAGACGCGCGTGTAGGATCGTGCGGTATCGACGCTTTTCCACCGCGCCGGCGCGCCTTGTGCGCGCCGGCGCGGTGTCGTTTTCGTTCGTTGCGTGCGGCGGTGCCAAAATCGAACTGTTTCTAGTTGCGGTCGCGCTCAGAATGCCGTATTTACCAAAATGCGTCGTGTCGTTTTGGCCGTATTTCACTCATGTGGAGGGGATGGACGGACATTATCGCCTCCGAGGGAGCGTGCGCGGTGCAAGCGAAGGACAACCGATGCCGACTCCATGGGATTTAAAACTAGAAAATGCTCCTTTTTGTAACCCGTCCGCGGGATGAACGTTCTCGAGGGCGCGCTCATGTCGTATTTTGTCGGTTCGCCTGCGCGCTTCGTTCAAAGGGCACGCGGGGCCGCGCATATCAGGCGCGGCCGACGTCCTGCACGACCTCGAGCAGTCGCTTGTCGCGCCGCTCGTGGAAGCGTTCCTCGATCTCGTCGAAGCTCGCGGCGAAGTCCGCCATGGGGCCGCACCAGGTGGCGCGCACCGGGCTGCCGCGGCCGACGAACGCGGTCTGCAGGCCGATGTCGGGATCGGGGAAGTCGCGCCGCGGGTCGTTGCCGACCATGAGGACCTCGTCGGGCGCGAGCCCCATCGCCTCGAGCGCGTCGCGGTAGTAAATGGGGCTCGGTTTGCTGCGACGCGTGTTCTCCATGGTGGTCACGAGCTCGAACGGCATATCTTGGATGCCCGCCCACCCCATACGGCAGCCGATGCACGCCTCGCCGAAGCACGGGTTGGTGAGCAGTGCGACGCGAAGCCCGCGGTCGAGCACGCACGAGAGCGCCTCGAGTCCGCCCGGCATGGGTTTCGCCCCGATGATGGCGTCGTTGCGATGGGGGAGCACCTCGCGCTCGAAGAACGTGAGCGTATCGGCGATGACGGGATCGGCGAGCATGACGCCGCCGCGGCGTTCGATGATCGAGTCGAACAGTTCGCGGTTGGTGCCCTCGTTGTCGCGGTCGGCGCGGTTGAGTTCGAACAACGCGGCGGTGTAGGCGGCGAACATGGAGAGCGGGTTCTTGCGTCCGATGTCGGCGAGTAGCGATGCCTCCTCCTTGGCGAGCACCGCCACGAAGGCGCTCAGATTGATATCGAGCAGCGTCGAATCCATGTCGAAGACGACGGCTTTCAGCACGGTGCACCTCCTGTTCGCGTTCGCGTGCCCCCGTGCAGGGGCGGGTATCGTGTGGTACGGGGCACCGCATCGCCATGGGATGCGGCGGCGTTCCGTACGGCCGGCTCGACGTCGGTTGGATGAGCTTATACCCATCCGCCGCCGCGGGATCGGCCGCGAGGTCTTACGGTTTCGTCACGAAGCGTCGCGACCGGATGCCCGAGCTGCAGGCAAGGAAAGTTTGCGGATTCTTTTCGTACCGCTTACGTAAAAATCGGTGTGGGCGCTTGAAAAACGATGCGATTCCATGTAGTTTAGACGAACGTGAATGCAAATGCTTCACATCCGTATCTGTCGGCTCCCGAGAAGTTCCAAACGATGCGCACGGGACGGGCTATGCTCGGACGTGCAATCTGCAGGTCAGCGATCGGGGCCCCGTAGTTCGAAAGGGGTCCACCTTTGAGTGAGATTCAGAACTCGTCCATTTTCTCCCTCGATGATGTCAACGAGGAGGAGATGAACAACCTCATCGACGGCACGATCACCGAGTTCGACGAGGGCGATCTGGTCAACGGCACTGTCGTCAAGATCGAGCATGACGAGGTCCTCGTGGACATCGGCTTCAAGTCCGAGGGCGTCATCCCCGTCCGCGAGCTTTCCATCCGCAAGGATGCCAACCCTGCAGACATCGTCTCGCTGGGCGATCCCATCGAGGCCCTCGTCCTTCAGAAGGAGGACAAGGACGGTCGTCTCGTGCTCTCCAAGAAGCGTGCCGAGTACGAGCGCGCCTGGAACCGCATCGAGGAGAAGTTCAACGCCGGTGAGAACGTCGAGGGCGAGGTCATCGAGGTCGTCAAGGGCGGTCTCATCCTCGACATCGGCCTGCGGGGCTTCC
>CAZRPL010000027.1:26174-29669 GCA_964602045.1 uncultured Collinsella sp. | reverse complement strand
GCCGTAGGAGCGGTCCCCCAGCGGCCCCTCCATGCCGGCCATGACCACCCAGCCGTCATCGACCATGGACAGGGCCTCCTCGATGCGCCAGACCTTGCCGGAGTACTCGATTCCGTACTCGGGGTAGTTGGCCACGATCCACTCGCAGAACTTGGCCATGTCGTTCACGCGGTCGGTCAGGCACTCCTCGCCGACCGCGCCGGACAGCGCGAGCGGCGTCACGTCCTGCACGGTCAGGTACTTGATGGCCATGGCTGCGCAGGTCAGCCCGCAGCCGTACGTCTCGATGGTGCCGTCCGAGTAGGGGATGTCCGCCCACTGCGGGTCGGTCTGCAGCCACAGGGGCATCCAGTTGCCCTCCGGCACCGGCCGGTCGAGCACGATCTGCTCCTGTGCCTCCTGCCTTCCGCGCTCGCGCGCCTCGGCGAGCGCCTGCGCGTCCTGCCCGGCGTGGTCGAGCATGAGCCATCCCCACCAGCAGGTCGCGGCGAGCGCGCCGGTCAGGAGCGCGGCCGCCAGCTTGAGCCTCGCCATGGCGCGCCTACTTGCTCTTGAGGGCCTTGAACTCGGACACGCCGATGAGCGCGCCGATGAAGAGCCCGAAGATGCTGCAGGTCTGGCTGATCTCGTCGGGCATCGGCAGCCCCCAGATTCCCGCCAGCGCCTGGTAGAAGACGGCGACGAGCGGCAGGAGGAGGAGCGCCACCCACTTGAGGGCGAGGTACAGCTTCTCGGGGAGGACGTACTTGGGGTAGTCCTGCACCTCCGCGTCCTCGGGGATGTCGATGTCTTCGGTGGTGTACTCGGCCATTTCGGCCTCCTTTCCTCTAGGCCACGTGTGCGGCCATGATCTCCTTGTAGAGGGCGGTGCCGGAGCCGTTGCCTCCCAGCACGTCGTGGTACTCGCGGAAGACCTCCTCGGCCTCCTGCTTGTCGGCGGGCGTGCAAGGCACGCCGTCCACTACGTAGCGGCGGTGCATGTCGGCCAGGCGGCAGTAGAGCAGCGTCTTGAGAATCTGGCGCGTGGTCTCGCGGTCCTTCGCGGCCTCCTTGCGGGCCTCCTCGCGCGACCTGTCGGATTCTGCTTTCGCCTGGGCGCGCTCCTTCGCTGCGCCCTTGATGCCGCCCATCACCCAGCCGACTGCGATGCTCACCGCAGACGTGATGGCTGTGACGAACAGCTGCGATAGAAACGGGTCCATGGGTCACCTCCCTCTGTCGTGTCCTTGCACGGGCATCATCGCGAAGGTGTCGCATGAAAAAAGCGCCCCCGAAGGGGCGCTTTGGGAGAGGGGCCTACTCTTCGAGGACCCACCACTCGTCAGTTCCCGGCACGCTCGTGTTGCCGTCGCGCTTCGAGACGTACACGGGGCCGTCGGCGTCGGGGTAGTGCCGCTTCTCGCCGTATCCCGGGGCGTCGTGCCCGCCCAGAGGCGTCTTCCAGACGATGATGCCGTCGGGCGCTATCTCGATCTCGTAGAAAAGCGATTCGAGGCCAGCTCCGCCGGGCTCGTACTGCGCCTGCCCGGTGAACGCCTGCGACGCTCGGTACGTCCTGCCCTCGTGCGTGAACGGCTCCTTCGCGGCGAAGCTCGCCCCTTCTCTCCACTCGCGGAGGAACGAGGAGACGCCCGCCACCTGCGAGTCGGTGAGGGTCGTGGCCATGGACTGGACGGACAGCATGGCGGCAGTGCGCATCTGGGCGAGCTGCGGGGCCGAAGCGGTGAACGTCTTGGCGATGACCTCAAGGGCGGAGATGCGCTCGTCCTGCGGGGTCTCCGCAGCCACGGCCTCGTCCCACAGCTCGTCGAAGGCGGCCTCCGCCTCCTCCTGCGTCATCGCCTTGACGATGTGGGCCTCGTCCGCCGTGTACTGCGTGTAGGGCTCCCCGCCGTCCTCTGGCGTCACTTCCTCCTGCTGGATGTTCTTGCGGAGCCAGATGTCCGCCTGCCCGTCAGGGCGCTGCTCGACCTTAACGGCGTCGAGCGGTGTCGCCGATGTTGTCTTTTGCATGCGCGCTCCTCGATACGTACCGCCTTGCGGCCCGCATCGTAGCGTGCATGTCGTTCCTCGCCATGAGGTCGTCGCAGTCCGCGTGCTTGAAGTACCCCATGTAGCTGGTGACGCGCCTCGCCCTGCGCAGGCACGGCTTTCGGTCGAAGCGGCGGAACGCGCGCATGCCGCGCAGGAACGTGCCGGCGCGGACCTCGACGTGCGAGGGGCGCACGACGTAGCCGCCCATGTCGATGGGCTCGTCCTCACCGACGCGGCATATCTTCCACGGCTTGAGTTCAAGTCCCAGCTCGCTCCTCATGTACCTCTCAAGCGAGCGGGCTGCGGCCTTGAGGTCGCGCTTGTCGTTGCCCATCAGAAGCACATCGTCCATGTACCACAGCTGGTGCGCAACCAGCGCCCGTTTCTTTCCACGCCTTTCCTTGTGCAGCCCCTCGACGTGGTGGTACGCGAACGACAGCACGAGCTGTTCGGCGCGCAGCGAGAAGTAGCTGCCGATCTCAAGGCCGCCGCCCGTGTAGGTCGCGAGGAGCGATTCGATGCAGTAGAGGACGTCAGGAGAGGCGACGTACTTGCGGAATATCCCCAGCACGACGTCGTGCCTGGTGGAGGGGTAGCACTTTCGCACGTCCATCTTGACGAAGAAGCGAGGACCCCCCCCTGTCACCCATTTACGAATGGTGCGCATGGTGAAGGTCGCCCCCTTTCCCTTCACGCTCGATGCCTGGTAGTGCCCCACCCGCGCCTTGAGGAAGTCGGCGCAGCAGTGGACCACGACGTAATCGACGAGCTGCTGCTTCACGGAGGACACGCCGATGGTGCGCACCTTTCCGTTCGTCGGCTCTATGTGGTCGTAGCGATGGATGGGCTCGAAAGCAAGCCGGCGCTCCTCGATCTCGCGCGCCACCTCGTCTATGAGGTTCGCCGCGCTCCCGTGCTCATGCGCGACGCGCCACGCGTTCTTCTTTCCCGCAGGGGCCTCGCGCCACTCGCGGTACGCCTCCTCCACGATGGCGCGATCGATTCTGAGGCCCCTGCAGTACGTCTTCATTCCGACCGGTTCACCTCTCTGGTTGCCGTCCGAGCGTTCGCCTGAGCTACCAGCCCGGTGGTCGTGGCCATTTCCGTCGGTTGACGAGGCATGCCCGCTGCCTCCCGTTTCCGGTCGGCGCGGGTAGACGCGGCGTAATGAGAGCGAGGCGCATGTCAACCAGATTGGCGCGACCCGATGTTCCACCTGGCGTTCGACAGGGCGTTGTTGCCGTTGACGTACCACAGGCCCGCGTTCGAGCCGTTGTTCAAGTTGCCCAGCGAGTGGAACAGAAAACATCGGGAGCCGTCGCCGCGAATCCCTGAGCGCGATTATACCGCATACCCTTTAAGAGGGGGCTTCGCCCCCTCTCGCCTTGCGGCGATTCACCCCCTTGAGCGACCAGTGCCAGAGAGGCGCGACCCGATGAACCACCTGGCGACCGACCGGGC
>CAZRPL010000027.1:0-26164 GCA_964602045.1 uncultured Collinsella sp. | reverse complement strand
GCTGACGCCGAAGACGCACCACAGGCCCGCGTTCGAGCCGTTGCTCAAGTTGCCCAGCGAGTGGAACTCTCGCTCCGCGTTGGTCGTCTGTGCGTTCGTGTAGGTGCCGTCGCACACGCCCGTGGTCGTGGATGCCCCGGAGCCGGTACCGACTAGCATACCCCCGGCGTTCGAGAGGCGCACCGGGTACTTCCACCCCTCGGACGCCGACACCGGCAGGTCCACGCCCGTGTCAACGTAGTCCGCGCTGATGCTCGACGCCTCCTTCTTGGTGTCGTGCAGCACCATGAGGTTGCAGGCGGAGCCGTCGTACTTGAATGCCACTCCGCTCATGACCTCGTACATGCCCATGGCCGTTTCGATGCCCTGCAGGGAGAACGGCTCCTTGGCGTTCGTGCGGGATGTGGGGGAGCCGTCGCCCTGCACGCCGTCGCAGCAGCCCGTCGGCCATGGCGCGGTGAACACCGTGTTGCCCACGGCGGTGGTCGCGGCGCGGTCGAGGATGAGCCTATCGTTGCTCTCGTCGTGGCCCTCGATGCGCTTGATGATGCCGTAGTCCAGCACGTCGTGGGCGGCGGCTGCACCACGATCGGTGCTTGTGCCGCCCGTCCCGATCATGACTGCGCTGCCCGCCACGTACCCGTGGTTCTTGGCCACCACCACGTAGCTCTGGTTCGACGCCGCGACGGTCACGGACTTGATGATGTTGTAGCTCGTGCAGCCCTGGAACACGCTCTGGCTGTTCTTGGTGGCGTACTTCATCAGGAACATGACCTTGAGGTACCAGTCGTCCGCGATGCTGCGGCCGCTGTAGCCGGTGGTCGCCGTCTTGCAGATGGTGACGAGCGAGTTGTGGCTGACGTCGCGGGTGCGCGGCTGCGCCCCCGACACGCTCGCGGCCTCGCCGTCGTAGGTCGAGAGCGCGTACTTGGCGTAAAGCATGCAGGGGCGGAGGCTCCCGTCGGGCAGCTCCGCGCCGGGCTGCGGCGAGAAGCCCGGGAGCTGCGTGTCGGAGACGGAGATGACCGTGTAGTCGCCCTCTGAATCGTCTGCGACCTTCCAGAACAGCACCGGGGCGAGCACCCATACGTTCCCGTTTCCGCCGGTACGGGCGAACATGCCGTCGCCCGAGATGGCGGTGACGTGGGGAACGCCGTCGGCGTCGACCCGGCCGTTCACGTCGATGTGGAAGAAGGGGGCGATGGCGGCGTACGGGTCGATGGCGGCCGCCGCGTTGCTTCCGGGCGTCGGCACGGCGACGCCCTCGTTGGCGTCGGCCTTGACGCACGCCACGGCGCTGCCCGTCGGCACCTTCACCGTGTAGA
Source organism: uncultured Collinsella sp. (assembly GCA_964602045.1). Classification (GTDB taxonomy): domain Bacteria; phylum Actinomycetota; class Coriobacteriia; order Coriobacteriales; family Coriobacteriaceae; genus Collinsella. The sequence goes on along the minus strand of CAZRPL010000027.1, from coordinate 24,839 downwards.
TGCGCCCGTCGCGCATGGAGCGCAGCCACTTGTCGACGCCGGCGTACTCGCCCGCCTCGTCGTCGTAGGACAGTAGGGACCCGCGCGCCATCGCCTCAAGCGCGGCGGCGATGCGCTGCCCCGTTTCGTCGCTCATGATGTGGGTCTTGCTTGCCATGTCAGTCCTCGCTTTCGTCCGTAAGGGTCAAGTAGTCGATGTCTCCCACCGTGTCGTAGGAGAGGAAGATGGTCTTGTCCTGCGACACCATGCCGGCTGCGGCGATAGCCTCGGCGGCCGCGTCCTCTGCCTCGGCTGCGGCGCTGTTCGCCGAACTCGCCGCCGCGTTCGCGTTGCCCGCCGCCGCGTTTGCGGCTGCGGCCGCATCCGTCGCCTGGTCGGCGGCGTCGAGGGCGTCGTCGGCGGCGTCGTTGGCGCGGTCCGCCGCGTCGTCGGCGGAACTCGCTGCGGTGTTCGCCTTGCCGGCCGCCGTGTTCGCCGAGTTGGTCGCGGTCTGCATCTGCGACTTGATCGAGTTCAGCTGCGCGATGAGACTTTCGACCTCGGATACGTACGGCCCGGTCGGGTCCTCCGCCTGCGATTCCGCATCGGGCAGGACGTTTATCCAGATGTCCGGCGTGGTCTCGACCTTGCCGGATGCTGTGAGGCGGAAGTACGCCGTCTTGATGATCCCGGGGACGCTGAGGAACTTGGGGTCGAGCGTGACCGTCACCGTGTTTCCCGAAACGCTCGCGCTCTGGTCGGCGTAGGTGTGGTCGGGCTTCACCGCCTGGAATCGAGCGGTCGCGCCCGTGAGCGCCGCGCCGTCCTTGAGCACCGTGGCCTTGATGACCGTCCCGGTGTCTCCCACGCGCGCCGTGATGATCTCGGCGGCGAGCGCCGAGGACTTGTCGACGTCAAGCGTCAGTTCATGCGTCGCCATCTTCTCCTCCTTCCATCAGCTTGGCTGCCGCATCGTTCAGCGCGGCCTCTTCTGCGGGGCCCATTAGGCCCGCCATGGCCATCGCCATGGACGCGACCGCAGCGGTCATGGCGCGGTCGTCCTGCGCGGTGAGGCTGATGCTTGCCTCCTTCGCCTTGGGCTGCTCTGCGTAGGTTGGTTCTGGTGTTTGCTTTGGTTCCCTGCTATCCATCCGGTTCCTCCTATTGGGGCCAGCTAGTGCATATACCGTTGATGAAGTTGACGGTTCCGTACGTCCACCGCACGCCGCCATTTCCGTTGTCGGCGATTGTGAGTACCACGTTCCTGCTGCCGGTGATGCCGTAGGTCCCTCCGGCGTTCGGGTCAGTTCCCACGGCGAACCTCGGGGACCTTATTCGGGCGGTTCCCGTGCTGTCGATGTCGAGGCGGTCGTCGTCTATGTAGACCTGGTCGTCGCCGCTGTTGCGCAGGGCGACGTATCCGGCACCCCCTCCGCTGCTGCCAGATGCCCGCATGTATAGCTCTTGCGGCGGTTGGCTCATATACCCTTTGTATACGGGCGGATGCAGCCACAGCTGACGGTAGTACCTGTTTGCGTGGAGGAAGCCGTAGTCGAGCGTTGACATACCGCAGCCGTCCGTCGAGGACGAGTCGGGACTGTCGACCGCATGAACAGCTTCGACCTCGAAGTAATTGGTGCTCCCCTTGATAAACGACGCGCCGGAGTTTCCGTTTACTGTCGTGCCGGTCGTGATGTAGTTGGACGATGATGTGCCCACCATGTTGCAGCGGAACATGGCGGTCCCGTCGCTCATGATGACGGTGCCCGCGATGATCCGGTTGCCGCTGTCTCGAATCTGGAAGCCGTTCGTGGCGTTGATGTATACCTTGTTGTTGTTCGCGTCGGTGATGAGGATGTTGCCGCTGCGCAGGTAGAAGGTGCCGCTGTCGAGGTCCCAGTAGCTGCTTCCGCCGACGATGCGTCCGGTCACGATCTGGTCGGCGTTGATTCCATCGCCGTCGATGGCCGTCCTGAACATCCAGTTGCCGGACGAGTTCTTCTGATTCGACACGCCGATGACGCCGCCGCCTATCTTCACGCACTGCGTGGCGTTGGGCGGCTGTCGGTCGTAGACCATGATGCCCTGCCCGGGCTCCTCGTACACCCACCCGCCCGTGGTGTTCAGCTCCTCGTTGAGCATGTCGATGATCTGGTCGCGGATGTCGTCCGGAACCTTCGACAGCTCGCTCTCAAGGGCGTCGATGGCGTTGGTGGCGGCGTCGAGCGACGCGTCGAGCGCGTCGGTGATGCTCTCAAGGTACTGCTTGTTCGCCTCGTCTATGGCGCGCAGCACCTCCTCGCTCTGCTCCACCTTCGTGTTCGTGTAGAGCTTCAAGACCTCCTCAAGGTCGAGCATGCCGTCGTCGGTGTACTTCTTGAGCAGGTCTTCGAGCGTGCTGTCGCCGTTCTCGGCGTACTCCTTGAGGGCGGCGTCCAGCTCCTCGGCGATCTGCTCGGTGTAGTCCTTCGCGCCCGCAACGCTGTCGCTGGTGAACGCCTCAAGGTACTCCTTGGTGTCGGTGAGGCTCGCGCCCCACTTGGTGGAGGACGCGGCGTTCGACGCGTTGACGGCGTTGGTGATGGTCTGGCGCAGGTTCGAGGTCGCCTTGGAGATGTTCGACTTCTGCGCGGCCATGATCTCGCCGACGGTCTGGAAGTTTCCGAAGGTGTAGGTCACGTCGTCGGTCAGTTGGCTCTCTTCGAGCTTGGTGATGCGCGACTGTATGCGCAGGGGAGGGTCGTACACCTCATCGATGACGAGTACGCTGTCGCCCTCGTCGGCTCCCTCGAAGTTCTCTCCCGCGCGGGCGAGCGCGATGGCGTCGACCTTGTAGGATGCCTTCGGCGTGCAGCGTTCCTTCAGCGTTTCTTTGGTGAGCGCAAGAAGTTCGCTCTTGTCCTCGCAGTCCTCGAACTCGACGTCGCCGAAGACGTGGGACTTGCCGCCCTTGCCGTCCGGCCTGCCCCATCGGGCGAGGGCGTCGGCGTCTCCCACCCAGTTCTGCCCGCCGTTGACGTCGCCGAAGGTCAGCTTTCGCTCGTAGCCCCCGGTGAGGTTCCCGTCCTCGTCGGTGTTCTCCGGTGCCTTGCCGTAGCCGTAGAGCGCGGTCACGACGTTGCCCTCGTCCACCTCGCGCACGACGCTCACGAGGTCCTTGGTGTAGGTGAACCGCTTCCCGGTGTCCGCGCCCACGCGCTCGCGCAGGTGGACGCGGCGGGCGGTCACCTTGCTGCCGGACACGCCGATTTCGAACTCAAGCTCGCCGCCCCACGTGTCCGCCACGTCGTGGATGGCCGCCCATGCGTTGGTGTGGTAGAAGTTCGTCCCGTTCTGCCCTAGGCTCGCGACGGTCCCCACCGTCCAGCGGCTCTCGGACAGCGCGGAGGCCATGGCGACGCTCGCCGTGGTGTTCAGCGGCCGCTTGTCCTCAAGGTAGTCTCCGGACAGCTCGACCTGCGCGGAGCTGGGGCAGTAGTAGCTGTAGACGATGCCGGCGCGCGCCCGGGTCTCGGTGATGCCGTCCACGATGTTCTCGCGCCAGCGCCCCTTCTTGTCCCTCCACACGATGCGGTCGCCCTTGTCGAGCGCGGCGAGGCAGGAGATGGACAGCGCGTTCTCGCCGTTCACCTCGCGCGTGTCCACGCACTCGAAGAGCGTCTTGATGGGGCCCTTGAAGTTCTCCCATCTGTCCGTAACCCACAGTTGCATCAGCCTATGTGCCTTTCAGTCCACTCGATGGTTCCCGTTCCGCTGGACAGCCGCAGGCTGTTCCGCCCGGGGTGCAGCGGGAAGAAGGAGCTCTCGTATGTGGGCGCGTGGGTTTGGCCGTTCACCGTCACGTGCTGCTCTTCCATGTCGATGACCACGGACGCGGACGAGTTCAGGTTCTCGTTGATCTGCACGAACTCGCCCGTGTCCATGTTGGTGAGCTTGAGGTAGCTCACGGAGCCGCCGGGCTTGCATGTGATGACCGGTCTCGTCTCGAACGAGCCGCCCACGGTCAGCGTCGTGCTGTACCCGACGGCACCGCTCCTCTTCGCGCCGTACGCGATGGGGTCGTACGCGGTGAAGTCAAGCTCCGCGCTCCCCGTGTGCCACAGCGTGTCGAGCTCGTTGGGGGACGTGAGCATGGCCATGTAGTAGACGCCCAGATGGCGCTCGTCATCGAGGTACAGCGGTGCCTCCTTGAGGCACACGAGCCTCGCCGCCATGATGCGGCGGAGCGCCGCCATGTCGTCGGACGGTCGTGCCCGCCACTCGGCGAGCACCTTGAGGGGGAGCGGTTTGAGTTTCACGTGCATGACCCGCTCGCCCGGTAGGTACGGGATGTCCTGCGTCTCGACGTCGTACTCGGGGAGGAGCGAGCGGGTTATGAGCTTCGTCTTGAACCAGGGGGAGAAGTCGAATCCGTTGTAGATCACGCGTATGCCCCCTGCCTCAACTCGGTGCGCCTTATCTCCTTCGCGATCTCGCGCGAGAGCTTGTGGATGTCCGCCTCTTCGCGCACGGTCGCGTACAGGTTGATTGTCACGTTGGTGTCGCCGCCCTTGCCCCCGCCCAGCCTCTCAAGCTGCTCGGCGATGCCCTCGGCGAGCGGCGCGGCCCCTCGCTTGTTGAACGGCACGACGCCCTCGGGGCCGTCCTCACCGACGCCGATGACGCTGGGGCCGTTGAAGACGCCGCCCTTCGCGTACCAGCTGATGGACAGAGTGGCCGGGTTCGGAATCTTGCCCAGCAGCGGCACCTCGATGAGGTCGTAGTGGATGTGCGGCAGCGGGATATGCGGCCACGAGATGCGGAAGTTGAAGAACCCCTTGATGGCGCTGATGACGCCGGAGACCACGTTCTTCGCCCCGTTCATGGCGTTGCTCACGGCGGACTCGATGCCGGAGAATATGCCCTGCACCACGGACAGCGCCGTGTTCAAGCCGTTCTGCACCGTCGTCACCACGCCGTTGATGGCACCGCTCACCACGCCCATGATGACGTTCCACGCGCCGGAGACGATACCCGTGATGCCGGACATGATTCCGTCGATGCCCGCCTGCATCTGCGAGAAGTCGCCCGTCACGATGCCGTTGATGAGGCCCAGCACGGTCTGGAAGATTCCCTGTATGAGCGTCCACGCGCCCTGGATGATCTGCGCGATGCCGTTCATGACGCTGGTGATGGTGGAGAGTATCACTTGGAACGTGTTGCCGACATTCTGCAAGAGCTGCTGCAGGATGGGGACTGCCACGGCGATGATGAACTGGAAGCCCGCGCTCACGATGGGCATGATGACGTTCATGGCCTGCGTGACCGCGTTGGAGATGGCCGCCCACGCCTGCTGGACGTACGGCTGCAGCTGCGCGATGACGCCCTGGATGGTTCCCCAGATGGCGTTCCATGCCTCGGTCACCGCAGTGCGGAAGCCCTCGTTCGTGTTCCACAGGTAGACGATGGCGGCGGTGAGTCCGGCTACCACGCCCACCACGATGCCAACCGGCCCCGTGAGCGCGGTGAGCGCGCCGCCGAACAGCCCGGCGGCACCTCCCGCTCCGCTCAGGGCGGCGGTGATGGCGGGGATGACCGTCACGAGGTTGCCCGCGACGGACAGCACCGGCCCTATGGCGGCGAGGATGCCGGCGATGGCGAGCACGGCCATCTGGCCGCCCTCCCCGATGCCGTCGAACCACTCGCCGAAGGAGCGGACGACGCCCGCGACGTTGGTGGCGATGTTGAGGAGCGGCTGCCCCAGCGGCTCGATGGCACCCTGCAGCTCGCGCATGGCACTTTGCGCCTTGCCTGCGAAGCTGTCGGACGCCGCGTCGGCTGCCGCGCCCGCCGCGCCGGCCACGTCGCCGTACTTGTTCTCCACTCCCGCGAGGCTCGTGATCATGCCCATGGCGTTGTCCTCGCCCAGGCTGCTCCACAGCTCGGAGGCGATGTTCGCCTTCTCGTAGCCGTCGGGCATCTTGGCGAGCTCGCCCATGACCGCCTCGAAGACCTGCTGCCCGGTCGCCCCGCCCTGCTTCCAGGACTCGAAGAGCTGCTGCGTGGACTCGCTGAAACGCCCGATCTGCTCGTCCATGCGGCCGTCGGTGAGCGAGGTCTGGAACTCGTTGAGGAAGTCGTTCACCTTGTCCAACGAGTACGCGCCGTTGTCGGCTCCGGTCTTGAGGATGGAGAAGTACTCCTCTGCGGAGAAGCCCATCTGCGCGAAGCGCGGGCCGTACTCGGCGAGGTTGTCGCCCAGCTCCCCGGAGTAGTTGAGGCCGTCCTGCGCGCCCGCCACGAACAGGTCCATGGCGTCCTGCGCGGAGAGGCCGAAGCCGTCCATGAGGGCGTTCACGCCGCGCACGCTCTCGCCCACGTCCATGCCGAGGGTGTCGGAGAGCGTGAGCGCGGCCTGCGTCACGTATTCGAGGTCTTGGTTGTTGAGGTCGCCGAGGTTCTGGCGGACGGTGATGAGCGCATCGGAAACGGCGTCGAGGGACGCCCCGAAGCCGTTCTCGTAGATGCCCTCGCCGACGTCTCCCAGGCGCTCCGCCTCCTCGGCGGTGAGGCCGAGGGCGGACTGTATGCGGGCGGTCGCCTGCTCGTAGTTCGCCGCCGTGCTGAACGCGGCGGCACCGGCGGCGACGATCGGCGCGGTGAGGCCGACGGTCGCTGCGGTGCCAGCCGTCTTGAGCGACCCGGACAGCTTCTGCGCCGCCGCGTCGCCCTTCTTTATCCCGTCCCATGTGACGCTGTTGAGGCTGTTCTTTACACCCTTGACGCCTTTCTCGACGCCGGAGGAGTCAAGTACCGCCTTGATGATGACGGAGCCGTCCATGCTCACCTCGCTGCACGCTTGAGGGCGGCGAACGCATCGTTCATCGCCGCGTTATTCCCTTCGTTCGTGCCGTGTGAGCTCCGGCGCTTCCCGAGTGCGTACGCCCTGTGCAGGCGCTCCCACTCTTCGATTTCCTTCTTGTTCGCGTTCTTCTTTGCGCGCTGCGGGCGCGTCTTGGGGTTGCGGTAGTAGATGGCCCTTCCCAGCGGGGTGTCCATCGAGCATCCGCCGACGAGCGCGACGAACTCGGCGAACCCGATCTCTCCGCGCACGGCGTCCCAGTCGATGCCGTACTCCGCCCGGAAGCTGATGCGGATGTAGGCGGCATCCTCAACGGGGTCCCACAGCGGGTCCTCGTGCGGCTTGTCCCCCTTGAGGTCTATGCCGCAGACGTCCCACACGGCGGACTCGATGAGCCTGCTGAACTCGCGCGGGTCGTAGTCGCACGCGAGGAACGCATCGGCTGCGTCGGCGAAGAACGCGGGGATGAACTCCGCAGTCTTCTCGTCCTCGGGCATCCCCTCGTCCTGCAGCAGCTCGATGCACTTGAGCACGGTGAGGGCGTCGTCGCGCACCAGCACCTCCTCGCCGTTCCACAGGTACGGCGTTGCGCTGCCACCGTCTTCGAGCCTTACGCGGCGGGATGTGAGGTCGCAGGCGTTCACTTGCGGCTCTTCTTGCCCTTGCCGCTCTGGATGACCTTGGGCTGGTTCTTTCGCTGCGCCTGCAGGAACGCCTTGGTCTGCGCGCTCTCCTGCGAGTAGTACAGCCCGCACTTGCGCAGCTGCTCGTTGGTCGCCTTGCGCCCCAGCAGCATGAGGAACGAGGCCATGACCTCGTCCAGCATGCTCGTGTACTTGGACGGGTCGATGGGCTCGCCGTCCCCCATCCATTCGAGCAGCTGGTCGTACCCCTCCGCGCCGATGAAGGCGACGATGACTCGCTTCTCGAGCTTGGTCATCATCTCGGTCAGCTCGGCGCGCTCCTCTGCGGTCTGGGCGGCCTGCAGCTTCTTGTCGATGGCCTGGGCGCGGTCGATGGCGTCGGCCACCTTGCGCAGCATCTCCTCGATGCCGTCGTCATCGAAGAACACGCGGAAGCGCGGGGTGTCCGGGTTGTCCTCCGGGTCCTCGAAGTAGATGTCCTCGTAGGGTCTCGATAGGCGTAGGATTTCCATTTCGCTTTCCTCTCTCTGCCCGTGAGCAAGGCATGAAAAGAGGGGCGCGGGCCGCTCACAAGCCCGCGCCCCCGTGGTTCGGAGGTTATGGAAGGTGTCGCTTACTCCGTCTTCGCGGTGACGGTCACCTCGATGGTCTTGAGGATGGCGGGCTTGGATGCCGCGCGGATGGCGATCTTGCACTTGCCCTCGGAGACGCCTGTCACGTTGCCGTCGGAGTCGACCGTGGCGATGTCGGTGTCGCCGGAGGCGAAGAAGCACTTCCCGTTGGCATCCTCCGGCGTTACGGTGGCCTCGATCTTCACCTTGGCGTCGACCGCCACGCTTACGTCCTCCGCCGTGACGGCGGTGGGCAGCTTGAGCTTGTTCGCCGGCTTGAACTCGGGATAGCCTGCGGTCGCGACGGTGCAGGTGAACGCACCGGGCGCGCTCGCCTCGCCCTGACCGGAGTTCGGGGTGAGGTTGAGCAGGGTGCAGTCGCCCTCGATGACGTCGCCGTTCGGGGCGGTGTGGCGGAAGCGGGTCTTGCGCCCGTCGCCGGTCTCAAGCGCGCAGGAGGAGATGTAGTCCTGGGCGGGGTCGCCGTAGCAGCGGTCGCCCTCGACCTCGTACTGAATCTGCGTGCTCGTCACCTTGGTCTCGGGGACGCCGTATCCGTCGTAGTAGTCCTTGTCCTCCGTGTTCTCGTTGGGGGACGGGGTGATGTTGGTGATGCCGCGCGAGAGGATGGCCCACGTGGGGCTGGAAGCGTCGGGCGTGATGTCAACCTCAAGCGCGTTTGCGTAGTTCGGCGCGAAGCCGAGGTCGCTCTTCTTGGCCATGCTGTGTGTCCTTTCAGATGATGATGTTTGCTCTTATCCGAAGCTCCCATACGTAGAAGCCGGACTCATCGACGCCCAGCTCCTGCGGCTCCGTGTAGATTTCCGCGCTGACGAACTGGTACGAGTCGGTCGGGGACGGGAGGTGGCTTCCATCCAGAAGCTCGGCTATCCCGTGGGACTCCTCCATCGCCTGCAGCTCGCTCGCGCGCTTGCACAGGACCTGCAGCACGTACGCGATGCGCCTGCTGCCGTCCACGTACCGTGCGCTCGTCGTTGACGGCGCTGGGCGCAGCACGATGGCCTCCCTCTTGCCCACGGCGTCGAGGCGGGACACCACGACGGGGGAGTAGCCCTCCGCTAGGAGGAGGCTCTTCGCTGCCTCCGGAACGTCCGGGCGGCTCATGGCCTCTCCTCAAGAAGTCGGAGGGCGTCCTGCTTCCACTCTTCGAGGTGCTGCTGCTTCGCGAACTCGGCCCAGTGCGTGTGCGCGTTCGGGTTCTTGTCGGTCTTGGCGGTGTCGGCGTTGTAGGCGTACTTCGCGTACGGAGCGTCCCAGATGATCAGCGCCTCGCGCGCGTCCGTCGCCGTCTGCATGTGCTCCTGCAGGTAGCCGGAGTCGCGCATGCAGTAGACGTTCATGTCCTCGGCGATGTCGGACACGAGAAGCGCCTGCGCGTCGGCGATGGCCTTCGCGCTGAACCGCGCCTCAAGGGCGGATATGTCGATTTCGACCTCGCAGTCGAACGCCTTGGCCATGTCATCTCACCTCGATCTCCCAGTGGTGGACGCCCTTCCCGAACGCCCGGCGCGTCGCGCACCTGGTCACGTTCATCCACTCGCCGCCGTCGATGCGCAGCTTCGAGCCGACGGGAACCTCGAACGCGCCAGGGCTGTCGGCCCCGTCGATGAAAACGAGGCCCTGCGCCCCGTCTCCGAGGCCGTACTGGCGGACGAGCCATGCGGAAGCGGGCTCGAAGCGCACGCGCTCGATGGCGGACGGCTCCTCGAACTCCCCTCCGTAGCCTCCGCCCTTCGGCACCTTTACCGATGCGGTCGACGGTCTCGCGGAGCGCGGTATCGGCCTCATCGGATGCCTCCGATGCCGGAGAAGAGGAGGCCGGTTCCGGCCAGCTCGCGCCTGATGGCGGAGTCCATGTCTGCCCGGTACGACGAGCCGCCGGCGGAGCCCTCCGAGTAGCTGAACGAGCCGATGGAGAACGAGCCTCCTTCGGCAACGCCCCCGGACGCCCCGTACGACGCGTCCACCGCCACGGCGGCGAACACGGCGCGCATCCACTCGTCGGAGCCGTCCGGCTTGTTCGGGAAGATGGCGTCGCGCACGGCGGACAGGGCGTGGGGGAGGGACGAGGCGAAGGCCGCCTCGTCCAGCTCCCCGCCGGAAGCCTTGTACTGCTCGTATGTCGGCTTGCCCTGCTCCATGCCGCTACTCGCCGCTGACGGTCACGGCGCAAGCCTCGGAGGTCTTGCCCCCTGCCTTGGCGGTGATGTTGGTGCTGCCTGCGGCCTTGCCCTCGACCTCGCCGGTGTTGGCGTCAACGGTTGCCTTGGAGGGGTCGGAGGACTCGAATGTCACCGTCTTGTCGGTCGCGTTGGCGGGCTCGACGGTCGCCTTGAGGGTCTTCTTGGCGCCGATGCCGATGCTCATGGTCTTCTGCGAGAGCGTGACCTTGGACACCGCGACGGGCGCGGCGCGGAGCACGCCTGCGGCCTTGGTCTTCTTGAGGGCGCAGCCGCACACGAACTCGGCGTCTCCGGTCTTGACGGCACCCGGCTCGTTCCAGTTGGGCAGGTGGACGCTGATTGCGCTGCCTCCCTTGAGCGTGATGCCGTGGAACTCGTTGATGCCGAGGCAGACGGCGTACACGTCGTTTGTGGTGTGAGCGCCGTCGCGCAGCTCCTCGATGCGGATGCCGTCCCACTGGGACACGCGGCGGCCTGCGGTGTCGGCGGATGCGGTTGCGAGGCCGAGGATGCGCAGGATGGCGTTGATCTTGACCTTCATGAACGGGGATACGAGCAGCACGTCGGGCGTGCGGGTGAGGGCGGAGAGCATGTTGTCCATCTCCTCCGCGAATGCGAGCGCGGACGCCTGCGTGATGGTGGAGAGGTCAACGGAACTCTGGAACTCCGTGGAGCTTTCGGTCAGCGCCTTGTTGAGCCCGTCGAATCCGTTCTCCTCCACCTCTGTGTCGCCGTTGATGATGGTCTTGTTGAACTTGCGGATGATGGCGTTCTTGGACTCCTCAAGATGGAGCTGGTAGAGGTCGCTCGCGGCGTCCTTGGATACGCGGTCCATCTTCCACGCATCGGACAGGATGGCCACGCGCGTGGTGATGCGCTCGATCTTGGGCTCGCTCACGACGGGCTCGGAGTTGAGCGCGCGGAACGCGGCCTCCATGGGCGTTGTGACGCGCTTGTAGCCATACACGAGGTCGGATGTGCCCGTGGAGTTCAGGCAGTCATCGAACGTGAGCGCGCCAAGGAGGTAGCTGTCGGTGATTGTCTCGTTGATGAAGCCTTGGACGATCTTGTCCTGGGCGTTCTTCGCGAGGTCGGTGAGGGTGATCATCTAGTCTCCCATCTGTGCCAGGGCCTCGCCGATGGTCATGGCGGGGCCGTCGTTCGCGCCTCCCTTGCGCTCGCCGCCGGTGTCGAAACGCTGCTGGTCGGCGAACAGGTAGGCGTTGTCGTTCTTGATAGCGTCGAAGTCGATGCCCTTGATGTCGCCGCTGTCATCGAGCTGCGCGTCATCGAGGTTCGGGATGACGGCGCGCACCGCCTTGATGTTGCGAGCGCCCATCTGGGTCAGCTTCGTGTCGATGGCGAAGTCGCGGCGCATGGCAGCCTCGCGCTTCTCGGCGTCCGCCTTGAACGCCTCGTTGCTCGCCTTGGCCTCATCGAGGGCCTTCTGCATCGCCTCGGTGTCGCCGACCTTCGCCGTGATGTCCTCGATCTGCTTGTCGCGGTTGGCGAGCTCGGCCTTGAGACTTTCGCGCTCGGCCTCCCACTCCGCCTTCTCGCGCTCGTACTTCGCGAGGGACACCACTTCCTTCTTCGGCTCCTGCGGGTCTCCGCCCTGCGGCTCCGTGTTCTGGGGGTCGGTGTTCTGGTTCGCCATCTCCGTCTCCTTCCGTGTTTGGTTTTCGCGCTTCCCTGCGCGCTTGGATGGCCCACCGTTGTCGCCGTGGTCGCGCTCGCGGGCTGTTGTCGCCGCCCCGCCTTCGCGTGCTCGTAATTTCCCGCAGGTGTCGCTCGGGAACAAAAAAGCCGCCCCGTGGGGCGGCTCAGTGTCTCTGCTGCGCCTGTCGCTACGCGAGCGGCGTTATGCTCTCGACCTCATCGATGGGTATGTCGGTGAGGAATCCGGGCATCTCCTCGATGCCTATGCGCTCGGCGTCGTCGGCGTCATCGGCGTGCGTCTGGTAGTAGTCGAGCTTGCCGGTGATCTCATCGCCGTCGGTGCAGCGCACGGTGACGCGCTTGCCGTAGTGCTCTATGGCCTCGGTTATCTTCATGCCTGCCCCTCCCTCGGAGCCGCCGGTACTATATGGACGCCGTTCTTGGCGTAGTGGATGGTGAACCTGTTGGTGTCTATTCTATCGCCGTTCTCGGTCACGACGTAGCCTATCACCATCGTCGCCTCGCATACCTCGCGCGAGTTCCACGTCCCGTTCCTCGACGGCATGACAACGCCGGTGCCCGCGTACTCGTCCACGAGCCGCTGCGCCTCCTCGGCGCTCACGGTCAGCGCGCTCGGCTCCGGGAACACGCCCTCGCGCCTCACCTTCTCAAGGTGCTGCTGGTACTCCCTCGTTCCGGGGATGTGCTTGTTCTGCTTCCCCGCGAGCACGACGTTCGCCGCCTTGTCCGCGGCGCGCTCGTCCCTGCGCTTCTCGACCTTCGCCCTTCGTATGGCGGCATCGAGCGTCGCGCGGCGATCTCGCGCCGCCATGGTCTCGAAGTTTGCCCCAGACGCCTTGACCAGCTCGCCCACCCGCTTCTGACTCACGCCCGCGTCGCGGATGATGGCCTTGGTATTGGGGTGCGCCATGTACGCCGTGCGGCTCACCTTCTGCCGCGTGAGCGCGTACACCCTCGTCTGCGTCTCGTACGGGTTCTCGCGCTCGTAGCGGCGCGTCAGGTACGGGTGCTTCGCCAGGTGCTCCCGCTGCTCGCCCTGCCACTTGGCGAGCTTCATGCGCTCCGGCGTGTCATCTATGCCGGCGGCCTGCAGGGCGGCGGAGTCGCGCTTGTACTTCCTGATGTTCCGCTCTATCTCGCGCTGCCTCTGCGACGCCTCGTACCGCTCCCGCCTCTTCTCGTCCCCGCCGTCGGGGTCGCTCTCGTAACGCTTCTTCCTGCCCTCGACGTAGATGCCGAAGGAGTGCTTGCAGTTCGCCCCGCAGAGGCCGTCCACGCTGCCGTAGCCAGTCGATGATCGGAAGTCGGGGTACTTGTCCGACTTGCCGGACAGCGAGAACACGCGCCCCTGCCACTTCGCATGCTCGGGACGGCTTCCCCCGTGGCTCGAAGTCTGCACGAGGTCGTGGCCGGTCTCCTCCATGAGCGCGAGCGTGTTTCTCGCCCCCGCCTGCATGACCTGCGTGCGGACGTGCCGGCGCATGGCAACGTCGGCCTGCGCCCTCGCGCCGCTCTTGTACTCGACTACGGACACGCCGCGCCTGGACAGCTCCAACACTGCCCTGCGCACAGCGTCCTCGTACGATGACAGGCCGCTGTTGACGCTTGCGATGGCTTCTGCGGCAACTTCGAGGTAGTTCCTCTGGACGACTGCGGGCATCTTGAGGTTGTCCCGCGTGATGATGTCCTGCACGCCCGCGACGGTGGCGCGCGCAGCGTTGTGGAGCCTCTTGCGCGCCATGGAGGACAGCTCGGCGACCGCCATGCCTATGGCGGCCAGATCGTTGGCCTCGGACTGCGCAAGCGCATCGGCTGCGGCCCGCGCCGCCTCCCTCGCGGCCTCGTGCCCCTCTTTGCTCATAGCCTTCTTGGCGTCCGCCTCGGCCTTGGCAGCCTCCCTCGCGGCCTCAAGGTACGCGCCCTCGCCCTCGAAGTCTATGGAACCCAGCAGCGCGGAGTAGATGCACACGAGGCGCAGGGTGTACGCGTCCATCGCGCCCTGCGCCGCGTCCGTGAAGCGGTCTATGTACTCCGGGTCGAGCATCAGGACAGCCCGTCATCGAGCATGTCGAACGGGTCTGGCACCGGCTCATGCATGGAGGCGTCCGCGAGCGCGGCCCTGGCGTCCTCCTCGCTCTCGCCGTAGAACCGCTTGCGGTACTCCCATGCCTGCATGATGCCAGCTCCGACCTCGCTCATGGCCATCTCGCGCGCGCTCGTGGTGTCGGTGACGATGGAGTCATCGAAGGTCACGGTTACGTCGCCGTACGGCACGTTCTCGCCGCGAATCTTGCGGCACGCCTCGGCCATGCCGTTCACGAGGCGGACGATGGACTTGCGCAGGCTGTTGGTGTGCTTCTTGATGCTGTTCATGAGCATGGAGTTGTCCGCGCTCACCTCTTTGGCGGTCTTGAGGCCGGTGTGCGCGTCCCATGAGAAGCGCGCGCTTCCGAACCCGCAGGTGAGCGACAGCATGCGCAGCCCCGTGTTGATGGCCTCCGTCAGCTCGTCCACCTTGAGGTCGGTCTGCACCACGTCGATCTTCTTGCCGCCCTCGTCTCCCGGGCGCATGCGGAACACGCAGTCATCGGCCTCGCCGAAGGCGTAGTAGGTCTTCACGGTCTCGCCCGTCTTCTTGTCCTTCTCGGTCTTGCTCTCGATGAGCGTGTCATCGATGAAGGTCTTGGGGCGGCCCACGCGCATGTGGTCGAGGAACCCGGTCAGCGCCTCGTCCGTGGTCTTTATCGCGCCCAGCGCGTTCTGGTACACGCTCGCGCCCATGGCGCTGTACGCGCGGTGGTGGTTCGGCACGCCGGGGGTAACGAGCGAGAACAGCGGCCTCTTGCAGTGGGTGTTGAAGTCGCCGATGATGCTCTCCACCTCGACCCTCTGGCCGTTGTCACCGAAGAGCTGCGTGAGGATGTGGTACTCGCCGTCGATGATGACGTGCGCCTGGCACTGGTCGTACGCCTTGCCCCCGACCTCGACGCGCCCGGAGAAGGCGCACTGCGTGCATCCCTTTGTCGAGTAGGTGAGCGGGTATATCTGGGTCGCGTCGTACTCCACGATGCGAAGCTCCGCGTCCGGCGTGGTCGCGTTCTCGGTCACGCCGTGCGGCTCGATGACCCACGCGCCGGTTCCCAGCGCGAAGACTCGGGAGATGAAGTCGGCGTTGTCCATGGCGAAGCTCTGCGGCTCCTCGATGTCTTCGGTCGGCTCCCCTTCGTCCGTCTGCGAGCCGGTGTCCGGGTTCGGGAAGTGGCGGGCCATCCACTCGGCGCGGTCTGGGTTGCTCGAAGAGATGACGGTGCCTTCCGTCATGAGGAGGCTCGCCCACTCGTCGGCGACGAGGGCGGCTGGATGCAGGCTCACGCGCTCGCGCTTGTAGACGCGGAAGCCCCTGCGCTCGCTGTAGTGGTACCAGCTGTTGTCGGCGAGCAGCCACCCCCACCACACGCCGATCATCCCGCGCATGCTGGTGTCCGGCGAGTATCCGAGGCTCTGCAGCCACGTCTCGATGTGAGTGGCCTTGTCTCCGCGCTTCTCCATCAGAGGTTGCTCCTTATCCACACTCCGCTGCCGTAGCCGACCGCATCGATGGCGTCGTCGTCTACCTTCGGCAGTGTCTCGGTAATGTCGCCCTGGGCGTTCGCCACGTACTCGTACTCGGGGAACTCCCGTGCGGCGAGCGGGGCATCGTCCGGGTCGATGACGATCTTCGCGAGGTTCTGCATCCACCTGACGCGCGAGGCGGGCGAGTTCAGCCCCTGCTTGAACGCCTTGCGCGCGTTGATGCCCTGGTCTTGGTAGTAGAGAATCATTCCGCGTGCCGCGCTGTCGCACCACACGTCGGCGTCGGGCTCGCCCATGGCGTCGAGCCTGTCGATGAGCACCTTCGCCGTGCGGCTGTCGTGCGCCTCGATGCCGCGCCGCACGTCCTCGCCGAAGACGTACAGGATGCGCTCGTTCTCGTCGTACGTGACGCACTCATGTACCCACGGATGCACGCTGCCCGCGTCCACGCCGTGCGAGACGGCACCGAACGACGCGCGCTCCTCCTCCGTGATGCGCCTTATCTCGATGAGCGAGTCGGGGAACACCTCCGCGCCCGTGCCGATGACCTCGCCCAGCCACTCCCAGCGGTACGCGTCCGGCGTCTTGCGCCTGCTGCGCTCCGCCTCGATGCGCGCCTGCTCGCTTATCCACTCGGGGTGCTCACCGATGACGTCGAGGTACGTGGTGTGGCATATGAAGCGCCCGTCCTCGCCGGGGTGTGCCTCGATGTCGCGCGCCTCCTTGTTCACCCAGTTGCGCGCGCTCATGGGCGGGTTGTAGCTGTAGAAGACCCAGAACAGGCTGCCGCCGCGCAGGAACGACGCGAGGATGCTGCGAATCTCTGCCATGGAGCCGAACTCGGCGACCTCCTCGAACCACACGATGGCGCAGTAGCCGCGCTTGAACTTCGGAGACTTGCGCCTCTCGGGTCGGTCGCACCCTCGGAAGCGGATGACCTGCCCCGTGGGCAGGTAGGTGATGTTCATGGGCGACTTGCCGAAGTTGAACAGGTGCGAGACGTGCAGCATGTCGCACGCCCACATGATCTGCTCGTACACGGAGTCGGCGAGCGTGTTGCCAACCTTGCGGAACACCACGGCGTTTGCGTCGGGGTTCGCCATGATGAGCAGGACTATGGCGATGCTTATGAAGCTCGACTTCGTTGAGTTGCGCCCGCCCTTGAACCAGTAGTGCGTGAACTCGTGGCTCTTGATGGAGCGCCAGACGGGCCAGAACACGGAGGCGATGATGGAGGACAGCTTAACCGAGGTCATCGACAATGGTCACTCCCGCCTCGTCCATGGCCTCCCTCGCGCCGTCGATGCCGAACATGTCGTTCAGGAGCTTGACGCTCTCCGTGATGGCGAGGCGCGCGTCGCCGTCTATGACGCCGTTCTCGGCCTTGCGCTTGTAGATGGGGAGCGCGCCGTCCAGCACGTCGAACAGCGGCTGCGCGGCGTCGTGTATCTCCCAGCGGCACTCCTTGGCGGCGTCGTTGCGGATTTCCTTGATTCTTAGCGCGATCCTAGGGTCTGCCATGAGGCGAGAGGCTGCGACCGAGACGGACGCGTAGCTCATGCGCGAGCAGTCGTAGGCCGCGCGGTACGCGTCCTGTTGCTTCGCCCTCGGCTTCGCCATCTCCTGGCAGAACCGCTCCATCTTCGGCGTGAGCTTCTTCGGCATGCCTCGCCTCCTCCCATGGCATCGCGTTCCGGCCATCCATGCAGAGAGCCGCCCCGGAAGGACGGCTCCCTGTGCCCCGTGCGGCGGAGGATGACCGCACGGCTATGTTCCCGAAGGTGTCGCTAGGCATATGCCATGAGCGATACGAGCCACGCTATGCCCTGCGCCACCTGCCATGCCGTCCAGGCAGCCAGGACGTCGAGCGCGACACACAGCAGGACGAGCAGCAGGCACCCCTTGTTGCAGCCCTTCGGCGGATTCGCCTCGCTGTAACCCATCTTCCAGTCATCCCTGCTGATGGCCATGCGCGTCCACCTCCAACCAGCGATCACCTTTCATCGGAACGCCTATCGCCGCTTCAAGCGCCTTGAGCCTCTGGTAGTACTCAGGCAACGAGTTGCGCATGCCGTCTATCTCCTTGAGGTTCTTGTTCCTGCAGCACCAGCAGGAAACGCGATCAAGCACGTCATAGAGCTTGATTCCGTCCTGCTCCCACGTACAGCCGCGCGAGTAGCACAGCTCGAGGCAGTCCTTTTCGGTCATTCCCCACTCGATGAGCGGCATGATCTTGCCGGCGCTGCCACCCCGATGTGCCCTCTCGGTCTCGTCTGCCGCTATGCCGATGAGGCTGACTCCTCCGCGATCTCGTACATATCGATCGATTGCGAGCGTCTTCCCCTTCGTTCCCCATCTGCACGTTCCTCCGCACCATCCGTAGCCCCGGGTCGTAGTTCCGTCTCGATGGTTCACTGGCTTTACGAGCATGTCATACAAGAACGGGCGTTTCGGCCTCAGCTCCGTGTACCTAATGCCGCGCTCGGCGAGGACCGGCAGAATTCTGTCTCGCTCTCGGTAGATTGCTTCGAATTCCATTCCCGTGTCGTAGAAGACGACCTCATCGATGGGCATCCTCCGCTCGATGAGCACGAGAAGCATGGCGAGGCTGTCCTTGCCCCATGAGACGTTCGCGATATGCGTGCTCACCTCATCGCCTCCTTGAACAGCTCGCGCGCCTCCTTGACGGAGCACCGGATGGCGCGGGCTATCTCCTCGAACGTGCAGCCGCTCTTCACCCGCATGCGGTAGACGTGCTTCGCGAGCTGGTAGCGGTTGCGCTTGATCTCCTCTTCCTTCATGACTGGGTGCCTTTCATCCGGTTCTTGCTCGTGAGGTGGTATCCGCCACAGTACGGGCACCGGTACCAGTCCATATCGAACTTCGCTCCCGACCTCATGGCCGCGATCTCGCTCGCGAACCTCGTCTTGTCGGAGCACATGCGGTGCTTGCGAGCGGTGTGCCGCCTGTGGTGGTGCCTGCTGTGGCTCACTGTCGCCTCTTCTCTCCCCACGCGCAGAAGTCGTCAAGGCCGACCTCAAGCATCTCCGCTGGCTCGCTCCCGGTGTAGGGCTCGGGGAGGCCCCAGTCGGGCTTGTCGTAAAGCTGGCGGCAGAAGGCCGTCGAGCCATCGGGCACGATGTCGCAGAACCTGCAGTCGCGGCACCGCACGATGAGCTCGCAGTCGGAGCACTCCGAGCTCATCGCCCGTCGCCTCCGTTCCTGGCTATCGAGGCGTTCGCCCACATGACGCTCTCCTCCAGCTTGGTCATTGCCAGCGACTTCTCGCGGCTGTTCGGGCATCTCTCCTCGACGAGCTCGGCGAGCTCGCGCGCCTTCGCCCTGATCGCCTTGTAGAGTGCGTCCTGGTCGTCGGTGGGCGGGTGGTACGTGAAGTTGCGGGCTACCGCCTCCATGCTCATCTTTCCTCCGCCTCCTTGACGAACGGCATCACGTCGCCCGCCATGTCGATGAACGCGCCGCAGCGCACCCAGTCCGGCGCGGGGCCGCTGATGGCCTCGATGGCGTCGGTGATGTGCTTGCGCGCTGCATCGAGCCTGATGCGCGCCTCGCGCGCCCTGTCCTGCTCCGTCATGTCTCCTCCTAGTAGTCCTCGAAGCCCTCGCATGCGGGGGCGTCCGGCTCTATCTCCTCAAGGTCGCATCCGTCGGACGCGCAGACCTTGACCTCCGTCCCGTCGAGCAGCCTGCAGCGGCTGCAGAAGCGGCACTCGCCGCACTTCCTGCCCTCCCACGGGTCCGGGGCGTTCCAGGGCGCTCGCGGATCGTCCTCGAAGCACCCGGGCGGCAGGTTCCAGCCGCTCGGCGGCTCGTATTGGCTCATGCGCGCCACCTCCTCAGCGGTCTCCAACCGTCCATTTCGAGCGCGGCCGCGTAGCTCGTCGGCTCGTCCAGCAGCAGGTACTCAAGGTGCCCGCCGACGCCGCCACGCATCCGTCCGTAGTTGCCGAAGTTCCCCGGCACGGCCTCTCCCAGAACCCACCGGAAGTGCAGCCTGTTCGCGTGCGCAAGGCCGTGGCAGTAGGGGCGTCCGTCCGCGTCGGAGAGGTTGTTGCCGAAGCCGCACAGCGTGATCGTGGGCTTCTCGACCTCCACTCCCGCGCGGTAGAGCCTCCCTGCGCCCCTGCGCACGATGTGATGCTGGTTCAGCGGGTGCGGCCTTCCGCACACCGCGCAGCGGTCGAGCCTGATGCTCGGCGCGCTCATGAGCGGCACGAGGATGGCGGGCAGCGTGTCAACCTTGGCCATGGAGCCTCCTGTCCGCGCCCCTCATCTCGTGCTTGGCGCACATCTCGGAGAGGCGGCTAACGATGGCGAGGGCGGTGTCCACGTCGCCGTTTCGCGACAGCCTGCCGCCCAGCGCCTTGAGGTCGTACTGCGACGTGACGACCACCGGCCTCATGGTCTCGTACCTGTCGTTGATGACGCGGAACACCTGCGTGAGGGTCCAGTCCGTCGGCGGCTCCTTGCCCAGGTCGTCTATCACGAGGAGGCCGCACCGCGACAGCCCCGCCAGCACGTCCTCCTCGCTCGCCTGCGTGCCGAACGTGCCTTTGAGTCTGGCGATGATGCCGGGCATGTCCGTGACGCGCACCCTCATGCCCTCGTCAACCGCCATGCGGGCGACGGCGGACGCGAGGTGCGACTTGCCGGTGCCGACGGGGCCGAAGATGTAGGCCCCGCGCCCCTCCCGGACGCCCTCCATGATGCCCGCCGCCATGGGAGACTCCGCGACCGCGAACCTCGGCTTGATGCCGGCGCGCTCGTAGTCCCTGCGGCGCTTCTCGGCCTCCTCGCGCGCCCTACGCTCGGCCTCCTTGCGCTCGCGCTCGGACCGCTCGGCCTTCGCCCCCGGGCACCCGCACGGCTCGAAGCCGACCACGTGCGGCTCCTTCGCGCCGAAGAGGGCGGGGAGCACGATCGGCTCTAGCTCACGCCCGCAGTGCGGGCATCGCCTAGTACGCTGCGAACGGGTCTCCATCGCGCGCCCCCCTCCTCGGCCTGTTCAGGTAGCTCTCGAACTTGGTGCCGAAAAGCGTCTCTGGGCGCAGGTACGCGGCCATCTTCGGGTCGTTGAGCCACGCCGCCGACATGGTTGCGATGACGGCCTCGAAGTCGGGGAGGCGGAAGCCCTCCGCCCATCTGGCGTGGATGAGCTGCCGCGTCTTCTTCGAGGTCGGGCGGTACGACGTGCCCGCCGCCTCGTTGAGTGCGGCGACGATCTCCGCGTAGGGGATTGCGCCGCCCTCCTCCCCGCACCCCTCCTCCTCGGAAGGGGAGTCAGGAAGAGGAAGAGAGGAAGAGGAATATATATCGCTTGCCTTTTTGCTTGCGGATGTGCTTTCCTCTTCGCTTTCCGGTTCGCTTGACGTTTTGCTCGCCTGTTTGCTTTGCCGTTTGCTTGCTGCTTTGCTTACCGACCTGCTTCCGCCCTCGCTTCCAGCGACGATGCGCTTGCGGCTCTTGTCGAGCACCGGGCGCACCATGGCCAGAGCCATCCTCTGGGCGTCCGTGCGCGGCGACGGCTCCTCTCCCGTGCGGAGGAACCGCACGATCATGCCGATGAGCTCGTCGCCCTCGCGCCTGTTGCCCAGCTGCAGGGGGCCGTCGATGAGCGAATCCAATACCTGCACGCCCATCACCACGCTATCTCGCGCAGCGTGCCCACGATGCCCGCCAGGAGCATCGAGCACAGCAGCGCGACGGCGAGGAGGGCGAGCAGGAGCAGCGACGCGCCGAGGAGCGCCGCTGCAACCTGCTGGAACCTCTTCACTGCTCTCCTCCTAGAACGGGATGTCCTCGTCGTACACGTCGATGACGGGCGGCTGCTGCGCCGCCTGCGGTGCCGCCTGCGGGGCGTACTGCCGCTGGGCGGGCGCGGGTGCCTGGGCGACCTGCTGCGAGCCGTAGCGCGGCGCTGGTGCCGCCTGCTGCGGGGCGTACTGCTGCTGGGCGGGCTGCGGCGCATAGGCGGCCTGCTGGTAGCCCTGCGGCTGCTGGTACTGCTTGGGCTGCGGCGGCCTGATGACGCCGATCTCGCGCACCTTGAGGTACGCCTTGGAGCGGTTCTGGCCGGTCTGCTTGTCCTGCCAGCTGTCATAGGCGAGGCTGCCCCACAGGAGCAGCAGCGCGCCCTCCACGATGTTGCGGGCCTTGTCGTCCTGCTGGCCGCTGTGCCAGTACTCGCAGTCGAAGAACTGGGGCGTGTTCTGCCGGGTCTCGCGGTTGTAGTTCGGGCTGTTGACCGTGAAGCGCGTCACGAGCTGTCCGCTCTGCGTGGAGCGGGTCTCGACGTTCTTGGTCACGTAGCCGTCGATAGTGAAGTCTTTCACAGGTATCCTCCTTGGGTGACGTTCCCGCTGTTCCATATGCGGGCGATCTGGGCGTCTATCATCCGTATGCGCAGCTTGTAGACGTTGATGGCCTCCTGGCTCGACTTGTAGATGGCCTCGGAGCAGTCTCGCTCGCGCTTGAGTTCGGCGATGTCTGGGCGTCCCCGGCACAGGTCGCTCGTGAGCGTCACGGGCGTGCCCTTGTCACGCTCCTCAAGAATCGCCACACGCAGCGCCTTGCGGTACGCCGCCTCGTTCTCGGCGTACCGGCAGCCGGCCATCCTGCACGTGGACAGCTCTTCCATGAGCATGTCGGTGAGCTCGTCCAGCTGCTCGTGAAGCTCCTGCATCTCCTACCCCTCGATCTCCCACGACGGGGCGGGGCAGCATCCGGGGTTGGCGGTGAACTCCTCGAACTGCGCCATGTCGTTGAACTGGTAGCGTGCCCCGCAGATTCTGCAGTGGGCGACGAACGGCCCCTCCGGCGGCTGCGCGGGCTCATCGCGCTCCACCGCGTCGGGGTCGCGCTCCCCGTCGATGGCGAACGCTCCGCACAGCGCGTACTTGCGGGCGTAGCTCGACGCCATGCCGGTCAGCTGCGCCTCGTCGCTGCCGCTCTTGCGCTCCGCCTCGCGGGCGTAGGCGGACACCGTGAACATCTCGCCGGGCTGGTCAGTGAAGAACACGCAGACTGTGGCCTTGACGTAGTACCGCTCGCCGATGTTCACCACCTCGTCGCTCATGAAGAAGCTGATGCCAGCCTCCTCGCACGGCTGCTTGAGCGCGGCCACGATGTCCTCGAAGCTGCGGTAGTAGAAGTTGCCGAACTCGTTGTACTTGCCCTTCGGGATGACCACGGAACGCTGCACCTGCGCGATGGCCTGCATGATGCTGCGCGGAGCCTCGCTCTCAGCCATTGGCGACCGCCCCCTCCCGCGCGGCTGCCGCCGCGACGACCTGGGCGCACTCCTTCATGTACGCCTCCTCCAACGTGCCGGTGACGAACTTGCCCGTGACGCGCGGGCTCAGGCTCCCGCAGAACCGGCCGATCTGCTGCATCTGCTCGATGCTCGCCGCCTGGATGACCATGACGCACGGCACGTACCTGCCGCCGGGAACGGCGACCGGCGCTGCCGCCTGCGGGGCGGGCGCAACCTGCGGCGCGGGCGCGACCTGCGGGGCGGGCGCGACCTGCGGGGCCGGTGCCACCTGCGGTGCGGGCTCCGGCTCGGGCTCTGGTGCCGTCTCCGGCTCGGTGTCGGGCGGCATCTCGTCGCGTCCGTACTCCGCCATCTCGGCGCGCATGCCGGCGATGCGCTCGTCGGCCGCCTGCGCCTCGCGGGCGGCGTTGAGCGCCGCCCCCAGGTCGAGCGACGCGAAGAACTCGCGCTCCGCGACCTCGTAGCGGGGCAGGGTCTCCCGCTGCGCCTGCAGCGTCTCCCAGTCGGTGGCGACCTTGGCCACCTTCTCGTCTATGGCGGCCTTCGCCTTCATCTCGCCGAAGGTCTTGTTCAGCCACTTCTCGTCGTGGATGCGCTCGTAGGGGACGACGGGCGCGAGCATGCCCGCAAGGTCCTCGTAGTACTCCTTGAGGATGGCGTAGGCCCTGTCCTTCCGGCGCTCCTCTGCCTCGTCCAGCTGCTCCTTGATGTTGGCGCTCGCCTTCTTGACCTTCGCGGTGATGGCGTTGGCGCGCGCCTCGAAGTCATCGAGCGGGCGCATGTACTCGCGCTTCACCGCCTTGCGGCGCTCGTCTATCTCCTTGGCGATGCCGTTGAGGTACGTGCGGTCGCGCTTCGCCTGCTTGATCTCGTCGGAGTCCGTGAGGTCGTAGCACGCCTCCGCGTACCCCTTGATCAGCTCCTCCACGCGCGCGTCGAGCGCGTCGAAGTTGGCGTCGATGGCGGCGGGGGTGAAGCTAACGGTCAGCCCCTTGTCCTCGATGACCTCCGCCTTGACCTCGATGGGCTTGTCTGCCTTACTGCTCATCGCTCTCCTCCTCGATGGTGATGCGGCAGGCCGCCGCCGTCTTCTCCTCCGCGTCGTGCAGCTCGTAGCCGTCCGCCGCCATGGCGTCGAGCAGGTCGAGCGTGTCGCGCGCGGCGCTGCCGTACAGGTAGCTGCCGTCGCCGTGGCGGTGCGCGTTCCACACGCCGAACGAGGTGACGGCCTGCAGCGACTGGTAGCCCAGCGCGACGGCGAGCGGGCAGGGGGCTGCCTCGACCTTCGCGCCGGTCTCGTCCTCGAAGCCGCCGACCTCGCGGCCCATGAGCGCCTTGCCGGTCAGGAAGCGGGCGGTCTTGCGCATGGACGTCACGTCGCCGATGTGCGAGCCGACCCACGCGGCGCGGGCCCTGCGCGCGTCATCGAACGCGGCGTAGAAGTCGGAGCGTTCCTGCTCCTCGCGCTGCTTTTCCTCGTCAACCTCGTCTCCTGCTGCGGCGGGCGCGAGGAACGTGAGGCCGTAGTCGCTCACGACGGCGATCTCGCCCTCGCACCCGGCCTCCACGTGCCTGTCGAACGCCGCGCGGTTGTACGCGCTGAACGTCTGCTTTGCCACGTAGCCGTCCGGCGTCCTCTCCGCGATGGTCGCCCCGGCCGCCTTGGCGGCCTCCACCATCTCGTCCATGGCCTGCCTGCGCTCGCGCTCGGCGCTCAGGCTCTCGTAGATGCGGTACCACTCCTTCGGCGAGCAGTCGCGCAGCTTCGCCACGGCCTCCTCGTCGCCCTCGAACTCCGCGATGGCGGCGAGGCGGTCGAGCGTCATGTCGTACGCGGCGTCGCTCACGACCCTCGCGCCCCGGCGGGCGCGGCTCACCTTGCCGGCGTCGATGCGGGCGACGGCGGCGACCTCCTCGTCGGGGAGGTCGAGCGCGAGCATCTGCTGCACGCCGCGGCTTGATACCGTCAACCTACTTTTCGCCAATCGCGCAAACGAATCGGCGCCGATCGCG
>CAZRPL010000026.1:0-30520 GCA_964602045.1 uncultured Collinsella sp. | reverse complement strand
CCCTCGATTTCATAATCCGTGGGAATGCAGACGATCGGGTATTCGATACCGGTGATCATGCGAGCACCGACCGCCACGTTGGCGGCCGTGATATGCGTCGCGATGATCGCGATGGGGCGCTTGTTCACGATATATTCGTTGAAAGCCGGGAACATGACACGCGACCAGCCCGTTCCACCGCCCCAAAGTAGACGCCCGGTAAGCGTATATCGCCAGGTGATGTCGTAAATCGGGCGCGTTGCCCCCGTGAAGGCTGCAGCCGTTTTGTTGCCATCGAACTTGATACGACCGAAATCGAGAATATCGATGACCTCGACGTCGACATCGACCGGTACGCCATGCGAGCCTCGCAGGCGGTCGACCGCCTGCGCGACGGCGTTGGCGGCGGCTTTGTGACCCGAGCCGACCGAGGCATGCATAATCGTGATAATCGGACGCTCGTCGGACGAGACGTTGCCGGATTCTATATCGGCTTCGCGATGGGTATGTTCGATCTGTTCGGTCTGCATGGGTGGGTAGGTCCAAACCCTCGATGTGCTCACTATCTCAGCTATTGTAGTCTGAACATGGACTGCAGGGGGTATTCTTCAGTAAATGAACGTCGCGGCATACGACAACTCGTTTTTAATTGTCTCTGATTCGGCGTGGGTAAAGGAGCTCAACGTGAATGATATGAAGAAATTCGATGTGATAATCATAGGCGGAGGTCCGGCTGGCAGCACTGCTGGAATTTACGCTGCACGTGCAAGCCTGAATACGCTTTTGATCGAGCAAGGCATGCCTGGTGGACAGATCGCCACTTCCGATACGGTCGATAATTACCCCGGTTTTCCAAGCATCTCGGGAGCGGAACTCGGATCGAAGATGCTCGAGCATGCCGAATCAGCCGGCGTCGACGTCGACTATACGATGGTCACGCATATCGATCGTGACCAGTCAGGTGACTTTATCATTCAAACCGACTCAGGCTCCCTGCAGGCCCCCGTACTCATCATGGCTACGGGCGCGCAGCCACGTACGGCTGGTTTTGACGGAGAGGATGCGTTCCGCGGCCGCGGCGTCTCGTACTGTGCCACGTGTGATGCCATGTTCTATCGCGGCAAGCGGGTTTTCGTTATCGGAGGTGGCAATTCCGCGTGCGAAGAGGGTTTATATCTCTCACATATCGCGCAAAACGTCACCATGGTCGTCAGGCGCGATGCATTCCGTGCGCCACGCGGGCGTGTCGACCGTCTTCTTGCACAGGATAACGTTGATGTGAAGTACTCGACATCCATAGTGCGTGTCACAGGCGATCGGCTTTTGAACACCATCACATTTCGAGATAATCGCACGGGTGAGGAATACGACGAAACCCACCCGGAGGGCTCCTTCGGTGTGTTCGTCTTTGCCGGAAACGACCCGGTGGTGGATTTAATCAAACCGTTTATCGAGTTGTCCGATGACGGGGGAGTCCTCACCGACGATTCCATGGCCACGAAGACTCCCGGGTTGTTCTGCGCCGGTGATATGCGGTCGAAGAAGCTTCGTCAGGTCGTGACCGCGGCTGCTGATGGCGCGGTTGCCGGCAGCGCGGCATATGCGTATCTGGAGACGTGCGGACGACTGTAGAAAACAATACAATTAGGTACCTAACTGTACACGATCACGTTATATAGAGCGAGATGAGCGATCAGCGCCATGTGCCATGTAGATGGATGGAATCGTCTGCATGGCGCTGATTTGCCGAGTGACTCAAGAGTGCTTGTTATGAAGCATCTTGAGCGATATTTCAAAGCGGTGCGATTCCTCGCTTCGCCTCATCATGGAACCGACGGATCGGCATCGCTCGATACTCGATGTGCGCTGCAGTATCGAATTCATTAGACTGGAGGCGATTCCTTGCATAGATGACCCGAGAGCAGTCGTGGGGCCCCTGTGCGCGTTATAGAGGCATAGCGCGCGATGCACCAAGTGCGTACTTCGACTATTCAAACGCCGCACCGTGTCTGTAGTGATAAGCTATTTCTAATCACGATAATATATGTTATGTCAACTAGATAGGAACCAATAAAAGGGCGGGAACGACAACTCCCGCCCTTTCGCTAGATCGAGATGTCAGCTAGATCGAGATGTCATAGAGAACTTCCTATGCCCATTCGAATCCGATGATGAGACCGGACTCCTCGGCATAGTACGAGCAGAGTCCTCCACAGGGTACGATGTGGACGGTAGCGCTCGGCCATTGTTCGCAGATGAGGCGTTGCAGCTCCGTTGCCGCCACCTCGTTGTTCACATGGTCGATGTACACCAGGCCGCCGTGATACCCGTATCCCGCCATGCAGTCGATGACCTTGCGGTACATTTTCTTCTCGCCGCGCGTCGGGCCGACGATCTTGATAGTTCCCTCATCGCTTGCACAGCCGAGCATGCGGATATTGAGCTTGCTGGCGATGAAACCCGCGAGTCGCGGCATGCGTCCGTTTTTGACGAGATTATCGTAACGTGACAACGAGAACAGCACTGTGGATGCGGCGTCGAGGTTCTGAACGTATTCAACCGCTTCATCAAATGTGGGATGATGCTCAGTTAGGTACCGATCTAATAGTTCGACGATAAGCTCCATCTTGCCGCCGGTGGCCCGGGAGTTCAGGATGAAGATGTTCTTACCGGAGATAATGCCGCCGTGGTCGCGCGTATATTCGTCGAGAACGATATTTCGCGCGGTACTCGCCGCCTCGTAGCTGCCGGATAGATTGGCAGAAATCGTGATCGCGATGACGTTGTCCGCACGACGGAATTCTTCGGCCCAACGCCCCACGCTTGGGCATGAACTCGATGATGCCTCCTGCTCCGCGGCGACGGCGCGATTCAGTTCCGCAACATCGAGCTGTTCGTCATCCACAAACTCGGTATCGCCGACATGGATCGTCAGGGGTGCGGATACGAAGACGGTATCGGGCGCAGTTGGCGTCCAGGAACGCAGGTTGCAGCTGGAATCAGCGACGATGGCCCATGACATTGGACGGATCCTTTCGCGTGGCGATGACGTTACCATCAGTATAGCCCACTCGTCTCCATCTAGTATCGAAAACAAGATTTCGTAGTATGAATGGCTAGTATATGACGTGTCGTTGCGTTATGCTGGATAACGATGATGGTACATGTGAATGGTTGGAAGTGAACGTGTATGCCGCAGCATCCGACGGTCATCCCCATGTCCGATGACGCGAAACCGATTGTTCCCGCCGATGTCGCGCCGACGGTGCTTCCCGATGCGTTTCTGTCTTCCGAAGAGGCTCTTTCCGCAGGGCGCTTCCATCTGCCAGCCTATGACGAGCTTCCTTCCGTCGAACTCTATCGTGATCAGGTCCTGTCCTTCATCGACCATATACTCTCCCCTCTCAGCGCCTGCTTCGAGGGTTCGTGGCTTACTGCGTCGATGGTGAACAATTACGTCAAACAGGACTTGGTACCAGCTCCCAATAAGAAGCTCTATGGCCGTGATCATATCGCCCACCTGCTGATCATCTGCATTTTCAAGCAGTTCCTCTCGATCGAGGCGATTCGAAAGCTCATCGGCATCCAGCGTATGACCTATCCGATCGGGGTTGCCTACAACTACGTCGCCGTCGAGATCAACAACGCCGTTTCCGATGCCTTCGATGCGAGTGGTGCGCGCCATGAGGACACCGCGTCGCTTGTGACGCGCGAAACGGTTCTAGTGCGCAGCGCGGCCTCCGCATTTGCGGCCAAGGCGTTCCTCATGAGTTATCTTACGTTTTTAGGCTATCGGGACGCGTGAATATCTATTTGAACGACTATCAGTACGCCCGCTCCCTACGATGAAATCAGTAAGGAGCGGGCGTCGCGGTTACGTCGTCAAATCGTCCAGGCTGCTCAGTATTCGATCTTCATGATCTCCTCGATGGCGAGGATGTAGATTTTCAACGTGGTCTTGAGCAGCTCCTCGCTCACGCCCTCGTCGTCGCCATGCATGGGCCCGACCCAAGAGGGGACCTCGATCCAGGGCATCTCGGGACCGAAGCCCGCAGCGTTCTTGAACTCGCGAGCATACGTGCCGCCGCCGATCGTGAAGGGCTTGCGGTCCTCCCCCGTCACGTCGTTGTAGATCGCGATGAGCTTCTGGATCTCGGGGCCGTTGGGATCGATGTAGAACGGCTCGGTATCGTTGTCGGTCGCATAGGTTGCACCGAAGCGCGCAGCGGTGGCCGACAGCGCCTCCTCGAACTGTGCGCGGCTGAATGTGGTCGGGTACCGCGAGTCGACGGACTGATGGAGCGTTCCGTCCTCATCGCGCCACACCATGCCGCCGATGATCGTCAAATCGCCAAAGAGGTCATCGGTGGCGGCGACACCGACACCGGCGCCGGAATAGTCGTCGATCAGGGTCTTCTGAAGGGTGAGGAACTGTCGCTCCGACTCGGAGACGAGGCCGTTGTCGAGCATATAGTCGACGAGCATCCCGATCGCGTTGATCGCGCCCTGCGGCTGGGAGGCATGCCCGCCCTTTCCCTTGGCGGCGATGCGCACTGTACCATCGCCAAGATCGGTCAGCGTGATGCCATCGGTCGCAGGAAGAACGTCGATGTCGGCGGCAACCGTTACATCGGCGTCCGTAGGGATGGCGTTGAAGGCCTCACCGGCGTGCCAGTTGACGATCTTGGAATCCGTGATGGGACCGGAGGTGAAGACGCCCTGATAGATACCCTTCTCGCCGTAGCAGACCGGGAATTCGGCGTCGGGGGTCATGAGGAATGCGGGCTCGCCGAAATGCTCGAGATAGTACTCGACGTCGCGCAGCGTCGTCTCCTCGTTCGCACCGAGGATCATGCGCATGGTGTACGGGAACGACGCACCGCGCTCATGCCAGTAGCGCATAGCGTAGGCGCCAACGACAAAGGGACCCTTGTCATCGAGCGTGCCGCGTCCGATCAGATACCCATCACGACGAGTCATGGTATGGGGGTCCTGGGACCAGCCGGGACCGCAGGGAACCGTATCGAGATGGGCTATCAGGGCGATGTGCTTGTCGGGGTCGGCACCGGGATAGTCAGCCGTGCCGACGAAGCCCTCATGGTTCCGTGCATCCATACCGAGGCGCGAGCACAGATCAAGACCTGCGTTCAGCGCCTTGAGCGGGCCGGGTCCGAACGGTGCACCGGGAGCCGCATGATCGAGATCCTCTTGGCTCGGAATGTTCACGAGCGTCTCGATCTCGGAGATAATCGTCTCCCAGTTCTCATCGATCCAAGCATCGATTTCCTTCATGCGTTGAGCGTCAGCCATGATGATCCTTTCTGTCTGAAACGCGACATCACACTGACAGGATACCCGAGTTATGCAAAATGAACCAAGTTTCATTCATAAACTTAGGCAGAAGGGCGGACGACGCGATGAAAGGCGCTATGTGAGTTGTTCGAATCGAGTCTACTCGACGACGAGGAGCGAATACACGTCGATGTCGCCTTCGGGCGCAAGGACGTTTCTCGGATGGAGGAAGGAAAGTTCGAGGATGCAGCCGTAGCCGATAAGCTTAGCGCCCTGTCGGTCCACAAGCGAGGCGACGGCTTTCGCGGTACCGCCGGTGGCGATCAGATCGTCCAGGATGATCACGCGATCATCAGCGGTCAGCGCATCGCGATGGATCTCGATGGAGTCGGTGCCGTATTCAAGTTCGTATGACGCGGAGATCGTCTCGCGCGGGAGTTTGCCGGGTTTGCGGGCAGGAACGAATCCGGCGCCGAGTTTGTATGCGACGGGCGCACCGACTAGAAAGCCGCGAGCCTCAGGGGCGATAACCTTCGTGATACCGGCACCCCTGAAGTGTTCGGCCAGGGCATCGATAACGGTCGCAAGCGCGTGGCTGTCGGTGAACAGCGGAGTGATGTCCTTGAATACGACCCCGGGCTCGGGATAGTCGGGAATATCGATGACATGGGACGAAAGCTCCTGAAGCTCCATGTTCACTCCTAACGAGATGTGCGGCGCCGTGACCCGGAGGAGGGACGACGCGTATCGTTCGATGCGTTACTGCCGCCCTGCTGGGCCTTCTTGGATGCATGGGAGCGCGTGATCTCGTCGTCGACGCTATCCAAGTCCGCATCGGCGACGACCGCGTTCAGGGATTCAAAGACGCGGTTTTTGAGCAGCGCCGTATGGACGCCGTCGGTCAGATCGTGCAGCTTCTTGAATGCACGCTCGAGCTTCATGTTGCGCTCATCATCGGAGTCGTCCATACCGAGCATGCTGATGAGGACCTGCTCGAACATCGGAGATTCACGATTTGCCGAGGTGACGTACTGGCGCAGATTGCGCGGTTCGATATGGAAGCGATTGAGCTCGGAGCACAACCGGATGATCTCGAAATCGCGACCATCGACAAGCTCGCGATTCTGCGGGCTGCGGATGATACGGATCAAGTCATTGTCGGCAAGAGCACGGATGAACGAGATCTCGACGCCCAACAAATCGGGAACGTCCTCGATGGGATGAAGCTTCTGCTGTGACTCACGGGGCTCCGCCTTCATGGGAAGATCGGACAACAGACCGACCTCGAAGGCGAGAGTGGAAAGATCGGTGGCGCTGTCGAGCTTCTGCTTGATGACGTTCAGCGGCATATAGCGGGTCTTTTGCAGATACAAGATGACCTCGAGTCGATCGACGTCCTCCTTGGAGTACTGACGGTACCCCTTGGGCGTACGATGCGGCGTGATAAGCCCCTCGTCCTCCAAAAATCGGATTTTGGAGTTCGAGAGGTCGGGATAGGCGCCTCGAAGATAGTTGACGACCTGTCCGATGCTCAGATAACTGCGCTCAGCCACCGTTATTCACCGGTTTCGATACGCTCCGAACGGCTTTCGTGGTAGATCAGCGTGAAGGTGCCGATCTGAATGGAGGAACCGTCGTGAAGCGGAGCGGAATTGACGATAGCGCCGTCGACCCAGGTGCCGTTCAGCGATCCGAGATCCTCGATGAGGGTACCGGCGGCGTTGCGGACGATCTTCGCGTGGGTACGGGAAACGGTCATATCGTTGAGGAAGATACCGTTGGAGGGGTCACGGCCGACGGTGGTCTCGGACCCTTCGAGCTCGAACGTATTGCCGGTCTGCGGTCCCTTGATGATGGTGAGGACCGGGATGGTATTGGACACGCTCTTCATAAGATCGGGTACGGTCGCATCATCGACGGGCATGCGGAACACACAGGTCGAATCGCTGGCATGATCGAGTCCGTTTTGAGTGTACAGGTTATCGGCCATAGTGAAACTCCGTATCGTGTAGGCGAATGCTCGTGAACATCCTTCTTATTTTACCCCAGCTTGTTCCTTCGCGGCGGTGACGCTTGCAGCATCGTCGGTCTCATCGATTTCGGGATTCAAGAAGTCGATATCCTCTTCCTCGGGATGCTGTCGGGCGCGCTTGATGGCAAGCGACCCCTTTACCGTATAGACGACGGCAGTGATCAGGGAGAACACCACGCCGAGGTAAACGAAGAAGATGCCAAGGGGTACCGGGCTACCGTCGAGACCGGGTAACCAAACGTTTGAAGCGGAGACGAGCTGTGGGCCGTCGATGATGGGAAGGCCGAGCAGCATGAGCGAGAAACCGGACATGAGCAGTGCCGTCGCGATTTTACCGGTGTATACAACGTCGATAGGTCGACGATGGAACCGACGGACGATGAGATTGCCGCCGGCAAGGTAGACGTCGCGACCGATGATCAGGATGCACACCCAGACGGGAAGCTCTCCCCTGCCGACGAGTCCGAGGACACCGGTGAACAGCAATGCGCGATCCACGATGGGATCCATGAGCTTGCCGAGCCAGCTGACGGTGCGTGTCATGCGTGCGATCTGCCCATCGAGCCAATCCGTCGAGGCTGCGATGGCGTAAACGACCAACGCGATGTAACGGTTCTCGTTGTTGATGAACAGATACAGGAACACGAAGGTCAAGATGAGACGGATGAACGTGATGAAATTCGAGATGGTGAAGATTTTATTGGAGGGGTAGTCGGACGTGCCGATCAACTCTTTTTTGATCTTCTTCTTAAGACTCACGTCACTCCCCCGTGACCATCGAGAACAGTTTCCCAAATGATACCCCGTGTCGGGCGGAGTATCCCTTCATAGCAAAAAGGGCAGTCGAATGACTGCCCCCGAAGCTTCTGGTCGGGACGACTGGATTCGAACCAGCGACCCCTTGACCCCCAGTCAAGTGCGCTACCAAGCTGCGCCACGTCCCGAAGCATTGCGCTGTCTCACTGACAGCAAGGGATACTTTACTCAACTCTCGCTCTCGATGCAAGCGTCAATGCAAACTTTTTCGCAACGCCTCCATCTTCGCACAAGAGCGATCGCGATCGCTATCCTTCCGTCCGCAACGCAAGGGCCCGCTCGAAGATGACGTGCGCCAGATCGCTTTTATCCATACAGGCCAGCTCCTGAGCCCCGGCCGCATCGATCCACCACGCCTGATCGGTATCGGTTCCAAAACCGGAATCGTCGCGGGAGACGTCGTTCGCGACGATAGCGTCGCAACCCTTGGTTTTAAGCTTACGGGTCGCGTATGCGACGACATCCGAGGTTTCCGCGGCGAATCCGATGACGGTTCTACCGTCCTTGCGTGACGAGAGGTCGGCAAGGATGTCGATCGTTTCCTTAAGCTCGATGCGATCGAGACGTTCGATATCCTTTTTGAGCTTATGGTCAGCCGGGTTACACGGCGTGTAGTCGGCGACGGCGGCCGCACACACCGCGATCGAGCACTCCTCGAACGCCGCGCGCGAAGCGTAGAGCATCTCGGATGCCGTTTCGACGGGTATACACGTGATGCCTGCGGGAACACGAACCGAATGGGGACCGAGCACGAGGGTTACCTGCGCGCCGAGCGACAGGGCACCCATCGCGAGCGCGACGCCCATCTTTCCCGAAGAGCGGTTGCCGATATAACGGACCGGGTCGATCGGCTCATGGGTACCGCCGGCCGTGATGAGCACACGCTCTCCCTGCAACGGACCGTTGGCGCCGAGAACCGCGAGTGCATGGTCGACGATCACGGCGGGCTCGGGTAGCCGACCGGAAGCCACCTCGCCGCAGGCAAGGTAGCCCGAGTCGGGCTGTACGATATGGACGCCGCGGGCGGCAAGGATATCGATGTTCTCCTGGGTAGCCGAAGCCTCCCACATCCCGGCGTTCATGGCCGGAGCGACCAGGATCGGTGCGCGGGTCGCCAACAACGTCGTCGACATCAGATCGTCGGCTATACCTTGAGCCATCTTGGCGACGATGTTCGCGGTCGCGGGAGCCACGATGACGATATCGGCCCACTGCGCAAGTGAGATGTGGTGAATGGGATCCTCGGGATCGTCGAACAGGCCGACGGCGACCTTATGGTGCGTGAGCGCGCGAAACGTCGTCGGACCGACGAATTGCGTCGCGTGTTCGCTCATGCAGACGGTGACGTCGATATCCTGCTTTTGCAGAAGCCTGACGATCTCGCAGGCCTTATATGCGGCAATGCAACCGGTGACGCATACGAGTGCTCGGCGTTGACGATCGGGCGCGGACATCAGGACTCCTCCTGCTCGATCACGAGAATGCGATGGCAATACGGGCACTCGCAGATATCTGCCGCATGCGCCAGATCGGACATGGAGGATTCCTGTAGAGCGGTGCGGCAGACGCTCGGGACGTTCCCGACGAGACGCTCCACCGCAAGGCCGTTGAAGCGCTGGGACGCGGCATCGTAGCGCGCCTTCGCTTCATCGGAAAGCGCGCCATAGATGGCTGCCCGCTTGGCGGAGCCGGCATCGATGCGCTGTTGGATATCGGATGCCTTGGCACGCGCGGCCTTCGTGTCGGCGATGACGGAGGATTCGAATTTGGCGATATAGTCGTCGAGGTAGGTCTGCTTGGAGTCGACCTCCTCGAGCTGCTTGGCGTACTCCGCCCGATCGTATGCGATCTTATCGAGCAACTTGGCCAGGCGCGAGAGCTCCTGCTCGAGTTGCTGGACGCCGCGGTAATCCGAGGTGTCGGTATGACGCTGCGCGATGGCTATATCCTCATTCGCGTCGGATTCCGCCTGATCGAGTTCGGCTAGATAGGTTTCGAGGTCCTTACGCTGCGCATAGAGCTTCGTGGCATCCGATTTGAGCTTCTGGTATGCACGACGCTTCTTGGCGAGCTCCGCGATCTCGGGCATCGCGGCGAGCTCCGCGCGATCGCGCGCGAGTGCGAGATCGATATCCTGAAGCGCAAGAAGAGAGGTTCCCGTGCTCATAATTGCTCCTGTTCGGTTCGGGTCCACCACTGTCTCGAGGGACCTATTCTACAGATTCGGTCCTCATCGATGCCGGCACAACGCACGGCATCCATAAGGATGGCAGTAAACGGCTCTTCGGATCGATCGTGACCGAGAAGTATGACGTCGCATCCGCGGGCATTCAGGTCCTGGGCGACGTGATAACCTGCTTCGCCGGCTACGATGACGTCGGCGCCACAGCGAAGCGCAGCCTCACCGAAGTCGCCAAGTGAACCGCCGAGTATCGCGACGCGTTCGATACGACGGTTCGGTTCGCCCCAGACGCGAGGATCGGTATGAAACGCCCGAGCGCAGTGCGAGACGAGCCCATCGAGCGATAGGGGCTCGCCGGTGCAGATGGAACCGAGACCGCACTTCTCGGGATCGTCGGGGAATTCCAACGATGATTCGGGTGTAAGCCCAAGCTTGTCGGCAAGCACCCGTCGAGCCTCATGAGATCGATCGAGGTTCGTGTGATAGGAAAGGACGCTCACGCCCCTCTCGATCGCATGGAAGATCGCCAGGGAGGACGAGGGGTACGACGTTCCTTCTGATACGAAGGCGTCTGGGGCTTTGATATAGACGGGATGATGGGTGACGAGGACGTTCGCGCCGAGCTCTGCCGCCGCTTTGATGGACGCATCAGAGGCATCGAGCGCGACCGCCACACGATCGATGCGATCGCAAGGGACGCCGCAGGCAAGACCGACGTGGTCCCACGGCTCCGCATGATCGATGGGAAATCGTCTCAGGAGGTACTCGTCGAGGTCGGAAACGCGCATGGTGTATCACTCCACGATATCGAGCAAAGCGCAGGCGAATCTACCGAGGTCCCCCGGAACGACACGGTCATCGAACGAAATGCGCAACGAACCGAGGGCGAGATCGCGTGGAATCCCCATGGCAAGCAGCACGTGGCTGGCATCGAGGCTTCCACTCGAGCACGCCGAGGCGGCTGAGACCTCGAATCCGGCGGCGTCAAGCTTCAGGATAAGTTCCTCGGACTCATGGCCGGATACCATGATGGAGACGATGCCGGGCAGACGGTCGACCGCCGTCCAATCCCCCATCGTCGCTTGGATGTTCGGGTGCGAGCAGAGCCGTTCGTATAGACGGTCCGCAAGTGAACAGATACGCTCGCGATCGGACGACACCTGCCCGGAAAGTTCGCGCGCGACGGCGGCAAGCGCGACGATAGCGCGAAGATCCTGGGTTCCCGGACGACGACCGGATTCCTGCCCCCCACCGAATCCGAGGGGCGAATATGGTGTGCGAGCGCGGAGGTAGAGTGCACCTACGCCGACAGGAGCTCCGACCTTATGACCGGCAAGTGAGAGCGCATCGACGCCGAGCCGATCGACATCGACGGGAATATGCAGATAACCCTGTATGGCATCGGTGTGCATGAGGGCGCCGGCGCTGTGGGCGACGTGCGTAAGCTCATCGATCGGCTGTACGACGCCGGTCTCGTTGTTGGCGATCATGATGGAGACGAGTGCGACATCGGTATCGATGGCATCGGCGAGCACGTGGGGCTCGATGAACCCCATGCGATTCGGCTTGATCACGGTCGTCTCGAAGCCAAGCTCATGGAGCCGAGGAAGATTGTCGAGTATGGAATCGTGTTCTATCGCGCTGACGATGACCCGCCTGCGTGCACGGTCACGCCGACGAACCCCTTGGGCGATGCCGAGCAAAGCGAGTAGGTTCGCCTCGGTACCTCCCCCGGTGAAGACGATCTCGTTGGAACGAACCGATCGGCCGAGCGACCGCGCCACATCGCGACGGGCTCGCTCGAGTTCGGCATTGGCCTTGCGTCCGAGGCTATGCAACGAGTTGGGGTTCGCGCCGGCGATGTCCGAGGCATCGTAGGCCTCTTGAGCCCGAAGGGCTTCGGAACGCATGGGTGTGGATGCGGCGTAGTCGAGATCGACATACGCACGCTGCATAGGTGCTATCGTCGAAGTCACGTCGGTTACGCCTTCTTGCTATCGAGGCCCAGCGAGGCGAGCTCGCGCATCTCGCGAACGATGGAGGCGGGATCCGGGCTCTTGAAGATCGCGGAGCCGGCGACGAGCATTTGGGCGCCGGCCGCAGCGAGGGCACGGGCATTCGAAAGGCTTACACCACCATCGACCTCGATGATCGGGTTGACGTCGTGGCGGGCGCACATGGCCGAAAGGGCCCGAACCTTGTCGTAGGTCCCCTCGATGAATCCTTGACCGCCGAAACCGGGATTGACGCTCATCACCAACACGAGGTCGATGAGCTCGATCACATCTTCGAGAACCTCGACCGGTGTTGCAGGGTTGATGACGACGCCGGCTTTGACGTCGCGCTTATGTAGATGCGTGACGATGGCGGGCAGATCGCGTGCCGCCTCGACGTGGACCGAGATGAGGTCCGCACCTGCATCGATGTACCAATCGACGGTCTCGTCCGGATTGCTGACCATCATGTGGACATCCAAGGGGATGCGCGTGGCGCGTTTCGCGGCCTCGACGATCGTCGTTCCATAGGAGAGGTTCGGCACGAAATGGCCATCCATGACGTCGACATGAAGATAGTCGGCATTGGTGACCGCATCGATATCACGACCGAGATTGAGGAAGTCGGCGGCCAAGATCGACGGTGAGATCATGATGGGATTTTGCATCGTTGCCGCCTTCCTTAATCGTCCATACCGTAGAACTCTTCGGTGGGGAATCGCTCGATGAGCTCGTTGAACACGGTTTCCTTGGAGACGCCACGCCACAGGACGGCCTCGAGCGCGAAGGTGATCGGCGCATCGACCCCGAGCCGCCGCGCGAGCTCCGCGACGCTCTTCGCCGCTGCGGCACCTTCGACGACCATATGCGTGCGCTTCTGATATTCCTCGAGCGTACCGCCATGGGCGAGCGACTCGCCGAACGTGCGGTTGCGCGAGTGTCGTGACGTGCACGTCACGACCAGGTCACCCATGCCGGCGAGACCCATGCACGTGAGGGCGGAGCCACCGCGAGCGTGGACGAGTCGGCTGATCTCCGCGAGGCCGCGCGTCATGACGAGCGCGAGCGTGTTGTCGCCGTAGCCCATGCCTGCGAGATAACCGCATACGATCGCGATGATGTTCTTGACGGCGCTGCACATCTCGACGCCGATCAGGTCGGAGCCGATGTAGATCCTGAAGTGATCGGACAGAAGCAGGGATTTGAAGAACTCGGCGACGTCGGTCGTTTCGCACGCGATGACCGCCGCGGAAAGCCCTCCACGGCAGACTTCCTCGGCATGGTTGGGTCCGGCGAGCACCGCGATGCGAGACGGATTGCCGATGCAGTCGGCAACCAGATCGCTCATGAGGTAACCGGTCCCTTCCTCGATGCCTTTCGTGAGCGTGAGGACCGGGGTGTCGGATTCGATGTAGGAAACCGCGCCGGTGAGCACGGAGCGCAAAAACGGCGAGGGAACCGCCAAGATGATGCCGTCGGTTTCGTCCATGGCCTCTTCATACGAGGCGGTCGCGCACACGTTGTCGGGAAGAATGTAGTCACCTAGATAGACGGGATTGCGATGGTCTTCGTTGATGCATGCGACGCACTCACCGCCAAAGGACCAGACGCAGACTTCGTCTGCATGGGCGGCCGCTTGACCGGCGATCGCCGTGCCCCACGAACCGGATCCGATCACCGTGATCTTCATGATGCATCACCCTCAGTATCGGCACGCTTGGAAAACGAAAGCTTGTTTTCGTTGCCCGCAGCCAGCTTCTTCATATTGCCACGATGCGCCCACACGACCGTCCATCCCAAAAGCGCCCAGATGGCAAGCGCGGCAGGGCTCATCTGCGGAAACGCGATATACATCGTCAACGGGACGACGGCAGCCGTCGCGATCGATCCGACCGAGACGTACTTGGTGATGGCGACGAGCACGATGAAGATGGCAAGATGGATCAACGCGAGCGGCCAGAAGTATCCGAAGAGGATGCCGACGCCGGTCGCGATGCCCTTGCCGCCGTGGAACTTGAGATACGGCGAGAAGATGTGGCCGTACAGGCAGGCCAGGGCGACCAACGCGATGACCCAGTCCTCACCGGAACCTGCCTCAAAACCCCGCGAAGCGCCCCATCCGACGGTTGCGATGACGAAACGAGACACGTTGATGCAGATGACGCCTTTGAGAACGTCGAACAGCAGCGTGACGACGGCGACTTTGGGACCTGCGACGCGCAGGGCGTTCGTGGTGCCGATGTTGCCTGATCCGGATTTCCGGATATCGACATGCCCCATGATACGGCCGAGGATCAGCCCGAAGGGAATACCGCAGATCAAATAGGAGCCGATGATGCAGGCGACCAGGGCGACCGTAGCGGAAGCGGGAATGGAGGCGACGGCTGCGTCCATTACTTCTCCCCTTTCGAGTCACGCGTATCCTTCTTGCGGAAACGCAACCTGATCGGCGTGCCGGCGAATCCGAAGGCGTCACGCATGCGATTCTCGATATAGCGGCGATAGGAATCGCTCACCAAATCGGTATGGTTGACGAAGAACGTGAAGGTCGGAGGCTCCGTGCCGGTTTGCGTCGCATAGTGCATGCGCAGGCGGCGCTTGCCGTCGACGACCGTATGACCGAACTCGCGCATCTCGGTGAGCAGACGGTTGAGCGCAGAGGTCGAAACGCGAGCCGAACGTGCGGCGGCAGCGGCGTCCGCCAGGGCCCAGATCTTCTCGACGGAACGGCCGGTGAGCGCGGAGATGCGAAGGACGCTCGCCCAGGGGGCAAGGGTCAGACGACGGTCGACCGACTCCATGACATGCTGGCGTGCGTTGTCGTCGGTGAGCAGGTCCCATTTGTTGAGCAGGATGACCAGCGCGCACCCACGCTCGATGGCGATGTTGGCGACTTTCTGGTCCTGTTCGGTCATGCCCGTGGACGAATCGATGACGAGCAGGGCGACGTCGGCGCGGTCGATGGCGCGCAAGCCGCGGACCATGGAGTAGTACTCGATGTTCTCGTACACCGTGCTCTTCTTGCGGATACCCGCGGTGTCGACCATGCGGTACAGGCGCCCATTGCGCTCGACGACGGTGTCGATGGCGTCACGCGTCGTTCCGGCGACGTCGGACACGATGGAGCGCTGGGAGCCGATCATCTTATTGAAAAGCGAGGACTTACCGGCATTCGGGCGCCCGATGATGGCGATGGAGAGCATCCCATCATCGATATCGAGATCGGGGAGTTCATCTTCATCGGGGAAGAGCGCGACGACCTCATCGAGCAGGTCGCCCGTTCCATGACCGTGCAATGCGGAGATGGGAAGCGGGTCTCCGACACCGAGCGAATAGAACTCCCAGAGATTGTCGTTTTCTCGAGCGGGATTATCGAGCTTGTTGACGAGCAGGAAGACGGGCTTCTTGATGCGCTTGAGCATGCGCGCGACGGACTCGTCCTCCTCCGTGATCCCGGTCGTGCCATCGACGACGAACAGGATGGCGCATGCCTCCTCAGCCGCCGCGAGCGCCTGGTCGCGAATGGGTGCGGAGAATACGTCCTCGCTCTTAAGCGGTTCGATACCGCCGGTATCGACAAGGGTGAACTCGCGCCCGTTCCATTCGGCGTCGTAGTAGGAACGGTCGCGGGTCACGCCGCGGCTCTCATGCACGATCGCTTCGGAGGTCTGGGCAATTCTGTTCACGAGCGTCGATTTTCCGACATTCGGGCGACCGACGACGGCGACGATGGGCTTCATACGCGCGACTCCTTGAGGTTTCGGCTCGTACCTTACGGTTCAAGCGCATCTTCGAGGGCGTCGATGAGCTCAAACGGCATCGTGGACGCGATGATGACCTTCGCCCCACGGCGCTCGAACTCATCTTGCAGGTTTTTACCATGATACCCGTCAAGGGTCACGCCGTCTGTGTTGAACATGACGCTTGGCAGAATCAGTACAACGTCGGTGAGGTCGGGCTCTATCTGGTCGATCAAATCACAGCCGCACAGAAGTCCGGTCACATCGACGTTACCGCCGAAATAGCGGTTCTCGATCGCAACGACGCGCCCGCCGAGCGCCTCATGCTCGATGAAGCCGCGAACGGTGCCCGCGGCCGAAGTTCCCGATACGACGCGGAGTTTCCCGCCGGTCTTGGCCAAGTGCCCCGCGATACGGGCGAGCGCGTCGGCTCGGGCGCGAACGGCGTCGCGGGTATCGTCCAGATAGCTGCGAATCATCCCGATACCGTCATAGTACTGGGGATATCCGTCGTACCATGACGCGTCGGGCACCTCCATATGCGCGTCCAGATAGAACTCGTCGGACATCTGGAACGTATGACGACCGAAGCGCGCGAATGCGCGCTCCTGGTATGGCAAGACGTGCTCGATGACGGCGCGGGCGGCTTCGGGATCATCCGAATAGGACGTGCGGAACCGATTCTGATGTTTGGTGAATCCGAGCGGGACGATGCCGAGACTCGTGATCTGCTCATGCTCCTCGCAGTACGCGAGCGTCCGATCGAGCTCGTCTCCGTCATTGATACCGGGGCACAAGACGATTTGCGCGTGGATCTCGATACCGGCCTGCATGAGCCGCTCAAGCACTTCGATACCGCGTGCAGCATGTTTGCCCATGATGCGTCGGCGGGCGTCGGGGGTGATGGCATGCAGCGAAACGTTCATGGGAGATAATCCGCACGTGATGACGCGCTCGACGTCCTCGTCGGTCATGTTCGTGAGTGTGACGAAGTTGCCCTGTAGAAACGAGAGCCGATAATCATCGTCTCGAATGGAAAGCGAATCTCGGCTCCCCTTGGGAAGCATCTTCATAAAACAGAACACGCAGGCGTTCACGCACGTACGCATGCCGTCGAAGATCGCGCCATCGAACTCGATACCCCAGCCCTCCCCTTCCAGCCGCTCAAGGGTGCAGGGGGTGACCGTCTCATCGCAGGGGTCGTACACCTCGAGGTCGACCACGTCTTCATCGGTTTCCCACAGCCAGGTGATCATGTCGTCGAGGGGTTTCCCGTTCACGCGTACAACGCGCATGCCCACCTCGATACCGACATCATAGGCGGGGGAATCAGGCTGCACGGCGACGACGAGCGCCCCGGCCGCATCGGGATGCGCCAGCGGGGCGTAGTCGGCATTCTCTTTGGCATAGGGCGTAACGGTCAACGTCCGGTCATCGGTCATGCGCAGGCTCCCGTAAGCGATTCGATCGCGAGGACGGCACGCTGGATATGGCTTGCCGGTGTTGACGCGCCGGCAGTGATGCCGATGCGCGACGCATCGGAAAACATCTTCGAAGAGAGCTCGGAAGCATCCTCGATGTGATACGTGCGATCGCATCGCTCGTGGCAGATCTCGACAAGTCTACGCGTGTTGCCCGAATTCTTGCCGCCGATCACGACCATGACGTCCACGCGCCCCGCGAGGTCGCTCGCCGCTTCCTGGCGCTCCTGCGTTGCGCTGCAGATGGTATTGATCACGCGCACCTCATCGGTGCGAACGAGCAGCTCATCGACGATAGCGCTAAGGGTGGCCACCGTCTGCGTGGTCTGCACGACGACACCCACGCGACGTTGCAGCTCGACTGCGGGCAGATCGTCGACGCACGAGACCGTGATGGCGGCATCGTCGGCGTGCCCCATGATGCCCTCAACCTCGGGATGACCGGATTCGCCGACCACGACGAGTTGATAACCCTCCCGCACCAGCTTCTCGGCAGCCTTGTGGACGCGCTTGACGTATGGACATGTGGCGTCGATCACGTTCAGGCCCCGTCGCCTCGCATCATCGATGACGGACGGTACGACACCGTGAGCGCGTATGATCACGGAACCGGATGATGTCCCCTCGAGGTCGTCGATCGGAGCGATCCCGCCTTCTGCGAGCTCGTCGACGACGATGGGATTGTGGATGAGCGGACCGAGAGTATGCACGGGCTTCGGGGCGGCTTCCACGGCACCGTAGGCAAGGTCGAGCGCTCGTTCCACGCCGTAGCATACGCCGGCGTGATCCGCGACTTCGATCGTGGGTCGAGCCATATCAGCGCCTCCCTGGATGTTCTTCGCGCATCTCATCTCGTATCTCATACATCTGACGCAACGCCTCTTCCTCGAGCCACTTGGTACGCTCGCGACGTTTGAGCTCGGCAGGGGCATCGTCGAGGGAAAGCTCGCGGCCAAGACGCATCCAGCATTTCACGGGACGCATCAGATGGTGGCCAAGAGGCGTGATATCGCGAAAGCCGCAGACGGCCATAGGCACAACCGGCACCTTTGCCATCTGCGCGATGATGGCGAATCCCCCGTGGACCTCGACCGGCTGATCGTCGGTGCGGATTCGGGTCCCCTCGGGAAACACAAGGATATCCTCGCCGCGCGCGAGCGAGCGGCTGGCGCGACGGAGCGACTTCATATCGGCGGTGCCGCGGTCGACGGGGATGCCGCCGACGCGCGCGAAAAACCAGCCCACGATACCCGAATCGTTGAACTCCGATTTGAAAATCGGGCGTACGAGACGCCCGCGGCGCCACAGCGCCGTGACGATAGCGACGACCTCGGCCATGGAAGTGTGATTCGAGATGATGACCACACCGGTCGAGCCGTCACGATCGACGATGCGCTCGATATGCTCCATGCTGCAGCGCCACATGATCTTGCAAAACGCATACAGGATACCGAGTACGATGGCATATCCGATGCGAACAGCGGTCGGATAGTCGCGCATGCCGTTATCGTAATAGTCATCTGCGGTCGCGGTGAAGAATTTCATGGTTATCTCCTGACGTGCGCAAGTTCGGAGATGCGATCGACGATGTCGTCGATCGTCGATGCGGTGG
Organism: uncultured Collinsella sp.; assembly: GCA_964602045.1. Lineage (GTDB taxonomy): Bacteria > Actinomycetota > Coriobacteriia > Coriobacteriales > Coriobacteriaceae > Collinsella. The sequence continues at coordinate 11,392 of CAZRPL010000026.1, read as the reverse complement.
AATCGATATGAACGGCATCCTGTGCCGGTTTGAGCGGCGCGGCCTGACGACTCGCGTCGAGCGCATCGCGCCGCTCAAGATCGACAAGTGTCTGCTCGACCTCCTGTGCGACCTTGGGATCATGTTCATCGGCATCGGGATGGCGCTGCAACACGCGGCGACGGGCCCGCTCACGGGGGTCGGCGGTGAGGAAGACCTTGAGGTCGGCATGCGGAAAGACGACGGTACCGATATCGCGACCCTCGGCGACGATGTCGCGACTATCGGCAAATTCCCGCTGGCAGGTAAGAAGCGCCTGGCGAACACCGGGATACGCGGATACCTTGGATACGATGCGGTCGGTTTCGGGGGTGCGGATCTCGACCGTCACGTCCCGTCCGTCGGCAAAGACGCGGGCCGGCTCGGTCGATGTGTCGAATGTGATGGACAGCCTGTTGGCGACGCCGATGACGGCGTCGGCGTCGTCGAGATCGACGCCCTCATCGGCGCAGACGAAGGCGACCGTACGGTACATCGCCCCGGTGTCGAGCTTGATAAAGCCGAAGCGCTTCGCCAGTACGTCCGCGATGGTCGATTTGCCCGACCCGGCAGGTCCATCGATTGCTATGATCATACGCGGTCCTTTCCATGATGTCGCGATGGTTCCGAGGCTGCATGCTCGGATCGATCGGTTGCGCGTTTCAGTTCCGCGATTTCGGCGGATGTCAACTCACGCCAGCCACCCGGCTCGATACCGTCAAGATGCAGCGGGCCGAAGCTCGAGCGGTGGAGCTGCAGCACGGGGTGATGGATGGAGCCGAGCATGCGTTTCACCTGATGCTTACGTCCCTCGCTGATCTTGATCTCGACGAGCGAGGTTCCCCGCTCCCCTACTGAAAACCCTTCAGGGATACCCGGTTCATCGGCATCGAGCACGCGTGCCAGCGCGGGCTTGCATGGTCCATCGTCCAAGACGACGCCTTTTCGCAGCGGGTCGAGTTCATGATCGCGTACATACCCGTCTACGGACGCGATATAGGTTTTAACGACGTGGCGCGAGGGGTGAAGGAGCTTTTGCCCCAGATCACCGTCGGTCGTGAAAAGCAGAAGCCCCGTGGTGTCCTTATCGAGACGTCCGACCGGGTAGAGTCCGGGAAAGCGCGTCGTGGGCACGAGCTCCGATACGCAGCGACGCCCCTGCGGATCTTTCATCGTCGTCAAGTAGCCAGCTGGTTTATACAGCATCAGATAGGCCGGTTGCTGGCTGCGGGCTATCAAACGGCCGTCCACCCGAACCTCGTCACAGGCGGGATCGACCTTGCTTCCGAGCTCCGTGACCACCTTGCCGTTCACGGTGACCCGCCCAGCCGTCATCAGGTCCTCCGAACCACGACGGCTCGCAACGCCGGCGCGGGCGAGGAACCGTTGCAGGCGCATCGGTACGATAAGCATTCCGGTGGCCGGATCGACCGGCGGCATGCCGCCCCTATCGCTCATCGAAGTCATCATCCGTCGCGTTGCCGATAAGCACGAGATCGTCATCGTCGGCATCGTCGATCAGCTCGCGCTCTTCCTCGAGCTCGGCATCGGTCTCCTCGAGGGTGGATTGGATCGAGCGACCGGAAAGACGCTCCCGGATATAGGAACGCGTCTGCTCGTCAGGTGCGAACTGCTCGAGATCGGGTAGGTCTCGGACGCTGCGCAGGCCGAACTTCTCGAGGAAGGCATTGGTCGTTCCGTAGAGGATTGCCTGACCGCGGTTGGGGTCGCGACCGACCTCGCGAACGAGGCCCTTGTCGACAAGAGACGAGATGACGCCATCTGAGTTGACGCCACGCACCCCTTTGACCGTATCGCGCGTGACGGGCTGATGATAGGCGATGACCGCAAGGGTCTCGAGGGCGGCTTGCGAGAGGCGCTGTGTATCCCATGACAGGACGAACGCCTCGACCTGGTCGTGATAGGCAGGATGGGTGAACAGGCGCCAGCCGCCGGCAACCTCGCGCAGCTGGAAACCGCGGTTGGCCTCTTCGTATTCCACCTTGAGTTCGGCTAGCAGTGAGGCGGCTTCACCGGGGGCGATATCGAGCGCGCCAGCCAGAGCGGATGCGCTCACCGGATCGCTCGAAACGAGCAACAGCGCTTCGAGTGCGCCTTTGAGCGACGATTGATCGAGCGTCTCGAGGTCGTTCATGATCAGGCCTCCTCAATGGCGAGGGCATCGCCGGGACGGTACGCGGGCGCTCCCTCGATGCGGTCGATGGTGATGGTGCCGAAGTTCTCCTCCTGTGAAATCGACACCGATCCGCGCTTGGCAAGTTCGAGCACCGCCAGAAACGTCGCGACGATCTGCTCGGTCGTAGCCTCACCGTCCAACAGGTCCCCGAAGGTGACGTGGAGACGGTTCATGGTGAGCCGATCGACCGAGGCGACGGTGAGTTCCAACGGTACGCGATGCGGCGCCACGTGTTCGGCCTCGAGCAGAAACGTCTCCCTGCGCCCCGCCAGATCGGCGCAGATGACGGCGAGTCCACGCAAGGTGATGCCGGCAAGGTAATCGGGCATGAGGTTCAGGAACTCGGGGTCAGGTCCCGCGACACGCGGATGCATGCGGGATTCCGCCTCCATGCGCGCGGCGAGCGCCGCTGCGGCGCTCTTGAACTGCTTGTAGGCGATCAGACGGGCGATCAGCACCTCGCGCAACGCGTCTCCGTCAAGCTCGGCGTATTCCTCGAGCCCATCATCCTCGTCGGATGCAGGGCGTTCATCGGGAACGAGCGATGATGCTTTGATGTCGAGCAGCGTGGCGGCTACAAGGAGAAAATCGCTTGCGACGTCCAAGTCGAGCGCCTCGAGACGATCGACCTCGGCAAGGTACTGGTCGGCGACTTCGCTGATCGAGATTGATCCGATGTCGACCTTGTTTCGAGACACGAGCTGCAGCAGCAGGTCGAAAGGACCTGTATAGGCCTGCGTCGAGACACGATACGACACCTTATCCCTCCCTCGATTCCATGCGTTGATACCGATTCAAGATTCTAGCGCACTACCAGCCGAGCGAAAACGCGAGGAGCGCATTCAGGATCGGGTAGAGCGTGAAGTTGAAATAGATGCCCACCAGGTCGATATGGAGCACCGACGGAAGCAGGTATAAGACGATGATGAGGATCGGCATCGCGTAGCGCTGAATCTGGTAGTACGTGCGCAGCGCCCGTCCGCGCAGGAACGGAATGAGGATGGAGGAGCCGTCGAGCGGCGGAAGCGGGATAAGGTTGAAAAACGCAAGCGACAAGTTGATGGACATGAACGACATGAGAAAGACGCCGATCTGCCCGACCGCAGCCGCACCGATCGAATCGGTCAACGACGCAGCGTTTTGAGCAGCTACGCGAAGCAGCACAGCTCCAACGCACGCAAGGACGAGATTTGAGGTCGGTCCGGCGAGGGCGACAAGCAACTCATCTCGTTTTGGGTGCTTCAGATTATTCAGGTAGACGGGGACCGGCTTGGCAAAAGCGAACACCGGGCCGCCGGCGGCGATCATGAGCAGCGGCAGAAGAACCGTCCCGAACGGGTCGATATGACGGATCGGATTGAGGGACACCCGTCCCCGTGACCGAGCGGTGCGATCGCCGAGCACGTACGCTACGAGCGCGTGAGCACTCTCGTGAATGACGATACCGATAATCAAGGCGACGACGGTGACGAGTAGAGAGGCGATGTAGCTCCAGTTCATGACATTCCTATCGGATGGCACGGCTTACGCGGATCAGGACGTAATCCGCGATGAGCAAAACGACCATGACGAGGGCGAAATCGAATCTGAACACCCCGCCGAAGGGCGAGGTGATGAGGCCGTAGCCGGAGATCACATCAGGGAGCGCCTGTGTGATATCGATGACCAAACCGGTCAGGTTGAGTCGGCCGCCGATACCGGGAAAGCACAGGATGACCGTGAGCAAACCCAATGCGATTGCCGTTGCCCTCAGGATATAGGCGAGTATCGAGCAGACGATCGCCGCCGCCCTATGCAAGTCCACGTGCCGTTTCCTCCTCGATGGTCGTAGAAAGCTCGAGCCATTCATCTTCGAGAACGGGAATCTCCCGCTTCAGCGTATTGTATTCCGCAAGCGCCTCGTTGAATTTCGCCTGATCGGCATAGAGCTCCTCGGAAGCCATCAATTCCATAAGGGCATCATAGCGAGTGCGCTTTTTCTCAAGCTCGGCATCGACCTTAGCGAGTCGCGCCTTCGTCGATTTGAGCCGTTTGTTCAGCGCGGCGCGCGCCTCGGCCTCAGCACGCTTTTGCTCCTTGGTCTTCCTGCCGCCCTCGCCGGCCACAGTATGCGTGCGACGGGGAACGCGCCCCCCGTCGGTCTGGTTTCCTCGTTTAGCTTGAGGTTTGGATGAAGCGGAATGCTCCTCCTGTACGGCGCGCTGCGCGAGGTCTTCCCGTTTGTACAGGTAGTAATCGTAATCACCGTCGTAGACGGTCATATTGCCATCGCGGATGTCCACCACGCGGTTCGCCACGGCGCGAACGAGATGCTCATCGTGGCTGATGAGCACGATGGTCCCCGGGAAGTGCGTGAGTGCGTTCTCGAGCATGTCGACCGAGTCGATATCCAGATGGTTCGTGGGCTCGTCCAGGCACAGAAGCGCCTCGGGAGCGACGAGCATCTTGGCAAGCGCCAAACGCGCACGTTCGCCACCCGAGAGCACACCCACGCGCTTGTCGACATCCTCGCCGGAGAACAGGAACGCTCCCAACAGGCTGCGCTGTTGCGGGGTCGTCCAGGTCGGTGCGACCGAATCGATCTCCTGGAGCACCGTGTTGGATTCCTTCAGGCCCTCAAGCTGATGCTGGGCATAATATGCGACGCCGACATGTGTGCCGAGCTCGCGCGAACCGGATGTGGGCGATTCGATGCCGGCAAGCATTTTAAGCAGCGTCGATTTGCCGGCACCGTTGGGACCGACAAGCGCGACATGGTCGCCGCGATACAGTTTAAGGTCGATACCGTCGTAAATCTGCTTGGTCCCGTAGCTCTTGGAGACGTTTTCCAGCGCGATGACCATATCGCCGGATCGAGGTGGATCGGGAAACTTGAAATCGACGTGCTTGTGGCCCTCCGGAAGGATGACGAGTTCGCTTTTGATCTGCTCGATTTTGCGCAGGCGCTCCTGAGCCTGGGCGGCCTTGGTCGGCTTATAACGGAATTTGTCGACGAAGACCTGCATGTGGGCGATCTCGCGCTCCTGCGCGGCGCGCTTGGCGCGCATCTGCTCCAGATTGTCCTCGCGCTGCTTGAGGTAGGAACTGTAGTTGCCGGTGTAGGTCGTCACGCGACGGTTCTCGAGTGCGGCGACGTGATCCACGCAGGCATCCATGAACGCGCGGTCGTGGCTGACGATGAGAACCGCACCCTCATATGATGCGATGAAGCCGCGCAGCCACTGGACGCTTTCCAGATCGAGGTGATTCGTGGGCTCGTCGAGCAGCAACAGGTCGGGACGGCGCAGGAACAGTTTTGCAAGCGCGATGCGCATCTGCCAGCCACCGGAGAATTCCGAGCAAGGGCGTTGGAAATCACGAGGCGCAAAGCCGAGACCCGAAAGGATCTGACGGGCATTGCTTTCGAGCTCGTACCCACCCAGACGTTCAAAGCGGTCCTGCACGTGACCGTATTCGGCAAGCATCGCCTCGAAATCCGGTTCGTCGCCCGTGGCCTGCGCGATGGCGGCCTGAAGTTCCTCGGCGCGTGCGCCGAATCCTTTGATCTCGACAGCGGCATCCATGACCTCATCGATAATCGCCTTATCTGAGGCGAGCTTGGTCTCCTGTTCGAGATATCCGACGTTGACGTCCTTGGCGTAGGTCACCGTGCCCGCGTCTGCGGCATCGATTCCCATGATGATCTTGAGCATCGTGGTTTTGCCCGCGCCGTTCGGGCCGACGAGCGCATAGCGCTCCCCCGCGTTGATCTGAAACGACGCGCCGCTGAACAGCGTGCGGGCGCCGAAGCTCTTCTCGATCTTATCGACAAGCAGAATCATGGTTCATCCCACCCGAAGCGTGCCGATGTGAATGTGAAATGTAAACGACACGCAAGGCCTATACAGCAAAAGGGCTGCAGTTGCCTGCAGCCCTTGAAGTTCGATGGTGGGCGTTACAAGATTTGAACTTGTGACCCCATCCGTGTGAAGGATGTGCTCTACCCCTGAGCCAAACGCCCATCTGCCTTTCGGCGAAAAAGATACTAACACAGATATCGACAATCGCCAACCACGAATTTTGGGGAATCCTCGGTGCTCCACAGATTAGAGGTGCCCGAAAATAGTTGCAAAGAATTCCTTGCAATCGTCGAGACGTTCCCCTATAGTAATTCGCGCACCGCTTGGGGGCGTAGCTCAGCTGGGAGAGCGCTTGACTGGCAGTCAAGAGGTCAGGGGTTCGATCCCCCTCGTCTCCACCATAGGTACTGATGAGGCTTCTGCAACGCAGGAGCCTCTTTTTTGTTCTGCCAACAGGAGGGGTCGAACCTCGTTCGGGGCGCAAGTCTGTAAAATAACCCCTGGGCTTATTTTACATTGGTCACGATGCCATTGGATCGAATGCCCGCTTGGGACTCATGTAAAATAACCCCTGGGGTTATTTTACATTCAGGATATCGTGCGATACGACATCGTCAACGACTATGTCGACAAAATGAAACAACGGGAATGCACGATTTTAATGGTGTGTTTCTTGCCGCTTGATGGCGGCAAACCGATGCTCATACATCTAATATTATGTCACTCATACGATTTCCCGATAGAGTCAAGGCGGTGTTTCCCATGACCCATGATGTGGTGCTCATTCCCGGAGACGGGATCGGACCCGAAATCACGCGCGCGATGCAGCGCGTAGTCCAAGCAGCTGGCGTCGATATCACATGGCATGAGTTCGAAGCTGGCGCCGGCGTGATCGATCGATACGGCACTCCCCTCCCCCCTCATGTCATCGATGCGATCCGCAGCGTCGGCGTCGCCATCAAAGGGCCGATCACGACTCCGGTGGGAACCGGTTTTAGAAGCGTGAATGTCGAGTTGCGTCGCACGTTCGATCTTTACTCCTGTGTCCGCCCTTGTCTTTCCATGCCGGGCGATGGGTCGCGCTATCAGAACGTTGATATCGTCATCATCCGCGAGAATACTGAAGATCTATATGCCGGCATCGAGTTTTCGGCTACCGATTCGGGTGCTTCGGAGCTACGCTGTCTCATTCGCGAGCAAACCGGTGCGGTGATTCGCGAAGACGCCGCGATTTCGATCAAGCCCATTTCGGTATGGGGATCGGAGCGTATCCTCACCTACGCGTTCGAATACGCGCGCCGACACAATCGTTCGAAAGTCACCGCCGTCCATAAGGCCAACATCATGAAGGCGACCGACGGGCTCTATCTCGATGTCGCGCGCACGGTCGCGAAGCGCTATCCAGACATCGAGTTCGACGATAAGATCGTCGACGCCGCCTGCATGGGCCTCGTCATGCATCCCGAGGATTTCGATGTGCTGGTTCTTCCCAATCTGTATGGCGACATCGTAAGCGACCTTTCCGCGGGCCTTGTGGGCGGTCTCGGCATGGCTCCCGGCGGGAACATCGGAGAGAACTGCGCCATTTTCGAGGCGACGCATGGATCGGCACCCGACATCGCCGGTCAAAACATCGCGAATCCGACTGCGGAGATCCTGTCCGCATGCATGCTGCTCGACCATCTTGGCGAGGGTGTCGCCGCCGATTCGATCCGACGCGCTATTCGCACCGCCTTGGATGAGGGCATGCATGTCACCGCCGACGTCAAGCGCGCGTTGACGGGCTCCACCGCAGGCGCGGCAGGAACGGTCGAGTTCACCGACGCCGTCATCGCCGCGCTCTAGTCAACGCACGGGATTGTGACTCGAATCCACAAATTTGAAATTTGTCCTTGCAATCGTTTCGTAAGTCCCGTATAGTATTTCGCGCACCGCTTGGGGGCGTAGCTCAGCTGGGAGAGCGCTTGACTGGCAGTCAAGAGGTCAGGGGTTCGATCCCCCTCGTCTCCACCCAAGAGATATCGCAGCCTCCGGTTTCGGGGGCTGCTTTGTTTTTATATCGGGCTCATGGCGCAACGGTTAGCGCAGGGGACTCATAATCCCTGGGTTGCAGGTTCGAATCCTGCTGGGCCCACCAAAACTTGCACGCCGTCCACTTGCTTGGACGGCGTTTTTCATTCGACGCCTCCGATATGACCGGTATACAGCTGCACCGAATCACGAGATTCATACCATTGCGACGCTACGTATCCTCATCGAATTCATAGGGCACGACGGTATTCCCCTTGACGAGGAACGCGCGCTTCGCATACCGCATCATCGGTAGATCGACGAGGTTGTCGGTGTAAAACTCATCGGGAATCACATCATCCCCGTAGGCTTTCCTGAATGCCTTGACTTTATTGTCGCCGAAGTTCAGATGTATCAGATCGAATGTCTCGTAATCGATGGTCGAGTAGATGCAGTGCGTGATACCGTAGCGTCTGGCGAATTCATCCATGGTGTAGTTAAAGGAAGCCGTGATGATGACATCGTCGGGTCGCGGCGTATACCACGATTTGATGTTATGCATATGGCTATCCCAGAACGCCCGAACCATGGCGGGTATGTCATCGAACGAGGCAAGATAGCTGCGGCTATACCTGTTTATGGCGCGTTCGAGATCGTCACGCGTGCTACGCGAGAGCTGATAGCGGACAAGATGATAGAGAACTGGGATGATGAAGCGGATGTTCCAGAAGTTGTACCGCAGGGAGAACAGGTAGAAATCGAGTGTGCTCTCCCCATCGTATATCGTGTTGTCGAAATCCAATACACGCATGGACGAGGTCGGGCCTTTCTCCTGAGGAACCATCTTGTCATGATATGGCAAAGGGAGGTCGTCGAGCATATCGACGACCTCCCTTAACGTGACCCTTACATGAGTCGCAACGCAGTCGTTTAGCGACGCTCGGCCTCGATACGCGCAACGAGGCCGGCGATCGCCCCATCGAGCGCGAGGTCCTCACGCGTGCCGTCTGCACGGCTCTTGAGTTCGACCGTCCCGTTTTGCATACCGCGCTTGCCGACGATGAGCTGATACGGGAAGCCCATGAGGTCATTGTCGGCGAACTTCACACCTGGACGCTCCTTGCGGTCATCGAAGACCACGTCAATGCCAGCGGCGGCCAGCTGGTCGGCAAGGTCCGCCGCGGCGTCGAAGGCCTCCCCCTTCTTGTCGAGGGCGATGACGGAGACCTCGTAGGGTGCGACCGAGACGGGCCACACGATGCCGTCATCGTCATGATGCTGCTCCACGATCGCCGCGAGGGTACGGGAAATACCGATGCCGTAACACCCCATATAGAACGGCTGCTCGCGACCGTTCTCATCGGCGAACGTCGCACCCATCTTGGCGGCGTACTTCTCGGTGCCGATCTGGAACACCTGGCCGCATTCGATGCCACGACCGCCATGGAGGGTCTTGCCGCAATGCGGACAGGGGTCGCCCGGCTTGACCGTTACAAGATCAGCCCACACATCGACCGTGAAATCACGGTCGGGACAGGCGCCGGTGTAGTGGTAGTCGACCTCGTTGGCACCGCATGCCCAACGCGTACTGCACTTCAGGGACTCGTCGCATACCAGACGGATGCCGGCAGGCAGGCAGACTGGTCCGATAAAGCCCTTATGCAGGCCGAACTGCTCAAGCTCCTCATCGCTCATAAGGTGATAGTCACCGAAAAGCTTGGACGCCTTGATGTCGTTGAGTTCATGGTCACCCGGAACGATGGCGACAACTGGGTTGCCATCGCCATCGATGAGGGCAAGGGATTTACGGGTACCGTTTTCGGGGAATCCGAAGAACGCGGCGACCGCCTCGATGGTGCCCAAGCCAGGGGTGTGGACCTTCTCGAGCGTACCGTCGCCCGGGCCCTCGCTGACGACCACCGTCGTGGACGCGGCCTCATCGTCGGCAGCGAAGCCGCAGTCGCACCAGACGAGCGATGCCTCGCCGGCCTCGGCAAGCGCCATGTACTCGATCGAGGAATCGCCACCGATCTCGCCGGAATCCGCGGCGACGGGAAGCGCCTTGAGACCGCAGCGCTCGCAATAGCGCGCATAGGCGCCCTTCATGTCCTCGTAGACCTCCTGTAGCGATTCCTGGGTCGCAGAGAAGGAATAGGCGTCTTTCATGATGAATTCGCGGCTGCGCATGAGACCGAATCGGGGACGGAGCTCATCGCGGAACTTGTCCTGGATGTGATAGAGCGTCACCGGAAGCTGCTTATAGCTGCGAAGCTCGTTGCGCACAAGATCGGTGAACGTCTCCTCGTGCGTGGGCCCGAGACAGAAGGTGCGGTCATGACGATCTTCGAGTCGCATGAGCTCGGGGCCGTATGCGCCGATACGCCCGGATTCCTCCCACAGCTCGGCGGGGGTCAGGATCGGTGCCATCATCTCCTGCGCGCCTATGGCATCCATCTCGTCACGACAGATCGCTTCGATCTTCTTGATCGAACGCCATGCGAGCGGCAGGTAGCTGTAAAGACCGGCCGCGACCTTACGGATCATGCCGGCACGGAGCAGCAGGCGATGGCTCGCGAGTTCTGCCTCGGCGGGATCCTCCTTCAGGGTGGGGGCGTAGAGGTTCGACATCTTCATAACGCGTTTGGTGGTCGCCAAGGTGGTTTCTCCTCAGAACGTAGTAGGTCGTACGGTCAGCATTCTAACGCAGGACCTCGATGGAGGCCGTGTGAACAGGCGATATCGTAAGGTATGCGTAAGCATCCGGCGTGTTCAGAGCGATTCGATCTCGAGCATGAGCTCGTCGACGATATGGTCCTCGTCGATCTTCCTGATAACCTCGCCATGACGGAACAGGAGCGCCGAGCCGCGTCCACACGCGACGCCCACATCCGCATCGGAGGCCTCGCCCGGTCCGTTGACCACGCACCCCATCACGGCAACGGAGATGGGTTTGGTGACCTTTTGCAGGCGGCGCTCCACCTCCTGCGCGATAGGGATCAAGTTCACCTGGGTTCGCCCGCACGTCGGGCAGGACACGAGCTCCGGACCGCGCCGACGGATGCCGAGGCACTCGAGGATGCCCCATGCGACCGGAGGCTCCTCGACGGGATCGGCCGTCAATGAGACGCGTAACGTGTTGCCGATGCCCTCGGCGAGCAACACACCCAAGCCGACGGAGCTCTTGATCGTCCCCTGGCGCACGGTGCCGGCCTCAGTCACGCCGAGATGGAGCGGAATATCGGGGAGTTCCCGCGAAAGCGCGCGATAGGTCTCGATGGTCGTGGGCACGCTGTAGGCTAACGCGGAAAGCACGATATCCCGAAAGCCC
>CAZRPL010000025.1:17192-31637 GCA_964602045.1 uncultured Collinsella sp. | reverse complement strand
CTTGGTCGCGGTCGCCTTGGCGGTCGTCGTCTTCTCCGCGGTCGCAGCCTCCTTTGCGGCAGCAGTGGTCTTTGTCGCCGTGGTCTTGGCAGCAGCCGTCTTCGCGGAGGGCGCCTTCGTCGCAGTGGCTTTCGTCGCCGTGGCGGCCTTGGTCGCGGTCGCCTTGGCGGCAGTGGTCTTCCTCGCAGCCGTCTTGGCGGTCGTGGTTGCCTTCGTGGTCGCGGTCGCCTTGGTGGCAGTCGTGTCGACAGCCGTGGCGGCCTTGGTGGAAGCTGTCTTGGTTGCCGTCTTGGATGCGGCGGTCTTCGTGGTTGCAGCGGCCTTGGTGGCAGTCGGCTTCGCGGCCGTGGTCTTCGCGGTGGCTGCCTTGGTGGTCGTCGCGGCCTTCGTCGTGGTGGCCTTGGCGACAGTCGGCTTCGCGGCCGTGGTCTTCGCGGTGGCTGCCTTGGTAGTCGCCTTGGCTGTCGTGGACTTGGTCGCGGGCGCCTTCTTGGCTGCGGGCTTCTTGGCCGCAGTGGTCTTGGTCGCCTTGGTCGCGGTCTTCGTCGCCGCGGGCTCGACAGGTGCCGGCTCGGCCTTCGCAGACGCTTCGTCAGCGCTCTTCATCGCAACATCGGCGGCCTTGTCCTTATCGGCGGCAGCGGGCGTCTCCTTTGCCTTGAAGGGCTCGGCCTTGGGGGCATCGTCTGTCGCCGGGGTCTCCGGCTCAGCCGCAAAAGGGACGTAGCGCTCGAGCTCGGGATGCAGGCCGTAGTAGAGGTCCATGTACTGGTCGGCGGAGCGCGTCCAGCTGAAGTCCGCGGTCATCGCGTTGTCGACGAGCTTGTTCCATGCGTCCTTGTCGTCCCAGAAGGTGCGGGCTGCGCGGAAGACGGCATCGCCCATCTCGTCGCCGTTGAAGTGCGTGAAAGTGAAGCCCGTGCCCTCACCGGTGAACATGTTGTAGGGGATGACGGTATCCTTGAGGCCGCCGGTCTCGCGCACGATGGGCAGGGTGCCGTAGCGCATGGCGATCATCTGGGACAGGCCGCAGGGCTCGAACAGCGACGGCATGAGGAACATGTCGGCGCCGGAGTACATGCGCTGCGAGAGGAACGGATCGAACTCGATGCGCGCGGCCATGCTGCCCGGATAGGTGCGCTCGAAGTAACGAAGCGCCTCCTCGTACTCGGCATCGCCGGTGCCGAGCACGGCCACTTGGACGCCGCCGGACAGGATGCGATCGAGCGAGTAGGTGACAAGGTCCATACCCTTCTGGCGGGTGAGGCGCGTGACCATGACCATGAGGGGGCGGTCGTCGCGGACCTCGAGTCCGAGCTCGGCTTGGAGGGCGGCTTTGCACGCGGCCTTGCCGGAGCGGTCCTCGACCGTGTAGTTGGCGTGGATGCGGTCATCGGTCGCCGGGTCGTTGCGCTTGGTGTCCAGGCCGTTCAGGATGCCGGACAGGATGTTCTCGCGACGACGGAGGACGCCGTCGAGACCTTCGCCGAATTCCGGAGTGCGGATTTCCCACGCGTAGGTGGGGGAGACGGTCGTGATGGCGTCGGTGTAGTTCAGCGCGCCCTGCATGTAGTTGATGGAGCGCTCGTCGCAGCGCAGCTGACGGACGGCCGGCTCGATGTGGGACAGGCCGAGCACGTCGCCGAGCAGCATGTCGGTGAACTGACCCTGGAAAGCGATGTTGTGGATCGAGAAGACGGTCTTGACGTTCTGGTAGATCGGGTTGGCCATGTAGAACTCGCGCAGGAACACGGGAGCCATGGCGGTGTGCCAATCGTTGCAGTGGAGCACGTCGCACATAAAGCCGTCGGGCAGGTACTGCAGGCTCTCGCAGATGGCCTTGGAGAAGAAGGCGAAGCGCTCGCCGTCATCGAAGAAGCCGTACGGATAGCTGCGGTCGAAGTAATGCTCGTTGTCGAGGAACAGATACGTGACGCCATCGTAGATCAGGCGCTCGAGGCCGCAGTACTCGTTGCGCCAGCCCAGTGGCACGTAGAACTGGCCGACGTGCTCCATCTGGTCCTTATAGGTCTGCGCGATGGTGGAGTACTTCGGAACCATGACGATGACGTTGGCACCGGCGGCGACAAGCGAGGCGGGCAGCGAGCCCGCAACATCGCCCAGACCGCCCGTCTTGACGAAGGGGGCCGCCTCGGCGCTCGCGAACACGACGTTAAGCTTTCTTGCCATGGAAAATCTCTCCTGTTACTTCGGCGTTCAGTGGCAAAATCGCCGCCCGGCAAAGGCCGGACGGCGATTCAATGATACCTCGAAATGCGCGGTTGCGTGGTCGAGGGGTCATTTCGTAACGTTCGTTACGCGGTGATGGGTGCCTTTCCGACGGAGAGGATCGCATCGGGCGTCCCGCGCAGCTCGGTGTTGGCGGGCACGACGTTGTTCTTGTCGATGATGGCGTTCTCGACGCGGGCGCCGGACTTGATGATGACGCCCTGCATGATGATGCTGTTCACGACGTTCGCACCGGACTCGACGACGACGCCGCGGGACAGGATCGAGTTGCGGACCGTGCCCATGATCTCGCAGCCCGCGGAGATGCGCGAGTTGCAGGCGACCGAGCCGGCGGCGTACTTGGCCGGCGGCGCGTCGTGGGCCTTGGTGAGAATCGGGCGATTCTTATCGAACAGCTGCTTGTTGATGACGGGATCGAGCATCTCCATACTGCGCTGGTAGTAGGTGACCTCGTCGAACATGCCGACGGCAAGGCCCTTGAACTCGTAGCTGCACACGTCGATGCGCGCGAAGTCGCCGGCGATGGCCTCGAAGATGTCGAGGTAGTCGGCCGACGCGTAACGGTCGATGATTTTGAGGAGCAGCTCGCGGTCGATGACGAAGCAGTCGATGAACTTGTTGTCGCCGTACTTGCAGCCCTCGCGGACCTGCTGGACGCGACCGGCGTCGCCGATGACGAGCGAGCAGGCGTCCTCATGGTCGCGCTCCGCCTTGACGTAGACCATGGTGATGCCCACGCCGCTGGCCTCATGAGCGTCGATGATGGCGTCCAGGTCCATGTTGAAGATGATGTTGGAACCCATGAGCACGACGTAGGGCTCCTTGGCACGCTGGAACAGCGTCTTGTTGGAGATGATGTCGCGCAGCAGGAAGCGCATGCCGGCCTTGGTGGTGCCGTAGGGGTTGCCGGGCAGCGGGAACAGACCGCCGCGCTTGCGGTCGAGACCCCAGTCCTTGCCGTGGCCGACATGGTCGATGATGGAACGGTAGTTACCCGGCATGACCAGGCCGACCGTCTTGATGCCCGCGTTGGCCATATTGGACAGCGGGAAGTCGATCAGGCGGTAACGGCCCATGACGGGGACCGATGCGATGGGGCGGCTCTGCAGGAGGGTTTCCTGCTTGAGCGCCGTGTAGTTGGCTGTTATGTAACCGATGGCCTTGTTGTTGATCATCGGATCATTCCCCCTTCCCGATGACGACGTCGTTTCCGACGACGGCGGTGTCCTTCTGCGTGTCGACGCTACCGAGCTTCACGCCCTCCTCGACGATGGCGTTCTCGCCCAGGATGGCGCGGACCACGTGGGCACCGCTCTTGACGACGGCGCCGGGAAGCAGGACGGAATCCTCGACGACGGCGCGCTCCTCGATCACGGCGTCCGTGGACAGGATGGAGTGGCGGGCGGTGCCGAAGATCTCACAGCCGTTGGAGACCAGGCAGTCGTCGACGCGGCCGTTGGGGCCGATGTAGTGCGGCGGGCGCGTCGTGTCGTTGCTCATGATGGGTGCCGAGTTATCGTAGATGTCGAACTCGGGGTTCTGACCGAGCAGGCCCATGCTCGTCTCGTGGTAGCTCGCGATGGTGCCGACGTCCTTCCAGTATCCATGGAACTTGTGGACGAACAGGCGCTTGCCGTCGGCGAGGGCCTTGGGGATGATGTCGCCGCCGAAGTCGTGGCTGGAGCGCTGGTCGAGCGCGTCCTCCTCGAGTGTCTGGATCAGGAAGTCGGCGGTGAAGATGTAGATGCCCATGGACGCGAGGTTCGAATCGGGCTTCTCGGGCTTCTCGGTGAACTTGGTGATGCGATCGTTGTCATCCGTGGTCAGGATGCCGAAACGGCTCGCGTCCTCCCAAGGCACGGGCATGACGGCGATGGTGAGGTCGGCCCCGTTCTTGATGTGGTTGTCGAGCATCTCGCGGTAGTCCATGCGGTACAGCGCGTCGCCGGACAGGATCAAGACGTACTCGGGGTCGTGCGACTTGATGTAGTCAAGGTTCTGGGTCACCGCGTCGGCGGTGCCGTTGTACCAGGCGCCGCCTTCCTGCGTGGCGTACGGCGGGAGGATGGACACGCCGCCACCGCGCTCGTCGAGATCCCACGAGGAGCCCGATCCAAGGTACGCGTGCAGACGGTAGGGACGGTACTGCGTCAGAACGCCCACCGTGTCGATACCGGAGTTCGCGCAGTTCGACAGCGTAAAGTCGATGATCCTGTACTTGCCGCCGAACGAAACCGCCGGCTTGGCGATCTTGGATGTGAGCGCCCCCAATCTGCTTCCCTGTCCTCCTGCGAGGAGCATAGCGATGCATTCTTTTTTACTCATCGAATTCTCCTTCATTACCGTGCCGTTGCTAAAACCTTGCCTATCTATGCGATGTCGGGTCGCGCACCCGTATGCCCCGAGGCGCGCGACCCGCTAAGGCCATCGTGCGCGCTAGGCGTGCCAGATCTCGTCGCGGTACTCGCGGATGGTGCGATCGGACGAGAAGTGGCCGGAGTTGGCGATGTTCATGAGCGCCATCTTCTGCCAGGTGCGCGTGTCATCGTAGACCGCCGTGAGCTCGTCCCAGGCCTGGACGTAGCTCGCGAAGTCGGCGAGGACGAAGTCGTAGTCGTTGTTGTTCATGAGCTCGGCCTGGATGGACTCGAAGTTGCCGGACAGGCGGGCGAAGGTGCCGTCCACCAGCTGGTCGACGCAACGGCCCACGCCGTTACGGTCGTTGTTGTAGACGTCCCAAGCGAAGTAGTTGCCATGGCGCAGCGCTTCGACCTCGCTCTCCTTGAGACCGAAGATCTTCTCGTTCTCGAGACCCGCGAGCTCGGCGATCTCGATGTTGGCACCGTCGAGCGTGCCGAGGGTGATGGCACCGTTCATCATGAGCTTCATGTTCGAGGTGCCCGACGCCTCCTTGCCGGCCGTCGAGATCTGCTCGGAGATGTCGGTGGCGGGGTAGATGAGCTGGGCGTTGGAGACCGCGAAGTTGGGGATGAACGCGACCTTGATGTAGTCGTTCACGCGGTCGTCGTTGTTGATGACGTCGGCCACGGAGTTGATGAGGCGGATGACCTCCTTGGCGAAGGTGTAGGCGCTCGCCGCCTTCCCCGAGAAGATGAACGAGGTCTTGTGGGGCTTGTAGTTGGGATCGTCGAGCATGCGGTTGTAGATGTGCATGACCTTGAAGATGTTGAGCAGCTGGCGCTTGTAGGCGTGGAAGCGCTTCACCTGGACGTCGAAGATGGAATCGACGTCGAGCTCGACACCGCACGTTCGCGAGACGTAGGCCGCCAGGCGCTTCTTGTTCTCCCGCTTCGCGGCGGCAAGACCGTCCAGGAACTCGTTGTCGTCGATGAAGGCCTCGAGACGCTTGAGCTGCGAGGCGTCGCGATACCACCCATCGCCGATCTTGGAGGTGATCAGACGGGACAGCCAGGGGTTGGCGTTGCCCAGGAAGCGGCGAGGCGAGATGCCGTTGGTCTTGTTGTTGAACTTCTCGGGGGTGAGCTCGTAGAAGTCGCGGAGCGTGTCGCGCTTGAGGATGTCGGTGTGCAGTTGGGCCACGCCGTTGACGGAGTGCGAGCAGATGACCGAGAGGTTGGCCATACGCACCTGACCGTCCCACAGGATGGCGGTGTTGCGCAGCTTATCCTGCCAGTGGTCGATATCGCGCGGGAAGGACTCCATATAGCGGCGGTTGATCTCGTCGATGATCATGTAGACGCGCGGCAGCAGGCGACGGAACGTGTCGATCGGCCACTTCTCGAGCGCCTCGGGCAGGACGGTGTGGTTGGTGTAGGAGACCGAACGCGTGACGATGTCCCATGCGGCATCCCAATCCAGGCCCTCCTGATCCATGAGCAGGCGCATGAGCTCGGCGCCGCACATGGCGGGATGGGTGTCGTTGGTGTGGATGGCGACGAGCTCGGGGAAGCGCTCCCACGCGTCGGTACCGTAATCGGTCTTGTAGGTGCGCAGGATCGAGGCCAGGCCCGCGGCGACGAACAGGTACTCCTGCTTGAGTCGCAGGATACGGCCGTGCTCGCCGGCGTCGTTGGGATACAGGATCTCCGAGATGGCCTCGGCGTCGGTGCGGAACTTGTTGGCTTTGGCGTAGTCGCCGGCGTTGAACGCGTCGAGGTCGAAGTCGGCCGCTGCCGGCTCGGCGCTCCACAGGCGCAGACGGTTCACGGTCTTGCCGCCGTAACCGATGATGGGCACGTCGTAGGGGACCGCCTCGATGAGGTCGCCGCCCACGACGTCGAAGCTGAAGGTGCCGTCCTCGTTGCCGTGACGCACGACCTCGCCGCCGAAGCGCACGATCACGCGGCTCTCGGGATGCTTGGTCTCCCACGGATAGCCCTTGGCGAGCCAGTTGTCGGTCACCTCGACCTGTCGGCCGTCGCGGATCTCCTGTTTGAACAGGCCGTAGCGGTAACGCATGCCGTTGCCGAAGCCGAGGATCCCCTCGGCGGCCATGGAATCGAGGAAGCACGCGGCGAGACGGCCGAGGCCGCCGTTGCCCAGACCCGGGTCGTCCTCTTCCTGGAGCAGGTCGTCAAGATCGATGCCCATTTCGTCGAGGCCCTCCTCGACGATGTCGCGGATACCGTAGTTGAGCAGGTAGTTGTCGAGCAGCGGACCCATGAGGAACTCGAGCGAGAAATAGTAGACCTTCTTCTGGTCGCTCTTGCCGTTCTCGCTGTTCGACAACGCGAACTGGCGATTGGCGCGCGAGGCGATCAGCTTGGCGAGGGCGCGGTAGCGCTCGCCGGATTTGGCGGCGTCGATGTCCTTTCCGACCTCGGCCATCAGCATTGCGCGATAGTCGCGCTTGAAGTCCTCGGCCGTTTCGAAAATCTTCGTCATACGGTGTTCTTCTCCCCTTTAATCGGTTTGCTTCTTCGAGGTTGCCGTGCGCTTCGAGGAAGCCTTTCTCGTGGAAGTCGTCGTGGACTTCCGAGTGCCTTTCGGCGACTTCGCGGCTTTCGCCGTGGAAGATGAGGTGGATGCCGCCGCTTTGGTCTTCTTGGCGGCAGCCGAGGTGGTCTTGGCGGACTTCGATGCGGAGGACGAGGTCTTCTTGGCGGTCGTCTTCTTGGTCGTGGTCGCCGTGCCCGCGGCCGTCTTCTTGGCGGTCGTCGTGCAACGCGTCGTCTTCTTGGGCTTGGGCGGCTTGTAGGAGCTCGGGCCCTGTCGCTTGAGGACGATGCCCGCAAGCGGCGGTACGAGGAGCTCGATGGAGTTGTCGAACCCGTGTTTGGGCTCGGGATGGCTCGAGAGGACGTGGTCGTTGCGCTTACCCGATCCGCCGAACGCCGGATCGTCGGTGTTGAAGATCTCGATGTAATCGCCCTCGCGCGGGACGCCCATCTCGAACGTCTCGTAGTATGCGGGGTCGAAGTTGATCAAGATCACGACGTCCTCGTCGGGGTTATCGCCATGGCGCACGAACGAGATGATGGACTGGTCGGAATCGTTCGGGTCGATCCATTCGAAACCCTCGGGAACGTAGGCGCGCTCCCAGAAGGCGGGCTGATCGGTGTAGAGGTGGTTGAGCGCCTCGATGAAGTGCTGGTGCTTGGCGTGCGTCTCGTACTGCTCGGTCAGGAACCACTGCACCGACTCGTAGTAGCGCCACTCGATGAACTGGGCGATCTCGTTGCCCATGAAGTTGAGTTTGGCGCCGGGGTGCGTCATCTGGTAGAAGGCCAGCGTTCGCAGGCCCGCGAACTGGCGCCACCAGTCGCCCGGCATACGGCCGATCAGCGAGCACTTGCCGTGGACGACCTCGTCATGCGACAGCGGCAGGATGAAGTTCTCCGAGAAGGCGTACATGATCGAGAACGTGAGCAGGTTGTGGTTGCCCGGGCGCCAGGGGAAGTCGGTCTGCATGTAGTGCAGGGTGTCGTTCATCCAGCCCATGTCCCACTTGTAGTTGAAGCCCAGGCCGCCGTCCTCGGGCGGATAGGTCACGAGCGGCCACGCGGTGGACTCCTCGGCCATCATCATGACATCGGGGAAGGCCTGCGCGACCGTGGTGTTGACGCGGCGGATGAAGTCGATGGCGTCGAGATCTCCCTCGTCACCGTACTTGTTGAACTTCTTCTGCGATGGATCGTCCACGCCGAAGTTGAGGTAGAGCATGCTCGAGACGCCGTCCATACGGATGCCGTCTGCATGGAACAGCTCGATCCAGAACAGCACGTTGGAGATCAGGAAGCTGCAGACCTCGCCGCGGCCGAAGTCGAACTTGTGCGTGCCCCAGTTGGGATGGATCTCGCGCTCGTAGAGCATGTGGCCGTTGAAGGTGGCCAGTCCCTGGGCGTCGGCGCAAAAGCCGCCGGGCACCCAGTCGAGGATGACGCCGATGCCCGCGGCGTGGCAGGCGTCGACGAAGTGCATGAACTGTTTGGGCTCGCCGTAGCGCGACGTCACGGCGTAGTAGCCGGTACCCTGATAGCCCCACGAGCCGTCGAAGGGATGCTCCTGGACCGGCAGCACCTCGATGTGGGTGTAACCCATCTTCTTGACGTAGTCGACCAGCTCGACGGACAGGTCGTCGTAGGTGTAGTAGCGCCCGCGCTGCGCCGGGAAGGGATCCATCGGTCCGGGGTAGTTGCCGTTCTCGTCGGGGTCGCCTTGCGGCTCGTCGCCGTGGCGGTTCCACGAGCCCAGATGGACCTCGTAGATGTTCAGGGGCTGCTTCATGTGGTCGCGACCCTGACGCTCGCGCATGTAGTCGCCGTCCGCCCACTCGTAACCCGTGATATCCATGAGGCGCGAGGCGGTTCCCGGGACCTGCTCGCTGTAGAAGCCGTAAGGGTCGGCCTTGTAGAGCAACTTGCCGTCATCGGTCTCGATGACGTACTTGTACAGGTCGCCTTGGGACAGCCCCGGGACGAAGCCCTGCCACATGCCGCCGGTGGGAAGCGCGCTCAGCGGGTTCGCATGCTCATCCCAGCCGTTGAAGTCTCCGATCACGTGGACGCTCTTGACGTTCGGGGCCCATACGCAGAAACGCCATCCCTCGACGCCGTCTTGCGTGTCGGGGTGGGCGCCCATCTTCTCCCAGCTACGGTTCCATGATCCCTGAGCGAAAAGATGGATGTCGTCTTCGGTGATGATCAGGCAGGGAGCCTCGGTCTCGGTCGAAGAAGCCGCCTTCGATGCGTCAAGCTCAGCACGTGTACGGTCCATCGCGTCCGTCCAATCGACATGGATGGTTTCGAGCCATCCGGAGTGGATATGCGGTTGCGGAACCGGTCCCATCGGTGCCACGGTGCGTCGGTGGGTTAAGGATACCGCAACATCCATAATTTAACACTTGAAGGCAGACGACGTGAGGACGAGCCGAGGGACGGTCGATTTCGCCACATGGACGTTTTGTCCTTTTTTCATCTCGATCAATATGGTAAAGGATCGGCCTTCGAGGGCGGAGTTCCCGTTTTGTTTCGTCTCGCCTGGGGCTTGCGGTCCGCCCGTTCGATCCGAGAAGGCCCTTTTGCGTTTACGGTTCGGTTTTGCGAGGGGTGTTCGAGTAGACGAGGGTTAGGAATCCGTAAAGCCGCAGGTAGCAAGTCCGTCGTGTTCTTGTCTACTCGCCGGTTGCCGATAAAACCGAACCGTAGACGCACAGGGTCGCGACAATCCGGCTATCCCGTCGGGTTCGCGCGGTTTCCGGTCGAATCGTCGACGGTGCGGCGCGTCACGGAACCGTCCATCTGGTACGATACGTTCGGTTTCTATCGAGGTTTCCGAGTGCAGGGGAGTGGGTTATCCGTGAACGACGTTTCGCACGGGCGTCCACAGGCGTTCATCTTCGATTGCGACGGTACGCTCGTGAGGTCCATGGGCATGTGGCTGTCGTTCTATCCCGAGCTGGTCGCACGCTACGGCATCACCATGACGCCGGAGGACTTCGCCGCGACCGAGAGCCTCGCCATGCCGGAGGAGATCGCGTACTATCATCGCGTGCTCGGCATCGGTGAGAGCGCGGATGCCCTGATCGACGAGGCACGTGAGATGCTGCGCGAGAAGTACGCGCACGACGTCCTGCTCCGTCCCGGGGTGCGCGCGTTTCTTGAGGCGGCGCACGCTGCCGGTATCCCCATGGCGATCGCGACCTCGACCGACGAGGACCTCGTCCGCCTCACGCTCGCCCATAATGGGATCGACGGCTATTTCTCCGCGCTCGTGACCACCGAGCAGGCGGGTGCATCAAAGGAGCATCCCGATGTGTACAACCTCGCGCTCGAGCGCCTGTGCGCGGCGCGCGGGATCTCGGTGCCCGAGCATTCCGACGTCTGGGTGTTCGAGGATGCGCTGTTCGGCCTTATGAGCTCGGGGTCGGCGGGGTATCGACGCGTGGGTGTCTACGACTTCGAAGGCCGCGCGGCTCGCGACGACGTGCGGCGGACCTGCGAGGTGTTCGTCGACGAGTTCACCGAGCTTGCCCTTGACGCCGATGGCGCACCGACGTGCGAGGTTGATCGTGGCTGAGGTCGAGCGCGTCTGCGTGATCGGCGGATCCCCTGAGCCGTCATCTTCCGCGACGATTCGCGCTGCCGTATCGGGATGCGATATCGTGGTCGCGATCGACCGCGGCTTGGATGTGGCGTTGGCTGCCGGCGTGAAAATCGACTTGTTTTGCGGCGATGCCGACTCGGTGAGTGCCGAGGGGGCGGACCTCGTTCGTGCCGCCGAGGGAGATCGCGCGCCCTCGTTTGCCGTCGAACGCTACAACCCGCACAAGGATTTCACCGACCTGTCCTTGGTGCTGCGCGCTGTGCGCGAGCGGTGGGGCACGCCCGGCCTCGTGTGCACATGCCTTGCCGGCGGCAACCCGGATCACCTGCTGGGCGTTTTCGGGTGTCTATGCGGATGGGACGGTTCGGTCGAGTTGGTCGAGGACGCGTTTTCGGGTCGCATCCTGCGCGACGGGGGAGCGTGGAGGATATCGGCGCATGCGGGTTCCCGCTTCTCGTTCATACCGCTGTCGAGCGAGGTCGCGGTATCCGAGATCGGTATGCGCTGGGAGCTCGACCATCATCGTGTCGAGCTGCTGAGCGATCTTGGTATCTCCAACGTCATCGAGCGCGACGGCGCGACCATCACCTGCCACACCGGCACCCTCATCTGCTGGGTCTTTAAATAAAACGAGCCCCTCAAAAAAGAGCGCCGCAAAGCGGCGCTCACGAATGTACCTTATCGCGGATTACCCGCAGCAAGGTAAACG
Organism: uncultured Collinsella sp.; assembly: GCA_964602045.1. Classification (GTDB taxonomy): domain Bacteria; phylum Actinomycetota; class Coriobacteriia; order Coriobacteriales; family Coriobacteriaceae; genus Collinsella. The sequence goes on along the minus strand of CAZRPL010000025.1, from coordinate 20,152 downwards.
CAGGAAGTCCCCGAGGGTATTCCCTGAGAAACATTCCGCAGACCGAAGGCCGAGGACGTTTCGAAGGGAAACCCGCGGGGGCTTCCGGTGGGAGTTACCCCTTACTGATAATCGAACACGTCGATGCAGCTCATGAGGAACTCGTCGTTGGCACCGCCGCGCTTGCGGGCAAGCTCGGAGGCGGCGACGATGGACAGGTAGCTGCGGACGATCTGAACCGGCTCGTCGGCACGGTTGCAGTACAGCTCGAGGTAGGCGTCGGCCTGCTGCTTGTCCTGCAGGGCGAACAGCAGGTAGGTCATCGCGGCGTCAGCGGCGGGGGCACCCTGGGTGGCGTGCGCCCAGTCGCAGACGTAGAGCTGACCGTCGTCGCCCACGATGACGTTGGTGGGGTTGAAGTCGCCGTGGCAGACGTTGGTCTCGAGCTTCATGCCGTCAAGACGCTGGAGCAGATCGTAGCGCGTGGATGCGTTGAGCTCCTCGAGGGAGTTGATCATACGCGCGTACTTGTCGCGCTGACGGGGGAGCAGCGGGGAGCGGAAGGAGTGGATTTCGATCTGCAGGTCCACGAACTGCTCGAGGTACTCGTAGAAGCGAGCGGGCTCGGCGGTCATCTTCTCGGCGAGGGTGGTGCCGGGAACCTTGCTGGTCACGAGCGCCCAACCGCCCTCCTCGATCTGGGTGACCTCGAGGGCACGGGGGCTGCGGATACCGCACTCGTTGATGCGGGCGAGGTTCAGGGCCTCATTGAACACGTCGGAGACGGGCTTGGTCTCGTTGAAGACCTTGACGATCTTGTCGCCGAGGTCGTAGACGACCTTGTTGCCGCGGCGTGCGAGCTCGACCTTGGTATCGGGAAGAATCATGGCGCTACCGTCCTTTCTGTGGTTTGCACCATCTACTTATACCCGGGACACGCGCCTGCGTGCCCCGGGCGACACGCGGATTCGAGGAACGGTTTCCTCGATTAGGCCTCGTAGCTCTGGGGCTCGCGACCATAGTAGGCGTCGAGGTAGAGCTCCTTGATTTCGCTGATGAGCGGGTAGCGCGGGTTGGCGCCGGTGCACTGGTCGTTGAAGGCCTGCTCGCTCATCTCGTCGAGCGTCTCGAGGAAGTACTTCTCGTCGACACCGTACTCGGCGATGGTCTTCTTGATGCCGATGGACTCCATGAGCTCTTCGAGCTTGGCGATGAAGTTCTCGAACACCTCGCGATCGTCCTTGCCGGTGCAGCCGCAATAACGGCCGAGGTCGGCATAGTCCTTGAGCGCGTGCGGATACTGGTACTGGGAGAAGGTGCCCATCTTGACGGGCTTCTCGGCGGCGTTGTAACGCATGATGCGGGTGAGGATGACGGCGTTGGCCAGGCCGTGGGGCAGGTGATGGTAGGCGCCGAGCTTGTGGGCCATGGAGTGGTTCACGCCGAGGAAGGCGTTGGCGAAGGCCATGCCGGCGAGGCAGGAGGCGTTGTGCATCTCCTCGCGGGCGTGCGGGTCGGCGGCGCCCTTCTCGTAGGCCGCGGGCAGGTTCTCGAACACGAGCTTGGCGGCGCGCATGGAGAGGCCCTTGGTGTAATCGGACGCCATGATCGAGACATAGGACTCGATGGCGTGGGTCATGACGTCGATACCGGAGGCGCAGGTGAGGCCCTTGGGTGCGGTCATGGCGTTGTCGACGTCGACGATGGCCATGTTCGGCAGCAGCGCGTAGTCGGCGATCGGCCACTTGATGCCGGTCTCGGCGTCGGTGATGATCGCGAACGGGGTCACCTCGGAGCCGGTGCCCGAAGAGGTCGGGACGGCGACGAAGTAGGCCTTCTCACCCATCTTGGGGAAGGTGAAGACGCGCTTGCGGATGTCCATGAAGTCCATGGCGGCATCCTCGAAGTTGACCTCGGGGTGCTCGTACATGAGCCACATGATCTTGCCGGCGTCCATGGCGGAGCCGCCGCCGACGGCGATGATGACATCGGGCTCGAAGGCGCGGATGCGCTCGACGCCCTTCATGGCGTCCTGCAGGCGCGGGTCGGGCTGGATGTCATAGAAGGAGTCGTGGGCGACACCCATCTCGTCGAGCTTGGCCTCGATGGCGCGGCAGTTGCCGTTCTTGTACAGGAACTGGTCGGTGACGATGAAGGCGCGCTTCTTGCCCATCACGTTGCCGATCTCGTCGAGAGCGACGGGAGTGCAGCCCTTCTTGAAGTAGATCTTCTCGGGAGCCCTGAACCAGAGCATGTTCTCGCGGCGCTCCGCGACGGTCTTGATGTTGAGCAAGTGCTTCACCCCAACGTTCTCGGAGACGGAGTTGCCACCCCAGGAGCCGCAGCCCAGCGTGAGGGACGGCTTCATGGCGAAGTTGTACAGGTCGCCGATGCCGCCCTGGGAGGACGGGGTGTTGATCACGATGCGGCACGCCTTCATGGTGTCCTCGAACAGCGCGATCTTCTCCTTCTCGGCGGGGTGCACGTACAGGGACGCGGTGTGGCCCGGGCCGCCGGCGAGCACGAGGTGCTCGGCCTTGTCCACGGCCTCCTGGAAGGTCTTGGCGTGGTACATGGCCAGGACGGGGGAGAGCTTCTCGTGGCTGAACTCCTCGGTCGCGGGATCGGTGGAGGTGACCTCGGCGATCAGGATCTTGGTCTTGGGCGGCACGGAGATGCCGGCGAGCTCGGCGATCTTGGCGGCGGGCATGCCGGGGATGCGGTGGTCGAGCGCGCCGTTCTTGAACATGGTCTCGCGCAGGGCCTCGAGCTCCTTGCCCTTCTTGACGAAGTAGCAGCCACGGCGCTCGAACTCGGCCTTGACCTGATCGTAGACGGAGTCAAGCGCGGTTACGGACTGCTCGGACGCGCAGATCATGCCGTTGTCGAAGGTCTTGGAGTGGATGATGGAGTTGACGGCGTTCAGGATGTCGGCCGTCTCGTCGATGACGACGGGGGTGTTGCCGGCGCCGACGCCCAGG
>CAZRPL010000025.1:16106-17182 GCA_964602045.1 uncultured Collinsella sp. | reverse complement strand
CGCCTCGAGCGAGAGCTCCTCGATCCAGCCGATGATGCCCTCGGGGGCGCCGGCCTTGACGGCGGCGTCGAGCACGACCTTGGCGGCGGCGATGGTGCACTTGGCCGCGGCGGGGTGCGGGGAGATGATGATGGCGTTGCGGGTCTTCAGGCAGATGAGGCACTTGAAGATCGCGGTCGAGGTCGGGTTGGTGGTCGGGATGACCGCGCCGACGACGCCGATGGGCTCGGCGACCTTGGTGATGCCGTAGGCCTCATCGCGCTCGATCACGCCACAGGTCTTGGTATTCTTGTACGCGTTGTAGATGTACTCGGCCGCGTAGTGGTTCTTGATGACCTTGTCCTCGAGAACGCCGCGCTTGGTCTCCTCGACGGCCATCTTGGCCAGGGGGATACGGGCCTTGTTGGCCGCCATGGCAGCCTCGTAGAAAATCTTGTCCACCTGCTCCTGGGTGTAGGTGGCGAAGACCTTCTGGGCCTCTCGCATGCTCGCGAGTTTGGCCTCGAAGGCCTCAATCGAATCTACGATTGCGGGGGCGGCTTCGACCGTTGGCTTTTTTGCCATGCTGAGCTCCTTTACATCGGTGCCTGCCTATGGCCCGTATTCTATATAAGGTTCGGGGGGTCGGATGGCGTCGTTGGCGATTCTTTACCGTAAACGGTCGAATGAAACGCTTCAACATGCGAAAGATGATCGAGTTATGACAAAGATATGAAGAAGATCTGACGCGCAGTGACCCATACTCACCTAAAACGACCTCGCAAAACCGTCAAATCATTCAAAACAAGTCCGTTCTGACCACATAAACAGTGAAACGCTTCAATCTTTTGTAGGTGGATATCGAAATCGGGCTGCCGGCGCGAGGAACCGCGCGCCGTCGAACGCTTCGCGTATATGCGCATCGAAATGACGCTATCGGCGAACGTCGCCTCATTGGTGAAACGATGCCTGACGTTTTTCACATCTCACATCACGACCTGAACTCACCTCTCGCCTGAGGGACTCGGCGCTGACAGCCCGGACTCGGCAGAGAAAGCACGGACTCAGTACCGACGGGAGAAACTCCGTGCTGACAG
>CAZRPL010000025.1:0-16006 GCA_964602045.1 uncultured Collinsella sp. | reverse complement strand
ACTCGGCAGAGAAAGCACGGACTCAGTACCGACGGGAGAAACTCCGTGCTGACAGCCCGGACTCAGTACTGACAGGAGGAACTCCGTGCTGACGAAATTCGATCCAAACGCATTCTTTATGTCAGCGGTGAGTTCCAACTGTCAGTAGGGAGTTCCAGCTGTCAGTAGGGAGTTCCAGCTGTCAGTAGGGAGTTCCAACTGTCGGTGGTGAGTCCGGAGTGTCAGTAGGGAGTTCCGATGCGGATGTGAAACGGTGTCTTGCGAAACGGCGCCTGACGTTTTCACGCCCCAACTGTCGATGGGGGACTGGGGATGCGGACATATTCTCGGACCGGCCAACGCGAAATCGTGTCTGTCGGCTCGCCTGACGCCTCTTCGCATCGGGGCGATCGATCCAGCATCTTGCATGTGCCGTGGCTGCGGGTTACCCCGTTCGATCTTGCATCTTGCATATGCTGCTGGTGCGGGTTACCCTGTCTCCGCTGCACGGAAATGCGCGCTTATGTAGATTCCGCACATATCCGGTGTTCTGTGCTATAGTGCAATGCTGTTTGTTCATGCGGCTGTCCGATTGCCGTCCAAGGAGGTTACCTGATATGTCCAAGGTTTGTGAGATCTGCGGTAAGCACCCTGTTGCTGGTCGCTCCATCAGCCACTCGCACCGCGTCGCCATCCGTAAGTTCCGTCCCAACATCCAGCGTGTGTATGTCGTCGTCGACGGTCATCGTCGCAAGATGAACGTTTGCACCAACTGCCTCAAGTCCGGCAAGGTTGCCCGTTCCTAAGTGCCTTAACGGCAGACAGCGCGTGAACCGAGCAATCGGATAGCAAATGTTTCAGGCACCCCGCGGGGTGCCTTTTTCTTACCCACAGCAGACGGCGGGCAATCCCAGCGAGGTGGTGTGAGCCTTATCAGCCCTTATCTGCTGATGGAGCCGACGAAACTTCTGTGTATCGGCATATCGTGTGAATCGCCGAACGCAATTCGGAAAGAATGACCGCCATCTGTGAATCCGCGGGATGGAGAGCGGACCGTGAAGATCTTCAGCTTCCTCAAAGACCATAAGGTCAGTTTCCTGATCGCGCTCGTGCTGCTGTTCGCGCAGGCGAACTGCGAGCTCACGCTGCCGGGACTCATGAGCGATATCGTCGACGTCGGTATCGGGCAGGGTGGCATCGCAAGTGTCGTACCCGATACGATTCGCGCCGACGACCTTGCGGACCTCGAGCTCTTCCTCACGCAGGAAGAGGCCGAGCGAGTCGATGCGTCCTACAGCCCCGCCGCCGACGGCATCCGGACATTCACCGGAGATGGCTCCGTCCGAAACGACCTTGAGGGCTTCGTAGGCCAGGCGGAGATGGTGGCCTACCAGCTCGAGCAGGGTGTCTCGACCGATGCCGTACTCGATGCGATACCTGCGCTGTACTCGACCGGCACATCCCCCGAGGCAGTGGAGGGGGCGCGTCGTCAGGCCGAGGAGCTTTTGGGCGATACCGTCGACATGGAGGACGTCGCGGCGCTGGCGGCATCCGGCGCGATTGCGCGCGACGATCTCGTCCAGATGCGCGAATCGCTCGTCGGTAAGCTGGGCGATACGGGGGAGTCCATGGTCGAATCCCTCGCCATCGCCTATGTGGAGGCAGCCTACGAGCGCGCCGGCGTCGACCTGCACGCCGTCCAAACGGGTTACCTGATCCGTCAGGGTGCGACCATGCTTGGATTCGCGCTGCTGTCGGCGCTTTGCGCCATCCTGTCGGCCCTGAACGCGAGCCGCACATCCGCCGCGATCGGCCGCGATCTGCGTCATCGTCTCTATGAGCGTGTTCTCGACTATTCACCCGCCGAGATGAACCGCTTCTCAGCCGCGTCGCTCATCACGCGCGCGACGAACGACATCCAGCAGATCCAGATGATCACGGTGATGTGCCTGCGCATCGTGCTGTTCGCCCCGTGCATGGGCATCGGCGCGGTGGTGCGCGTGCTCACGACCCCGACCGGCATGGAGTGGATACTGGTCGTCGCGATCGCCGTCATCGCCATCGCGATCGGCGTGCTCATGGGCGCCACGCTGCCCAAGTTCAAGATCATGCAATCGCTGGTCGACCGCAACAACCTTATCGCGCGCGAGATCCTCACCGGCATCATGCCGATCCGCGCCTTCGGGCGTCAGCGTCATGAGGAGGAGCGCTACGACGAGGCGAACCGCGAGCTCACGCGTACCTATATCTTCACCAACCGCTGCATGGCGCTGCTCATGCCGGTCATGATGATCGTCATGAACGCGACCACCGTCGGTATCGTCTGGTTCGGCACCCAGGGTGTCGATGCGGGCAGCCTGCAGGTCGGCACGCTCATGGCATACATCAACTACGTCATGCAGGTCATCATGAGCTTCATGATCCTCACCATGATCTCGGTCATGCTGCCGCGCGCCGGCGTTGCCGCCGACCGTGTCCAGGAGGTGCTCGACACCCCGACGTCCATCTGCGACCCCGATCCCGCGCGTCACGTCACGCGGGAGGACGGCGTGGGCTGGCGCGGTGTCGTATCCTTCCACGACGTGACGTTTTCCTATCCGGGCGCCGATGCGCCCACGCTCGAGCACGTGAACTTCACCGTCGAACCTGGCAAGACGCTTGCCGTCATCGGTTCGACCGGTTGCGGCAAGTCGACACTCGTCCAGCTCATCCCGCGCCTATACGACGTCACGCACGGGTCGGTCACGCTCGACGACGTCGACATCCGCGACATCGACCTGGCGGAGCTTCGGCGCGTGATCGGTTACGTCCCGCAGCAGCGCATGTTGTTCTCGGGAACCATCGAGAGCAACATCAAGTTCGGCGACGAGGCCATGGACGATGCCGACATGGTCCGTGCTGCACGGATCGCGCAGGCCGAGGAATTCATCGGCGCCAAGCCGGATGGATACGAAAGTCCCATCAGCCAAGGCGGCTCCAACGTATCGGGCGGTCAGAACCAGCGCATCTCCATCGCCCGCGCGCTCGCCATCCGCCCGAAGGTCCTCGTGTTCGACGATTCGTTCTCGGCGCTCGACTACAAGACCGATGCCGCTCTGCGCGCCGAACTCGGACGCTCGTGTTCCGATGCGGCCGTCATCATCGTGGCACAGCGCATCGCCACCATCATGCACGCCGACGAGATCCTCGTGCTCGATGACGGGCGGATCGTGGGCAGGGGCACCCACGGTGAGCTGCTACACACCTGTCCGGAATACCTCGAGATCGCCAAAAGCCAGCTGTCCGCCTCCGAGCTCGGCCTTGCCGAGGCGTCGACGTCGCCCGCCGAAGGTGCCGCGACGGATGGTATGGCACAGGAAGGAGGTGAGCGCTGATGCCGGGACATGGTCGTCGCGGTCCCGCCTCCGAGCGCGCTCGCGATTTCAGGGGAACCCTCAAGCACCTCGTCATCTACCTCTCGCATGAGCGCATTCCGGTGCTCATCGCGTTGACGTGCGCGGTCGCCTCGGTCGTCTTCAACGTCGTCGGGCCGCGCATCCTCGGCTCCGCGACCACGATGCTGTTCGAAGGGCTCGCCGCCAAGGTCGCGGGTACGGGTTCGATCGACTTTTCCGGCATCGGACGCGTTCTGGCGACGCTTCTGTGCCTCTATATCACCTCGGCGGCGTTCAATTTCTGCCAAGGGTGGCTCATGACCGGCGTCACGCAGCGCGTGTGCTACCGCATGCGCCGCGAGATCGTCGAGAAGATCGATCGGATGCCTCTTTCCTACTTCGAGAGCAACGCGGTGGGCGACGTGCTGTCGCGCATCACCAACGACGTCGACACCGTCGGGCAGTCGCTCAACCAGTGCGTGACGCAGCTCATCACGTCGATCACGCAGATCGTCGGCGTCACGGTGATGATGCTGTCGGTGTCCGTCGCGCTGGCGGGCATGACCTTCCTCACGATCCCCGTGTCGCTCGTCCTGGTCGTGCTCGTCGTGCGCACGTCGCAGCGCTACTTCCGCCAGCAGCAGGCTCTGCTCGGACGCGTCGACGGCATCATCGAGGAGAGCTTTTCGGGGCAAAACGTCATCAAGGTGTTCAACCGCGAGCAGCGCGCCGTGGCCGATTTCGACGGGGCGAACACGCTGCTCTATGACGCCGGATGGCGCTCCCAGTTCCTGTCCGGTCTCATGCAGCCGATCATGAACCTCGTCGCGAACCTCGCGTATGTGGGCGTCGTGGCGTTCGGTGCGTTTTTGGCGGTCGCCGGCGCGATCACCGTGGGCGACATCCAGGCGTTCATGCAGTACGTGCGCAACTTCACGCAGCCCATCACGCAGCTCACGCAGGTGTCCAACATGCTGCAGATGCTCTCGGCTGCGGCCGAGCGCGTCTTCGAGTTCCTCGACGAGGCCGAACAGACCCCCGATGCCGAGACGCCTGCGTCCGATGCCCGAACCGAGGGCGCGGTGTGCTTCGAGCACGTGCGGTTCGGCTATGTGCCGGACAAGACCATCATCCATGACTTTTCCTGCGACATCCAACCGGGCCAGACCGTGGCGATCGTCGGTCCCACCGGAGCGGGCAAGACGACCCTCATGAAGCTGCTCATGCGCTTCTACGATGTCGATGCGGGCGCGATCTTCGTGGACGGCGTCGACGTGCGCGCCGTCGCGCGGGACGACCTGCGCGCCGACTTCGCGATGGTCCTCCAGGATACCTGGCTGTTCAGCGGCTCGGTGATGGAGAACATCCGCTACGGTCGCGCCGATGCGACCGACGACGAGGTACGCGCCGCCGCGCGGGCGGCTCTCGCGGACCATTTCATCCGCACGCTGCCCGGTGGCTACGGGTTCGAGCTCAACGAGGACGCCTCCAACGTGAGCCAAGGCTAGCGACAGCTGCTCACCATCGCGCGCGCCTTCATCGCGGACCGTCCCATCCTCATCCTGGACGAGGCGACCTCGAACGTCGACACGCGTACCGAGGAGCGCATCCAGCGCGCCATGGACGCCCTCATGCAGGGGAGGACGAGCTTCGTGATCGCGCATCGCCTGTCGACGATCCGCAACGCCGACGTGATCCTCGTGCTGCGTGACGGCGACATCGTCGAATCGGGCACCCATGAGGAGCTGCTCGCCGCGGACGGATTCTACGCAGAGCTCTACAATTCACAGTTCAACGAGGCGTAAGCGGGCATGCCGCGTTCCGCCCCAGCGAGCTCGTTCCGCTCGCATGCGGTGCGTCCTCGACGGGCTTCGCGCGAGCGTGTGGGGGGTCGTGTCGCGTGGGAAAAAGTGCCAGTCCCCAATTTCCCATGTCGTGCGAGCGTGTGGGGTCGTGTTACGTTTTCAATTTCGAGTATATGGGTATGATTTTCGGATACAATGCCCCTACGTGGCTCATCGCAGGTCACACTTTAGTGCACTGATGCACGCGACCGAAAGGATCATCCTATGTCTAAGCTTTCCTTGGGCGATCGTCTCGTTCTCAACCGTCGTCACGCGCTTGCCGGTCTCGGCGCCCTGACGGGTGTCGCCGCGTTCGGCTTGGCCGGCTGCTCCGATGAGGAGGCGCCTGCGCCGGAGGGCTCTTCGGCAGGCTCCACGACGGATGAGGAGTCCGAGGGCGCCCAGATCGATGCCGCCGTCTACGACGAGCTCGTCGCGTCGGGCCCGGTCGCCGACGCCGCCGCCATCGAGGCCAGCGAGTGGGCGACCAAGATCAAGGAGGCCGGCACGCTTCGCGTCGGCGGCGTCCAGACCTCGATGCTGTTCTGCCTCATGAACGAGAAGGACAACAAGGTCCGCGGCTTCGATGCCGGTCTGTTCCAGATGCTCGCCAACTACATCTTGGGCGATCCGGACGCCTATGAGCTCACGCAGGTGACGTCGGACACGCGCGAGTCCGTGTTGACCAACGACCAGGTCGATGCGGTGTTCGCCACCTATTCGATCACCGATGAGCGCAAGGAGATCATCTCCTTTGCCGGTCCGTACTACACCACCCAGCAGGGTATCCTGGTCATGGCCGACAACACCGACATCAACGGTGTCGACGGCCTCGCCGGCAAGAACGTCGCCGCCCAGTCCGGCTCGACCGGCCCGTCGGTGCTCGAGGAGTACGCACCCGAGGCGAACGTCCAGGAGTTCACCACCGACGAGGAAGCGCGCACCGCGCTCGAGCAGGGTCGCGTCGACGCCTACGTCATCGACGCCACGATGCAGATGGGCGCCATGACGCGTAACCCCGGCAAGTACCGCCTCGCCGGCGATGAGTTCGGTCCGGTCGACCCCTACGGCATCGGTCTTCCGCACGACTCCGACGGCGTCGCGTTCGTCAACGAGTTCCTCACCACGATCGAGGAGGACGGTACCTGGTCCGAGCTCTGGCAGGTCTGCATCGGCGACCGTGCCGAGATCGAAGAGGCTCCGGAGCCGCCCGCGATCGGCGCGTAGCGCATCGCCGTGCGCATGCGGGCGCGTTGCATGCACATAAGGACGCGGGGGCCGGCGAAACGCTTCGTCGGCCCCTGTCTTTAGGTCGCCGCGGCCGGGTGCGCGCGGCGGGGGAGTAAGGGTAAGGAGGCTGCATTGGGACTGACCGAGCTTCTGTCCACCTACGGGCAGGACTACCTCACGGCGCTGCTCACCACCTGGTGGATGACGGCCGTCTCGTTCGCGTTCGTGATGGTCCTGTCGGTGCTCATCACGGTTATGCGCATCTCGCCGCTCAAGCCGCTGCGTATCGTCGGCGACCTGTACGTCCAGGTGTTCCGCAACATTCCCGGTGTCGCGCTGCTCGTGATCATCGTATACGCGCTGCCCAATCTTCGCGTGGTGCTCGACTACACCACCTGCGTGATCGCCACGACGATCCTCATGGGTTCCGCGTTCGGCTCCGAGAACTTCATGAGCGGTATCAACACCATCGGGGTCGGGCAGATCGAGGCCGCACGCTCGCTGGGCCTCACCTTCCGCCAGATCATCACCCAGATCGTGATCCCGCAGGCGCTGCGTTCGGCGGTGCTTCCCATGACCAACCTGTTGATCGCCGTGATGCTCACCACCGCGCTCGGTTCCCAGGTGCCCATGAGCCCCGAGGAGCTTACCGGCGTGGTGTCCTACATCAACACCCGGTCCACCGGCGGCATCCTCGCGTTCCTTATCGCGGCGCTCGGCTACGTGGGGTCGGCGCTCGTCATCGGATTCATCGGCAACCGCCTGGATAGGAAAGTGAGGATCTTGCGATGAGTGCGCACGCGAAGCCCCTGAGCATCCGCGATGCCCTCTACGAGGCCCCGGGCCCCCGCACGAAGCGGCGCATGGTCATCGGTACCGCCGTCTCGCTCGTGCTCGTCGTCATCGGCATCGCGCTCATCATCCGTCAGTTCTACATCACCGGGCAGCTCGCGTCGCGCTACTGGACGTTTCTGGCGCAGCCGACCACCTGGCGCTACCTGCTGCAGGGTTTCCGCGGCACGGTGTCGGTCGCGCTCACCGCGGGCGCGATGTCGCTCGTGCTGGGTCTGGTGCTCATGCTCGGTCGCACGAGCGGCATCCGCCCGCTTTCGGCGGTCTGTCGCGTCGTCACCGATTTCTTCCGCGGCGTGCCGAGCCTGCTGCTCATCTATTTCTTCTTCCTCGTGGTCCCGCAGTACGGCATCAAGCTCTCGGCGTTTTGGATGATCACGCTGCCGGTCATGCTCGCCGCCTCCGGCGTGCTCGCCGAGGTCATGCGCGCTGGCGTGAACGCCGTTCCCAAAGGCCAGGTCGAGGCGGCGCTGTCGCTCGGCATGCGCCGTGGGCGCATCATGTTCAAGATCGTGCTGCCGCAGGCCATCCGGTTCGTGATCCCCTCGCTCATCTCGCAGCTCGTCGTGGTGGTCAAGGACACGACCGTCGCCTATGTGGTGAGCTACCCCGACCTCATGCAAAACGCCCGCGTGCTCATCACGAACTACGACGCCCTCGTGTCGATGTACTTCACGATCGCGATCGTCTACATCCTGCTCAACTACGCCATCAACAAGCTGTCCGCCGTCGTCGCCGAGCGCATGGGCGTCAAGATCATCCGCTAGGCCGACCAACAGAACGGAAGGTACCATGTCTTTGGATCATACCGACGAGATGCCCGTCATCGAGCTTCGCCACGTCGACAAGCATTACGGCGACCTGCACGTCTTGCGCGACATCAACCTCAAGGTCTCGCGCGGCGAGGTGCTCGTGGTCATCGGCCCTTCGGGGTCTGGTAAGTCAACCATGTGCCGAACCATCAACCGGCTCGAGACCATCGATTCGGGTGAGGTGCTCATCGAGGGCAAGCCGCTTCCGCGTGAGGGGCGCGAGCTTGCCGCCATGCGCGCCGAGCTCGGTATGGTGTTCCAGAGCTTCAACCTGTTCGCGCACAAGACGATCCTCGAGAACGTCACCCTCGGTCCGATCGACGTGCTCGGCATGAAGCGCGAGGAGGCGGAGCGCCGCGCTATGGAGCTACTCGCACGCGTCGGTGTCGCCGAGCAGGCCGACAAGGTCCCCGCGCAGCTCTCCGGCGGCCAACAGCAGCGCGTCGCCATCGCGCGGTCGCTCGCGATGAGTCCTAAGGCGATGATGTTCGATGAGCCCACGAGCGCGCTCGATCCCGAGATGATCAACGAGGTGCTCGACGTTATGGTCGAGCTCGCCCGCGGGGGCATGACGATGGTCGTCGTCACGCACGAGATGAATTTCGCCCGCCGCGTCGCCGACCGCGTCGTGTTCATGGCGGACGGACAGATCGTTGAGGAGGGCTCGCCCGACGAGTTCTTCGATCATCCCAAGACGCAGCGCGCTCGCGACTTCCTCGACTCCATCAAGGGTCACTGAAGGAAGGCACGCACGCTGCGATACGCGAGATTCGCATGACGATGAGGAGTTTGAACAGTATGGACGGAATCGACGTCACACCGACGGATGCTGCATCGGGCGCCCGCCCGCTCATTTTGGTATCGCCGCGCCTGGAACATTGCCAGCCCTGCCTCAAGATGCCCGAGGCGCTCGCGCCCGAGGAGACCGCGGCGACCGTCTTCCTCGACGCGATCCTCGCCGCCGGTGGCTTGCCGCTCGTCATGCCGCTCACCGAGGATGACGAGGTGCTCGCCTCGATGGTCGCCATGGCCGATGGCATCGCGCTGCCGGGTGGACAGGATGTCGATCCCGCGTTGTGGGGCGATACCGAGCCGTACGATCCCGCGCTGCTGTGCCCTGAGCGCGACGCCTTCGAGGTGCGGCTCATCAAGATGGCCCTGGCGGCTCATAAGCCCTTGTTCGCCACCTGCCGTGGTGCCCAGGTGCTCAACGTCGCCCTCGGCGGTACCCTGTGCATGGACGTGCCGAGTTTCGAGCCGGTCGACGGCATGGCGCTGTGGCGGCACCGTCCCATCCTGAGCGATCCCGCGCATCCCGTCGAGGTCCGTGCGGGTTCCCTGTTGGAACGTGCCCTGGGCGGCTTCACGTCGATCCAGGCGAACTCGAGCCATCATTGCTGCGTGGATCGCCTGGGCGAGGGCGTGGAGCTCGTCGCGCGGGCGACTGACGGTGTACCCGAGGCGATCGAGGTTCCCTCCGAGCGCTTCTGCCTCGGTGTCCAGTGGCATCCCGAGTACACCTGGCGCACGATGCCGACCGATTTCAATCTGTGGAGGGCGTTCGTCGCCGCCGCGGCCGGCCGTTGATCGCTATCCGCGATCGCAGGTGCCGAGATACGCATCGACCGAGCGGAACACCCCGATGCCGGCCCGTTCCGCGTGGTCGATGAGCGCGCGAGCGGTGTCGCCTTCGCGTTCCTCTTCGATGCAGCAGATGAGCGCCCCGCATGTGGATATGGTCCGGCATGCCCGTGCGACCAGCGCCTCGTCGACCGGTCCGTACGTCTTCTGCGCGATCACGTCGCTGGCGAGGTGCCGTGCGAGCACACAGTCGATATCGTGCTCGTAGAGCACGCCGGCCGCAAAGGGGATTCCGGCGCGCTGCAGCGCGCGGAAGCACGGGGCTCCCGTACCCGCTCCCGCGACGACGAAAACGCGTGCGGGTCCGGTCGGCGCGGGAAGCTCCACGCTGCCGAAGGCGGGTTCGAACGACCCTGCATCGAGGCCGTAGAGGCCCTCGATCGCCGGAGCGGTCATGACCCGATCGGGCGCACCCTGGCGGACCACGGCGCCGTCACGGATGCAGACGATATGGTCGGCCGCCTTTTGGGCGAGCTCGATCTCGTGCAGTGATGCGACGATCGCCATGTTCCGCTCCCGCGCATGACGGCGCAGCAGCGTGAGCATCTCGATCTGCGCCTGGACATCCAGATACGATGTCGGCTCGTCGAGCAGCAGCAGACGCGGCGTCTGCACGAGCGCACGGGCGAGTAGGGTTCGCTGGCGCTGGCCGTCGCTCATATGCGCGAAATCGCGGTCGCGGATGTCCCAGATGCCGGCCTCGGACAGCGCGGTGCGCACCGCCTCGCGGTCCTTCGCGCCGAGTATGCCCAAATGGCCGGTGTAGGGGTATCGGCCTGCTTCGACGATATCCTGGCAGGTCATGAGCTCGGTTCGGGGACGTTCGGTGAACAGGCACGCGATCGTGCGTGCGCGGGTGCTGCCGTCCATGTCGCCGAGCGTCCGTCCGAAGATCGAGATGTCGCCCGCGAGTGGCGTCAGATGGCCGGCGAGCGTCTTGAGCAGGGTCGTCTTTCCCGAGCCGTTCGGACCGATGAGCGCGACGACCCTGCCGGGCCGAACAGCGAGGTCGATATCGCGTATGAGCGGATGCGCACCGTGTCCGACCGCCAGCCCGCGTACATCGAGCGCGAGCATATCCGTACCGCGGGCGCTCATCGGAACGTCCTCGTACGCAACATGAGCGCGATCACGATGGGCGCGCCGAACACGGCGGTCACGGCGCTGACCGACAGTTCGACGGGGGAGAACAGCATGCGCGCCACGAGGTCGCAACCGCAGCAGAAAACCGCGCCCGTGAGAAAGCACAGGGGCGTGACGGCGAGCGGGCGTGACGACCCGATGGCGATCTTGGCGATATGCGGTGCGGCGATACCCACGAACGAGATGGGGCCGGCGAACGCCACGACGCATGCCGACAGCAGGCTCGATATGAAGACGATGAGCATGCGAAGGCCCATCACATGCACCCCGAGGCTTTTCGCATACGTTTCACCGAGCTGATAGGCGCCAAGCGGTTTGGACAGCGCGACCACGACGGCCGTGGCGGCGGCGACGATGACGACCGCCGCGGCCACCTCGCTCCAGCGCGATCCGGAGAAGCTACCCTGAGACCAGCTCTGCAGGTTGACGATGCTCTGGTCATCGGCGAAGGCGATGAGGAAGTTCGTGACGGCCGAGCAGATGTAGCCCACCATCACGCCGGCGACGATGAGCATGCTCTGCGTCCTGACGCGACGGGCGATCAGGAGCACGAGGCCCATCGTCGCTAGGGAGCCGGCAAGCGCGCCGGCAACCGACATCGCCGGCGTGAGGATTTGCCCGCTTCCCAACACGGCGATCATGAGTACGGCGATCGCGCAGCGCGCGCCGGAGGAGATGCCGAGCACGAAGGGGTCGGCGATCGGGTTGGCGAAAAACGTCTGCAGCAGAGAACCCGACAGCGATAAGCCTCCTCCGAGCACCAGGGACATGATGGCGCGCGGGAGGCGGATCTCCCAGATGATGCGGCTTGCCGTCGAGTCCGCGGGACCCGCGAGCACAAGGCCTATGCTCTCCGCCGGAGATAGGTCGGCGCTTCCCGCGCAGAGGCTCGCCAGGAACAGCGCGATCAGCGCGATGGCGAGCGCGAGGTGCGCGCCGACGAGCCGCATGCGCCGCATGTCCGTGGAGCCGTGTGCGCTCATGCGAGCTTCCAGAGGTAACCGTTTGCAGGTTGGGATTCCTCCAGCGCGGACCTGATATCCTCCAGGATCTCGTCGGTCGCGTTCATCGCCTGGTACATGTCCTCGTCGCAGGCGTAGACCTCGCCGGCGCGCACGGCTGCCATATCTGCGAGCAGCGGGTTCTTATCGAGGATATCCGCTATGTCGGAAACCGCGGTGTCGACCGTCGTGTTGTAGATGATGACGTCGGCATCTTTCGCCGTCGCGTAGAACGTCTCGAGATCGATGACGAACTGGACCGATGAGGAGCCGTCCTCCTCGTCGTCGGGATCGAACGCGACGAACGTGCCGCCGGCCATATCGATCATCTGGGAGAAGTAGTCCGTCGAACGACGCGTGACGGCGGCGCCGTCCTCGTTGATGTAGAAGAAGGCGACCGTTTTGCCGGTCGGCTCGAGCGACGCGATTCCGCGCACCTGTTCGGCGATGTCCTCGTACGCCGCCTGCGCGGCATCCTCGCGATCGAACAGCATGCCCATCAGTTTGATCCACTCGAGCCTTCCCAGGACCTCGGGTTCGCTGCTCGATTGCTCGGTCAGCACTGCCACGCCCAGGTCCTGCAGCTTGCGTTTGGCGTCGGGCGCATGGTTGATCTTGGTGTTCTCGATGGCGAGCGTACAGCCCACCTCGGTGATGAGCTCGAAATCGGGGGAGCGGTACTTCCCGCCGTAGGCGACCTCGCCCGCCCGGATCTTCTCGGCAAGGCGTTCGTTGGGGGAGTCATCAGCGGTGACCGAGCAGACGGTGACCGAATCCAGCGCATCGATCTCGTCGATCAGGCAGATCATGCCCGTCGAGACCAGATAGACGCTTGTCAGGGGTCGTCGGACGAGCGCGATATCCTCCGCCAAGCCGTCCGGCGCCGACCACGCGGCATCGACGACGAGAAAGCGCTCGTCGCCCGCGGCGCAGATCAGGATCTCGCCGCCCTCGAGGCGATCGAGCGTGAAGTTGCGCGCCGCGTCGAGTTCGATCGGCTGCACCCCTCCGAGGTCGCATCCCAGGTCGGTGTTGCGGAAGGAGACGCTACGGGTGCCTTCGTCGGATGAGCCGCCGGCGGTATCGCGTTCGGGTGCGGAGGTGTCGCTGCAGCCCGCAAGGCATGCGCTCGCGCATGCGGCGGAAGCGGCGATCAGGGTCAACAGGCCGCGACGTTCGATCGGATGGTGATGGGGCATGGGGTCTTCTTTCGGATGGATGGGTTCGACGGGCCGCGGCTCGTCACGAAAGCTACCCCTCATGATAGCCCCATCCTCGCCCGTGGAGTAGGATGGAGCCTGTGGGAACGACGAAGGAGGGGCGTATGCCGACACCGGATTTCATCGTGAGCCTGCGCGAACATATCGGCCATGAGCTGCTGTGGCTCGTGGGGGTGACTGCCTTTATCGAGGACGACCGGGGGCGCATCCTGCTCGGTCGGCGAACCGACACCGGATGCTGGGCACTCATCTCGGGTATCAACGAGCCGGGCGAGGAACCCGCCGACACCATCGTGCGCGAGGCGTTCGAAGAAGCCGGCGTCCATATCGTGCCGACCACGCTCGTGGATGTCCACGCCGACAAGCGTATCCTCACCTACGATAACGGCGACCGGGTGCAGTATCTGGAGCTACTCTATCTGGCCGAGCTCGTCGGCGATGCGGACGATGCGCACGTCGGCGACGAGGAGAGCACCGATGTCGGTTGGTTCGAGCCCGACGACCTACCTTCTCCGCTCGCGCGGAGCACGCAAGAGCGTATCGGCATCGTCGGGCGCTTTCGCGATCGGGCGCGCCAAGGCGACCGCAGCGCCCTGTTTCGCGTGACCGCCCGGGAAGATGGAACATCCGACGAGGAGGCGCGGGCATGAGCGAGGCGATGCGGCGCGTGGAGCCGTTGCGCGATCTTCCGCTTGCGCAAAGCGGGATCGACTTCGATGTGGCATCGAGGACCGATGAAGTCCTGATCGATCGTCTGCTCGACGATGAGGCGACCAAGATCCTGCTCGTGCGCGAGGGTTCGGTCGCGGTGCGCGGTGCGGCATCGACCGCGGCTGCCGCGGCGCTGTCGTGCGCCGATGATCCGGCGGCGCCCCGTCCCGATGCGGGCGCTCCCGCAGGCGAGCTCGACCTGGCGCTGGTCCGTGCCGCCGACGTCCGTGCGGTCGCGGGCCGCCCCGGTGCGCTCGTCGTATATCTTGGATACGAGCATGGCGATACCTCCGATATCCCGTATCTCGCGCTCGATATCACGCGCATCCGTTCCGACAGCGAGCTGGGGCGTGCCGGCGCCGACCATGAGCCCGATGGGGTGGATGGCATCCTCGGTGATGGGGAGGCGGGCGGGTTCGACTGGCTCGAGCTGCGCTCGTTCGCCCCCTGCGCCCCTGCTCGCGATGCCGGGCTGGCCACGAGTGCGATCGCCGTCACCACGTGGCAGCGCAGCCAACGCTTTTGCCCGTACTGCGGCTCCCGGGTGGTGCCGATCTGGTCGGGATGGGCGCAGACCTGCTCGAATCCCGACGACGCCGGACGGCTGCTCTTCCCGCGTATAGAACCGGCTGTCATCACCGCGATCGTGGATGATGACGACCGCCTGCTGCTTCAGCACAACCGTGCATGGCGGCCCCGGTTCCATTCGGTGTCGGCGGGATTCGTCGAGGCGGGTGAGAGCTTGGAGCATGCCGTGCGCCGCGAGGCGAAAGAGGAAGTCGGTATCGAGGTGGACGATGTGCGCTACCTCGGGTCTCAGCCATGGCCGTTTCCCGCTTCGATCATGCTCGCGTTTCGGGCGCATGCCTGCGACACCTACATCCGCGTCGACGAGGACGAGGTCGCTTCGGCGCGCTGGTTCACACGAGACGAGCTGATCCGCGCCGTCGCGACCGGTGAGATCGAATCCCCGGGACGTGCGTCGATCGCCCGCCACATGATCGAGCAATGGGTCGGCGAGCGGCTACCCTGATCGTCGGCTCGAATGCTTACACGATCCTGATGGATCCATGACCGTGGGTTGCCCCGGGCGCGGTATGTACAAGATGTACGACGTCTTGGGAAGGTGGGCACCATGGTTGACTGGCATGAGATCATCGGCGATCGCGAAAGCGAGTTCACCGGCAAGAAGGGCGAGCTGCTGCGCTACGGAGCCGTCACGTTCGTGCTGCTGGTCGTCGTGCAGCTCGTGAAGGCGCTGCTGTCGGTCATCGGGTATGCGTCGGATACGCTCGATATGGCGTTCGTGGTGATATCGCTCGCCATGTTCGCCGTGTATCCGCTGTATCGGAAGGTCAGGCCGGCTCGAGCCCGCGAAGCGTCTTAGCCGAAGATGATCCGCTCGAGGGCGTGTGCGTCGCCGGTGAAGTGGAACGACGTCATACCTGCGACTCGCGCGCCCGCGCAGTTGTCCGCGTTGTCGTCCACGAACAGACAGGTTGCCGGCTCGATGCCGTAGCGCGCGCAGAGCAACCGGTAGATTGCCGGATCGGGCTTCATGATCCGCTCGTATCCCGAGACGACCCGGCCGTCCATGAGCGGGTAGATCGGGCATCCCGCGAGCTGGAGGTCGATGCGCGTCGAGGCGTTCGAGAGCAGATAGAGGCCGTACTCGTGGTGCTTGAGCCGAACGACGAGGTCGCACACCTCCTTCAGCGGTTCGGAGCGCTCGGGCCAGCCTTCCAAGCAGGCGTGCAGGTTCGGGTGGAGCCGTTCGGGCAGGTGCGCCTCGGCGATGCGGCGCATCGTCCCGTGGTCGATGGCGCCGGCATCGAGCAGAGCCCATTCCGCACGACCGAACAGAGCGCGGTGTAGCAGCTCGGCATCCTGAGGCGTATCGGTGAAGTGGCGCGCGAATGCGGGGCCGTCGAACGTCATAAGGACGTTACCCATGTCGAATACAACGTTTTCGATCGGCATCGATCGTCCCCCTTCCGGGCGCGGATCCAAATCGCGTGTACGTACCGCGCCTAGACGCGCAGTGCCTCGTCGGCGGCGCGCTTGATCCCATTCCACATGGCATAGCCCCACACGGGCGTTTTCTCGAGGTATCGGATTTCGCGGGCGATCGGGTCGAGGGCGATTGCAAGCTGGAAGGCGGCGAACTTGACGCTCGGCTTTTCAAGGACATAGCGCAGG
>CAZRPL010000024.1:0-31789 GCA_964602045.1 uncultured Collinsella sp. | reverse complement strand
AAAGGAGGCTGCGACCGCGGAGAAGACGACGACCGCCAAGGCGACCGCGACCAAGGCGACCGCCACCAAGAAGACGACGACAAAGGCTGCAACCTCGACCACGAAGACGACGACCGACAAGACGGCATCCGCCTCCAAGGCGACCGAGACCGAGGAGAAACCCGCCACGCCGAAGGCGACAACCGTCTCCGCCGCCCGCAAGACGACGCGCAAGAAGCGCTAACCTTCCCGTCTTTGCGAACAGAACGTCCGAAACGGGGCGAGCTTCAGGGCTCGTCCCGTTTTTCATGACGACCAGAGCTGGTATGAAGATCTAGCAAACGGCTCTTTAGCTGCCAATACGGCCCCATGGCATCCGAAAGATCGGCAATTGGTCGGTAACGGTCCGTAATCGTTCCCGCAAGTACGATAAAATTGTTCAGGTATGTGATTCTTTCGCCCAGATGCTCGGGTGCCCTCCGAGGTGGGCGTATCGATAACGCAAGGAACACGCTATGAAACTTCGTCACAACAGCAGACTTCCCCGATTCCGCTCCCCCTTCGGTGCGGTCGAGGTCGGAACGACCGTGACGCTTTCCCTCGAAGTGTACAAGGAGGATGCCGCCGGCATCACCTGTACGGTCCGCACCTGGATCGACGGCGTCGGCGAGGCGCTCTATCCCATGGTCGGCGACGGCGCGGGCATGTATTCCGTGCAGATCACCTTCGATGAGCCCCAGATCGTCTGGTACCACTTCATCGTCCGTACGAACGACGGCTTCGAGCTCCGCGTCGGCGCCCCCCAGGGCGCCACGGGCGGCGAGGGCGTCACCTACGATTACGACAACGTCCCGTCGTTCCAGATCTCGGTCTACAAGCATCGCGCCCAACGCCCGACATGGTATGAGCGCGGCATCGTCTACCAGATCTTCCCCGATCGCTATGCGCGTGATGAGGACTGGAAGGCTCGCGCGCTCGAGCGCCTCGCGCACCCGCGCCGCGGCTCCGGCCAGCATATCGTGGAGGACTGGAGCGCGCCTCCGGTCTACGACCGCGACGAGACCGGCGATATCCGGAGCTGGGACTTTTACGGCGGCTCCCTGCGTGGCATCGAGGAGCACCTGCCTCACCTCGCCGAGATGGGCATCACCTCGATCTATCTCAACCCGATCTTCGAAGCGGCGAGCAACCATCGCTACGACACCGCCGATTACATGAAGATCGATCAACTTCTCGGTACCGAGGAGGATTTCCGCAGGCTCTGCGCGACCGCACGTGCGCACGGCATCTCGATCATCCTCGACGGCGTGTTCAACCACACCGGCAGCGATTCGATCTACTTCAACGCATACGGTAACTATCCCGAGCCCGGCGCCTGGTCGGGCGACAAGGATTCCGAGTGGCGCGACGCCTTCCGCATCAACGAGGATGGCACCTACGGCTGCTGGTGGGGCGTGGGCAACATGCCCGCGGTGAACCAGCAGTCCCAGGCGATCCACGATCTGATCTTGGGCCCCAACGGCGTGATCCGCTACTGGCTGCGCGCCGGTGCCCGCGGATGGCGCCTCGACGTGGCGGATGAGCTTTCCGACGAGATGCTCGACGGCATCAAGGCCGCTGCGACCGCCGAGAAAAGCGACGCGCTCGTGCTCGGCGAGGTCTGGGAGGATGCCTCCAACAAGATCGCCTACGGCAAGCTGCGCCATTACCTGCTCGGCGACCAGCTCGATTCGGCCATGAACTATCCGTTCCGCGATATGGTGCTCGGCCTGCTCACCGGCGAGAGCGACGGCTACACCGCCTGCCATGCCGCCGAGGCGATCGAGTCGCTTCGCGAGAACTACCCGCGCGAAGCCCTCTTCTGCGCCCTCAACCTGCTGGGCAGCCACGATCGTCCCCGTATCGTCTCGGTGCTGGGCGGGCTTCCCGATATCGACGCGCTTCCCGAGAACCAGCGAGGATCCTGGCGCCTGTCGGACGGCGCGCTCGACCTCGCCAAGAGCCGCTTTTGGCTCGCCTCCCTCATCCAGATGACCTTCGCCGGCGTTCCGTCCATCTATTACGGTGACGAGGCCGGCGTGCAGGGCCTGACCGACCCCGGCAACCGCGCCACCTATCCGTGGGGCCGCGAGGACGCCGACTTCTTCAACATGGTCCGAGATACGGCCGCACTGCGCCGTACGCTCCCGCTGTTCGTCACCGGCGATATCGAGGCGCGTGCCCTGAACGACGACGTCCTCATGTACACAAGGCGCGGCGACGATGGACAGCGTGCGAGCATCATCGTGAACCGCAGTCTGGATAAGCGCCATGTGGTATCCATCCCCTTCGAAGGCGAGATGGGTATCGACGTGATCGGCGGCGTCGACCTTGTCAGACGCGATGACGGGACGGCCGAAGTCGCACTGTGGCCGCTCGGCAGCGCCGTCGCCTACTTCCATGACGTCGAACGACTCCAAAAGCCGCTCGATCGCGGCTGGGGCGTCGTGTGCCATATCACCTCGGTCCCCAACGGAGATCGGCCCGGCACGCTCGGTGCGCCCGCTAAACGCTTCATCGACCACCTCGTCGACATGGGCGCCCGTTACTGGCAGGTCCTGCCGGTCAATCCGACCGACGCCTACGGCTCGCCCTACGCGGGCCCCTCGGCCTTCGCCGGCAACATGGCGCTGCTCGAGGAGGATGCCGAGCAGTTGCGCGATGAGTTCGCTGACTTCTTCGCCGGCGGTGGCGAGGACGATCCGGACTATCTCGCGTTCCTCGAGCGCAACGAGGTCTGGCTCGACCCGTACTGCGCCTTCATGGCCGTCAAGGACGCCTCCCGCGGCGCCAGCCGCCACCGGTGGCCCCGCGCCTATGCCACCTACGATGTGCGCATCCTCGATGACGCCCGCTTCATCGAAAACGGGCGGTTCCATGCGTTCACGCAGTACCGCTTCGATATCGAGTGGCGCGAACTGCTCGCCTACGCTCACGAGCGCGGTATCGAGATCATCGGCGACATCCCCATCTACGTCTCCGACGACTCCGCCGACGCGTGGAGCGAACCCGAGATGTTCTCGCTGTCGGCCTACGGCATGCCGACCGAGATCGCCGGCACGCCGCCCGATAGGTTCTCCGAGACCGGCCAGGTTTGGGGCAACCCCACCTATCGGTGGGACCATATGCGCGCCGACGGCTACATCTGGTGGATCGAGCGTCTACGTCGATCGCTTGCACTCTACGACCATGTGCGCCTCGATCACTTCCTGGGTTTCCAGTCGTACTTCAGCATCCCCGCCGGCAAGGACGGCAGCGCCGGTCGCTGGCTGCCCGGTCCGGGCATCGAGTTCTTCGAGCGCGCCAAGCGCGAGTTCGGACCGCTCCCCTTCATCGCCGAGGACCTGGGCTACCTCACGCCTGCGGTGCGCGCCTTGACGGCATCCTGCGGCTTCCCGGGCATGGACGTGCTGGAGTTCGAGAACTACGACATCCGTGACGGTGTACGCCCCGCCGCCGAGAAGATCGTCTACACCTCGACGCACGACACCTCGACGCTCGTCGGCTGGACGTCGGCGCGCTGGGCGGCCGACAAGACGACCGATGAGCAAGTCGGACTCGCGATGGATATCGCCAAACTTGCGTTCGAAAGCCCCGCCGACGTGGTCATGATGCCGCTCCAGGACGTGCTGCTGCTCGATGACGACGCGCGCATGAACGTCCCCGGCACGACCGAGGGCAACTGGTCGTGGCAGGCGGACGAGGACGCCATCGCGCGCTCCTGCGCCTGGATCCGCGAGCTTGGCGACGCGACGGGACGAAGCGCGGGCAACGTGTAGGTTCCGACACGCCGCGGTTACGCCGCACGACTCGGGGCCTCATGTGGAAACGCATGCATGTGCGTTTGCACCGCAGGGGCTTTCGGGTACAGTATGCAAGGTCGAACAATCCCCCACCGCTTGTCCGACGGGGACTTATGGAATGGAATTCGAGGTATCTGATGGCACGTTACGATTACCGCTGCACGTCATGCGGCTCCGTCTTCGAGGTCGAGCACGGCATGCTCGAGCGCCCCGACGTCACCTGTCCCGACTGCGGCAAACCCGCCGAGAAGGTCTTCAGTCCGAGCGGCATAGAGTTCAAAGGATCGGGTTTTTACAACACCGATCAGCGCGGCGGGAGCTCCAGCACGCAGGCGACCTCCGGCAGCTCCGCGTCCACGGACGCCCCGCACTCCTGCGAGAACTGCCCGCATAAGGACAACTAACGAGAATTCGAACGCGCGCCGCAGCGGCCTGCAAGGACCCTATCGGACGCGCACGAGACGGGCGAGGAAATGCCCATCGAACAACCCCGAAGAAGGCGCAGATTGGAAGCATCCATCTGCGTCTTCGTTCATTTGGATACCCGGCACGACCCCCGCGAAATCGGCGAGCTGGAATATGGCGGCACCTGAAACCGGGACGAGCTGGAAGGCCGACCCCTCGACGGTATCCAAAAACGCCTCGACGACCGCTTTGTTTTCGGAGGCAAGCACCGAGCAGGTGGCGTAGAACAACTCGCCACCCTCCCCCACGCGTGACGCCGCCTGACGCAACAGCGCGAGCTGCAAGGCAGGCAGGGTATGGCGCACGTCCTCCGTCGTGAGACGCCAGGCGATCTCGGCATGGCGGCGCATCGTGCCCGTACCGGAACACGGAGCGTCGACGAACACCGTATCGAACCGACGACGATCGCCCGTATCGCCGAACACGGCATCGAGATCGCAGCCGTCACCATGGACCGTATCGATACCGATGAAGCCCGCATGCGCGAGCCGATCGGCATTCGCCCGGCACCGGCGTTCCGACAGATCGAGGGCGGTATGGGCACGGCGATATCCAGCACGAACCGCCTGCGAGCACATCACGAAGCTCTTGGTACCACGGCCCGCACCGATCTCGAGGCAGGTGCCCGGACGCGTCGCCGCGGTCGCGATCAGCTGCGCATGGCGGTCCGACACGACGGCATCCGCCCGTGCAAGCACATCGTCTCGGCCGATCGAGGCCCCCTCGACGCCGATGCGGCACCCCGGCAGTACGTCCACGAAACCCGGACAGGTATCGATCACATCATCCACGCGGGGGTTGAGGTGCAACGCGAGCGGAGCGGGCTCGAGTGCCGAGACGAGCAGGCCATCGACGCGCGAACCGAGCGACGCCCGCAGCTCGCGCACGAGCCAAACCGGTAAACCCGACCGACGTGCGCGGGCGACGACCTCACGGTGCCCGGGATCGGCATCCTCGGCAGCCAGAAACGCATCGCGTCCTTCGGCGACGCGCCGCAGCACGGCGTTGGCAAGGCCGGCGGCGCGACGCGCGACGGAGCGCACGAGTTCGACACCCTGACTCACCGAGACTTCGGTCGGCGTATCCAGGTAGAGGATCTCGAACGCCGCGACACGCAACGCCCAGCGGACGCGCGGCGCCACCTTCTTAGGCTGGTCGAGCTGTGCGTCGAGCGCATCGTCGAGCACACCGACCGAGGATGTCGCGCCGAGCACGAGCCGCAAGGCCAGCGCGCGGTCGCGGGGATCGAGATGTGCGGCGTCATCCAGACGATCGAGCCGCTCGCGCGCATACGCCATGGCTTCGGAATCCGCCAGGACGCTCAGCGCAGCGGCGCGGGCGCGCGACAGCGCACTCACGAGAGCTGTCCCCACGCGCCCTGTTTATCGCGCAGGCCGGCAGCCCATGCGCTCGCATCCATGGCGCGCTTGCCATCGGGTTTGAGGGAGACGACCTCCAGGACACCGCCCGCGCATCCCAATAGCACGCGACGGCCCGATACGCAGTAGACACCCTGCTCGACCGCGGCGTCGTCGACGGCTTTGGCCGAAAGGATGCGCACGGGCTTGTCGGCGATCGTGCAGCGCGCCGGCGCCGCATCCGAGGAGGCGAGCACGCGGCGGGCGTTGTCCGTCACCGACGCGACAGGGTCGAGCCTCATCTCGCCCTTCTCGATCTTGGCGGCATGGGTCACCAGGCTCTCGTCCTGTTCGGTCCACACGGCGGACCCGTCGGCGAGCGTCGGCAACACGGACACGAGCAGCGAGCCGCCCAGTTCGGCGAGCTCGGCAGTCAACTCGTCAGCGGACTTACCGGGCACCGAGCAACTCGCCTGTGCACAAAAGGCACCGGTATCGACGCCGTGCCCGATCCGCATGATGGAGACGCCGGTCCGCTCGTCACCGGCGAGGATGCAGCGCTGGATCGGGGCGGCACCGCGCCAACGCGGCAGCAGCGAGGCGTGGACGTTCACGCACCCCAGAGGCGCCATGGTCAGCACCTCGTCGGGTAGGATGCACCCGTAGGCCGCCACGCAGAACACGTCGGCATGCGCAGCCGCCAGCGCATCGAATACCTCGGGCGTGATGCGCTTGGCTTCGAGCACCGGCAAGCCGAGCTCGAGCGCGGCGACCTTGACGGGCGACGGCTCGAGCTTCCTGCCACGGCTACGCACCGCATCCGGACGGGTGAGCACGAGTGCGACCTCGTGCTCGGCAGCAAGATGCTTGAGCGACGGCACCGCGAAGGCGGGCGTTCCCATAAACACGACGCGCATGGCGCGCTCCTCTCTTTCGGTGGATCTCGATTCCGCCAGCATCGACGCCAGACCGATCATGGGTCGGACGAGACAAGGCGGCGGTGACAGACGCGGCTACTCGGTATCGCCGGGCTTCGCGCCGCGGGCGCGCGCCTGCTGGTATTCGCGCATGGCGTGCATGCGCGCGGAGGGCTCCAGGCGCTCGAACATCGTGATGCCGTGGAGATGGTCTATCTCGTGCTGGAGGCACACGCACATCAGATCGCCGCCCGCCTCGTACCGGATGAGGTCGGCGTTCAGGTCGTAGGCCTCGACGACCACGTGATCAGGACGCTCGATCTCGACGTTGATGCCGGGGATGGACAGGCAGCCCTCGTTATACGGGACGAGGGTGTCGGAGGCCTCCACGATCCGCGGGTTGATGAGCACGTAGGGATCGTAATCCTTCTCGCTCGTGTAGTCGGTGTCGATCACGACGAGCTGGACGAGCTCGCCGACCTGGGGCGCCGCCAAGCCGCACCCGCCGTTCTCGATCATCTGGCGCTTCATGCGCTCGGCGAGCTTGACGATATGGCCGTCGATCTCCTCGATCTCGGCGCACTCCTGGCGCAGCCGCGGATCGGGCGAAAGCACGATGCCGTTGAGTTCCATGGTGGTCCTTTCGAGTCTTCTCGTTGCTCAATCCAGACTATTGTATCCGCCAACGGACTCTTCCATGCATGGGATGTGCGGTTGAGCCCGTCCCACCGCATCTATCGCGTATATCTCGGCACAAAATCACATGAGGTCGTAGGCGTCGACGTCGACGCTGACGCTGATGCCCTGCTGCGTTCCGATATCGGCAAGTGCCCGCGACACGATCGAGGACACGTCGAAGCCGAGCGGCGTCTTGATGATGAAGTGGTGCCGGAACCGGTCCTTGGCACGTTCGATGACGCAAGCGGTGGGGCCCAGGATCTGGGGGCGGTCGGCTTCCGGCACCGATGCGGAGGACGCGTCGAGCTCCTCGCCCACACGGCACGCGAGCGCACCGATATACGCCTGGACGCGGTCCGCACGAGCGCCGCGCACCAGCACGTTGGTCAGGCGGACATAGGGCGGGTAACATGCGTCGAGGCGCTGGGCGGCATCGTGCTCGGTGAAGATCGAACGGTCGTGGGCCGCCACCGCGCGGATCACCGGGTCGTCGGGCAGATAGGTCTGGATGATGACGCGACCCGGGTCCTTTCCGCGACCGGCGCGGCCGGCAACCTGCTCCAGCAAGTCGTAGGCGCGCTCCTGCGCACGGAAATCGGGCATCTTGAGCGCATAGTCGGCCAGCACGACGCCCACGAGCGTGACCTCGGGGAAATCCAGACCCTTCGCGATCATCTGCGTGCCCAGCAACACCGCGCAATCCGCCGCATCGAACTCCTCGAGAAGGCGCTTGTGCGCGTCCTTCCCGCGCGTGGAGTCGGCATCCATGCGGATGACGGCGACGTCGTCGGGCAGCATGGCGACGAGCGCATCCTCGATCTGCTGGGTGCCCATGCCCATCTTGGCCAGATAGCGGCTGCCGCATTTGGGACAGGCGCTGCCGGGAGCCGGATAGGGCCGCACGTGGTAGACGGCACCGCAGGTATGGCACTCGAGCGTATGGGTGCGCTCGTGGTAGGTCAGCGCCGTCGAGCAGTGCTTGCAGGTGGGCACGCAGCCGCACTCGCGGCACATGAGGAACGGGGCGAACCCGCGCCGATTATGCAGCAGGACCGCCTTCTCGCGGCGCTCGACGACCTCCATGAGGGCATCGCGCAGCGGACGGGAGAAGATGGAGCGCGCCCCGCTCGAGAACTCGCGTCGCAGGTCCGCCACGATGATCGAGGGCAGCGTCGCATGACCGGGCCGCTCGGGCATCTCGACGCGCCTCCACCGCTGACCGAGGTACTCCCCCGCCCGGCAGCGCGACAACGATTCGGCCGAGGGCGTGGCGGACCCCAGCACGAGCGGGAACCCGCCGACGCGGGCCATCTGGGCCGCGACCTCGCGCGCATGGTAGCGCGGGCTGGAGCCCTGCTTGTAGGACTGCTCGTGTTCCTCGTCGATCACGATGAGACCGAGGTTCGACAGCGGGCAGAACAGTGCCGAGCGCGCACCCACGACGACGCGCGCGGCGCCGCTGCGGACCATATCCCACTGGTCGAGCCGCTCGCCGGCCGAAAGACGGGAGTGGAAGACCGCGACCGCGCCGCCGAAACGACTGCGGAAACGACCGACCGTCTGGGCGGTGAGCGAGATCTCGGGAACAAGCACGCACGCGCTCTTCCCCCGCGCCAGCACGCGCTCGATGGCGGCAAGGTAGACCTCGGTCTTGCCCGATCCCGTCACCCCGTCGACGAGGATGACGTCGCCGGCGTTATCGTCGAGGGCGCGTCCGATGGCATCGAACGCCGCGCGCTGTCCCGCGGTGAGCTGTCGCGGAGCCGACGCCCGGGCCGAGGACAGCGTCGTGTCCTCGTCGCATCCGCGCCACGCACGGCGTTCGTCGACGCGGACGACGCCCTTACGCTCGAGTGCGCGGACGGCCGCCGACATATCGGTGTAGAGCAGGTTGAGCTCGCGTGTCGTCACCGGACCGTACGACAGCGCCTCGATGAGCTGCCGCTGCCTCGTCGCCCGTGCCGACGGCTCGAAATCGGCCGCCGCGGGCGTGAGCGATACCACGCGCTCGTGGATCTCGGGTGTCGCGGCACGCTCGAGCCGATAGGCGCCGTCGTCGCCTTTGAGCAACCTCGGCGTTCCACCGGGCGGCAGGAAGAGGCGGACGCACTCGGCGAGCGGCGCCACGTATTCGCGACTCATCCAAAACGAGATGGGCCCGAACAGGTCCGAACACGATGGTGGCGCGAGCACCGCGTCGATCGGGCGGACACGGGACGCCTCGAGGCCCTCGGCACCCGGCAATGAGACCAACGTATCCGCGATCGCCACCACGTACCCCAGTGCGGGTCGATGGCCGAAGGCGACGAGCACCGTGCAGCCGACCGCCATGTCGTCGGCAAGCGACGACGGGACGGCATAGGCGAACGGCTCGGACAGCGCACGGGCGGGAATATCGACGATGACGGAGACGAACGATACGGGCGCCGGGGCGACACCGGCGTCATCGAGTGGAGACGTTTTGGCAGTCACGCTGGCACCCCCTCAGGTTCAATCTCATACTCGGACCGATCGGATCCGGTCGATCTGCCTTGCGGCAGAGAGCGTTTCCCAGCGGCGCTACGCGATGCCGCAGGCGGCGCGCAGCTCGTCGGTGCGGTCGGTACGCTCCCAGGTGAAATCCGCATCCTCACGGCCGAAATGACCGTAGGCGGCCGTCTTCTCGAAGATGGGACGACGCAGATCGAGATCGCGGATGATCGCACCGGGACGCAGATCGAAAACCTGCTCGATGGCCTGTTCGATCAGCTCGACCGGCACGCGCTCGCTGCCGAAGGTATCGACCATGAGCGACAGCGGATGGGCCACGCCGATGGCGTAGGCGAACTGCACCTCGCAGCGATCGGCCAAGCCGGCGGCGACCACGTTCTTGGCGACCCAGCGGGCCGCATAGGCGGCCGAGCGGTCGACCTTGGTGCAATCCTTGCCGGAGAAGGCGCCACCACCATGGCGACCCATGCCGCCGTAGGTGTCGACGATGATCTTCCTGCCGGTCAGACCGGTATCGCCCATCGGGCCGCCCACGACGAAGCGCCCGGTCGGGTTGACGTAGATGGTCGCATCGCGCCAGGCGATGCCCTCGGTGTCCATCACCGGAGCGATGACGTGCTCGATGAGGTCGGCGGAGATGTGGTCCATGGACTCGACCTCGGGCGCATGCTGCGTGGAGATGACGATGGTCTCGACGGCGACGGGGCGATCGTCCTCGTAGCGTACCGTCACCTGCGTCTTGCCATCGGGTCGCAGGTAGGGCAAGGTCCCGTCATGGCGCACCTCGGCTAGGCGCTCGGCAAGACGGCTCGCGAGGTAATGGGGCATGGGCATGAGCGTCGAGGTCTCGTTCGACGCATAGCCGAACATCATCCCCTGGTCGCCCGCGCCGATCAGATCGAGCGGATCGACCGCGCCGCGCTGCGCGTCGTAGGACTCATCGACACCCTGTGCGATATCGGGGCTCTGCTCGTGGATCATATTGATGACGCCGCAGGTCTCGGAGTCGAAACCGAACTTCGCACGCGTGTAGCCGATGCGCTCGATAACACGGCGGGCGATCTTCTGGACGTCGACGTAGGCTTGGCAGCGGATCTCGCCGGACACGATCACCGAACCGGTGGTGACGAGCGTCTCGCAAGCGCACCGGACGTTTTCGAGCTTGGCGGGAACGCCTTTGTGATCGGTGTAGCCCTGTGCCTCGAGCTTGGCTTCCTTGGCGAGAATGGCGTCGAGGACGGCATCCGAGATCTGGTCGGCGATCTTGTCGGGGTGACCCTCGGTGACCGATTCGGACGTGAACACATAGGTGCGCGTAGCGCGCGTGGAACGAGTCTGATCTGGCATGATGCCCCTTTCGTGATCCATGGCCCGACGACCGTTACCATTCCGTCGGACCGCAAACGTCACGCCATTGTATACCCCGCGGGATGCCCGCCGCCGCACGCGACCGCTCCTCTGCCAAAGCAGCACAGGATAGGTCAGTTGGGGACGTGTTCCTTTCAACCCATTCGACACGTATCAAGTTGACCGACGAGCCGCTATGGAAGGACAGGACGCGAACTTGGGTTTACGGTTCGGTATTACCGATAGGTTCCGTGTAGGTTGAACAAGAGCGCCTTATCTGCCTGCAAGTTTGACGAAGGGATCCGCTTGTCTACTCGGACAAGGCCCGAATAACCGAACCGTAAACCCAAAACCGGATTCCGACGACGGAAACGGCATGCACGCTGGCCGAGGATGCAATATAAGACGCTGTATCCTCGGTCAGCTGATCCACAATGGGACGCACCGCGCGCTAGGAACCGTTTGACGCGAACACGCGCTCGGGGCGCACGTTGCGACACGCCACGGTACGCGCTATGGCGACGACGATCGCCACGATGGCGAGCGCGCCAAGCAGCGCCCACGCCGCACCCACTCCGCGGCTTACACCCGCGATAAGCGAACGAAGCGCCTGCGAGACGACGGGAACGGGCAGCACCTCACCCAAAGCGGCGAAGATGCCGCCGGACAACGGTACAGGAAGCACCGCGCCGGCGCAGAGCAGCTGCACGACGAGCAACGCAGCGAACACCCATGCGAACCAGCGACCGCATACCAGGCGCAGTGCACAGGCGAGCACGGCGAACGACGCGCCGGTCGCCAGCAGCATCCCTGCAAACGCAATCGGCTCAGCCGGCGATACGCCGACCGCGACCAGTACGAGCGCGACGACGATCGCCTGGATAACCCCCACGACCAGGTAGGAGGCAAGCTTGGCAGCCGCGCCGCGCGCACCCGACCCCGCCGCCACGGCGCGCATGTCGCACGCCGGAAGCAAGCAACCGGTCAGGCATGCTCCGACCCACAGCGTCGTCGCGGCGAACGCGGCGACCACGGCCGCGGTCGAAGGCGTCTCGTGCATACGCGTCGAGGTGATGGAGACGGGGCTCGCAGCGACTTCGGCGCGATCCTCCCGCTGGTCGGCAAGATCGGAAAGTTCGTCCACCGCATCGGCGGTCGCCTCGTTGATCTGCGAGGAAGCCTCCTTGAGCTGCTGGGCGCCCTCTCCGAGCCGTGTCGTCGCCTGCGCCATGGCGCCAAGCCCCGAGCCGAGGCCGGACGTGCCGGATGCGACCCCGTCGAGCGCCGCGGCAAGGGTGGTGTTCGCCGCGGCGAGCTGGTCCGCCCCACTCGCGACCGGCGACATGGCGGCATCGAGCGCACCGATGCCCGTGGCGATACCGGAGACGCCCTGCCCGATAGCGCCGTCCGAGGAAAGCTGCGACGCGAGCAGGCTCACGCCCTGCCCGCTCGCCTGGAGCTCCGGACCCATCTGTTCGAGTGCCGCCTGTGTGGCGTAGACGCCCATAACCGCCTCGGACGCAGGCTCCACCGCCTGCACGGCAAGATCGGAGAGCTCATCTGCCGCAGCGATCGCCTGCTCCGACGCGCTCTCATATGTATCGACGGCATCCTGCAGCTGCCCGCGGGCATCATCGGACGCGGCGAGCTGATCGGAGGCGCTCCCCGCGGACTCGCTGAGTCCGCGGGCGCTCTCGGCGGCCGAGGACGCTTGTTCGGACAGCACCGCCGTGCCGTCGGCGAGCCGCGCCATATCGCCCGTGAACGACTCGATGAGCTGCAGCTGCTCGACGGTCGCTTCCTCGCCCGCCGCGTAGGCCTGCGCAAGTTGCTGCTGCATGGCGGGATCCGCCCACGTCGCGGCCGTCTGCGCGACGCCGGCAGCGTTTTGGGCGAGACCGGGAGCGGTCGCGTCGTCGCTCGAAAGCGAGGTCGCGAGCTCATCGGCACCCGCCTGAACGGCATCGATCGAATCCTGGGAGCCTTCGACCGACGTTCCCACCGCCTGAGCGGCGGTAAGCGCAGCGGCGGAGGCATCGGACATCGTCTGCAATGCGTCGGTCAGCGACTCGGCAGGCTCCGCCATCGACACGCCCAGGCTTCCCAGGGCGGCAAGATCCTCGTCGTCGAGCGCCAGCTGTTCGGCGAGCGAGGTCAGCTGCTCACCCATGGCGCCCACGCCATCGCCCATACCGACCAGCTGGTCGGCGAAGGTATCGAGGCCTTCGCCGAGCGTCTCGGCGCCTTCACCGAGCGGCGTCAACGCCTGCTCTTGGATCTGGGTGAGGCCCGCACCGAGCGCCGCGGTGCCGGCGCCCGTCGCCTCGACACCGTCCGCGATCTGACCGAGACCGCTACCGAGCTGGTCGGCACCGGACGCCGTCTGCTCCAAGCCCTCGGCGATCGCATCCGACCCTCGCGTCAGGGCGTCGTAGCCCTCGTCGAGCATCACGGCGCCATCGCTGGTCAAGGTGAGCGTGGTCGCCGTTCCCTGCACGTCGGATAGGACCGAGATGAGGTAGTCCTCCCCCAGCGAGGCGCGCAGCCGAGCCTGCGCCTGACGCAAAACGGCGCTACCCGCCGTCGTCGCCAGGACGTTCTCGCTCCCGGTCGAGACGAGCTCGACGGTCGCCTTCTGCGGGTCGTCGCCCTCCAGACTCATGACCTTCTCGGAGTAGTCGGCGGGCACCTTGAGCACGAGCGCGTAGGTGCCGTCTTCGAGGCCGGCGTCGGCCGTCTGCTCGTCGACGACATCCCACGTCAGCGTATCGGTATCCGTCAGTTCGTCGACCAGACGCTCGCCTTCGCGCACGGTGCCGTCGTTGCTACCGGTGGCGCCCTCGTCGAGATTCACCACCGCGACGGGGATGCGCTCCGAACCCTCGAGCGCCGGGGCGAGCCCGGCGATCAGGACGACGGCGAGCACCGCGGGCACGAAGAGCGCGAGCAGCAGGCGACGCGACGCGCGCGAGCCGGCGATCGAGGTGAACGCCGTGCGGATCGAAGCGGTTATCCGGTTCATGCGTCGACCTCTCCTTCATCCGTATGAGCGACCTTCAGATGCGCCGGATGCGACGCGCGCGACCGTCGCATCCGCTCGGCGGCATCGATGCCGAGGGGATAGGCCCGTACGAACGCGTCGCACGCATCGGGCTCGCCCGTCGCCACGACCGCGCAGGCCCCGTGTTCGGCGCAATACGCGCGCACCAGCCCCATCGCCTCACGGATATCGGCGAGCGATGCGCCATCGAGGAAGGAATCGTTCAGATCGAGCGCGGCGAGCCGGACGCCTCCCGCGCAGGCCAGTGCCGAC
This sequence comes from uncultured Collinsella sp., assembly GCA_964602045.1. GTDB lineage: Bacteria > Actinomycetota > Coriobacteriia > Coriobacteriales > Coriobacteriaceae > Collinsella. Next base: position 17,400 of record CAZRPL010000024.1, on the reverse strand, counting down.
GAAAGGCGCACGCGCGCCGCCGGATCGAGCGCGGCGAGTGTACGGTCGACATGGGTCGCCAGTCCGAACGCCGCGAGATAGTCGATCACATCCGTCGCGCGATCGCCGCGATAGGCGCATTCCCGCGCAATCGTCTGTTCGACCGTCAGGGCGACATCGACATCGAACAGGCCGGTGAAGACGCCCACGCCCGCGAACCCGCGCGACAGCGAGGGAACCCGCAGCGACCGCCGAGCGCGGCGTGCGAGCTCTATGCCGTCGACCGCAAGCGAACCGGAGGTCGGATGGACGAGCCCCGCGCAGGCCAGCGCCGCGTCACGCGATGCGGCGGTATCGACCGAGACAAGAGCTGCGACATCGCCCGGATACACCTCGAAGGAGGCGAACTCGAAGGAGCGATAGCCCGCCGCCTCGTAGGACGCATCGCGCGCGACCACGATCGGCGAAAGGCCATCGGTATGGGACAAATCGTTTGGAAGCACGGAACCTCCCGTGGATGGAAATCGGCGTGCTCAACACCATATACCCAAATCCGCGTCTCAGACGGCAAATGTGCATCAATGGCTAAGTCGCATCGCACGGATCATGCGTTCGCGACGCACTGGTATAATGCGGTCGATCCATACGAACCGAACCCATGAGGAGCATTTCATGACCTCTGACGTCCGCGTGCGTTTCGCGCCCTCGCCCACCGGCAAGCTTCACATCGGCGGCGCCCGTACCGCCATCTACAACTGGGCGTTCGCCCGCGCCAACCACGGCACGTTCATCCTGCGCATCGACGATACCGACCCCACCCGCTCCACCGCGGAGAACACCCAGGTCATCCTGCGCGCCATGCGGTGGCTCGGCCTCGATTGGGACGAGGGCCCCGAGGTCGGCGGCGCATACGGACCCTATGCGCAGACCGAGCGCCTGGATATGTACCGCGAGGCCGCCGAGCGTCTGCTCGCCGAGGGCCGCGCCTATCCGTGCTTCTGCACGCCCGCCCAGCTCGAGGCCGACCGCGAGGAAGCGCGCGCCCGTAAGGACCCGTTCCAGGGCTACCAGCGCCGCTGCCGCAACATCCCCGCCGACGAGGCACGCGGCCGCATGGAGGCCGGCGAGCCCTACACGATCCGCATCAAGGTTCCCGAGGATCGCGGCGACGTGGTGATCGACGACGCGGTGCACGGCCGCGTGGTATTCGATGCCAAGGAGCTCGACGACTTCGTGATCTTCCGCTCCGACGGAACCCCCACCTACAACTTCGCCACCGTCGTGGACGACGCCGCCATGGGCATCACGCACGTCATCCGCGGCGACGACCACCTGTCCAACACGCCGCGCCAGGTCATGGTCTACGAGGCGCTGGGCGCGCCCGTCCCCACCTTCGCGCACATCTCCATGATCTTGGGCGCCGACGGCAAGAAGCTCTCCAAGCGCCATGGCGCCACGAGCGTGGAGGAGTACCGCGATGCCGGCTACCTGTCCGACGCGTTCGTGAACTACCTGTCGCTGCTCGGTTGGTCGCTCGACGGCGAGACCACCATCATCCCGCGCGATGTGCTCGCGAGTCGCTTCTCGCTCGACCGCATCTCCAAGAATCCCGCGACCTTCGACCCCGCCAAGCTCGACTGGATGAACGCCGAGTACATCAACGCGATGGACGACGATACGTTCGTCGAGCAGATCGTTATCCCGCAGCTCACCGCCGCCGGCAAGGAGGTCGTGCGCGGCTCGCACACCGATGCGTGGTGGAGCCTGCTCGCCTCCATCGTGCGCCCCCGCACCAAGATGCCGGCCGATGCCGCCCAGGTCGCCGCGCCGATCTTCGCCTCCGCCAAGACGCTCTCCTATGACGAGAAGTCCGTCGCAAAGGGCCTCGCCAAGGAGGGCATGGGCACCGTGCTCGACGCCGCGCGCGTGGCGCTCGGCACGCTGGCGGCCGACGACTGGACTGCCGCCAACATCGACGCCGCCCTGGAGCCGCTTCCCGACGCCCTCGAGCTCAAGAAGCGCATCGTGTTCCAGGCGATCCGCGTGGCGGAGTGCGGCAACATGGTGAGCCCCCCGCTCGGCGAGACGATGCAGCTCATCGGCCGCGACGACTGCCTGGCGCGCATCGACCGTGCCCGCAGCCTCGCCATGTAAAATAACCCCTGGGGTTTTTCGACATTCGACATGACGAAGCCCGCCTTCGAGGAACCGAAGGCGGGCTTCGTCGTTTCATCGGTACGATAGGCGTCGTCCGGTCGCGCGAGGCGGGCGGCTACTGCTCGGTACCGCCGGTAGTGCCGACGATGTCACCATGCTCGACCTCGACACAGGTCTCGATTGCGAGCTTCAGGCCCTCGACCATGGTGTCGATCGGCAGCGACGGCGTACCGTCGCCCAGGCGCGCCGCCTGCTCGGTGGCGTACGGGACGTGGATGAAGCCGCCGCGCATCTCGGGGTAGTCGGTCGCGCACAGATGCAGCACCGTGTAGAGCATCTCGTTGCAGCAATAGGTTCCCGCGGTGTACGACACGACGGCGGGGACGCCTGCGGCGCGCATCTTGTCGACCATCGCATGGACCGGCAGCAACGTGAAGTACGCGTCAGGACCGCCCTCGACGATCGGCTGCGCGAGCGGCTGGTTGCCGTCGTTGTCGGGAATGCGGGCGTGCGCGTAGTTGATACCCACGAACTCCGGCGTGATGTGCGTGCGTCCGCCCGCCTGCCCGATGCACAGGCACACGTCGGGCTTGTGCTCGGCCACAGCCTCGCGAAGCACCTCGCCGTCGCGCCCGAACACCACGGGAAGCTCGGCCTTGACCACCTGTGCGCCGGCGATGGTGTCGGGAAGGCGGCGCACCGCCTCGAGCGCGGGGTTCATGCTCTCGCCGCCGAACGGCTGGAAACCGGTAACCAAGATCTTCATCGTCTGTCCTTTCACGAGGTCGGTTTCGCCTAAGGGATGTGTACCCACGAAAAGCTCCCGCCGCCGCGATGCCGTACGAATCGGCCCCGCTGCGCCAATGCGCTCCAGCGGGGCCGACGCGCACCCTGAGATGACGGCGGGCGCGGTTACGCCATGACGATCATGTAGACGATCTGCACCGCGAGCATCACGAGCGCGATGGGGATCTGCTTTTTGATGACGCCGTTCTTGTCCTTCATATCGAGGATCGCCACCGGCACCATGTTGAAGTTCGCCGCCATGGGCGTGCACAGCGTTCCGCAATAACCGCAGGTGAGGGCGACGCTGCCGACGACGACCGGATCGGCGCCGAGCGCGAGCACGAACGGTGCGCCCACACCCACGGTCATGACGGTGATGGCCGCGAAGGCGTTGCCCATGACCATGGTGAACACCGCCATACCGACCGCGTAGACGATGATACCGACCACGAGGTTGCCCTCGGGGATGACCGACGACACGAGCCCGGAGATGACCTCGCCCACGCCCGCCGCGGTGAACACCGCGCCCAGGCCGGCGAGCAGGATCGGCAGCAACGAGAGCGGCCCCACGGCATCGAGCATGCGGCGAGCGTCGTTCAAAAAGACCGTCGGGGTGTTCTTCTTGGAGTACGCGCGCAAGATGAACGCGGCCGCAAGCACGCCCACGCCGATACCCACGAGCGAGCTGATGGGCGTGAACAGGGCGAACGCCAATGCGAACACGCCGATGCACAGCGCCGGCACGAAGATCTTCATGCCGATGCTGCGGTAGTTACCCACCATCTCGCCCTCGTCGGGATCCTTGCCCGAGCCGGGTGCGACGCGCTTGAGGATGGCCGGGATGACCATCACGATCACGAGCGCGCCGGTGATCTCGCTGGGAATCCAAGGACCGACGATGAACAGGAAGCCGAGCAGCAGCCAGAACACCGCCGAGCCGATGCGGTGCTCGTTGCCCGCGTCGTTCAGGTTCTTCCAGCCCGTATACAGCGCGACGATGCCGTTGACCACGTAGAAGATCTCGAGCAGCTTATCGGAGAGCGTGACGTCACCGCTCATGAGGTATTCGATGGGATTCATGCGGCTCACTCCCCCTTCGCATCGTCGGCGATGGACTGGGCCGACACGCCGGGGCCCTCAGCTTGCGCGGACTGCTTGGCGTAGGCGCGGTCGAGCAGCAGGTAGAACCCGATGGTCACCGCGGTCGCGATGACCGCGATGGGGATCTGGACCGTCATGAGGTCGATGAGCTCGGTCTCGTAACCCAAGTCGCGAAGCGTGCCCTGCACGAGCAGCGCGCCTGAAGTGCCCACGAACAGCATCTGGCCGAAGAACCACGCGACGTTCTCCATGCCGGAGGCCATACCCTTCATGTGCTCGAGGTAGTTGTCGGTCACCTTGCCCGCTCGGTTCTCGCCGGCGGCGATCGCCATCGGCATGACGATGGGGCGCACGAAGCCCGCGACGCCGCCGAAGCTCACGTTGAAGGCTGCGAAGACCAGACGGAAGATGCCGTAGATGCCGATGACCACGCCGGCGCTCGCGCTCTTGACCTTCTGCATGAGCGCGGCAGCGGCCTGCTTGAGGCCGTTGCGCTCGAGGGTACCCGTCACCACCATCACGATGATGAAGATGAGCATGCTGCGGTTGGACACGAAGCTGTCGCCGAGGGTCTGGAGGAACACCACAGGGTCGAGCCCGCTCACGAGTGCCGTCGCCACCGCCGCGATCATGATGACCAGGATCGAGTCGAGCTTGAGCGCGAACCCGATCACGACGATGGCGATGCCGATGAGCTTGATAAGCTCCATTCGATTGCCTTCTTTCCTGACAAGATGCCCCAGGGATACCCGAGGCGCCGATCCGTGCGTACGCCTTGTGCCGCACGGCACCTATGCAGTACGCATCCTACCAGAACGCCGGCAGCATGGGCCTTACGGGAAGGCGGAGCGGCCGCATCCTCCGGCGAGCCATGTCCCAAAAGGGGCCAGGAGAATTTTGGGACATCTGCTTCCCGCGGGAAGGCCGGGCGGCCGAATGTCCCATAAGGGGCCAGGAGAAAAATGGGACACACTCCGGCGTCGGCAGGTCGCGTGCGGCGACGGTTCGGGAAACACGCCTTGTGCGATGGGTGCGATGTGCCACAATGGAGCCGTCTGGACACCTCGACCGCGATTCAGGAGCACCCATGGCAGGCAAACCGCAAACCCTGGCGACCACCTCGGCATTCGAGATCTTGGGCCCCATCATGGTGGGGCCGTCCTCGTCCCACACCGCCGGCGCGCTGCGCTGCGCATCCGTCGCCGCCTCGCTGCTCGAAGGCAAGATCGTATCGGTCCGGTTCACGCTGTGGAACAGCTTCGCCCACACCTATCGCGGCCACGGTACCGACCGCGCGCTCGTCGCCGGCATCATGGGCTTCGACACCGACGACGAGCGGATCCGCGACTCGTTCGCCATCGCGCAGGAACGAGGGCTCTCCTTCACCTGCGACGTCGCCGGCGACGACGGGACCCTGCATCCCAACACCGTCGACATCGACATGACCGACGATACGGGCGCCACCGCCGCCGTACGCGGCGAGAGCCTCGGGGGCGGCCGCATCCGCATCAGCCGCATCAACGGCGTGGGCGTCGACATCTCCGGCATGTACAGCACGCTGTTCGTCGCGCATCGCGACGCCCCCGGCGCGCTCGCGGCCCTCACGAGCCTGCTCGCGGCAGAGCAGGTCAACATCGCGTTTTGCCGCACCTACCGCACCGAGGCGGGCGGACAGGCCTACTCGGTGTTCGAGACCGACGGCGCGGCATGCGATGATGTGCTGCCGCACGTGCGCGCGCTCGACGCGGTCGACTACGCGACCTTCATCGAGGTGCCGGGTTCGGCTTCGACGCTGGCACCCGGTGTCTCCACGCCGGAGCTGTTCGACGACGGCGAGCAGCTGCTCGACGCCTGCGAATCACTCGGCCTCACGATCGGCGCCGTCATGGCGGTACGCGAGGCGAGCCTGATCGGCGAGGAGCGCTGCGTGACCTCCATGGCGCGTGTGCTCGAGGTCATGCGCGACGAGACGACCGCGCCCCTGACGGATCCCCAGCGTTCGCTCGGCGGCTTTATCGGCGGCGAGGCGAAGCTCGTGAACGCGACCGCGGAAGGACCCGTTTCGGCCGCCTTGCTCGGCTCCGTGCAGACGGCCGCCATCGCCCGCGCCATGGCCGTGCTCGAGCGCAGCGCGAGCATGGGCGTGATCGTCGCCGCCCCCACCGCGGGCTCGGCGGGCGTCGTCCCGGGCTGCGTGCTCGCGCTCGCCGATCACCTGGGGCTCGACGACCACGAAATCATGGATGCCCTGTTCTGTGCCGCCGCCGTGGGACTCAACCTCTCCACCTCCGCCTGCGTCGCCGGCGCCGAGGGCGGTTGCCAGGCCGAGGTCGGCAGCGCGGCGGCCATGGCGGCCGCGTCGCTCGTGCAGATGCTCGGCGGCTCACCCGCGTGCTCGCTCGATGCCGCCTCCATCGCGCTGTCCAACCTGCTCGGCCTCGTATGCGACCCGGTCGGCGGCCTCGTGGAGGTCCCCTGCCAGAATCGCAACGCGATCGGCGTCGCCGCCGCGTTCTCTGCGGCGCAGCTCGCGCTCGCCGGCGTACGAAGCTTCGTGCCGTTCGATGAGATGGCAAAGGTCATGCTCGCCGTCGGCCATGCCCTGCCGGCAAGCCTGCGCGAGACCGCGAAAGGCGGCATCGCCGTAGCCCCGAGCGCACGCGAGGCATGCCGTCGCTGCGGCATCTGCGGCTAGGCGCACCCGTCTTGCGACCGCGGAACGACGAGGTTTCGACCCCCTATCGTGGTCGTCACGTGCAGATGTCCTCAAATACCTGTGAAACAGGCGATCGAATCGCGCGAATGTCCACGTAGACATATATAATTCAACTTCGCGAACGAACATGGCCAGCGAACTGCCGGCCATTCGACCATAGCCGTGACAACCGAAAGGGAACAATGTCATACGATCGACGTGACGGTCACGCAGATCATCAAAACCAACACCCTGCCCGGGGCCTGCACATGAGGCCGAACAGCCTCGAACCCGTCAAGCCCGGACAGATGCCCGCCCGTCGCACGAATTACGTCGGTGCCCATGCCGCGCCCGCAAGGCCCGCGCAGGCGACGGAGAATGCCGCAACGTCCGATGCGACCCGGCGGACCACGAGCACGCCCACACCCGCTCCGACCCCGCGCCGCTACGGTCAGGCGCTCGAGCGCGAGCGCCTCGAGCGCGCCCAGGCCGTCGATGAGGCCCGCGAGCGGGACGAAGCCGATGCCGCCGCGAAGGCCACACTCGCCGCCGCCCCCGATATGGACCAGACGGTCATCGATGCGCGTCTGAACGTCGCCGATGACCGCGGCGGTACCGACCCGCACTTCTCGCCCCTGCCCGACATCCACAGCGCCGGCCCCGCGCGCGCCAAGGAGGATAAGCCGTCCGGATCCGGTCGCGGCGCCAAGATCGCGCTCGGCGTGGTTGGCGGCCTGCTCGTCGCCGGCTACGCCGCCGGTGTCGTCGCCTTCTCCAACCTGTACTACCCCGGAACCTCCATCGTCGGCATCGACGTCTCGCTCACCGATGCCGCGACCGCCGCGGAGCGCATCGAGTCCTCGGTCGGCGAGTACTCCCTACATGTCTCCGGCGTCGGCCTGGACTGGACCTATACCCCTGAGGAAGGGACGTTCGCCGTCGACGGCAGCGCCGAGGCCCAGGCGGTCCTGATGGACAACGAGGCGTTCGCGTGGCCGATCCGGCTCATCTCCAACCTCATGGATTCCAACAAGGAGACCGATGAGCCGGCGACCGGCCTTTTCGTCACCTATGACGAGGAGGGCTTCGCCAAGGCCCTGACCGCCGAAGTCGACAAGATCAACGAGAACCGTCCCGGTACCTTCGACGCGGCGGGCGCCTACGACGAGGAGGCAGGCAAGTTCACCGTCGAGAAGGCACGCTCGAGCCAAAAGCTCGATGCGGATGCCATCGTCGCCGTGGCGGAGGAAGCGATCTCACATGCCGAGAGCTCCGTCGAGCTCGATGACTCCATGTACGTCGAGTTCGCCGGCGGCGCCACGGACGAGGAGCTCCAGAAGGCCTGCGATGCCGCCAACGAGATCATCGGCGTGGACGTCGACCTCACCATGGGCGGCAAGACGATCGCCACGCTCGACGGCAAGACCATGACCCAGTGGATCACCTTCGACGACGACCTCAACCCCGTCCTCGCGTCCGATGGGCTCACCGAGTGGATCCGCGAGCTCGCCTCCTCGCAGCTCGATACCGTCGGCACCGAGCGCCGCTATACGCGCGCCGACGGCAAGGAGATCGAGGTCTCCGGCGGCACCTATGGTTGGATCAGCGACGAGGCCAAACTCGCCGACCTCATCCAGGAGGCAGTCGCCGAGAAGAAGACCGGCGAGATCGAGATCCCCACCAAGCAGTCCGCGGACGTCTTCAACGGCGCAGGCGGCCGCGATTGGGGCGCCTACGTTGACATCGACCTCACCGAGCAGCACGTGCGCTACTACAGCGCCGACGATGAGCTGCTGTGGGAATCCGGCTGCATCTCTGGTAGCCCGCAGGACAACAACTACACGCCAACCGGCGTCTACATGCTCAACAGCAACGACGGCGGCGCGACGCTCGTCGGCAAGGACGAGGACGGCGACGGAGAGCCCGATTACGAGACACCGGTCAACTACTGGATGCCCTTCATCGGCGGCGCCGTTGGTCTGCACGACGCCGACTGGCAGGCCGAGTCGAGCTTCTCCGATCCGGACGCCTACACGTGGACCGGCAGCCACGGTTGCGTGAACCTGCCGCCGGCGAAAGCCAAGAAGCTCTCGGAGATGATCGAGGTCGGCACCTGCGTGATCTCGCACTACTGATACGATCCGCACGAACGGGGCCCACGGGCCCCGTTTTCGGTGCGCACGATACGCCGTGGAATTACGCGTCGGGGCCGCTTCACATACCGCACGTGAAACGGTGCCTGACCTTATTTCGCATGTTGCATATGACGATTCCGTCATGCGGGACGCGCCGACCCACCCGCTCGGTCGTGCTACGATGGGGCAGCCACCCATTGCGCGTGAAAGGCGGTCCATGAGCTTGAAGATCCTCGTCGTGGAGGACGATCCGTTCATCATCACGTCCCTCACCGAACTGCTCGCAAGCGAAGGCTACGCCGTCGACCATGTCGCATGTCAAAACGACGCGATCGCCCGGGTTGAGCGCGACGGCGGCGCATACGCCCTCGTGCTGCTCGACGTCACCCTCGCCCAAGGTAACGGGTTCGCCACCTGCTCTGCCATCAAGCAGCTCGCGCCCGAGCTCCCCGTCATCTTCCTCACGGCCTCCGACGACGAGTTCGACACCGTCACCGGCCTCACCATGGGAGCCGACGACTACATCGCCAAGCCCTTCCGCCCCCGTGAACTACTCGCCCGCATCGCCGCGACCATCCGCCGCGCCCATCCGGCAAAGCGCGTCATCGCGTTCGGCCCGCTTTCCATCGACACGGACCGTGCATATGTGGAGCGCGCCGGCGCCGAGCTCGTCCTATCCGCCCTCGAGTACCGCCTGCTCCTGCTGTTCGCCACGAACCAAGGCAAGCTCGTCACGCGCGAGCAGATCCGCTGTGCCCTGTGGGACGATGCGGGCACGTATATCGAGGAGAACACCCTGTCGGTCTACATCAAGCGACTTCGCGACAAGATCGAGGATGACCCCGCTCGGCCGATGCTTATCCAGACGGTGCGCGGAATGGGCTACAAGGCACACGGATAGGAGCGAACGGCATGTCGATACTGAGGAATCGTGAGGTATTGCGAGCACTTTGGGCATGGGTGGCGCTCACCGTGGTCGCCACGGCGGTCGGTTACCGTCTTGCGGCTTGGCCCGGTGCCGTATCGGCGCTCGCCGCCTCCGTACTCGCCTGCCTCCCCTTCCTCGTACTCACGCGCCGTCGCTACCGCAAGCTCGCCCAGCTCTCCGCATGCATCGACGACGTCCTGCACGGCGATCGCTCGCTAGATTTTTCCTCCATGTCCGAAGGCGAGCTCGCGATCCTTTGCAGCGAACTCGACAAGATGGTCATGCGCCTGAACCTCACGGCCGATGAGCTGACGCGCGAGAAACAGGCGCTCGCCGACGCGCTCGCAGACATCTCGCATCAGATCAAAACGCCGCTCACCTCGCTTTCCATCACCACCGAGCTTGTGCGCAAACACCTTGCCGAGGTGCCCGAATGCGCCGAGGATCTTGAGCGCATGCGCCGTATCGAGCAGCTCGAGATCCGCGTTGAGCATCTCGTCGCATCTCTGCTCAAGCTCGCGCGGCTCGATGCGGGCGCGATCCGTCTTGCCAGCGATCAGGTCCTCGTGGACGACGTGGTCCGCTCGGCAGTCCAACCGCTCGCCATCGCCCTCGATATCGCCGACGTCGCGCTTCAGGTTGACATCGCAGATGGCTGTACCTTTACCGGAGACCCCGCGTGGACCGCCGAGGCGATCGGGAACATCGTGAAGAACTGCATGGAGCACACGCCGACAGGAGGCACGGTGCGCATCATAGCCTGGGAAGACGCACTCGCCTGCCGCATCCGTGTGACGGACACCGGATCAGGCATCGCCGAAGAGGATCTGCCGCATGTCTTTGAGCGCTTTTACCGAAGCGCCCATGGTGGCGAGGCGGAGTCCGCCGTCAACCCGGCGGGCATCGGCATCGGTCTTTCCCTCGCCCAGAGCCTTATAGCCGCCCAAGGCGGCACGATCACCGCGAAAAACGCCCATGACGAGCGCGGACGTGTATGCGGGGCGCAGTTCGACATCGCCTTCTTCCGCGCGATCGTCTAGCCGCACGGTGCAAAATAACCCCAGGGGTTTTTCTACATCACGGGCACAGGCGCGCCCGTGATGTAGAAAAACCCCTGGGGTTATTTTGCACCGTGACGGATGTGTCACGCGGCGGTCATCTGGGCGAAAGGACGCTCGTGCAGTATGGTTGGTGACGTATCCGCGCATCAGCAAGGAGCACCTATGAACATCCTTTCGGTTGAGCATCTGACCAAGGTCTACGGAGCCGGCGATACGGCCGTGCGCGCCCTGGACGACGTGAGTTTCACGATCGACGCCGGCGAGTTCGTCGCCATCATCGGCAGCTCGGGTTCCGGAAAATCCACGTTGCTGCACCTCATGGGCGGCGTCGACCGTCCCACCTCGGGCACCGTCCGCCTGCAAGGTCAGGATATCTTCGCGCGTAACGACGAGCAGCTCGCCGTCTTCCGCCGCCGCGAGGTCGGCCTCGTCTACCAGTTCTACAACCTCATCCCCGTCCTCGATGTCGTGGAAAACATGACGCTTCCCGTGCTCATGGACGGGCGCAAGGTGAACGAGCAGCGCCTCACGACGCTCCTCAAGGTGCTCGGACTCACCGGGCGCGAGCATAACCTGCCAAACCAGCTCTCCGGTGGCCAGCAGCAGCGCGTCGCCATAGGCCGCGCCCTCATGAACGCGCCGGCCGTGGTACTCGCCGACGAGCCCACGGGTAACCTCGACTCCAAGAACTCCGCTGAAATCATGGCGCTGCTGAGGAACTCGAACCGCCAGCTCAAGCAGACGCTCATCGTCATCACGCACGACGAGGACATCGCCCTTATGGCCGACCGTGTCATCGCCATCGAGGACGGCCGCCTCGTGCGTGACGAGCGCCGTCGGCCCGCACCTTCCACGGTCATGGGTGGCGCCGCGCGCAAGGTGGATGGACCGAACACGTCCCCATCTGACCCATTCGGGCGGGAGGTGCGCTAGGATGAGCATCTTCACGCGTTTCACCATCAAGTCGCTCAAGCAGAACAGCACGCGCACCGCCGTCTCGATCATCGGCGTCGCGCTCTCCGTCGCGCTCATCACCGCCGTGCTCACGAGCGTCGTGTCGCTCACGAACATGCTCATCGAGCGCACCGCCTCCGATGAGGGCTGGTGGTACGCGGAGGCCGCCGGTATCACAGCGGAAGATCTTGAGCGCTTGCAGAACGATCAAGAAGTCACCGACCTCACTGTTATCGCCGACATGGGCACCATCTTGCTCGGCGAGGATAACTCGGACATCTTCGGAAAATACCTGTACGCAAAGACGTGGCCGCATGATCTAGATACGAGCGAGCCCCTCATCTCAACGCCAGAGATCGTTGCCGGCCGTGCGCCCGAGGCCCCAGGCGAGATCTTGCTCCCCCACCCGCTTCAGAACGCCGAGCTCGCCCCGTGCGGACTGGCCACAGCAGATGGCGGCCCGATTGAGGTCGGCAGCCGCATCACGCTCGATTTGGGCACGCGCACGGTCACCAACCGGGAAGACGGAGCGAGCGTCACGGCGACCGCGATACGCGGCGATTATATCGACGAGACCGCCCAGACCGAGACATACGAGGCGGACCTCGGACGCATCGAAGGAACCGTCGTGGGCTTCTACCGCGCCTACGGTTACTCGTCCATCTATTCGCTCCAAGGAAACATCGCCTACGTCTATGACGATGGAAGCGCCGTAGACCGCGCGATCACCGACGATTCCGCAGCCACCTGGGTGGGAGCGATCTTCCGCACCGCTAACCCCGCGGACGCAGAGCCCCTCGCCGACGAGATCGTCAACGTGCACGAACGGACCACCGATGGCGCGTCAACAGTCCATTCCTCCCTCATCCGCTGGATGGGCGTGACACCGGATACCGCCATCTGGAACACGCTCTACCAGATCGCAGGCTTCCTCGCCGCGGTCGTGATGGTGGCAGGCATCTCGCTCGTCTACAACTCCTTCGCGATCTCCGTGGCCGAGCGCACGCGCCAGTTCGGCCTGCTCTCGAGCTTGGGCGCGAGCCGCCGTCAGCTCCGCCGCACGGTACTCACCGAAGCACTCGTCATCGGTGTCGCCGGCATCCCCGCAGGCCTCGCACTTGGTCTTGCCGGCTGCTACGTGGTCTTCGGCATCTTGGGCGAAGGCATCGCACTGATGGCCGGCGGCGCGGAGGCGCATGTGGCGGTGAGCCCTGTCGTGCTCGGCATCGCCGCGCTCCTCGGCCTCGTCACGCTCCTTGTGAGCGCCTGGATCCCTGCCATCCGCGCGAGCCGCGTCTCGGCCGTCGACGCCATCCGCCAGGTGCAGGATGTGCGTCTCTCCCGTCGCGCTCAGCGCGCTCAGCGCCGTGCTGCCCACCGTGGCGAACGCGGTTCGCTCGCGCGCCCGCTCGGCCTCGCGGGTAAGGTCTTCGGCATCCCCGGGTTCATCGCCCATAAGAACCTCACGCGCGCAAGCTCCAAAGGCCGCGTTACGGTCGCTGCGCTCGCCGTCTCGGTCGCGCTCCTCATCACCTCCGGCTCCATCGCCGACGTCATGAGCTACGCGAGCGACACCGCCGTGGACACTATGGAAGGTCAAGACCTGCTGCTCTACATCGATGCCACGGGTGCCGGTGCGGACCAGACGCTCGCGCTCGCGGACGGCAAGGTCGACGGCCCCGGCATGCAGGACGCCCTCGCGCGATTCTACGCCGACGTGCAGACCGTTGACGGCGCTACGCCCAACGGGTATATGACGAGCTATGTCGCCGACGCGCTCATCCCCGCGGGCATGCTGAACGACGGCATCATGGGCCTCGATGGAAGCGCGCCACTCCTTGCAAACGGCTCGTGGTACGGATCCGTTTACGTGAACTTCGTCGATGATGCCACGTGGAACGCCTATGTGGAGGAGCTTGGGCTCGATTCCGCAGAGTTCTGCGACCCTGCCCACCCGCGCGCCATCGCCGTGAATTCCTACGATGTCAACAACGGGGAGACGTATGGCAACTACCGACCGTTCAAGGATACCGGATCGATCGCATCACTTGAGTTCGCCGACCTTAACGGGCACTTCGTCTCCAGCATAGAGGACGATCCCGCGGGCGGGCTACGCGCGATGTACTACGACAATGAGGGAAATCCGAGCTATCTTCCCTATGATGAAGCGGTCGCGAACACGCAGGAGATCGAGGTCGGCGCGATTGCGGAAACCCGCCCCGTCTGTGTGGACTCATCGGGTACGCTCCAGCTCATCCTGCCCTCCTCTGCCATCGGCCTCTCCGCGAATTCGGGGTACCTGCGGGCGAGCATGTCCTTCGACACGGGCGGTGATGCCGCACTCGCCACAGATGTCCAGGAGGCCGTCGAGGACATCGCTGAAAACTACCCGGAACTTGATATCACCTACATGAACGTCGCCCAGGGCAAGCTCCAGGCGCGCCTCATGGCCACCACGGTCAACACGTTCATCTACTGCTTCGCTGTCATCACGGGGCTCATCGCCGTGGCAAACGTGTTCAATACGCTCGCGAACGCCCTCATACTGCGCCGTCGCGAGTTCGCGATGCTCAAGTCCATCGGCATGGGCAACCGCGCCTTCCGCCGGATGATTGCCTACGAATGCGCGAGCTATGCCCTGCGCGGGCTTGTCATCGGCTTTGCGCTCGCCGCGCTCGCGACGCTTGGGCTCCACGAGTCGATGCGCCTGTCGTTTTCGACCTATGAGCCTGCGCTGCCGTGGATGCAGATCGGCGCATCGGTGGCGATCGTCCTCGTGGTGATCCTTGCGAGTGTGGCCTATGCGCTCATGCGGAGCCGCACGTCCAGCGTCGTCGAAGCGCTCCGCGAGGACGCTATCTGATGCGAAACGGCATCTGACGTTCCCTCACATTCACATCACCGAGGGGGCAGGTTCATCCGCGCAGGTGAACCGCCCCTTTCCGTATGCCGTGATGTGAAGCGATGTCTGACGTAATATCACATGGACTCGGCGCATACCGGGACGGTTATAGATGACGGGAGAGAAAGCCCTCGACGATCGCGGTATAGCGCTCAGGATGAGCGTAACTGCTCGCACCATGCCCCGCGCCCTCGAACAGGACGCGCTCCTTCACAGGACTCGCACAGGCCTCATACACCGCATCGAGCATGGCGGGCGGAACGAACGAATCGTCCGCCCCGTGCAAAAAGAGCATCGGAACGCGCGCCGAGCGCAGCCGTTCCTGCGCACTCGCCTCGCGAAAGCCGTAGCCCGCACGCGCGCGGCACACCGCTTCGGCAGCGTCGAGCAGCGGACTTACCGGCAGATGCATCAGATCGCGCATCTGAACGGCAAGCTCATCCCATACACTCGTAAAGCCGCAGTCCTCGATGATGCAGCGCACCTGCGGCGGCAGGTCCAGCCCCGACGCCATCATCACCTCGGCGCCACCCATGGAGACGCCGTACAGCGCGATACGCGCATCCGGGTCGAAATCGACCAACGCGTCGATCCATGCGAGCAAGTCATATGCATCGAGCCATCCCATGCCCACGTAGCGATCGGCGTTGCGCTCGTGACCGCGCGCCGCGGGAAGCAGAACGGAAAAGCCCCTGCGATGCGCTGCATGGGCCTCGCGAGCAAGATCGCTCGGTCGTCCGCTGTACCCATGGCACAAGATCAGATATCCATGGTCGACATCGGTGCTCTCGGGAGAACGACGGCCGTCCGGCGCCGGAACGACACCGTGCCCCCACACACGCCAACCATGCAGAACTCCTCCGTCGCGTGGCGCGATCGAAATGTCGCGCTTCGCCTCGTCGAACCACGCACGCGCGGCGGAGCGCGACGGATCGCTCGCAAAGATACTCATATCCGTCCCGGTCGCCTCGCCGGAGTTGATTCGTGCCATGATGGAATGTTTGGCGCGCGGATTGAGCGCCATGTCGAACAGGGCGTTTCCGGCGATCCCCAACCCGGCGCCACCGGCGATGGCGATCCCTGCGGCCACGGCTCCAAGAACATGGACCATATGCATCAGCTCCAAGAAAACGGCGCATCCACCTGCGGACGCGCCGTTCGCGATTCGTTACTTGGTGCGAGGCCGCTTTTTGGCGAGGGCGGACGGCGAGACCGTGATACCGCCTTCCGTGCGCCTCACCCGCGTGCCGCGGTGTCGGGGCGCACGAGGCGCCCTCTTGACGGCAGCGGGCTTCTCCCCTTCGACTTCGGAAGCGGCAGCAGCCTCCATACGCTCGACCTGAGCCGTCTCGATACTCGAGGCGACCGCGGCGGCGCTCACCGCCGACGAGCCGCGCTTCCTGCCGCGACCGAGCTTGGCGATCGCGCGATCCCAGCGGTCGTGAATACTCGCGTTATGCGAGCTCTTAAGACCGAGCAGCGGAGCGGCGAGGATGGTCGGCGCGATGAAGGTGATAAGGCGCCACAGCAGGTAGCCAGCCGTGGCGGCACTGCCGTAAAAGTGACCCAGGAACAGGGCGAAACCGCCCTCGGCACCACCCGTACCGCCGGGCAGCGGCACGGCGGAGGACAGCAGCTGCACAAAGGCGCTCGCCGCCATGACCGAGAAGAAGTCGACGTCGTGGTGGCCGAACGACAGCATGAGGAAATACGGTACCAGATAGAAGAAAGCAAGCTGAAGCATGGTGATCACGACCGTGAGCGCCATGGAGCTCAGGTGACCTGCCGCCAGCTTGAACTTGTCGGAAAAGGCCATGACCTCGTTGTCGACGAATGCATGCCACGACGCGGTCTTCTCGCGGGCGACGCCGACGCGCTCCATCACGCGGATGATCCAATGTGCGACGCGCATGACCATGCGGGGCATGAGCGCCACGGCGAAGATGCCGAGCAGGATGCACACGTGACCGCCGAAGCTGAACACGCACAGCAGCGTGATGTCGCCGTACTGCTCGGCGAAAAACGGCATGCGCGCGAGCAACAGGATGGCGCCCCATGCCACGAGGCCGAACTGGTAGACGATGAAACGCGTGAACTGGATCGCACCCGCCTCGCCGACGTTTTGCCCCGCTTTGGTGAGACGGTAGATCTGCGCCGGCGTGGAGCCCATCATCATGGGGGTGAGGTTACCGAAGAAGATGCCGCTCGCCTCGACCGAGATCAGGTCGCGGATGCCCACCGGGGAGGCGGGATCGAGCCATACGGCGATGGCGTAGGCGGCGATGCCGAAGATCAGGTAGAGCAACATACTCAGGCAGGCAAGGGCGAGCCACCCACCCTGTACGGTGCTCATGGCTTCCCAGAACTGCGCGACCTGACCGGTCACGACCAGATACACCACGTAGATGACGAGCACGATGCCGATGAAGATCGCGCCGCGTCGGGCCCCCTTGTGATCGTCGCCGCCGGAGGGCTCGGCAGCCACTTTGGGCGCATGGGTCAGGTTGTGGGAAGAATCCGACATGGGCCACCTCAGATATAGCAAACGCCGACCGCCACAGCGGAAAAGCGCACCATTCGCGTAACCATTCCATTGTAAAGCCGATCGCCGATATGCCGGAGCGCGCATCGCCATACGGAATAATTCCAGACACGACGCCCGCCCCGCGGGGTCGGCACCATCGTATTGCTAGGGTTCGGGT
>CAZRPL010000023.1:0-33868 GCA_964602045.1 uncultured Collinsella sp. | reverse complement strand
GCTTCTTCAACGAGACGGACGACCACGTAGACGTTGAGGCCTACGTGAACGAGAGTGCCATGATCCGCTTTGGCCGCAGCAACGCCCCGGACGTGGTGGTGCTGTCGCCGCAGCACCTGGCGGACGAGATCGGCCGGCAGCTGCGCGCGGCTGCGGAGGCGTATGGGTAAAGAAAAGCAGTCCGCATGAATGCAACAAATTAGACCCGGGAGGACCGACGTAATGACAAAGCAGGAGAAAAAGGATGTACTCACCGAGATTCACCGCTTAACCCAAAACGACTTTTTGAATGGTAACGATCTTCTCTACTTCTTCTGCGAGGAATATCCCATCCCGACTTCTGAGGAAGTCGAGGAGCAGCGGAAGAAAAATGAAGATGCGGCTTTGCTTACTCCGGCTGAGGCGCACTTTGCAGATCAGATGTGGCTTATCGGCCGTGCCTACGCTGCATCACCTGAACGATACGCATACACCTTGCGCAATGATAACGATGACCCAAGGAATTATGAGGACCATCATCCCGGCAAGCCAGGGGAGAGCTTCCTTGGAACAGAAGGCTACGAGAGCTTTTTCCAAGACATCGCTCGAATCCTGTTTCGGCCGGAGTGCTTTGAAGAGTCGACGGGCTCAACGACGTATTTCCGAGGAGAGTCCAAGAATCTTGACAGCGAGATTGATAGTCTCATAAGGGAGAAAGGGAACGCGGCCGAGCTAATCAAAAACCTCAACGCAAAGGCAGAAGCAGAGAAGGTAAAACTTAGCGATGTGAGCCTCCGCCATGAAGCTCTTGCCGATGACATAAAAGAAATGAAGAAAATCGTAAAAGAAGCACGGGAGCAGCTGCGCTTCTTCCATGAGGACCTCCGTGACGAGGACGGATTCCTTGCAAAGCTCAAATCCATCTCAGGCCGGGTGAGTGACATAGTCTTCGAGCAGCGAACCATAATTTACGCGAATTTCGAAGAGGACTCCAAGTTAATTCGTGACTTGACGGCCTGCGTCATTGGCTTCGCCAAAGCGCTCAACGCAGCGCGAGTGCTCAGGGACGCCACGGTTATCGTCCTCACACTCAACACATGGGATAGCCCCTCCTGGGGCACTCTGAAAAAGAACAAACTTAAACAATGGGCAGCCTTCTCAAAGGGCGCAAAGCTCCTCGTCAAGGGAGCTCCAAGCGTGAACGTTTCCTTCTCAAGCAAGCTCCTCCACTTCTACTATCCGAAGGCCTTCTTCATCTATGACTCTATCTCCGCAAGCAGAACTCCAAAGCTCTCGACCACTTTTGAAGGGTTTTCCGAATCGGCCTATATAAAAGCAAGCGTCACGACAAAAGCAGGCCTCAAGGACGTTTTATGCACCTACAAGCGGAACACCTACGAGCAGAAAGATGTCTACCTAACCGAAAAGGAAGAAAACGGATTCAAGAACTACTACCAACATGCCGCCCGAGAGCTAGCATTTAGTCGTTTTATCGTCAAGCGACTGCGGGATGCAAACTGCCAACAATATGCCAATCTTCTCAGGCAGCTCAAAAGCATCGAGCCGCGACCGATGGAATCCAATCCTTTCCCCCACTGCCTGACCATCACACGACTCGTTGACGACCTCATTATGAATGGTGGCACGGCATATCAGAGCAAGGATGACGAACAGGCAGGTTCCCAGTGAGACCGATAAGCGCAGAGAAACAACCTAGAACAACTCGTCATGCGAGCCTGTCCGGGTAAGGACGAGCTGAAGCTCATCCTCGTTGATGCGGTAGATCAAGAGCCAGTCACCTGAGATGTGCAGCTCGCGGTACCCGTTCCACTCTCCCTTGAGCGCGTGATCGCGATATCGGGTTATCAACACATCCGCATCTTGGGCGACAAGCGTCCTTACCGCTGCTTCGAAGAGGCTCATGTTGTAGTGCTTCTTAACCAGCGCCTTGTAGTCGCGCTTGAAGCGCGGGGTACGGAGGATGGACTTAATCATTGAGATCCGCCATGAGGTCTTCGACACTCTCGAACTTCTCGCCTATCCCATGTTCCGCCTCATAGCGCGCCTCGAGATTCGCTAAGCGCCTCTCTGCCTCGCAGAACTCGCGGTAGTCGTGGACGCTGATGATGAAGTACGCCGGCTCGCTGTTCTTAAGTACGGTGACGGGGACGCCGTCGGCGACCTTTGCAAACTCGGCGCTGGCACCTCCCCTGCTGAACTTGCTGATGGGAACCATGGTGTCGAGGGGAACGGTAATCTGACTCATATGATGCCTCCTATATACATGTTTATTTTCATGTGTATAGTATACTCGGAGCAGCACGACATGAGCCATAGAAGCTCTCATCAAAACGCGAATCCTCTATCGACGTACAGCACTTACCTTGATTACTCAGTGAACAAAGGATTTGAGTCCTTCATCGCAGCCTCGATGCCAAACCTTTCCATGCATGCATCGGAAACAAGCGAGAGGTCATCACGGAGAATCCGCTGCGTCTCAGTTGGGTACCTAACCACCTCGTCGCAAAACCTCTTGAAGCCGAGTGGACACATTGCCGCAGGCGAAATGCTCAGCCCAAAATCCATCTTCTCGCTATCGAAGAACGAGTGCTTGAGCTTGCACATTTCTCGCTCTATATGCACCCTGGCATCAGAGAACTTCAGCTCAGAGAAAAGGAAGTTGATGTTTGCCTTGGACAGCTGAATCCAATACGGAATCCTAACCGTATCGATGTGCAGATGCCTGAACAGTGCATCCCGCTCTTCATCCTCAACAATCTTAATCGGCTTTGCATAGTGACTGATGCCATCAATCTCAACAATGATTCGCAAGCTCTCTGAGAATGCTGCCGGTTTGACATGCTTTTTTATTCTCAGCGTGCCCCCAACCGACAGCTCTTCTTGGATGGTTTCGGGAATCGGCATGCAATATCTCCAGTCTTTAACGTCCGGAAAAATCGCAAATAGGTACTGAGACAGCGGCGAGTGCCAGCGAGGGAAAAAGAATTCGTCGCAGGACTTGCGCAGATACTTCCAATGAGTGCTTTCAGCATCTTCGCGAGCGCTCTTCCTTATATCCTCAAACTTACCCATATCACTCCATTCCGTCACGTTTGATTAACCAATCTCCGGCTTCCCGATCAGCGTGAACACGTACACCTCCAGGCTCGGGTTGAGCTTGCCGAGCATGCGGAAGATCTCGTTCAGCGTCGAGCCGGACGTGTTGATGTCATCGACCACCAACACGCTAGCGCCGTGAGCATCGCGTAGCTGCTCGTACTGTTTGACCTGCTCTTTATTGAACTCGAGGAAGTTCATGATGTAGGGGCGGTACCTCATCTTGACCACCTTTGACAGCGAGAAGTACTCCCCTGCGCGAATCGACGGGAGAAGCTCGTTCTCAACGTAGGTCCTCATCTGGTGGTATCTGTTGTCATAGCCGCGGTGGTCCGTGGGCGCATAACGCCGGTCAAACTTCTCCCAGTCAAAGCCGATCTCCGACGGAGGCCGCTTCACAAGCTCCAGCGAGACGCCCTCAATCTCGTGTGAGGTCCACTCGTCGATCTGCTCGATCATCTTGTTGACGAGCGGGCTCCGCCCCGAGACGGGGTACACAAAGAAGTCGATCGTTGCCAGGTTTATCTGCTTGTTCAAAAGCGCAAGCGGCGCGTTGATGAACTTCCTGAGATAGCCTTCCGGAATGATGTTCTGCCCTAGCCCTTTGATGTCCTCGAGAAACGCCCGACGGTCGAGGGGATGAGAGTCCGGCCTGAACTCATAGCCAAACCAGTAGGCTCTTCCCTTGAACTCGTCCCGCACCAGCGTCGGCGCGCGAAGGTCGACGACGCTGGTGAGGCTCTCGGTGTCCCAGTGGTACCGCTTGACGCCGTTTTCCACCGTCACGCGAGCAGCGATGCGATAGTTGTTCCCCTGAGCAACCATGAGCTCACCTTTCACCCATCTCTTGCTGTACAAAACCGAGGAGCTCCCGATAGCTCTTCGACCCAGCGGCGACGCCCATGATGAAGCGGAGAAGATCACTCGCATCGGGCCTGAACGCCCGCCCCTCCCTGCGGAGAAGCACGCCGAGAAGCAGCGCGCCGGCACGCTTGTTGCCGTCAACGAACGGATGCTGGGTCACGACCTCGAAGCACAGGCGTGCGACCTTCTCCTCTGGAGTCGGATAAAGCTCGATGCCGCCGAAGGTTTGCCAGGGTTGTGCGAGCGCCGCATCAAGCAGACCCGCGTCCCTCACACCTCGCGAACCACCAAACCGCTCGATAGCGCGTCCGTGCAGAGCTAAGGCAACCTCTCTGGAGAGCGGCCCCGTCATCCGGCCAGCTCCTCAAAGACGTCCGCATACTCGTCCATGAACTCTTCCGCTGCCTCGATGTAATCGAAGTCCTTCTCAGCATCTGCGTCGCACATCGCCCGTCCTTCTCGCCAGTGAATTAAGTGCTTCAGATAAGACGCTACTGAGGGCTATGGGACAGAAACGACTCATGCAAGCCCATGCCCTGAACCATAGACAGGGCGTCCTGTACAAAGGAGCAAACATGGACTCGTTAAACCCGGCAGACTTTACAGAGAGCGGGCAACCTCTCGACGTCCTCGACTTTATCGACTCCCCTGCCGTTCGCGCCCACTGGGAGAAGATCGGCTGGAACCCGCCTTCCATCGAGGCGTCCTTCATCATCTGGAACAGCCACAAGCGCACGATTGCCGAGAAGCACGCCGCATGGCGCAACCTCATCGAGACCACGCCGGACGCCATCTTTCCCAAGCACATGTCGTATCTCGCAGGCAGGAGCCTTCATGCGTTCCTTGAGGCGTACATGAGAATCCAGGAGCGGCTCCTGGACGACCTTCGCTCATCGGAACCCAGAGAGGCCTGTTGCTGGATCGTCCAGAAGTGCGAGGTCAGCTATAGAGGCGACGCGTACGTGCGTCCGTCGTTCGAGCGCGCGGTCCGTAAGCTGCGCGACTGCATCGACGAGGAGGATTGGGGGCTCAAAGATGACCGGTTCATCCTCACCAAGCGATACTTTGCCGACGACTCCGACGAAGGGGACTACGACAGCGACGTGAGTGTGCTGGTCTCGCCGGACCTAGAGCCCATTGCCTTTGTCGACGATCGATCGCCCCGTCTGACCCAAGAGGAGAAGGACGTACTCTGGCCGGGCTTTGAGGATATGTGGTTCAACTTCCCGCTTCCGTTCAAGCGGGGCGACCTCCTTGTGCACCATCCTGGCATCTACGGTGACGAGAGCCGCTTTGTCCTCGATCACGATGCGACGCTCGATCCGGCGCGAGATGACGACGCGAGGACCCTCCGGCTCCGGGAGGAGCACGGCGACTATACGGACATGTTGGTCTACGGGCACACGGTTGACGAGGAGAGCGGCGTCGTGTGGTTCCGCAGCGACTTTCACGACCTTCTCTCGCTGGAGCCGTATGACGGGGATCTCAGGGGCTTTGAGCGAAAGCTCGAGCCGCTGAGCCGCTTCTCCCGCGGGGAGATCGACCTCAGGCGCTGCCTGCGGGAGTGCGAGGTGCTGGACGCTCAGGCGCGCGAGGAGCTCGAAGCCGAGCGCAGGAAGGCCCAGCTCGAGGAGGTTCGATGCATGTACGGGACGTGGTCGCCCGAGCTGCGCGATGCCGTGCTGCCGCCCGAGCTTCTCGACCTTCTCAGGTAATTACCCAGACGCAGCTGGTCAGGAGGCGGACTGGACCAGCCACGCCTCGTACGCCCGCTGCATGACGCGAGCCTTGTCCGCCTTGGAGCGCTCGCTCTCCTGCTGGGTCAACGCACGCTCGTAGAGCTCGCTTTGCTCGAAGGCACTCGTGTCCCACTGCCCCGCCTGGATACGCGCCCACACGACGTCAGCGAGCCTTTCAAGAGAGCGAATCTCCTCGTCTGATGCCGTAACGGAGAGCGGAGGGTGAAGCTCGCCGCTATCCTTCTCAGGCTCCACGTAGAAGTCGCCCATGGAGACGACCTCGTAGCCCTCGAACTGGGGCGAGGATTCCACGAGCAGCTTGTAGAACCTCAGCTGGCGCTCATAGTCATCGGAGACCTTGTAGCTAAAGCCGGTCTTGTAGTCGACGATGCGCACGGTCCTTGCGGCATCATCAATGAGCAGCAGGTCAAGGTAGCCAAAGAGCGGGGTTCCCGCAGCGGTTGAGGCGGATAGCTTAGCCTCCGTGACCCTTCTGTAGCCCCTTGCGCTCTCAAGGAGCCACGGCACAAAGCTCGTGCAGATTCGCTCGAAGCGCTGCTCGTAGCGAGAGACGTCCGCGACGGGGAAGTCCATCCAGCGGACCCTCTGGCGATGGGCCGCCATGACCTCGTCCAGCGAGGCGCCCTCTGGCCCCATGACCCGATTCGCTATGTCCTCCATCATCGCGTGCACGATGCTGCCAAACTCAAGCTGAATCTGGGGAGCCTCGGGCAGTCGCAGGACCTGGCGCTCGGGGAACGAGAGGCTGTTCGTGCAGCCCTCCTTGTAGCAGACAAAGGCATTGAGGGCAGAGGCCGAGAGGTGCCTCACGTCCTTGTTGGCGTCGAGCAGGGCAACGAGCTCGGGTGTGTCCAGCCGGTAGCTGTCGTGCCACTCGGTTGCGACGGCCGCATCAAGGGCGATCGGGTCTGGGTCGACCTCGCGGGTCTCGACCACGCCCGAGAGCTCGCGCACGGTTGACCCGGCGGCGCGGTAGAGCTCCAGACGGCGCTTTGCGCGCGTCAGGGCAACGAAGAGAAGGCGCCGTGCGTCATCCTCGTCCTTCTCGTCACCAATGAGCAGGTTGGAGGGGTAGAGGCTGCCTCCGTTGGCTCCCTTGTGCCAGGTGGCGTCGTCGGCGTCGACAAGATAGACGCAATCGAACTCAAGGCCCTTGGAGCTGTGGGCAGACGTCAGCCGCACGGCCCCGGGGGCACCGAGGCTGACGCTCGCCTCGATGGTCACGCCGTACTTCTGAGCCGATTCGAGCAGATCCTCAACGTCGGGCAGGCGAAGCGCACGGCCGAGACCGCCTGGCTGCGCGAGCTCTCCCTCCACAAAGTTGAGCAGGGCTCGCATGCCGGCGTTGAACTCCGCCGCCGCAAGCGGGTCCTTCTCGCCCAGGCGTCGGTAATATGCCATCGAGCGCGCCGCCATCTTGAAGAGCAGCTCGCGCACCGGCGAGCTCGACGCCTCCGCAGACCAGGTCATGAGACTGCCGTATATGCCACGGATGCGCTCGTTTTGCGTGTGCTCCATGGCGAGCAGCCAGTCGCCGTAGTACTCCCTGCGCGCGGTGAGGGCAAAGCGGACCGAGCTCGGGTGGTCGCCGCCCAGCTCGGGCGCGCACACGATCTGGGGCAGACAGCTCGCGGCAACCTGCGCCCGCCCCTGCGAGAGCGCACAGACGCAGCGGACCAGCGCAAGCATGGTCTGCATGCGCTCGGACGCAAAGAGATCCTGCGTCTGACGGTACGAGAAAGGAACTCCCTCCGCAACGAGATACGGGATGAGCGCCCTCAGGACGGCATGCTTGGGTGAGATAACCGCGATTGCCTCGTCGGGATCTTTGCAGGTGGTGAGGTAGCCGCCATCGATGCGCTCGCGGATGTCACGCGCCAGGGCGGCATACTCCTCCGCCTTGCCCTGAAAGACGGTCTCGGAGAACTCGGTCTGGTCTCCTTGGGAACGGTTGGCCTGAATCGCTTTGTCCTCGCTTGCGGCGAGACGGCGCTCAACCTGCACCGCCACCCGCTGGCCAAGTTCGACGATGTCCGGAGTGGAACGGTAGTTGGTCATGAGCACGACGCTCTGCGGGTGGTAGCGATCGACGAACTGGTTGATGCACTCGATGGTCGCGCCCTGGAAGCGCATGATGGCCTGGTCATCATCGCCCACCGCCATGACGTTGGGACGCTCGATACCCTCGCAGAGGAGCTCGACGATTCTCATCTGAGCGCCGTTGGTGTCCTGGAACTCGTCGACCTGAATGTAGGTGTAGGTGTCCTGAAGCTCCTGACGCAGGTTGTCGTCTTCCTCGACTGCCTTTACAAAGTCGGCGATCATGTCGTCAAAGTCGTAGAGGTGCCGGCTGTCGAGGATTTCCTGGTAGCGCTGGGCAACCGAGCAGGCAGCAAGAAGCCGCTCGCTCTCCTTTCGGGTTCGGAGGTGCCTGCCCTCCTTGTTGCTTCCTTCGAAAAACGAGTCTCGGACGTTTCTGTAGCCTGCGGTCTTTCCATTCTCGTCAACGAGCTCGGTGCGTCGAACGGTGTCGCGCAGGCTTGTGATAAAGGGCGCGTAGACTCCCGGAGTGGACACCACGGGAAGCTTGAGCTCGTCAGGAGCGTTCACGCTAGCACGCTCGATCTCTGCCTCAAAGCGCTCCGCGACGCGCACGCTCGCCGTCATAGCGGCGATGTCGCAAAGCGAGGAGTTTTGCTCAAGCCAATCCGCGGCATGGATGTTCTGCTCGGCGATCTTTGAAAGCGTCTCGTAGGAAATACCGCTGCGCTTGACCTTTGAGACAAAGGCGAGCATCTCCCGCGAGAAGTGCGCAACGCCGCCCTTGCCGATGCTCGAGAGCGGAGACCCAAACGGTAGCGTTTTGAGCAACTCGTCCATGATCTCTGCCTGTCGGAGGCTTGTAACAAGCTGATCGGAGGCGGGTCGGGGAAAGCTTTCCGGATGAGTCGCGCGAACGCTGCTGGCAAACCCGTGGAAGGTACTCACCTGAATGCCGTATGCGTCTCTGCCGATGAGCTCGATCAGGCGGGAGCGCATGGCCTCGGCACCTGCTTCAGTGTACGTGAGGCAAAGGATGTTCTTGGGAGCAGCGTCACGCTTGATGAGGATATTTGCTGCCCTCAAACTGAGGAGCTGCGTCTTGCCCGTACCGGGGCCGGCTATCACCAACAGCGGACCATCCAAGTACTCGACCGCCCGCCGTTGTTCGTCATTCAATCTATCGAGCGCCGTCCGGAGCTCCTGCGTCATCTTCATGTGCGCCCCATCATTCACATGAGCGAACTCGACCGCCCGCGCGCCAAGCAACGAGAACGAACGAACCTGCATCAGCTATCTGGATTAACGAATTATCTCATGAACAACCCGCTTACGAATATGCAAGCTCAGGCCCTGCACGCGAACAGTCTAAGGTTAAGCATGCCCCTTATTTGACCCACACCAATGGCTACGACAGATCATGTAATAAAACCCCTGGGGTTATTTTACATGCGGAAAGGCGGGCGTCCCCGTGCAGGACACCCGCCCATGGGATGTGATGCCACCTCTGACGTTTTCCACCCGTTACTTGCGGCGCTTTAGGAGCACGCCGGTGCCCAGGGCCAGCACGCCGACGACGGCGACACCGATCACACCTGCCATGACCATATCGCCGGTGGCGGGGAGGATCTCCTTGTCCTTCGCCTGCTTGACGTAGTCGGGATCCTTCTTTCCGCAGACGGTGCAGACACCGTCCTCGAAGTCGTGACCGGTCGCGGCGATCGTTCCCGTTGCCTTCGCGGAATACTCCTCGCCGTCGAGCTTCACCGTTCCCTTATAGAGGCGTTCGCCCGTCTTCGTGCAGGTCGGCTTCGTCTTCACGGTCACCTTCGGCGTCGCCGTCAGCACCTTGGTATGGTCGGCATCGCGCTCGCATGTGAAGGCCGCCACGAACTTCTCGCCGTCCTCGGACCAGCACCATGCTGGCTCACCCCACTCGTGGCCCGAAGCGTCGATCGCCTCGCCCTTCTCGAGCACCTTGTCGCAAAGCTCGCAGACTTTGTCGCCCGTGTAGCCCTTCTCGGTGCACGTCGGTTCCACGGCGCCCACAGTCACTACCTTGTGATCGAGCTTGGAGCCCTTATCGGTACGCGTATCGGTCGCACCGCAGCCGTTGTCGCAGGTCGCCGTCTCCGTGCCGTCCCGCGTGCACGTCGCATCGTCGTTGGA
This sequence comes from uncultured Collinsella sp., assembly GCA_964602045.1. Classification (GTDB taxonomy): domain Bacteria; phylum Actinomycetota; class Coriobacteriia; order Coriobacteriales; family Coriobacteriaceae; genus Collinsella. Next base: position 23,939 of record CAZRPL010000023.1, on the reverse strand, counting down.
CACGTAGGTCGTGAAGCTATGGTCCAGCGCGCGGACGACCTTACCCGTGGCGATCGCATATCCGCAAACGGAGCACGTCGTGTCGCCCATGTAGCCATCCTTGGTGCACGTAGCGTCCTTCTTGCCTTCGACCGCAGGCGTATGCTCGGCATAGTCCAGCTTGGCACCGCACCCGTTGTCGCACGCATGCCAATGGCCGTGCTCGTCGCTCGACCATGTGGCTGCAGGAGCATGTCCGGTCGCAGGGTCGATGGCCTGCTCCTCCGTGATCTCGTCCGCGCCGGCGGCGTCGCGATAATAGCGCCCGCAGCCATCGCAATACCAGTACGCGATGTTACCGCCATCGGTGCACGTGGGCGCTTTGGCCTCGACTTCGATCAGCTGGTGGTCGTGCGTCACGTTCAAGGTGGCAACCTCGCTCGTCACGGAACCGCCCTCGCCCGTCACCACGCAATGGAACATGTACCCGTCCATACGGATGGTCACGCTGGAATACGAGCAGCTCTCGGCGGTGGCACCGTCCAGGTCTGCCCACGTGACACCACCATCGGTGCTGTACTGCCACTGATAACTCAAACCGGTACCGCTGACCACAACCGAGAAGGAGACATCCCCGCCGGCCGCGACGGTGACATCATCCGGCTGCTCCTCGATCGTCGTCGGAACAACACCTGCAGGATCGGGCGTATCGATAGTATCGGCACCGACGACAGTGCCCGTGCCGGCAATGGTGCCCGCAGCGGCCACCGAACCGAGGGCATCCAAGGTCCCTTCGTTCGTCAACGTCACGCCCTCGGGAATCGTGAGGACCGCACCTTCCGGCACGGTGAGGATCTGCCCCTCGCCGATGACCAAATCGCCCGGTAACGTCGCGCTACCGTGGACGACACCTATATCGCCATTGAAGACGATAAGCCCGGAACCGCCTTCATCCAAAGGCGCAATCCCCAGCACATCCACGATGGCCTGCAGCGCATCTTCGGGCACGGACTCCCGGATAACGAGGAACTCCTCGCCATCGTAGTGCACGTCGTATTCCTCTTCGTCGGCAGGAATCAACGCGCCGGCATCGTCGATCATCCAGTAGCCGCCCGCCGGTTCCGCCGTATCGGTGACCGGAGGATTTCCGGGCTCATCCCCCACCGCGATCGCCGTCGCGGGTGTACATACGCCGACAGCGAACACAACCAACGCGAATACCAAGAACCTGCGGAGCTTCACATCCATCTTCATGGTGAACTCCTTCCAGCCTCAGCACCGGACGGCGACCCTTACCCGCTTGTATTGTTCCCCGGAACGTATCTTCCACGCATCACCCCAGCTTGAGCGGTAGCAGCAGCAGGGCGAACGCATTGCTGCGCACGATACGAAGCTCAAGGCGCGAGCATAGCGATTTCGAGCCGACCTCTCGACATCTTGCCGAAGCAGCACGAGCCTCAACGTAATATTGTGCTAAAAAATGATATATATTTCAATTTCGGCGATAATATATACTATAATTTATAAGCATTTCAAATTGAAGCTTCCATGCCGTACATCAATCGCCCAGCTTACCTCGCAAAGCTCCGCCGATGGCGCGATAGAGACGTCATCAAAGCAATCTCAGGCATCCGCAGGTGCGGCAAGTCGACCCTTATGGAGCTCTGGAAAGAGGAGCTCATCTCGTCAGGCGTGGCTCCGCAACGCATCGTGCACCTCAACCTCGAGCTCTTGGAAAACGAGCACCTGCTTGAGTACCACGCACTGCACGCCGAGGTACTCCGACATGTAGTACCTGGCAAATAACCTATGTCCTCATCGATGAGGTCCAAAACGTCCCCTCATTCGATAAAGCCGTCGACAGTCTCTATGCACGACCGGTAATTGACCTCTACATAACATGCTCGAATTCCAAGCTCCTTCGAGGGACACTTGCCACACTCCTCTCCGGCCGCTATTGTAGGCACCGTTCGCTGAGGGCGTTGTTGATGTGGAATTGGCAACGTGGTAAGCCCGCAGGGATGTTACTTGCGGCGCGTTGCTTCTGTCGTAAGTCCAAATCGCGTATAGCGTAGAGTTGGCGTCAACTGAGAAGATGCCGCCCGGTTTGTACTGAACGACGCTGTTCTTGGTAAGGCTCCACCCCTCGAACACGTAACCTGCTCTCGCAGGCTCTTGGGAAGAGAGTGTGAGCAACACGACCTTCTGCTTGGTTTGCGGCGATGGCGCCCCCGTTCAGCCGTTGGCATCATAGGTAACCGTGTAGGTGGTGACCTGCTTGGCGGGAACGGTGATCTTCGCCAACAGCAAGTCGAATAGCGAGCCTGAGCGGGCGCATAAGGGACTTCCCTGCCCCTCCACGCCCTCCAAATACTTGAGGTAGACGCTGCGCTTCTCGGAGTCGAAGCGGAGGGCCATGTAGTCCACCCGCTCCTCTGCGTTGCCGTTGGTTAGGGTGAACTGCTTATCGTCCGCGTTCCGGTAGAAGCGCCCCTTGATGAAAGCGTCATTCGGATTCACGACTACCGCGAAGGAGTTCTCGATAGGCTCAACCAGAAGGGCGGTTGAGACGTTCGGGATAATCCCGTCACCCCAGAACCCCGAGAACATAGCGGCGAAATCGTCAGAGTTGTAAACCCTGTCTGGGGTTCCGTCCTCGTTCTGCTGCGTGTCCTTAAATAACCCCAGCGACTTTTTTACATCGAGGACCGCGACGCGCAGCCGCTTGGCCACCTCGCCACAGGCGTCTTATTTTAAGCCGGATAGGGATACCCACCCACCCGGACAAGGGCAAGCCCGCAGGATGGAGGGGCGGGCCATTGGAGTCGGGTCCGCGCGACTCAAAGACCCCTCTAACGACGCGACAGCCTCCTACGACGTACCGTCCCTCGACGTGCGCATCTTGCGCACGAACACGCTCGAAAACGGCTTTCCATACATGAACACCGCGCTGAAAGAAGGCGAACCGCTGCTGCTGGTGAGGGTAAAAGCGCCCACCCAGCACAACATTAAATCCAACCCCGGCCGATCCATCGAGCCGATTGGACGGTGTCAGCGACCCGTCGTGTCACTTTTCGTAGCACGTCGCGATATCGATGAGGTGGACGTACACGCCGCACACCTTACCCTGAGCGTCGTAGCCGAAGTAGACCGGGTAGACCCCGTCGCCCCAACCGGCGGTAAACGCGGCGAGATTGCACTCCGTCCCCGGCACGGTCCAGTTGACCCAGTCGCCACCCTCGCGCTGGTAGCGGGGATGCTCGCGCGCGCTCTCGTCGAGCAAGTCGAAGAACAGGTCGTTGTAGGGATCGATGCTCTCGTCTTCCTCCAAACGCTTCGCCCAATACGCCCGGAACGCCTCCTGGGTGCGGACGTCCGCAATGCACCCCATGCCTGCATCCACGAAGAAGCCGAAGAACGTATCATCCTCAAGGTCTTCAAGATCCTCGTCGCCCACCATGCCCAGGTCGTAGCGAACCGGCCGCTCGTCGCTAATCACCATCTTGACGCAAGCATAGCGGTCGCCATAGAGCTCGCTCGGCACGACGCAGATCGTTGTCGCATAGGTTCCGGCAGGAACGGTCTGGAGATACGGGCGGGCATCTTCTAGCTCGACAAGCGGGTCGCAAGCGATGAGCTCTCCTGTGGGAATGGAAACGGAGCCGATGTTTAGCACGTCGACCGTCATGCCCCCGATAGCCGTTTCCGTGAAATAGGCTTCGAGGTCGATTGCGCAGGCAAGCCGCTCTTTAACGGATTCGTAGCGGTGCAGCCATTCCGATGTGGGCATAGTAGGCCCCCTTCCATCCCAAGACACAAGCGCTGTACGGACAAGCTCAAAGCGCCTCTCGATCGCTCGCCCTCGCATGCCCTTTGGTGATGATTCTACCCGGATCGACGTTGCGTTCGATGTACGTCCAGAACGCCTCGCTTCCCCGCATGAGCGCCTCGACGGACACGCGGCGACGCCCCGCCCACACGGTCATCTTGGCGAGCGCGCCCGTGCTGCTGTTCGGGTTCACGCGACGCACGACCCTCGTGATGTCGGCAACTTCGAACTGCCACGTGCGGCCGAAGCACGGACGAACAACCACCACACCCTGGCGCACAACGACCCTAAACCGCGGCCACAACACTCCGGCGATGATGAAAGGTGCGATAAGGAGCGCGAACATAACGGCTCCGACCGGCGGCAGCTCGCCGGCAAGCGCGAACCCCACGGGAACGAGACAGAGTAGCGCCGCACCGCCCAACATGAACTGGGCAAAGCCCTTTGGTATCGTTACGGTGATACTGCCTTCCATGGTGAACGACGCTCCCGACCTTCGATCTTCGACCCTCGGCACGCCTAGCGCTTCCCCGCGCCTTCGAATAAACTCTCCTCATATGCTACGACATCGGCTGAATTCCTGCCGCATTCATTACTGCCATATCCGAAAGGGATATCATCATGAACGCTGCGTTTCTCGATAGCCTTCCTGAAGTTCGTTCCGACCTTGGCCCTGCACTCGCCGCTGGGGAGAAGGTCGTCTTCGCGGCGCGCCTCGCCCGCTTCGGTACGGAGACCGATGCGTTCCTCGGCGGGCATACATCCAAGCTCTATCTCACAAACCGGCGCCTCATCGCCAACAATACCGTGGGGCTGTGGACGGTCGAGCTTGCCACGGATATCGCAAGCTGCGCCATCGCCGAAAACGGAATACCCTTTCTCAAGTCCACGGTAGTTCGCGTGGATCTCAACAAGGAGGTCGCTTACGGCGACGGCCAGGGCGTACTGCGGGGTTTTCGCTTCTACCTCCTCGCAAAGCGTGACGGCGATCGCTTCGCCGCACTTATGAGCAGCGCCTTGCGGTAACGCGCTTGCATACCGCGACACGCTGCCGCTTCGGGGGCGCTCACGCAAAAAGGGCGCACCGCGAAATCGCAGATGCGCCCTGAATGTAAAAAAGTCGCTGGGGTTATTTTACATGCGCTACTCCCACTCGATGGTTCCGCACGGTTTGGGGGTCAGATCGTATGCCACACGGCAAATGCTCGGCACCTCGGCGAGGATGCGGTCGGTGATCTTCTTGAGCAGCGCCCAGTCCAGCTCGGGCACCGTGGCGGTCATGGCATCCACCGTGTTCACGGCACGGATGATCGCCGGCCACGCATAGAGGCGCTTGCCATCGCGCACGCCCGTGGCGCGCATGTCGGGCACCACGACGAAGTACTGCCACACCTTGCCGGCCAGTCCCGCGTTCGCGAACTCCTCGCGCAGGATGGCATCGGCTTCGCGCAGGGCAGCCAGGCGGTCGCGCGTGATGGCGCCCAGGCAGCGCACACCCAGACCGGGACCGGGGAACGGCTGACGCTCGACCATGGACTCGGGCAGTCCGAGCTCGCGGCCGACAACACGTACCTCGTCCTTAAAGAGCAGCTTCACGGGTTCGCAGAGCTCGAACTGCAGGTCATCGGGCAGGCCGCCCACGTTGTGGTGGGCCTTCACGCCGTCGGACTCGAGGATGTCGGGGTAGATGGTGCCCTGCGCCAGGAAGCTCACCTGGTCGCCGACCTTGCGGGCCTCCTCCTCGAACACGCGGATGAACTCGGCACCGATGATCTTGCGCTTCTGCTCGGGCTCCTCCACGCCGGCAAGCAGGTCGAGGAAGCGGTCGGTCGCGTCCACATACACGAGATTCGCGTCCATCTGGTTCTTGAACACGTCGATGACCTGCTCGGACTCGCCCTTGCGCATGAGACCGTGGTTCACGTGCACGCAGATGAGCTGCTTGCCCACCGCCTTGATGAGCAGGGCCGCGACCACGGAGGAGTCGACGCCGCCGGACAGCGCCAACAGCACGTTCTTGTCGCCGATCTGCTCACGGCACGCCGCCACTTGCTCCTCGATGAACGCCTGCGCGAGCTCGGGCGTGGTGATGCGGACCATGTCGTCGGGACGCTTGTTGGGATCCATGGGCTCCTCCTTTGCCGAAAATGACCGTTACCGCGCATTGTATCCGAGACGAGGATTCGCATCACCGCCGCGTCCGGCAGCCGCACGGTCCTTTCTGCCAGCGGAGACGCGCATATCTCAGGTGCATGCGACACCGTGCGAGTTGGTACCATGACAGCAGGCGATCACATCGGACGCCCCGCACCACCGAAGGGAAATCCCATGCTCGACGTATGCCGTGTGCTCAAAAGCGCCGTTGCGCCCCAGCCAGGCGAGCTGACACCGCTGATCACCCCTTGGGGCGAGCAGCTCGATCGCGTCCACCCTCTACCGGAGCATCCCCGCCCCACCCTCGTGCGCGACCGATGGGCATCGCTCGACGGGCAATGGGAATACGCATTCGTCACACTCGATCATGCCGAGCGCAATCGCACCCTCACCGCCCGCGAGGCGACCGAGACAGTCCGCACAGCGAGCATGCCGCATGCATTCGATGGCACCATCACCGTGCCGTTCTCCCCTGAGGCGCCCTTGTCCGGTGTCGGCCGCGTGCTTTCGCCACGCGAGCTGCTTTGGTACCGACGCAGCTTCGAGATGCCCGCGCTCAGCTCACACGAGCGCCTCATCGTGCACTTCGAAGCGGTCGACTGGATCTGCGCGCTGTTCGTGAACGGTCGACTCGCGACGACGCACCAAGGGGGTTATCTCCCCTTCTCCCTCGACATCACTCCGTTTCTCGCCGGTGTCGATACCGACATCGAGCTTGCGCTCTGCGTCTACGATCCCAGCGACGCCGGCACGCAACCGCGCGGCAAACAGCGCCTCGAGTCGAACGGCATCTGGTACACGCCGCAAAGTGGAATCTGGCAAAGCGTGTGGTACGAGGTCGTTCCCGACGCTTACGTAGCATCGCTCACACTCGACGGCACAGCAGACGGAACGCTGCGCATAGACGCCCTCATTTGCGATCCGGATGCCCGGCTCGATGACGATTCGCAGCTCGTCGTATCCGTCAGCGACCACACGGGCACCGCAGTCGCCCGCGGCATCCTCGCGCTCGTGCAGACTGACCGCACGCACGATGCGTGGGAAGTGCACGGGAGCATCCTTGTGGAGCATCCGCACCTGTGGTGCCCCGACGACCCGTACCTCTACGATGTCCGAGCAGCACTCATCCCGAAGGCAGACGAAGCCCCCGTGGATTCCGCGAGCAGCTACTGCGGCTTTCGCTCCGTCGAGATACGACGCGACCGCGAGGGTATCCCCCGCTTCTTCCTCAACGGCGAGCCGCTGTTCCTCAAAGGGGTGCTCGACCAGGGTTACTGGCCCGACGGCCTCATGACCGCCCCGTCCGATGCGGCCCTTGTCCACGATATCGAGCAGCTCAAAGATGCCGGTTTCAACATGCTTCGCAAGCACATCAAGGTCGAGGTGGCGCGCTGGTACTATCATTGCGATCGCATAGGCATGCTCGTATGGCAAGACGCGGTATCGGGTGGAAGCTCCTATAGCCCATGGTACTCAAGCCGCAAGCCCACGCTGTTCTCCGCGTCATGGGGCGCCTTCCGCGACGATACGCCCAGACACCGCCGCGCGCTTGCCGCAGATGACGAAGAATATCGCACCGAATGGCGCGAGACCTGCACCGGCATGGTCAACCTGCTTGCCGGCCATCCGTCGATCGTCACCTGGGTGCTGTTCAACGAAGGCTGGGGCCAGTTCGACGCGAACAAGGCCGCCGAGCAGATTCATCAACTCGATCCAACGCGTCCCATCGACGCCGTGAGCGGCTGGTATGACCAACATTGTGGAGACTACCTTTCGCACCACAACTACTTCCGTCCACTCACCGTCGGCCAGGATCGTCATGCACTTCAAGGCTACGCCGCCGACCGTGGATGCCGAGCGTTCGTGATATCGGAGTTCGGCGGTTGGACGCAGCGTATCGAGGGACATGCCACCACGGCGAGCAGCTACGGCTATGGCAACTTCGCCACCGTGAACGCATGGCGCGAGGCGGTGCACCAAACGCTCGCGCAGGCCGAGACGCTCGCACCTCACGGCCTTGCCGGCTACGTCTACACGCAGCTCTCAGACGTGGAGGGCGAGCTCAACGGCATCCTCACCTACGATCGCCGCGTCAACAAGCTCCTCGACTAGCCTATTCGTCCTCGATGTGAGCCTCGACCTCGGCGCTATCCTCGACGTCCGCATCGTCCGTGCTCGCCTCGGCACGAGCTTCGTCGAACTTCGCCTTCATCGTGGGATTCCCCCACGTGAGCTTGCGGATCGTGAGCCTCTGGGCCTTGTCATTGGCCAGACGCAGGTTGTTCTCTGACGAGATCAGGTTCTCCTTCACCTTCTGCAGGTGCTTGATGGTGGTGTCGATCTCGTCGATCGCGGTCTGGAACTTACGGCTCGCCAGCTCGAAGTTCTTGGAGAATCCATCCTGGAACTTGCCGAGCTTCTCCTCGAACTTCGTCACATCGATGTTCTGCTGGCGCACGATGGCGAGCTCCTGCTTGTACTTCAGCGAGTTCAGGGCGGCATTGCGCAGCAGCGTGATGATGGGGATGAAGAACTGGGGACGGATCACGTACATCTTGGGATACCGGTAGCCCACGTCGACGATACCCGCGTTGTACAGTTCGCTTTCGGGTTCGAGCAGGCTCACGAGGATCGCGTATTCGCAGCCCTTCTTGGTGCGATCCGTATCGAGCTTCCTGAAGAAGTCCTCGTTTTTGTGCTTGGTCGCCGTGGCGTCGTTCTCGTTTTTCATCTCGAACATGATCGAGATGATCTCGTTACCGTCCTCGTCGGTCTCACGGAAGATGAAGTCGCCCTTGGTGCCCTCGGAAGCATCGTTATCCTTCTCGAAATAGGCGTGGGGAAACGCCATCATGCGCAGGCGGTTGAACTCGGTCTCGCAGTGCTGCTCGAGCGACTCCCCCACCATCTTGGTGGACAGGCGGACCTTCATATCCTTCAGGCGCTCGATCTCGTCGTCCTTGTAGCGCAGCAGCTCCTCGGTGTTCTTGCGAACCTGGGCGAGCTCGAGGCTATGCGCGGTCTCCATCTGCTGCTTTTCGGCATCGCGCACCGCCAGCTCGCGGGCGAGCTCGGCGCGCGCCTCATCGCGCTCGCGCTCCGACGCGGCGACCGCCTGCGTCACCGCGAGCTCCCGCTCGGCCGAACCGGCGGCAAGCTGCTGCCTGAGCTCGGCGATCTGGGCGTCGCGGTCGGACAGGGTGCGTTGGTACTCCTCGCGCGCGGCATGCTCTGCCGCCCGCGCCTCCTCGCGCGCCTGCGAGCCGGCCTGCTGCACTGCCATGCTCTGCGCATCGGCTGCCGCGGCCAACTTCGCGTTCAGCTCCGCGATCTGCGCGTCACGCGCGGCGATATCGCGCTCGAGCTCCTGGCGCGCACTCGCCTGCTCCAAGGCGGATGCGTCCTGCTGCTGCTTGAGCTGCGCCTGGAGCTGGTCGATCGTGCGCTGGAGCTCAGCCGACGTCTTGCCCGCCTGTTCGCGCGCTTCCGCTGCCGCCTTATCGCTCGCAAGAGCACGCTCCTGCTCTGCCGAGGCGAGTTTGGCGGTCAGCTCGGCGATCTTCGCGTCCCGCTCGGACAGGCTATCGGCGAGCTGGCCGGCAGCGGTCGCTTTGAGCTCGGCGACCTGCGCGTCGTGCTCCGCCTGGATGCTCTGGATGCGCTTATCTGCCTCGGAGCGCTCCAGCTGGAGCGCCTGCTCGTGCTCGCGGTGCATGATCACCTCGCGCTCATGGAGATCATGCGTGAACTGCTCGTCGCGTACCTGACGCACGATGTCCGCATAGCTGTTCTCATCGACCGTAAAGACGGCACCGCACTTCGGGCACTTGATCTCGTTCATATCCGCACTCCTCGTCTGAGCGTCGCGTTTCTCATCCGAATGCTACTACACCCTCACCGCATACCAAAGCCGGCAGGTCGCCTGCGCGCCCGCCGATCAGCGGGCGTCCGTCACGTACAGGCCGGCGCGCACCTGATGCCACGGGCTCCGCTCGGGCGCCACCTGCTGCACACGGCACTCGAACGCATCGCAATGCCCGAAGAACAGCATCGTCGAGAGAAACTCGTTGTGATCAGCCGGCACATATCCCAGCTTGACGCCGTCGAATCGCACCGCGACCGCCGCGGGATCGTGCGGGTTGTCCGTCTCGGGCACCAACGTGAGCTTTGCTCCCGGCTTCAGCTGGTCGAGCACGGTCGCACCGTCCCAGTACTGGAATCCCGCGACATGGAACGAGAAGAGATTGCGTGACGGTTCGTACATGATGGCCTCCTTGGCTCGTTAAGCGACCCGCATGCGCGGGCGTTTCCCTATGCCATCAATCTACAACCCCGCGTGGACACAAAATCACCCATCGCCCATGTGCAGCGGCAACGGCTCAACCGGCAACGGCAACGGGTCCAACCGCACGCCGAACATGCGCAGTTGGACCCGTTGCCGTTTTACGTTCCGCCCGTCAAAACGGGCCGTCGCACAGTCGCATGCGGCGGTAACCCTACTCCCCGTCCGCGCGCAAATCGTCGGCGTCGATCGCCTGCATCCAGGCGATGTAGACGTTGGGATAATGGCCGTAGAGCACCTGCATGGGGTCGACATCGGCCAGAAGGTCGTGTACCAACGATGCGATACCTCCCGGCGTGGTGATGTCGTCGGCCGTCGGCACCTCGCGCGCGATATCGTCGATCAACTTGTCCACGCGCTCGCGGTCCTCGGGCACATACGGGCTCTCGGTGCCGACGTTGGCCATGAACGCCGCGCGCATCTCGTCGTAATGGGCATCGAAGGCCTCGTCGCCGTGGCCGGGCAGCCATAGATCGTGTCCGTATCGGGCGTATCCCCAGGCCGCCAGCGGCAGGCGGGGCACCAAGTCGCTCGGGTTCATGATGTTGAAGATGTTGTCGTACAGCTCGTCGTGCACGTTGTCGACCTCGGTCACCTCGGGCGTGGCGAAGGTGTAGCAGTAGATGTTCTCCAGCGGCGCGAGCACGCGCAAACCGGTGGTCATGTCATCGGCGTACGACGCGGCAAGGTTCGCCGTCGCGGCGCCGCGCGAGTGGCCCGTGAACAGCAGGGCGATGTCATCGCCGCCACCGTCCTCGGAAAGACGCTTCGCCAGGTCGTCAACGATCTCGTTGGCCGCGCGCATGAAGCCCTCGTGGTCGATGGCGTCCATCTCGTAGTCGGCCGCGTCGCCCATGTTGAAGTCGCTCAGCCATTCGGACCCGTAGCTGCCGCGCACGGACACCAGATAGAGGATCTTCTCGGCACCGTCAGCGTTCTTCACGCGCTTGGTGGCGACCGAGTACGCCACGACGTCGTCCGTTCCGGCAAAGAAGTCGACGATCTCGTCGAACACCTCACTGCGGTACCGGTAGGATGCGGTCGAGATGTCATCGAAGCCGAGCGCGGCAAGCGCCTGCTCCATGTAGGCGGGCGCGTTGGATCCGGCCTGATAGTAGCCCGACTCCGAGTTGGCAATGGCCGAGAGCACCGAACATGTGGTGGCCAGTTCATGGTTGTAGACGGTCGGGTCCTCGAAGAACCACGCATCGTCCCAAGCGATATCGGTCGCCACCTGGTGACCGTCGGTCTCCGCCATGCTCGTGTACTCCACGTGCGTCGTGAACGCGCCCGTCCTGCCGCTGGAGTTCTCGAGTTCCTCGGGCGCGCTCGGGGGCTGGACCGCCCCGAACCCCAGACGCTCTTGCTCCTGACGATGGTGGACGGCCACGGCGATGGCGATAGCCGACCCGATCACCAGCACGGCGAGCACCGCCATGATACGGACGAACCATGTGTGGCGGCGATGGAACGAAGGACGCGTCGTGGGCGTCCCACCGTCTGCCTTAGACGCCTTCTCGCCCTCGGGTCGCTGCCTATTTTCTGCGGTCGATGCCATATCTCGTCGCCTTCCCCTCGGCGGCCCCCCTGCAACGCGCGGGACATCCCCATATCATCGTGCGCCGTGTAACCTTACAGCTTATCGAAACGATGCACCGACCTTGGAGCGGGAGGGTGATCGTCAACCTTTGTTTGTCCCAAGCCGTGCCCGGCTAGTCTGAAAGGCGGATGGCGGACCCGTTTACCCGATGATGTAAGACTCGACGCGAGGCGCCAGACGCTCGGCAAAAGCCGCGCGCGTGGCCGCAAGGTCATCGCCGCCCGTAAGCGAACGGGCCCCGGTGGGGCAGTCCACGATACAGCGAATGCAGGTGATGCACGCATCGGCATCGGTGCGGGTGGGGTCTGCAAGGTCGATGGCGCCCGCCGGACACGAACGGGCGCAAAGGCCGCAGCCTGTGCATGTATCGACGTCCGCCTGCGCGCGGAACGGAGAGCCGGCAAAGTCGCGGTACGGGCGGTTGCCGGGAATATCGGCGAGCTGGGCATCGCGGGGGCTGGAGGTACGGGCGAGCTTGTCGAGCGCCGCGCGAGCCAACGCGTCGACCGCATCGAGGTCCGCCGCATCGGGACGGCCCTGCGCGACATCGATCATCAGGGAATGGTGCGCGACGATGGCACCTAACGCGATGGGGATAAAGCCCTGCCGGAGCACCGTATCCGCCAGCTCGAGGAAGGTATCGTCCACCGCGCGGTTGCCAAAGGTGACGATGAGCACGGCGGGCGTATCGTGACCTTGGCAGTGCGCGAACTGCGCCAGCGCCGGCGCCGGCACGCGCCCACCGAAGGACGGGACCGCGAAAACGGCGAGGTCGTTGGCGCCGAAGGCAGGGACATCGGATCCGCGTGGCGTGATGTCGACCGCACGGGTAGGGATGCCGGCAGCCTCGATCGCTGCGGCAAAATGCTCGGTGACGGTGCGGGTCGTTCCCGCTCCGGTGAAGTATACAGCGGTGCAGGCGGCGGTGTTCATGGTTGGCCCCTATCCCTCGCTCATCGACAGTTGCCGACAAGCCATTCGAGCGCGCTTGATCGCGCGGCAAAGCGACCTTCCACGTAACCATGATAGAGCGACCGGCACCGAAAGATCGACGCCGCTGGCGCATACCCGTAACACAGGAGTTTTCGGCTCATTGGAAGCCCCTGTGCGGAATCAGGCATTTTCCGAACGATGCTTAGCGTTGCGTCAATTTCCCATTACCATAAAAACTAACCACCTTGTTATTGTTCTTTTTTGCATATTTACTTTATAGATTTTTGCTCTATTATTTAATATTGTGTATGCCATCTTTCGAAAGGGGCTCGACATGCCGGCAGGTTTCTTGTTTTCCATCAACAGCGATACCGAAAAGGCTGTCATCGATACCGTCCGGCGCTACATCGATAAAGGAATGTATTCCACACTCATCAGTACCCAATGGAACTTACCCGCGATGTCGACCCTAGGCGATTACATCAACATGAGCGTCGGGGATAACGTCTACTTCTTTGGTAAACGGATGATATTCGGTATTGGAGAAATCGTCGACGTCTTGGGGACAGGCGATGCTGCTTTTGAGGTCTATAAAGGCGCATCATCCCCACAGTTCAATCCTCCCAAAGACGCGATAGTGACTCTAAAGGAACGAGAGAGAACGGAAAGGTGGGGCATTGTGTTCATGCCTTCACCCCATTTCTTCTTGCAGCCTATCGACATGGACGACCTCCTGAATTCCAAGCCCTCGGCTTTTCGCTCACTTCGCACGTTCCAAAAACGCTCTTTCATACAGCTTGATGACGAGGAGAATGCAGCATTTAAAGCAGCTCTAATCAGAAAGAACGAAGAGGTGCTAAACGGTACGAAACCAATAGAAGACTCGGTTTTCCCCTGCCACTATCAAGAAACTATTCGAATGACCCACCAGCGCATGGCGTCGCAGGGAGAGCCACGGCCCATCAAGCTGAATGACGCGATATCGGCAGCGAAAGTCGATACCGCTGTCAATAAGGAGATGCTTGTAGAAATCGCTCTCCTGCACGCCATAAAGCACAATGAACCAACCGCTGTCGAAACTTTCGGTAAATGGGATTACATTGCGCATCAAGTCGCCGCATCGCCATTCAAGCCAATTGACTATATGGATAAGATCGATGTGTTCGCCTATCGATGGATTTCTGGCTATAAAGGCGAGATAATATCGAAATATGCTGTTATAGAAATCAAAAAGGGAGAAGCGGACTTATCGGAAACCTCATCTAGCACGGCTTACGATCAACTTATGAAGTACGTTGACTGGGTCTGCGACCAATATGCCCATGGCGACTATTCGATGATTGAAGCTTACCTGGTAGCAAATTCGTTCTCCATAGACAATCATTCCCGCATGAAAGATACAGTTGCTCGTTCGTACGTTACGGGCCATAATGCGACAACGCATTATTGGGATCAATTCCACTTGGTGGAATATCGGGCGCACCCTGATGGAACGATAACGTTCCATCAGGGATAATCAAACGCCAGAGCTATTCAGTCGCAAAATCGACCAAAGCGCAACCGATTCTATGAGGAATACCTGTCACCAGAGCGTTCCCCATGCAAAAGGCTCGCTGCCCATCCGTCATGCCGGTATTCGTCCAACCGGCAGGAAAGCACTGGAGCTGGTCAAGTTCATCCGGGACCAATCGCCTCAAACGACCATCGGGCGTTTCGATAACGTGTTTGAACCGCGACGGCGTTGTCCCGCCCTCACCCGTCAAAATCGTTCGTGACGGCTTATCGAGCGCGTCGGGGAAAGACATCGCGCCTTCGGTGTACATGTACTCATAACCGGTCTTTTTATTTTTGCGAGGCTCCCGCTTGGCACCCTTCAGGTACTTCCAGTCTCCGAGCTTCTCCTCCCTCACGTAATACTCTTCCGGCACCTCCGACTCGGAAACAAGGACATCACCCAAGGTCTTTCGCTCTCCATGGAAATCTTCTACAACATCCGCCGTAACAACCCGGCAGCCCTGCATCACGCCCGCAGCACGGAAAGGCGACGTCTTCATGCCTACGCCAAACTTATCGGAATTGTCTACCGGATTCTCAAGCAGCTGCAACTCGAACGACGATGTCACTGGAAGAATTGGAAACGCCTTGGCCATCACGCCGCTTGCAAGTCTTCCCTCAAGGTCCCACAACTCAGAAGTCTTCTCGGCGAAGATGTAAACGCGTTTCCTCCGCTGAGGAAACCCGTATTCGGCACTGTTAATTACTCTCCACTCAACAGCGTAGCCCAGCGATGCCAAGCACGAGAGGATGATGGCAAAATCGCGTCCGCGCTGTGATGCAGGACTTTTGAGCAAACGATCGACGTTTTCGAAAAGGCAGTAGCGAGGCGCCTTTCGTCCGGGAAGATGCTTCAGCTGCAGGAATCGAAAAATATCCCACCAAAGGACGCCTTTTTTACCCTCAATACCACTCGCCTGAGAGAGAGTTCGAGCGACCGAATAATCTTGGCAGGGAAAACCACCGACCACCATATCCACATCGGGAATATCAATCGTTCCCGCCTCATACTCATCCAAAACAGCATGGATATCTTCATTGACAACCGAATCTTCTCCAAAATGAGCTTTATAGCAACGCGCAGCGAACTGACGTCGATCTGATCCCGGTTCCCATTGATTTGCCCAAACCGTTTTGAATGGTCCCGCGGACGGCATATAAAAATCCGGATGTTCCGGATTGTCATAACCATCTAGCCCCAGCCTAAACCCGCCGACTCCGGCAAAGAGCTCGGCTATCTTGATTTCAGAGGACACGTTTCTCCAATCGCTACTGTGCCTTCTTATCTGTTTGCGTCCATTGTAAAAGATCGCAGAGACATTGGGAAGATCACACATCCGATCTCCGCATGCTGTCCGCGTAACCAATCAAATGCCAACATGCCCCGTACGTATACAATCAATAACAAAGATGCCCTGAAAGGACTTTCATGAACAAGGAATTCGAATTCAAGCAACTCCTTTCACAAACAGACCTTGCAGACGGAAGAAGCATCGAACGCTATGCAGTTCAATTGAAAGGAATGACTTTTCGAGACATCCTCGATTTAGATATCACACCTCCTAACTACAACTCAAAGAATTACAGCGAAGCTGGCTATAAAGGAGGCATGGGCAACCTCATCGAGGAACGTTTCTTCGGCTATAAGTCTAACAGCGACGAAAGGCCCGATTTTCCCGAAGCTGGGGTTGAACTGAAAGCAACCTGCTTCGATATCAGAAAGAAAGACAAGAATCCGAGCGCGGGCGAGCGACTCGTATTAACGATGATTCCTCACGACAAGCCGATAGACGTAGAATTCGAATCCTCGCATCTCTGGCAGAAGTGCTCGACTATATTGCTCGTCTACTATCGGCGAGACAGAACGGTCAACGAGTACGATCAGAAAATCGAATATGTGAAGCTTTTCACTCCTCCTGCCGAAGACCTCAAAATCATTCGAGAGGATTACAACAAAATCGTTTCTTATATCCAGGCAGGACGCGCGGACGAACTCAGTGAAGGCCTTACCGTTTACCTCGGTGCAGCAACCAAAGGGGCTACTGCGGACAGCAGCATAAAAACTCAGTACTATCCGCATATCGAAGCAGATGGAACCGCTACATATCGCAAGGCAAAAAAACGCGCCTTTTCCTTCAAACGTCAATACATGGACTACGTACTGCATCACTACCTTATGGGAGAAAATGACGATGCTGAAACCGTAATCGAGCAGGATGATCTTGCCGCCGTATCGTTTGAAGACCACATCACCGACCTCATTTCCGCGCATGTCGGTAAAACCGATCGAGAGATTGCCGCCGAATATGGCGTCCCGTACACCGGCAAGAAAGCACAATGGACAACCCTTGTTTACCGAATGCTCGGAATACGGAGTAACAGGGCAGAAGAGTTCATCAAGGCAGGCATATCAACACGCGCCGTTCGCATCGAAGAGAATGGCGAGATTAAGGAGAGTCTCTCGTTTGCACCCTTCGAATTTACCGAGCTTCTGAACGAAAACTGGGACGAATCTGTTTTCCGCTCCTATCTTGATGAGACTAAATTCTTCTTTGTTGTTTTCCGTAAACACAACGGACAATACTACCTGCAAGGAAGCTTGTTCTGGAATATGCCCGTCTCGGATATCGAAGGGGGAGCCAAGCGATGCTGGCTTGAAACCCAAAACACGATTAAGCAGGGCGTCAAACTCATTATTAAGTTCGACAAGAACGGCAAGGCGACCGTATTCAATAATCTGCCTGGAATATCAGATAACCGTATAGCACATGTAAGACCGCATGCTGGAAAATCCGCCTATAAATTTGACGGGTTTTGCCGAGGAGACATCCATAAAGACGCTTCACAGTTACCGGATGGGCGTTGGATGACCAGACAAAGTTTCTGGTTCAACAGCAGCTACGTCCTGTCGATTCTTAATCAAGCTCGCTAACGTAAAGGAACTCCCCATGATCCGTCCTATCGTCACCTCCCCCATCATGCTGCGCATGCCGAGCGTCGATGCGACGCCGGAGGATGCCGCGATTGGTCAGGATCTGCTTGATACGCTGACCGCACACGCGCACGAGTGCGTGGGCATGGCGGCAAACATGATCGGACAACGCAAACGGATCATCGTGGTACAGGACGGACCGCGCGCCCTGCTCATGTACAACCCGGTCATCATTGAGCGCGCCAACGAATACCAAGCCGAAGAGGGTTGCCTGTCGCTTCCCGGTACGCGCCCCGCTACGCGCTGGCGCCGCATCCGCGTGGAGTACCTCGACGAATCGTTCCGCCCAGTCACGAAAACCTTCATCGGCCACACCGCGCAGATCATCCAACACGAGATCGACCACTGCAACGGCGTGCTCGTCTGAAACGAGACACCATATGGAACTCGAACGGGAAGGCCAAACGGACATCGACCTTCCCGCAAAGGCAGGTTGCGCCCTACCTTTTGCAGATTTTTCCTAGTTGTGTACCGTCTGATTTCGAACCTGCCCGAAAGGGCACTTGACCGTCGCCGTTTCCCAAGGATCCCCGCTGCCCGACTAAGCCGTTTTGCCCAGCGTGAGATTTCGCGTGTACACAACCTATAAAAAACTGCAGAATACCGGTCTCTGTTTGCCGTAAATCTCTCCATGGTGCCAAAGTGCCCCTTGCGCTATCTTTTTCGCAGACGCCAGCCGCCACGCACGAAAGGAGCCGGCCATGCATGACATATGGAATCCCTGGCACGGCTGCACGCGCGTGAGCGAGGGTTGCGATAACTGCTATATGTATTACAACGACGAACGACGCGGCATCGACAGCTCGCTCGTCATGCGCACCAAGAACTTCGATTACCCCATCCAACGCACACGAGGCGGATCATATCGGGTGCGCCCGGGTGAGCTCATCCGGGTATGCATGACGTCCGATTTCCTCGTACCCGAAGCCGATCCGTGGCGAGCTGCCGCATGGGACCTCATCCGCGAGCGCTCCGACGTGCGGTTCTTTATCCTCACCAAACGGCCCGAGCGTTTCACTACCTGCCTTCCCGCCGATTGGGGCGACGGTTGGGACAACGTCATGCTCAACGTCACCTGCGAAAACCAACGGCGAGCCGATGAGCGCATCCCCATCCTGCTCGCCACGCCCGCCAAGCATCGCGGCATCATGTGCGCGCCGTT
This sequence comes from uncultured Collinsella sp., assembly GCA_964602045.1. GTDB lineage: Bacteria > Actinomycetota > Coriobacteriia > Coriobacteriales > Coriobacteriaceae > Collinsella. The sequence continues at coordinate 5,394 of CAZRPL010000023.1, read as the reverse complement.
CATCGGACCCGTATCCGTAGAGCTTGCGGCGTCCGGCAGCCTAGGGCCTCACGGCATCGAGCAGGTCATCTGCGGCGGCGAGAACTACGGGGGCGCCCGCCCCTGCGATTTTGCCTGGGTACGCTCGCTGCGCCGCGAATGTGTGGCGGCAAACGTCACCTTCGCCTTCATCGAGACCGGCAGTTTTTTTGTCAAAGACGGGCGCACGTACCGCCTGCGCGACAAGAAGCTGCAAAGCCAACAGGCGTGGAAATCGGGCATGGGCTACCAAGGCCGCGCGATCTTATGGCACCTGACCGATCGACTGGGCCTCGAGATTCCCGAGCACGATCTGTACCAACCGGTCTACCACGAGCAATGCGAGCGGTGCGGCAGCCGCCTGATCTGCAACGGATGCGGCTCCTGCAGCTCTTGCTGGATGCGATAGGCACCACTCCGCCCACCGCCGGCATCAGGTCGGCAAACGCAGGAACCCTACCTGCCGCCACCCCTTCACACCAAGGGCACGCGTCTCGTCGGAGCAGAAAGTTTTCCACACCAAACATACTGTGAAGGTCCTGAGAACTTTTAGGAATCATTCTCAATATGGGTCTAAACCGATGAACATTTGGTCATAATCCAACCTGTACGGCGTGCCCGCCGAAGAGGGTCCGAAGGGCCGGCGCGCACGCATTCGCCTGTGATCGAAAGGGAAGATCATGAAGTTCGTTTGCCCCGTTTGCGGTTACGTTGAGGAGTTCGACGGCGATCAGCTGCCCGAGGGCTTCAAGTGCCCCCAGTGCGGCGTCTCCGGCGACCGTTTCACCAAGATGGACAGCGATATGACCTGGGCCGCCGAGCACGTCGTGGGCGTCGGCAAGCTTCCTGAGGTTCCCGAGGACATCATCGCCGACCTGCGCGCCAACTTCGAGGGCGAGTGCTCCGAGGTCGGTATGTACCTGGCCATGGCTCGCGTTGCCCATCGTGAGGGCTATCCCGAGATCGGCCTGTACTGGGAGAAGGCCGCTTACGAGGAGGCCGAGCACGCCGCTAAGTTTGCTGAGCTCCTCGGCGAGGTCGTGACCGACTCCACCAAGAAGAACCTCGAGATGCGCGTTGAGGCCGAGAACGGCGCCACCGCCGGCAAGACCGATCTTGCCAAGCGCGCCAAGGCCGCTAACCTCGACGCCATCCACGACACTGTGCACGAGATGGCCCGCGACGAGGCCCGTCACGGCAAGGCGTTCGCTGGTCTGCTGAAGCGTTATTTCGGCTAAACCGCGAAACCGCATCACGCGACTCGCATGAAGGCGCCGCTCCCCGAGCTCGGGGAGCGGCGCCTTTCCTGTTTTGCAATGCTTGGAAGAGGGTAGATTCTGCTGAAAAGCTCGTCGCGAGAAGCGCGCGTCTCAAATTCGCGACTTTTGAGAGGGTTGCATCGAGCTCCGGCAGATTTCGAAATCGGCCATGTATGCGCGATCCGCCTGACCAGCAACTTTATGACCTTGACTGCATAGAATTCGGGCTTTCCGGTTACTCGAACTACCCACCGTTCTTGTGAGATATCTCAAAAGTCGCGAATTTGAGACGCGCGCTTCTCGCGGGGCGCCTTGCTTCGATACCGCCTGAATAAAACCGCCTTCAGGCCCAACTGAGCTCGCATTCGCGGCCCGCGAAGCTCGCTAATCCAGCCACCAAGGCCCGCAAACGCGAGTCACAGCCGCCCGTTACAACCTAGCAAGCCCTGTCGGCACGCCCAAACAGCCCGCCAAGCGGGTATGCAACGAACGCGAACACGAAAACAACGGCAGACACGGCATACATGAACCCCGCAGCGTCCCCGCCCTTAACGGCAAGCGCCTCGATGAACTGGCTGACGATCACAAGCGCGTAGGCCGTACCCACATAGCGGAGCACCTGTCCCTTGAGACCGGTGAATTCGCTCTCGCGCTCGCGGATCGATTCGTTGAATGACCTCATGTGGCACCCCTTTCGCCTCGCGCCCGCGCCTGACGCGCGCCCCTTACCTAAATCCAACATAGGAGCACTGCGCAAAGCAACCGTGAACGCAGCGTCACATTCCCGTAAAGAGCCTCCGAACGGTCCGCTTTGTCGGTAAGCGAAAAAGACGACACCTCGAATGCGAACATAAGGCGTTCACAGGTCTCAAATATCCCTAAACCAATAATTGAACGCGCTAGTGAAGCGCTGCTTTTTTGCCTGCAGGCCCGCATAATTAATGAGTTTGGAATATAGATTGCAGCAACACATTTTGGAGGGAAGATGCATGCAGTAACGAGGAGGCAGTTTGGGGCCATTGCGCTCTCGGCTGCCGCCTGTGCATTCGGCGGGCTAGCAGGCTGCACCCCCGCCGCAACCAAGACGACGCAACAGGGCTCGGGTAGCGCCGCTGCGGCTCCCGCGCCGGCTCCCGAGGGGACGATCGTCGTCGGCGTCCGCTCGGACATCGTGGGCTTCGGCCTGCAGAACGAGAAGACCGGCAAGTACTACGGCCTCGAGATCGACATCGCCGAGGAGATGGCCTCGCGTATGAGCTACAAGGAGGTCGAATACACGACCGTTACGCCCGACAACCGCAAGGAGACCCTGCTCGCCGGCGAGGTCGATGCGCTCGTCGCCTGCTACTCCATCGCCGACTCGCGCCTTGAGAACCTCGACTTCTCCCCTGCCTACTACACCGACAACGTCATCGCCGTCGTGCAGAAGTCCTCGCTTATCGACAGCATCAGCGATCTCAAGGGCTGCACCTTCGGCACCATGGCGGGCTCCAACGCCGCGCCGCTGCTGAGCATCAAGCTCTACAACGTCGGCTTCACGAACGGCGAGGTCGTCAAGGCCAACGACGACAACAGCGAGGTCGACTTCGACACCTGGCACCTCTCGCAGTTCCCGTCCTACCAGGCGCTCTCCAACGCGCTTGAGGAGGGCATCGTCGACGCCATCGTGCTCGACGGCGCCATCGCCCACACCTACATCAACGACGACCGCTCAATCATCCAGGGCTTCAATGTGGCAGAGCAGTCCTACGGCGTCGCCACGCAGAAGAACTCCGAGCTCTCCGGCATGGTGCACGACGCCATCCAGGGCATGCTCGATGACGGCACCATCGCCAAGCTCGTCGACAAGTGGGACTAGGGGGCGCGAACATGTCGAAGAAACTTTCCAAGAAGATCGTCGCGCTGCTGGTCGTCGTGGCCGCGAGCATGGTCGCCATGGCGTTCTTGCTGTACAACATGCAAAGCCAGCTGACGCGCAACAGCTACATCGAGGAGATACAGCTCGAGGCCGAGGAGCTCGAGACCCTGCTCGCCGAAGCTGAGGAGGACACCGAGCAGAACACCGTCCAGTTCGACGCGAACTACCAGTCCAAGGCGGCCCAGGTCGCGTTCATGGCGCAAAACGACGCCGGCTTCGAAATCTCCGACACCAAGATGTCCGAGTACCAGAAGCTGCTCGGCGTCGACAACGTGCTCGTCGTGAACGAGGCAGGCGACATCTTGGCGAGCGCCGGCCCCACCAAGGCGACGTTCTCGTACGCGCGCTACAACCGTCTGCGCGAGACCCTCAAGACCGGCAAGCCCTCCAAGGCTGTCGAGATCGACGTCCCCGAGCGCAACTGGTACATGCGCTACTACTCCGCCCGCATCGACGACAACACCATGGTCGTCATCGAGCAGAGCCCCGAGAGCCTGCGCGAACTCATCGAAGCCACCGGCTCCACCGCGAGCGTCCTCTCCAACATCGCGCTCGGCCAGCACGGCTACGTGTTCGCCGCCTCCGCGCGCGACTACATCATCGAGTACCACCCCGACGAGAGCGTGATCGGCTCCGACATCATCGACCTGGGCTTCAACCCCACCATGCTCGAGGACGGCACCTACGCGACCGCCATGGTCAACGGCGAGGAGCTCTTCTGCGGCGTGCGTCTGATCGACGACATGTACTACATCTGCGCCGTGCCCGAGTCCGACATGAACGCCTCCGGCACCCTCACCGTCGGCGTCATCCTGTTCGCGTTCTTCGTGGTTATCGCCACGGTGGCGCTCTATGGCGTCTTCGTGCTGCGCGACGACGAGCGCCGCGGCCACGAGGAGACCGACTTCAGCCACTTCGGCCCGTTCCGCTTCAACCGCAAGATCGCCGGCCGCGCCGCCGTCCTCTCGGTGGTCGGCTTCCTCGGCGTGCTCATCGTCTCCTACTACATGCAGACGCTTTTTGCGCTGTCGTCCCAGTCGCTCACCAACAACGAGCGCGTGTCGCAGATCGCCACGACCCTCGAGCGCAGCCAGCAGCGCGCCGACGACCTGACGCAGCAGTTCGGCGACGAGTACCTGGCGAAGGCCAAAGTCGCGGCGTACATCCTCGATCAGAACCCCTCCCTTGCCAACCACGACAAGCTCGCAGAGCTCTCCGACCTGCTGAACTGCGAGTACCTGTTCGTGTTCGACGGCTCGGGCAAGCTGAAGGCCACCGACTCGAACTTCACCAACTTCACGCTGTCGCAGGACCCCGAGGACCAGTCCTACGAGTTCAACAAGATGCTGCAGGGCGTGGAGTACATCGTGCAGGACCCCATGCCCGACGAGGTCTCGGGCGACATGCGACAGTACATCGCTGCCGTCACGCATGACGAGAAGGGCGACATCAACGGCTTCGTCCAGCTGAGCGTGCGCCCGACCCGCCTGGAGCAGCTCCTTGCCACGGTGACGATCGACCACGTGCTCGACGGCGTCCAGACCGGCGCGGGCGGCTTCGCCTTCGCCGCCGACAAGGCCGACAAGACCATCGCCTACTACCCCGACGAGTACATGGTGGGCAAGGTCGCCACCGAGGTCGGCATGACCGATGCCCAACTGAAGGACGGCTTCAGCGATTACATCACCATCAACGGCGAGACCTTCTACGCGTCGGCCAGCGAGACGGACGGCTACTACGTCTTCGTCGCCGGCGACGAGGGCCACCTCATGGCCGAGCGCGGCCCGCTGACCATCGCCACCGGCTGCATCGCCGTCGTCTGCCTCGTCATCATCTTCTTCCTGCTCACGCTCGAGCCCGGCGTCGAAACCGTGGAGGAGCACGTCGAGGGAGGTGCCGAGGAGGATGGCGACGCCCGCATGGTCAACGTCACCGTCGGCGGCCGTACGATGCGCACCGAGTCCGCCGCCAGCCGCTGGCTCAACCGCTCCTTCCACTGGAACGAGATGTCGCCCGAGCAGAAGCTCGGCACCGTGCTGCGCTGGTTCGCGAGCCTCGCGGTGATCGTCATCTGCGTCGCCGTCATCTTTAAGGATCAGTTCTTCCAGAAGGGCTCGATCTTCTCCTACATCCTGGGCGGCACCTGGGAGCGCGGCCTCAACATCTTCGCCATCACGGCGAGCCTCATGTTCGCCTGCG
>CAZRPL010000022.1:14479-38114 GCA_964602045.1 uncultured Collinsella sp. | reverse complement strand
GGCCTGGGGGGCGCCGATACCGACGGGGGCGGCCTGCTCGGCCTCATCGAGGTGCCCGCCATGCTGCCGCGCGTCATCGAGGTGCCGAGTGAGGGCGACGGATACCGCTACATCCTGCTCGAGGACGTCATCATGACCTGCCTGGACGGGTGCTTCGGCTCCTATAGCCCCCAGGACCGCGCCGTCATCCGCGTCATCCGCAACGCAGATATCGACCCGGACGGCGAGGGCGTCGAGGAGGATGAGGACTACCGCCAGCACATGAAGCGCATCCTCAAGAAGCGCCTGCGCCTTCAGCCCGTCTACCTCTACGTCCGCGGCAAGCTCAACCGCACCACCATAAAGCCCATCCGGCGCGCGCTCGAGCTCTCCGGCCGCGCGACGGCCACCCTCGACATGCCGCTCGATCTCGGATTCGCCTATTCGCTCGAATCGCATATCCCCGAGCGCGCCCGCACCGAGCTGCTGTTCGACCCCTTCACGCCCCAGGCGAATCCCGCGTTCACCGTGGGCCGCAGCATGCGTGAGCAGGTCATCGAGGGCGACAAGCTGCTGTTCTATCCGTACGAGTCGATGGGACCCTTCCTCGATCTGGTACACGAGGCGGCCCATGACGACCAATGCTTCTCCATCCGCATCACGCTGTATCGCGTGGCCAAGCAGTCGCGCCTGTGCGAGTCGCTGATCTCCGCCGCCGAGAACGGCAAGGAGGTCACGGTCCTCATGGAGCTGCGCGCCCGCTTCGATGAGGAGAACAACATCGAATGGGCGGAGCGTCTCGAGGAGGCGGGCTGCACCGTGATCTACGGCTCGGAGGGCTTCAAGTGCCACTCCAAGATCTGCCAGATCACCTATCGCGACGGCATGGCGATCACGCGCATCACCCTGCTCGGTACGGGCAACTTCAACGAGAAGACCGCCAAGCTCTACTCCGACTTCATGCTCATGACCGCGCACCCCGGTATCGGCGAGGATGCCAACGCGTTCTTCCAGAACCTCACCTTGGGCAACCTGCGCGGCAGCTACCGCTTCCTGGGCGTCGCCCCCGCAGGGCTCAAACCGCTCATCATGACCGGTCTGAACCGTGAGATCGACCGCGCGCAGGCCGGACAGCCCGCCCGCGTGTTCTTCAAGCTCAACTCGCTCACCGACCGCGAGGTCATCGACAAGATCTCCGAGGCGAGCCGCGCCGGTGTCCAAGTCGAGATGATCATCCGCGGCATCTCGTGCCTGCTGCCCGGCATCCCCGGCAAGACCGAGAACGTGCACATCCGTTCGATCGTCGGGCGCTTCCTCGAGCATGCGCGCGTCTACGCGTTCGGCGAGGACGCCGACACGGTCTACCTCTCCTCCGCCGACATGATGACGCGCAACACCGAGCATCGCGTCGAGATCGCCTTCCCGGTCCTCGATGCCGACAAGCGCGCGCAGGTCATCGACTACATGCACATCCAGCTCGCCGACAACGTCAAGGCACGCGAGCTCGCAAGCGACGGCACCTGGAAGCCGATCGAGCGCGCGGCGGACGAGGAGTCCTTCATCGCGCAGGAGCACCTCATGGAGCTTGCCTGCGAGCATGCCGCCTCCGCCGAGAAGGTCGCCTCCAAACAGGCGGTCGCCCGCCCGAGCGTACCGCAGGGAACCCCGCCGAGTTCGGCTGTCGAGCCCGATGAGGAAGCCGTGCTCGAGCACGCGCCGGTCGATGGCGCTACGGCGACTGCCGACGAGACGGCCCCCGCGACGACGCCGACAGCACGCGTGGATGAGGCGCCGAAACCGGCGCCTGCCGAGACGCCCAAGGCGGCCGAAGCCGCGCCGACGACCGTCAAGGCGACGCTCATCGAGCCCGAACACGAGTCCGCGCCGCAGGCCGCCGAGCGCCGCGACGAATCCGACGCCGCGACGACCACGATCACCGTCCGCCGCCATGGCCGCGTGACCACCGGCTTGGCGCTCGTGGGCCTCGGACTCAAGACGCTGCTGTTCGGCTCCAAGAAGAACAAGTAACGCTGGGTGCCACCCCACCCGCACGGCTCGCACACGCCGCCCGCCCCGTCCCATCGACGAAGCGGGCGGCGTTTTTCGTGCAGGTTCGAAGCCAGGTGGGCCGAGACGCTACACTGATGCGGTACAGCTGAGGACGGAAGGATCGCGATGAGGCTCACCATCGACTGCATGACCTACGGGCCGGACGGATTGGCCCGCACCGACGAGGGCAAGGCGGTATTCGTCGCCGGCGGTGTCGCAGGCGACGTCGTCGAGGCCGAGGTCGTCGCGAGCGGCGCGTCGTATGACCGCGCCCGTGTGGTCGAGGTGCTCGAACCCTCCCCTTCCCGCACTGCCTCCGCCTGCCCGTTTTCCACCATATGCGGCGGCTGCCCCTGGGCCGCACTCTCGATCGAGGCCCAACGCGCGGCGAAGGAGGACAACCTGCGCTCCACCCTCAAGCGCATCGGCCGCTTTTCCGATGAGGACATCGCGGCGATCGTCAAACCGCTGCGCCATGGCAAGGACGCATGGGGCTACCGCAACAAGGTCGAGCTCGCACCCGCACACGCCAACGGCCGCTTCGCGCTCGGCATGCACGGAATCGATCCGGAGCAGATCGTCAAGGTCGACGCCTGCCCGCTGTTCGACAAGCGCCACGGACGCGCGGTCAAATCCGTCGCAGGCGCCCTATCGTATCTGGGCAACTCACGCGACCTGGACATCGAACGCGTCGGCATCCGCGCGAGCCGCCGCACACGCTCCCTCGAGGTCGCACTCTGGACGCCTACCGGTGCGTTCCCGCGCGCGCAGGTCGCCCGCGTGCTGCAGGACGCCGTGAAGCCCACGAGCGTCGTCCGCGTGATGAGCAAGGGGGACCGACGCGCGCGCAAGGTCGCGGGCGTCGAAGCCCTGTTCGGCGAGGGCTCGTGGACCGAGAAGCTCGGCGAGGAGCAGATGCGTCTGTCCGCCCCGTCGTTTTTCCAGGTCAACACCGCCGGCGCCGAGATCCTGCTCGACCTGGTGCTCGACGCGCTGCAGCCGCGCGAGGACGAGGTCGCCATCGACCTGTACAGCGGCGCCGGCACCTTCACCTTGCCGCTCGCACGCCGCAGCGCTTGGGTCGCCGCCGTGGAGTCCTATGGTCCCGCCGTGCGCGACCTGCGCCGCAACGTCGAGATCGCAGGTCTCGACAACGTCGATGTCATCGGCGGCGACGCGGTGCGGGAGTTCCCCGACGAGGATGCCGACGTGCTCGTCGTCGATCCGCCACGTGCCGGCCTGGGTGCCCAGGCGATCGACCTCATCGCCTCGACGGGCGCGCGCGATGTGGCCTACGTCTCCTGCGACCCCGCCACCCTCGCCCGCGACCTGCGACGCTTCGTCGACGAGGGGACGTTCTCGATCGTATCGGCCACACCGGTCGATCTCTTCCCCCAAACCTTCCACTGCGAGACCGTGGCGCACCTTACCCGCGCCTAGAACACGCCACTCGCCCGCCGTGAAATGAAACCGGGCATGGACTCAGGCCGGACGTCTTTTCACATGCGAAGATGCCCGACCCGCTTTCTCGTGTCACGCGGAGCCGGATCACTTCGGCGAAGAGAGCTGTCAGGCCGGGCGCGGGTGTGGGTATAAGGTCACAGAACGCACCCCCTTTCGAAAGGATTCCCCCATGTCAGCCGTTGCCGTGCTTGCCGCCGATGGATTCGAGACCATCGAATGCCTGACCGCCGTCGATGTCCTGCGCCGCGGCGGGGTGCGCGCCACCCTCGTCTCCGTCATGCCCACGCGTGACGTCGTGACCGCCCAGCAGGTCTCCATCACGTGCGACAGCACGCTCGACGAAGTCGACTTATCCGAATACGACTACATCGTGCTGCCGGGCGGCATGCCGGGTACCAAGAACCTGCGCTCCGATGAGCGCGTCTGCGATCTGGTCCGCGAGTTCGCCCTCACCAAACACGTCGCCGCCATCTGCGCCGCCCCGTCCATCCTGGGCGAGCTCGGGCTGCTCGTCGGCAGGCGCGCCACCTGCTTCCCGGGATTCGAGACGAGCTTCCCCGAGGGCACCTTCGCCGGGGAGAAGACGGTCGTCGTCGACGGCAATCTCATCACCGCATCCGCCATGGGCCAGGCGCTCCCCTTCGCGCTCGCGATTCTCGGCGACATCGCGGGCGACGCGGCGGTCGACAAGGTCCGCGCCGGTATCCAGCTCTAGGAAAGGCCGTCTTCACCCCATGATCCTCGCCTCACAATCCCCGCGCCGCATCGAGCTGATGCGTGAGGCGGGGTACGATCCGCGCATCATCCCCGCCGATATCGATGAAACCCCCCGCGAGGGAGAGACGCCCTTCGAGCTCGTCGAGCGTCTGGCCGTCTCCAAGGCGCGGGCCGTGCCGGCAACGCAGGCGCACCCCGGCGAGACGGTCGTCGCCGCCGACACCATCGTCGCCATCGACGGTGAGCTGCTCGGAAAGCCGGCCGACGAAGACGACGCCCGCACCATGCTCGAGCATCTGTCCGGTCGCACGCACCAGGTGGCGACCGGCGTCTGCCTCGTTCGCAACGACGGCGGACGATGCGTCGAGCGCTCGTTCGTGGAGATCACCGACGTCGAGTTCTACCCTCTTTCCGACGAGCGCATCGCCGCCTACGTGGCGAGCGGCGAGCCCATGGACAAGGCAGGCGCCTACGGCATCCAAGGCGTCGGCGGGCGCATGCTCGTCCGCCGCATCGACGGCGATTTCTACAACGTCGTCGGCCTGCCCATCGCCCGCCTGGTACGCGAGATCGAAGCGTTCGAACGTCCCACGAGTTGACGCGAAACCGGCGGCGGGCGGCCATCCCGTCCGACACCCTCGAACGTGCCCGAAGGCCGGCACGGCCCTATCCGCATCCACCCCAACCCATCCCATCCAGAAAGGAACGCCATGGCATCCGATTCGCTGACGCCCATCTCCATCACCGATATCGAAGGCTTTTCCTTCGGCCATTGGACGGACGGGGGCGCCGCGACCGGCTGCACGGTCATCGTCGCCCCCGCCGGCGCGACCGGAGGCGTGGATGTTCGCGGCGGGGCTCCCGCATCGCGCGAGACGGACCTGCTGCGTCCCGAGAACACCGTGGGCGTGGTGCACGCCGTCTGCCTGTCGGGCGGATCGGCGTTCGGCCTCGAGGCGGCATCCGGTGTGGCGCGCGAGCTCGAGCGTCGCCATATCGGGCTCGATGTAGGCCCCACGCTCGTGCCGATCGTCTGCTCGAGCTGTCTGTTCGACCTCGCGTTCGGCGATGCGTTCACACGGCCCGACGTTGCCGCCGGCGCGGCGGCCGTATGCACCGCTTTGGACGAAGTCGCCGACGCGCTTGACGAAGGCTGTGTCGGCGCGGGTACCGGTGCCACCGTCGGTAAGCTGTTGGGAGCGGAACGCGCCATGAAGGGCGGCCTGGGGGCACGCGCCTTCGAGCTCGGCGCCCTGAAGGTCGGAGCCATCGCCGCGGTCAACGCCTGCGGCAACGTGGTGGATCCGAACAGCGGCGAGCCGATCGCAGGCGCGCGCGACGCGACGGACGGCACACGGATCGTCGACCTGGAGGAGGGCATGCTTCGCGCGGGTGCCGACCTCTCCATGCCCCTCGACCGCACGAACACCACCATCTCGTGCATCGTGACCAACGCGCGCCTCACCAAAGCGCAGGCGACCAAGGTAGCCCAGATGGCAGCCGATGCATACGCGCACGTCATCCACCCGACGCATACCACCAACGACGGCGATACGGTCTACGTGTTGGCGGCGGGCACGATCGACGGGAACGCGCCCGACTACCCGCTCGACCTCATCGGACTCGCCGCGACCCGTGTCCTCGAGGAGGCACTCGTCGCCGGCGTGCGCGAGGCGACCGGCATGCATGGCCTTCCCGCCCATCGCGATCTGTAACGCACCGAGTCCGACTTCCATCCCCAACCCGTTGGCGGCGGCGCTCGCAGCGGGCGGCTACCCGAGCGCTGCGAGCGCTTCCGGAAACGGCGCCAAACTGCGTCGCAGGATGCCATGCATGTGCGCTATAGCGACACCGTAGTTCGTCATCGGCACGCCGACCTCCGCGGCGCGAGCCTGCCTGTTGCGCATCTCGCGCGCATTGAGCATGCAGCCGCCGCAGTGGACGATCGCGGCGAAGCCCTCCAACCCGTCGGGAAATCCCGTGCCGCTCGAGAATTCGAACGAAAGGTCGGCTCCGGTGTGCTCGGCCAGCCACCGCGGCATCTTGACGGTCCCGATGTCCTCGCATTGACGATGGTGCGTGCAGCCCTCGGCGATGAGGACCCGGTCGCCGTCGCGAAGCCTATCGAGCGCGGCGGCGCCGCGGACGGCCTCGACGAGATCTCCCTTATAGCGCAACATGAGGATGGAAAACGAGGTGAGCGGCACCGTCACCGGCGCCGTACGGGCAACGTACTCGAAAACCTGGGAATCGGTCACCACGAGCGCCGGGGGCTCGGCGAGCGCCTCGAGGGCGCCCGCGAACTCCGTTTCGCGGCAGACGATCGGAATGCACCCCGCGTCGAGCAGGTCGCGGATGACGAGCTGCTGCGGCAGGATGAGACGGCCCTTGGGCGCCGAGGCGTCGATAGGGCACACGAGCACGACCGCACTGCCTTCATCGACCAGATCGGCGACGACGCGCCGCTCGCGCGCGTCGCTTTTCGCCATATGCGCCAAGCGCTCCTTGAGCTCCCCGATACCCCGACCGTCGAGGGCGCTCACCGCCTGGATGCGGTCTTTTACCTCGACGTCCTTCGTGCAAAGGTCATCGAGGTTCGCGAGCGCGATGTCCCGATCGCACTTGTTCCACGCGATGAGATAGGGTATCCGTCGCGCCTCGAATCGATGGATGAGTTCGCGATCGGGCGCCCTGAGCCCGATCGTACCGTCCACGACGAGCACGGATATATCGCAGCTCGCCAACATTCGCCGCGCGCGAGCGACGCGCTTTTCGCCCAGCTCGCCCTGGTCGTCGATGCCGGGCGTGTCGATGATCACGACGGGGCCCAACGGCAGCAGCTCCATCGCCTTCTTCACCGGATCGGTGGTCGTGCCCCGCACGTCCGACACGACGCAGAGCTCCTGTCCCGTCACCGCATTCACGACGCTCGATTTACCTGCATTGCGCACTCCGAAAAAGCCGATATGCACGCGCTCGCCCGACGGCGTCTCGTTCAATCCCATGACGCTTCCCTTCGAATACCGATATAACCCGAACATAACGCGGAGTCCCCAAGGGGACGGGCACGGACCGGCGCGCCACAACCCCGCGCGTCGCGCGCCCCATCCCCTCTTCGGACACCTACCGATCGGACGTTAGAAACGGAAATCGCGACGGTTGGAATCGCGGATATCGGCGATATGCTCGCGCGCGATCTCGCGGGTGCGCTCCTTGGGGATGCGCGCCAGCTCGCGCTCGATGAGCGGCCAACCCACTTCCGTCGTGGCCGGCGAGGCGTAGTCCACAAGGTACTCCGCGAGCGTCATGAGCGCATTGGGGTGGCAGCAGTTGAGGATCTGGCCGCTCTTGCACAGGCTCATGAAGCGGTCCCCCGTGCGGCCCTCGCGGTAGCACGCCGTGCAGAAACTCGGGATGTGGTCGAGCTGCATGAGCCAGCGGACCACCTCGTCGAGCGAGCGTTGGTCGGAAACGTCGAACTGCTCGGAGTCATGCGGGCGCACCTCCTCGTCGTAGCCGCCCACGCTCGTACGCGAGCCGCCGGAGATCTGCGAGATACCGAGTTCGAGCGCCCGGCCGCGCACGGCCTCGTTCTCGCGCGTGGAGATGATCATGCCCGTGTAGGGCACGGCGATGCGGATACATGCGATGATCTTGGCGAAGGTGTCATCGTCGATGCCGTTGTCGAACTGGTCCGGGTCGATGTCGTCGGCGCGCTTGAGGCGAGGGACCGAGATGGTGTGCGGACCCACACCGTGCACGGCCTCGAGATGCTCCGCATGCATGAGCAGACCCGCGAACTCGTAGCGGTACTTCTCGAGCCCGAAGAGCACGCCCAGGCCCACATCGTCGATGCCCCCGTCCATGGCGCGGTCCATGGCCTCGGTATGGTAGTCGTAGTCGTGCTTGGGTCCCGTGGGATGCAACTCGAGGTAGCTCTTCTTGTCGTAGGTCTCCTGGAACAAGATATAGGTCCCGATGCCCGCATCCTTGAGCATCCGGTACTCCTCCACCGTGGTGGCGGCGATGTTCACGTTCACGCGGCGGATGGCACCGTTCTTGTGCTTGATCGAGTAGATGGTGTGGATGCATTCGAGGATGTACTCGATGGGGTTCATCCGCGGGTCCTCGCCCGCCTCGATCGCCAGACGCTTGTGCCCCATGTCCTGCAGGGCGATCACCTCGCGGCGCACCTCGTCCTGCGTGAGCTTCTTGCGCGCGATGTGCTTGTTCTTGGCGTGATACGGGCAGTACGTGCAGCCGTTCACGCAGTAGTTGGAGAGATAGAGCGGGGCGAAGAGCACGATGCGGTTGCCGTAGTAGGCGAGTTTGATCTGACGCGCCAGCTCGAAGATCTTCTCGTTGAGCTCTGGGACCTCGCAGGCGAGCAGGACGCTCGCCTCGCGGTGCGTGAGGCCCGCACAGTGGTAGCCGTTGCCTTGACGTTTCGGGCTGGCCTTCTCGAGCAGCGATTCGATCAGCGGCACGTCGCGCGCATGCGCCGTGGCGTAGTCGAGGGTCTCGCGAATCTCCCCGTCGTTGATGAAGTCCTCGGCAGAGCGGGACCTCGGGTCATACGTCGCCATATGTATACCTCCTTCGAGGTCAGGCCAAGGCCTTTCCCCTCAGATCCGTTCGCACCGGACGCGGCGATACGTCCCGGTGCCCCAACATGCGACGGAACGGGGCCGTCCCTATTCCATCACGCGACGTCGCACGTCGCCGCGATCGATCACCACGCGGTATCCGATCGCCTCCATACGCCGCGAAAGCTCGGCCAGCCCCTCGGCCGCCTCGCTCCCGGCGCACGCCTTATTATCATACAACTCGTATTTACGCCGCACCGTCATCGGCGAGAGGTTGGGCATGACCACGTTGGCGCCCGCGAGCATCCCGCGCTCATGACCGCGCGCGTCCAGTGTTCCCAAGGCGGTCGTCGCGGGCAGCAGCAAGCTCGGGTCGATCAGGCGCAACAGCGAGAGCAGATAGCAGGTGAGCTCGACCGAGCCGGCAGGTTCGTGCGCAAACGGCGTCGCATGGTGCGGGATGAACGGCCCGATCCCACACATCGCCGGACGGAGGTCCTCGACAAACTTCAGGTCCTTGGCGAGCGTCGCCGGCGTCTGACAGGGCGAGCCGACCATGAAGCCGCAGCCCACCTGATAGCCGATGTCCGACAGCTCGCGCAGGCATGCCATACGGCGTTCCCAGGAAAGATCCGCGGGATGAAGCTGGGCGTAGTGCGCACGATCGGCCGTCTCGTGTCGTAGCAGATATCGATCAGCACCGGCATCGAACAGCGCGCGATAACTCTCACGGCTCCGCTCGCCGAGCGAAAGCGTCACGGCGCAGTCCGGATGCGCCTCCTTGATCGATGCGACGAAATCGCAGACGACCTTATCGGTGAAGGCCACATCCTCGCCGCCTTGCAGCACGAAGGTACGGAATCCGAGACGGTAGCCCTCCTCGCAGCGCGCGAGGATCTCCTCGCGCGAGAGACGGTAGCGCTCGGCGGCGCGGTTGGAGCGACGCAGTCCGCAATACAGGCAATCGTTCCGGCAATAGCTGCCGATCTCGATGAGACCGCGGATGAAGACATCCCCGCCGTATACCGATTGCCGCGCCTCGCGCGCACGCTCCGCCGCATAGGAAGCGAGCTCGGGCGTGAACGATACCACGAGGTCCTCGTATTCCCCCGGCTCAAGTTCGTGGTCGACGGAAAGTCGGTCGATGAGCTCCGTGCCCCGACGAAGCGAGACCGCATCAGGCATCGGCCGCATCCTGCTCGGCGACGACGTTGGAGTACAGCGTCTTGACACTCACGCCCGTAAGCGAGCCGACCTTGCCGGCGAGCGCCGATGTGACATCTTGCGGCGCATCGAGCGCCACCGAGATCACGCTCACGGAACGTTGGCGATAGGGCACGCCCATCCTACCGATGATATAGGCACGATACTCGTGCAAAAGCTCGTTGAGTTCCTCCACCGAGTCGGTATCCTCGACGATGATGCCCATGATGGCGACACGGGTCGCAGACATGCCGGTCCTCCTTCTCGCTTGACGACGGCACCGATTATACCGCCCTGCCGCCACGGTACATGCGGGTGGAGCGCGATCCGCCTTTTCACGACCCGTCCCATCGTGCCCTGCCGGGCGGACGTGCGCGATAATGCGAACAGCCCTTATCGCTCCGCGCACCGTGCCCGCGATGCCGCAGGGGGAATTCTCATGCAATCGCACTGCTGCCGTATGCACAATGTAGGGTAGAAGACACCGGCGTGCAGGGAACTCGCCGGCCATGCCATACGAACGGCAGGGTCTTTTATTCACATTCGCCCAAGGAGCCCCCATGTCCCTCGACACGAGCACCGCCCCGTCCACCCCGACTTACAAGAAGGGTATCGGCCTATTCGGCCTTATCGCGCTCGTCGTGAGCTCCTCGATCGGATCGGGCGTCTTCGCCCTGTCGACCGACATCTCCGCCGCCGCGGCACCGGGTCCGGCGCTCATCGCATGGGCCATCAGCGGCGTCGGCTTCATGGCGCTCGCGACCTCGTTCGGGCACCTCTCCATCCACCGTCCCGATCTGAACGGCATCGTCGCCTACGCGAAGGAAGGGTTCGGGCCGTTCGTGGGCTTCGTATCGGGCTGGGGCTATTGGCTTTCCATCTGGATCGGCAACGTCGCGTTCGGGGTCATGCTCGCCACGGCGATCGGCTATTTCTTCCCACCGTTCTCCGGCCCGTTGACCGTCGGCGCCGTTGCGTTCATCTCGGTGCTCAACTGGATCATCGTGCTGCTCGTGAATCGCGGCGTCGAGGAGGCCTCGGTCATCAACGCCATCGTCATGACCTGCAAGCTCGTTCCGATCTTCGTGTTCATCGTCACGATGATCCTGCTGTTCGATCCCGCCCTGTTCACCGCGGATTTCTGGGGCAACGTCGCCAACAACCTCGATGGCGAGGGCGCGCCGGGCGATGTGCCCACACAGATCGTCAACTGCTTCATGGTCATGATGTGGGTGTTCGTCGGCATGGAGGGCGCAAGCGTCCTCGGCCATCGCGCTCGCAGGAAAAGCGATGTGTCCCGTGCGACCATCCTAGGTTGCACGGTGCTGGTCGTCATCTACGTCGCCGCATCCGTGCTCCCCTACGGCTACCTCTCGCGCGAGGAGCTCATGGCGCTCGACTCCCCCTCCATGCCCTATATTTTCCAGCATGCGGTGGGATCATGGGGCGGGGCGTTCATCTCCGCCGGGCTGATCATCTCGATCTTCGGAGCATGGCTGTCCTACACCATCCTCGCATCCGAAGCCATGAACGAGATGGCGCGGATGGAGCTGCTGCCGCGCGTCTTCGCCGAGCAGAACATCTACGGGGCCCCGACCGCGTGCCTTATCACCACCGGCGCGATGATCCAAGTGCTTTCGATCGTCATGCTGTTCTCGGAGGCCGCCTATCAGTTCGCCTACTCGCTTTGCACCGCCTCCATCGTCATATCGTGGGGACTTGCCGCAGCGTATATGGCACGGCACGCCTGGGCACGACGCTCCGAGGGCATGATGGGCTCGTGCATCCTCGGCGCCTTCGCGACGGCGTTCCTCGTGGCGGCGATCACGTTGTCGGGCATCTACCAGCTCATGCTGTGCTGCATCGCCTATGTCCCCGGCATCGTGTTCTACGCGAAGGCACGCCGCGAATACGGCGAGACGGTCATCCTGACGGGACGCGAGAAAATCATCGCCGTCGTCATCGCCGTGGCCGCTGTCGCCGCCATCGTCATGCTCGCGACGGGCGCCATCAGGATCTAGTGCACCGACGCGCGAATAACGGAGCTTCCGCCGCTTCGTTTTCGTCATTGTGGTCACGAGAGAGCGATTCCTGCAAGATGAGGGCCCGTTCTCGACGACCCCAAGCCGGAAACGGGGCCCTTAGACGGAAAATGATATATAAGATGATGCGTCAGTCAGGGCTTTTGCCCTCAAAGAACGAAAGACCCCTCGCAAGGCCCTTTCCGAGCGGCTAAAAATGACAGTAATCGGCTCCCCGTGACCACATGAGCGAAAACGAACCGGAAATACCGGCACAACGGTGTTTGAGACGCACCCGGATGTGGGCCGCAGTGTCCCAAACGGACATCGCCGGGGTCGCGGCGTATGCCGCGGCCCCGGCGATGCGATCAGTCGAGCACCATACGATCAGTTGAACTTGAAGATCTTACTGGCAAGGTGATACAAGCCGATGGTCGTCTTCTCACCGACGCTGCTAGGCAGGTTGGTACCCACGCCCATGATGCCGTAGCGCGCGTGACGGTACATGCGCTCGTCGTACGCCTTGAGGTCCGCCCACAGCTCGCGCAGCCAGGTCTTGGCATCCGGGTTGTCGGATAGCTTGGAGAACACCGAGCAGATGGACATCATCATCGTGAAGTACCCCATCATGTACGAGCGCAGGCGCGCAGGCTCCACGTCGTCGTACAGATGGTAGGCCTCCATCATGATGCGCGTGATACGGAACTGCTGGTCCAGACGCTTGACCATGGTGGCCTCGTTGACGCTTTGGCCCTCGCGCCCGATGAAGTACCGGTACAGGTCGACATCGGCGTAGTAGAGCGTCTTGCAGAGCGGCAGCGGCACATACGCGTAGATGTTGTCGACGTAGAACGTATGGGCGGGCAGCGGAAGGTTCGCGGCACGCAGCACATCGGTGCGATAGCACAGGCTGTGCATGAGCAGGTTCTGGTCGGGGCGGAAACGACCGACCTCATCCCACGCGAACACGCGCTTGCGCGGCAGGGCGCTGCGATAGCTGATCGCGTTGTGCGTGCCCTCGTGGACCTTCTCATACACGTAATTCGAGATGAACAGGTCGACGCGCGTACCGCGCTCCTCGAACCCGCGCAGGATGGTCAACATCGTGGAGAGCGCGGAGGCATCGAGCCAATCGTCGGAATCGACGACCTTGTAGTAGGTGCCGCTCGCCTCGCGCAGGCCGGACAGCACGGCGATGCCGTGGCCGCCGTTTTCCTGGTGCACGGCACGGATGATGCCCGGATAGCGGGTCTCCCACTCGTCGGCCTTGGCAGGCGTGTCATCCACGCTGCCGTCGTCGACGATGATGATCTCGATGTCGGAGGCGTACCCCGAACCCTCGAGGATGGACGTGATGCAGCGATCCATGTCGGCGGCCGCGTTATACGACGGGATGCCGAAGGTCACCACCTTGTGCATAGTGGAATCAGGCATGGCAGGAAATAATCTCGTCGGAAAGGGTGAGCGCGGAGTCCGTCACGGCATCCATGTCGTAGTAGCGGTACTCGGCCAGACGGCCCACCGGATGGAAATTGGTCAGGTTCACCACGCGGTCAAGGTAACGCTCGTACAGCGCGCGGTTCTCGGGGTCGAGGATCGCGTAGTACGGCGTCTGGCCGCTGCCGGGCTCGTAGGCATGACTGTACTCGCGCATGATCGTGGTCTTGCCGGGAACAACCTGACCCGTCATGTTCTTGAACTCGGTAATGCGCGTGAAATCCTCGCTCGTGGTGTAGTTCACCGTGCCGACCGGCTGGAACCGGTCGACGTCGAGCGTCTCGAACTCCATATCGAGCGTACGGTACGGAAGCGCGCCGAGGTCGAGCCCGAACAGCTCGTCGAGCGGGCCGGTATAGACGATCTCGCCGCCGTAGACCTTACCGCACACCGATACGGTGGTCTCCCCGATCTCGAAGATGTCGCGCGCGTCGACGCCCAGATACACGTCGATCAGGTCGTGGTCGAGCATGTTCTCGAACAGGCGGGTATACCCCTCGGCGGGCATACCCTGATAGGGCGCCTGCGGGAAGTAGCGGTCGTCGTCGCCGATGAAGATGGGCACGCGGCCGGTCACCGACGGATCGATCTGATCGGGGGTCTTGCCCCACTGCTTCATCGTGTAGTGGAGGAACACGTTCTCGTAGACGTAATCGGCGACCTCGGCGAGCTCGGGGTCGTTTTTGGCGCGGAGTTCCATGATGGGAACCTTCTTGCCCTCGCCGAACGTGTCGACGAGCTTGCGATAGAGCTGCTCGCCGCGCTCCTCGCCGAACGCCAGCAGCAGGCTCTTGCGGTTGAAGGGCACCGGCATGAGCGTGCCGTGGATGTTGGCGAGCACTTTGTGCTGGTAGTCGGTCCACTCCGTGAAGCGGGACAGGAAATTGTGCACGCGCTCGTTGAAGGTATGGTAGATGTGCGGACCGTAGGTGTGGACGAGGATGCCGCTGTCGTCCAGGCAGTCGTAGGCGTTGCCGGCGATATGGTCGCGACGCTCGAGCACGGCGACATGGAATCCCGAGGTCTCCGCAAGACGGCGGGCGCACACAGCCCCCGCATACCCCGCCCCGACGACGATCATGTCGTAAAGATCGGGATTGAACGTCTCCGGTAAACCAGACGTGACCTGCATCGAAACTCCTCAGTCGGGTTCGCGTAACAAAACACACGCGCGGCACAACACCGCGACAAAATGTTTAGTGGATTATAGCGCTCAAATCCTATAATGGACCTTGCCACACAAGGAATGCTCAACATGTGCGCAGGCGCATGTGGGCCGACGTCTTGAGGAGAATCATGAGCGACTTCCTGAACCGTATGAAGGCCGCGGCAAAGGCCGACAAGAAGACGATCGTCCTGCCCGAAGGTGAGGATCCGCGCACCATCGAGGCCGCGAAGAAGATCGTCGAGGAGGACCTCGCCAACCTCGTCATCCTCGGCAACCCCGCCGAGATCGACGTCGAGGGCGTCACCGTCATCGACCCCACCTCGCCCGACGCCCCCAACCATGAGGCCTACGCCCAGAAGTTCGCCGAGCTGCGCGCCAAGAAGGGCGTCACCATCGAGCAGGCTCGCGCCCAGGTCATGGACGCCACCTACTACGGCACCATGATGGTCAAGATGGGCGACGCCGACGGTCTGGTCTCCGGTGCCTGCCACTCCCTGCGTCCGGCGCTGCAGATCCTGAAGACCGCCCCGGGCACCAAGCTCGTCTCGGCCTTCATGGTCATGTGCACCAAGACCCCCGAGTTCGGCGCCGACGGCACGCTCGTGTTCGCCGACTGCGGCCTGAACATCGATCCGACCTCCGACGAGCTGTCCGAGATCGCCATCGCCTCCGCGAACTCCTTCAAGGCGTTCATGGGTGACGTCGAGCCGAAGGTCGCCATGCTCTCCTACTCCACGATGGGCTCCGCCGGCGGCGACACCGCCAAGAAGGTCCAGGAGGCCACCGCGTTCGCCAAGGAGAAGGCACCCGAGCTCGCCGTCGACGGCGATCTGCAGCTCGACGCCGCCATCGTGCCCTCCGTGGCCCAGCTCAAGGCCCCCGAGTCCACCGTGGCCGGTCACGCCAACGTGCTCGTGTTCCCCAACCTCGAGACCGGCAACATCGGCTACAAGCTGGTCCAGCGCTTCGGCCAGGCCGAGGCCTACGGCCCGATCCTGCAGGGTATCGCCAAGCCGGTGAACGACCTGTCCCGCGGCTGCTCCGCCGACGACATCGTGGGTGTCGTGGCGATCACCTCCGTCCAGGCGCAGATGGCCGAGTAACGGCATCTCCGCACATCACTTCCTACGAAAGGGCCTTCGGGAAGTTCCCGAAGGCCCTTTTTCGACGACTCTTTTGGGACGAAGCCTTTTGAGTCGTATCTCTCGAAACGATCCCGTCGCAAAACGAGCCACCGTACCAAACGCTGAAAAAGGGCTGTGCCGGATATCCGGCACAGCCCTGTGCGGCACACGATATGCGCGAAGCCTTAGCCCAGCAGCTCCTCCACGTCGAGGGCGATCATGAGCTCCTCGTTGGTGGGAACCACGAGGACCGTGATCTTGGACTCGGGCGTGGAGATGACGCGCGGCTCGTCGGAGCGGATCTTGTTGAGCTCGGGGTCGATCTCGACGCCCATCCAGCCGAGGCGCTCGGCCACGCCGGCACGCATGGTGACGGAGTTCTCGCCGATGCCCGCGGTGAAGGCCATGGTGTCCACGCCCTCCATGGAAGCGGCCATCTCGGCGAACAGCTGGGAGGTGCGATAGTAGAACATGTCCATGGCCATCTGGCAGTTGGCGTCACCGTTGTCGGCACCCTCCTCGATGTCACGGGAGTCGGAGGACTTGGCGGAGACGGCCAGCAGGCCGGACTGCTTGTTCATCATGGTGTCGATCTCGTCGATGCTCATGCCGGCGACGCGGTTGAGATAGAACACGGTGGCCGGGTCGACGGTGCCGCAGCGGGTACCCATGATCAGGCCGTCGAGCGGGGTCAGGCCCATGGTGGTGTCCATGCACTTGCCGTCCTCGATGGCGCACAGGGAGGCGCCGGAGCCCAGGTGGCAGGAGACGAGCTTATGGGTCTTGTCGCCCATCACCTCGTGCACGGTGCGCCAGATGAAGCGGTGGCTGGTGCCGTGGGCGCCGTACTTGCGCACGTGGTACTTGTCGACGATGTCGCGCGGGATGGCGTAGCGCCAGGCCTGCTCGGGCATGTTGAAGTGGAAGGCGGTGTCCGGCACGATGACGTTACCCAGCTCGGGGAACATCTCGCGGCAGATCTCGATGACGTCGGCCTCGGCGTAGTTGTGCAGCGGAGCCAGCGGAGCGACCTCGCGGACCCAGCCGAGGGTCTCGTCGGTCACGACCGCGGACTCGGGGAAGTACCAGCCGCCCTGCACCACGCGGTGGCCGATGCCCTCGATGGGCTGGTCGACGGACTTCAGGATCTCGAAGACATGCGAGATGGCCGTCTTGTGATCGGGCAGCGCGACCTCGAGCTTGCCCTTGACGCCGTTCTCCTCATGGCCGATGAAGGAACCGTCGATGCCGATGCGCTCGCAGTTGCCCTTCGCGAAGACCTCGCGGGTATCGGTGTTGAGCAGCTGATACTTAAGGCTGGAGCTGCCTGCGTTGACAACGAGAACGTTCATGGATCTCCCATCTCGTGAATTCGGTTCCGTCGAACCATCCCGACGGACTCACAACAACTTCCATCATACGCCCAATCATGCCGCTACGGAATAAAAGAACCACCGTTAGGACAATTTCGGGTATACGAACCTACGCGCACGATTCGCGATGGGTACGAAGGACAGCCGCCTTGCCCGTAGGCGCCGAATCTGGCGGACGCGTTTCGCACCATTTTCGAAGCGAGTGCTTCATAACGAAACCTGCCGTCACATGCATGTGAACGACAGCAAAAGCGCAGGTCGCGGAAATGGTACCGACACGGTATACAACGAGATTGTCGAATTAAACGCTCACTTTATAGCTGGGTAATTTTTAGTGATGTTTTCTAGCAATATAATACATATCGTTCGGTGCGTTTCAGCCATCGGCCAAATACTACCGCCAGCTCAACCTCCAGATGTCGGAAAAATGCCGACAAGCGGCATGGGGACGCAGGGGGCGGCGACATGATGCGCCCGGCCTGCCCACGGACGCGGGCGGGCCGGGCGCGAGCATCGCATCGGCGAACGGACCTTACAGCAGGTTCTCGCCCAGATCGGTGCCGCCGAGCACGTGCATGTGGAAGTGCATGACGGTCTGGCCGGCAGCGGCGCCGGTGTTGGCGATGACGCGGAAGCCGTCGGCCAGGCCCTTCGCGGCAGCCACCTCCCCGATCGCATGCGTCATCGCGGCCAGCACATCGCCCGGCACGCCGTCGACGATGTTGGCATAGTGCTGCTTGGGAATCACCAGCGTGTGGACGGGCGCTTGCGGGTTCAGGTCGTCGAACGCCATGACCAGGTCGTCCTCGTACACCACCGTCGAGGGGATCTCGTGAGCGGCGATCTTGCAGAAGATGCAGTCATCCATGGGTCGTTACCTCCACGTTCCCGGTCGGACCGATCCGTGGCCCGACCCTATCGCTACAGGTTCAGGGTATCAGATGCATCCGCGGCCTCGCCGGGCACGAGCGTATCGGTACCGTCCATGTCCTTGAGCAGCACGCTCACCTTCTGCTCGGCATCCTCGAGACGGGAACGCAGGCTCTGCAGCAGCTCGACGCCGCGGGTATAGCTCTCGAGCGACTCCTCGAGCTCCATGTCGCCGGACTCCAGGCTCCTGATGATGAGCTCGAGTTCCGTGGACGCCTCTTTGTACGTCAGCTCGTCTACGGGTTTGCGATCAGCCATGGTGGATCTCCTTATCCGTTCGATTGTGTCGATATCGCCCTCATGCTTGGGAGGGATCGGGTGCCGGCTCGGCAAGCTCGGTGCGCTCGACCTGCGCCGTCACGCTGCCGTCGGCAAAACGCACGCGCATGGTGTCGCCCGACTCGAAGCGGGCGGCGCTCGTCGCCACACCGCCGGCACCGTACACGATGGAATATCCGCGCGCAAGCACCTTGAGCGGCGACAGGGCGTCGAGCGACGCCGCCGCGCGGGCGACGTCGGCCTGTCGGCTCGCCAGAAGCGCGCGGCCCTCCCGCTGCAGACGCGAGGCGGCAAGCCCGAGCTCGCGATGCTTGGGCGCAAGTCCCGAAACGCTGCCGGCAAGTCGCGCGGGCAGCGGCTCGAAGGCGTCGACGAAGCGACGGTGCGAGCGCTCGACGGCAGAGGCCATGCGCTCCGCGGTCTGCTCCAGGTCCGAGCGCCTGCGCTCCACCATCCACGCGGGATCGGCCAGGCACGGCCGGTCCGCAGCGGCGCGAAGCGCCAGCGCCAGTCGTTCCAGGCGAGACCGCATCGCGCGGACGGCACGGTCGCCCAAAGCGGAAAGATCGCCCGCGCGGGTCCTCACCGCGCCGGACATCGCGACCGCCATGCGGCGCTCGCGCGCGTCGAGCACCTCCACGAGGTCGCCGATGGCAGGCGCCACCGATTCGGCCGCGGCGGTCGGCGTCGAGCAGCGCCGGTCGCTCACCATGTCGCAGATCGAGTTGTCGGGCTCGTGCCCGATACCCGTGACGACCGGCACCGGGCAGGCGGCGACCGCACGCGCCAGCTGCTCGTCGTTGAAGGTCATGAGGTCCTCGAACGAGCCTCCACCGCGCACGAGCAGGATGCAGTCGGGTGCGGGTTCGATGGCGGCTGCGCGGGCGAGGCCCTCGATCAACTCGGCCGGCGCGCCCTCGCCTTGTACCTTGGAGCCGACGCAGATGAGCTCGACGAGCGGATTGCGACGCCGCAGCGTGCGCTTGACGTCGTCGATCACCGCGCCGGACAGCGACGTGACCACGGCGACGCGCGAGCAGAACACCGGGATATGCCGCTTGCGCGAAGCCTCCATGAGACCTTCGCGCCGCAGCTTGTCGGCAAGGGCGGCGACCTGCTGGCGCAGCATGCCCTCCCCCGCCAAGGTGAAGGAGCGCGCGACGAAACTCATGCGTCCGGTGGCCTTGTACAGATTGAACCCGCCGGTGAAGATCACCTGCATGCCGTCGCGCAAATCGAAGGAGCGCTTGGCGTAGCTGCCGCGCCAGATGATGCAGTCGATCGCGCAGGCGTCATCCTTGATCTGGAAATAGCAGTGGCCGCTGCGCGCGTTGGGACCGCGAAAGCCCGTCACCTCGCCCAGCACGACGAGCTGCGGTATGGCGTCGAGTGCATTGGCCGCGAGCTCGACGGCCTGCGATACCGACAGCGCATCGTCCGCGGCGGCCTCCGTCGCGGTATCGGGCATGCGGCCCGTCAGGTTCCAACCGGACACGGTACCTCCCCACATCCGTCCGTCATCGTCACCCCCAGTGTAGCGCGCCGCGCGGACACGACCGCCCATCGGCGCGCACGCTGGCGGCTATTCGTCGCGATTGGTACGTCCCAGCAGGTAAATGAGCTGCAAGATGGACGTCAGCGCCGCGGCGACATAGGTGAGCGCGGCAGCGGTGAGCACCTTGCGCGCCCCGCGCACGTTGATCTCGCTCATGCCCGACGCCTGGATGTAGGCGACCGCGCGGCGACTCGCGTCGAACTCGACGGGCAGGGTCACAACCTGGAACAGCACGGAGAAGGCGAACAACAGGATGGCGAGGGTGGTGAGACCGGCGACGTTCAGGGCGACGCCGGCGATGAACACGATCATCCACATGTTCTGCGAGAAATTGACCACCGGCACGAGCGCCGTGCGGACGCGCATCATGAGAAAGCCCTGCTCGCGCTGGATCGCGTGGCCGGCCTCATGGCACGCCACGGCGACGCTCGCGACCGAACCGCCGCTCAGGTTGTCGCCCGACAGATACAGATTGTCGTCGCGCGGATCGTAATGGTCGGTCAGGCGCCCGGCGACGCTGCGGATGCCCACGCGGGAGCACCCATTCGAATCGAGCATGCGCCGCGCGACATCGGCGCCCGACGAACCGTCGGAAGGCACCTTCGACCACGTACGATAGGTCGAGTCGATATAGGACTGCGTGGCCAAGCCGAGTACGAGCGACACCACGACGAGCAGTAGATACGACGGATCGATACCGAAGCCGTAATAGGGAAACATCTTCACTCCTTTACCCGCGGCGCCCGGATGGCGCGGCATGGCATCCTTGTACCCCGAACGCGCGGCTACAGTATCTCGACCGCGCCCTCTTTGACCGTGAGCCCCATGTTGCCCGAAAGCAGGTCGTCGAGCAGCGACCCGACGAGCTCGAAACGCCACCCCTCCCGCAAGGGACTGCGCTCGGGATGGTCGATGTAGTCGTACAGGTCGTCGCGACCGGCGATGAGCGCCGTGGCGACACCGGAGCGCTCCGACACGATGCGCAGCAGCGCGTACATGAGGTCGCAGACGCTTTCCGCTTCGGGCGAGGGTGAACGATGGGCGCGGCCGATGCTGGGGAGCCGATCGGTCGGACAGCTGCGCCCTCGCGCGATGGCGAGCAGCGCCGCCTCGACATCGCGTTCGGAGAGCTGTTCGGTGCCGCGCACGCGACGGAAGTCGCCGGCGTCGTGCGGGGCGCGCTTGACGAGCGCGATCAGCACCTCGTCGGACATGATCCACTTGCGCGGCACGTTCTGCTGCATCGCGCGGCGCTCCCGCCACGCGGCGAGCTCACGGGCGACGGCGAGCTGACGGCGCGTGCAAGCGCTGATGCGCTTGACCCGACGGAACGCCTGGCGCGGATCGACCTCGTAGTGCGACCGGTCGGTAAGCGGCACCATCTCGTCGACGACCCACGAAAGACGCCCTGACGCCTCGAGCCGCTCTCGGATGACGTCGTACGCCTCGATCAGGTAGCGCACGTCGTCCACGGCGTACTCGATCTGGCGATCGGTGAGCGGTCGGCGCGACCAATCGGTCAGCGACTCGCTTTTTGGCAGCGTGACGCCGCAGAAGGCATGGACCAACCCGTTATAGGAGATCTGCATGCGCTCGCCCAGAAACGCCGCGGCGACCTGCGTGTCGAAGATCGGAGCGGGCAGGACGTCGATGGCGTCGATCAGGACTTCCATGTCCTGTGAACAGGCGTGGAACACCTTGAGGATACCCTCGTCGGCCATGAGGTCCGTGAGCGGGGCGAGGTCGTCGATCGTGATCGGGTCGATGACGACGCACTCGTCGGGCGTCGCCGCCTGGACCAGGCACAGGCGCGGACGGTAGGTCCGCTCGCGCAGGAACTCGGTATCGATGGCCACTGCGCGATGCGCGCGGGCGCGTTCGCAGAACGCCTGGAGATCCGACGTCGTGGATAGGTACATATCGATGAGAAACCCCCGGAGTACGCAGGTTGCATGAAACGGTCGCGAGCCGACGCGCGGACGGATGGACGTGCGGGGTGCGGCTCGGGTCACATTATCGCATGACGGCGCATCCGCGCCCGCGGCGAACGGGACACCCGATAAACGCCACGCTTCGTCGCCGGGCAGAGCGTCCGCTCGTCGCGCGGGGTTTGCGACCCAAGGCCCGACACGATACGGAGATCCATACGATATGGAGATGCAGCAGCGGAACACGCAACCCCGCATCGGCCGATATCCAACGGGTAGGATAACGGAAGCCCTATCCGCCCTCGATACGTCCGATCGGATGAACCATGCGCCACCTCATCGTCCACAATCCCGCGTCGGGGCCACGCTCCGACGAGATCTTCGCATTCGCCCGTGCCCTGTCCGAAGCCGGTGACGAGATCTGCATGCGCTTCATCGGCCCGGGTATGGAGGCGCCCGACGCGACGGCCGATGCGCGCTCGTTCGACCGCATCGTCGTCTCCGGAGGTGACGGCACCGTGTCGAACGTCCTCGACTGCCTGCGCGACACGCACGTGCCGGTCCTCGTCTTCCCCTCGGGCACCGCGAACCTGTTCTTCAACAACATCGGCAACGCCCCCGAAGCGGCGGCGCTCGCCGCGGCATGCCGTGCGGGCCGGACACGCAGCGTCGACATGGGTGAGCTGTACTGGAAAGACGAGGCGGGCGACATCCAGCGCCACGGCTTCACCATCATCGCGGGCTCGGGCTTCGACGCGGCGATCATGGAGAAGGCGGCGCCGGGCAAGCGCGAGATCGGCGAGGTCGCCTACGCGCTGGCGGCGCTCGCCACACCCGAGCCGCCGGTCGCGCATTTCAGGATCGAGCACGACGGCGAGGTCGACGAGTTCGACGGCATCGGCTGCATGGTGGGCAACACCGCGGTCATCCAAAACGACATCAACCTGTTCCCCGACTGCCGTATGGACGACGGCCTCATCGACATCACCGTCATCGAGCCGGCCAAGACCGTCGAGCTGCTGCCGACCCTGCTCGCCGGCGTGCTCGACCCTGCCGGCAGGGGCCTCGGCCGGCCGCAGTTCAAGATGATGCAGGCCAAGGAGGCGCGCATCACCTGCACGCCCTCGCTCGGGATGCAGTTCGACGGCGAGGTGGTCCCCAGCAACACGGGCGCGTTCGGCGCGCGCGTCCTGCCGAGCTGTCTCGACGTCATCGTCGACGACTTCTCCAAACTGAACACCCGCTGACCGAACGCGCGACAGGTCAAGCGCGATACCCGGATGGACCCGTCCCCATCGCGCACGTCCCGATCCGCGAAACGCATGTGAAACATTCACGGGAATCGTCCTTCCTGTATACGCTCCACTGTGCTATAGTGCACACAACGCGCAGACGCGCGAACCTTCGAGTATCTGGAAAGGAGCCACCAGCCATGACGAAGTCCGCAGCTTCCCTCAACAACTGGTGGTGGCGTGATGTGAATCCGGTCGGTCGACGGTGAGTCCATCGCGCCTTGTTCCCTAGCGCGCAAAAGGCCTCCGGTTTGACCGGGGGCCTTTTTTCTTAGACCGCCCCTCGCATCACGCGCCTCCCCTCTCATCCATTCCCACCGAAAGGAACCGCCATGCCCCGCACCACCAACGACACCGCCCGCACCGTCTCCTCCCCCGACCGCGGCACGCTCGACATCAAGGCGCTCGTCCTGCTCGCCATCCTGCTCGCCGCGGGCTTCATCCTGAACATGCCCGTCGGCAAGCCCATC
>CAZRPL010000022.1:0-14365 GCA_964602045.1 uncultured Collinsella sp. | reverse complement strand
GAGGGCATCGCCGCCATGCTCATGGCCGCGATCGTCAACGCCGGCATGAAGACCGGGGCGCGCGCCGTCATCCCCGCGCTCGGCACCTTCGTGACGACCTTCGTCTCCGGCTTCATCTTCATGCTCATCCGCATGGCGCTCATGCAGTTCGACATGTCCATCGCCGCCGCCATGCTGCCCGTGGTCGCCCTCACCGCCGTCTTCAACGCCGTGCTCGTCGGCGCCCTGTACGTGCCCATCAAGAAGGCCCTGAAGCTCAACGACTAGCTCGTAAACCGCCGGCGATCACCGGCAACCGGCGCTCGCACGCCTCGTACCGCAAACTCGAATCCCGCTATCGGCCAGCCGTCTTACCGACGGGCCCATCCCTCATACCGAAAGGACGCCTCCCATGCGCACGAACGACGCCTCCGCCCGCACCGTGAACGCCTCGACCGCCCACAGCGGCACGACCGGTATCTCCTCGCTCATCCTGCTCGCGGTGTTGGTCGCCGCCGGCCTCATCCTCAACATGACGCTCGGCAACGCGCTTGCCATGACCGGCATCAAACCGCAGTTCATCATCGCGGCCTACGCGCTGGCGATCCTGCTTACGCGCAGCGCCTTCGCGCAGGCGGCAGTCTTCGGCCTCGTATCCGCCGCCGTCATCCAGATCAGCACGTCCATCCCCGGCCTCAACTTCGCCACCGAGGTCGCCGGCGCCCTCACCATGGCCGCCCTCATCCGACTCGACGTGCGCGTCGCCGGCCGCAGCGTGACACCGCTTGTCGCCGCCTTCGCCGCCACCCTCGTCTCCGGCGCTCTGTTCGCCGTCGCCGGCACGGTCATCTCGGGTTTCGCCATCGAGGCCTCCCTCGTCAAGGTCCCGCTCGTGCTCGGCACGGCGGTGTTCAACGCATTCGTGGTGCAGGCGCTCTATCTGCCGCTTCGCGCCGCGCTCAAGCGCTAGAACTCGGGTATCATGGGATGCTGCCGCACGTCGGCGGCATCCACGACCCTTACGCGCGCATCGCCCGTACATGGGCGATGCGCCTGGCGATCAACATCGGAAAGGTTCCCATGGCAGCGATCATCGAGATGGAGAACGTCTCGTTCTCATACGGATCGGAGGCCGAGCACGCGCTCGACGACATCTCCCTCCGCGTGGAGGCGGGCGATTTCGTGGGCGTCATCGGCCCGTCGGGAGCGGGTAAATCCACGCTCGCGGCGTGCCTGTCCGGCGCGATCCCCCACCACTTCACCGGCGAGCTGTTCGGTGCGACGCGCATCGACGGCATCGACACCTGCGAGGTGACGCTCACCGACATCGCGCGCATCGTGGGCAGCGTCAACCAGGACATCGACGCGCAGATGGTCGCCTCGGTCGTCGAGGACGAGCTGCTGTTCGGCCTGGAAAACTTCGGTGTCGACCACGCCGACATCGAACGGGTGCTCAGCGAGGCGCTCGACGCCGTCGGCATCGCCGATCTGCGCCATCGCGAGATCGCCACGCTGTCCGGCGGCCAGAAGCAGAAGGTCGCGATCGCCGCCATCCTGGCGCTCGCCCCCCGCGTGCTGGTGCTCGACGAGCCCACCGCCGCACTCGATCCGGTAAGTTCGCGTATGGTCTTCGATATCCTGCGCGAGCTCAACCGCACCAAGAAGATCAC
This sequence comes from uncultured Collinsella sp., assembly GCA_964602045.1. Lineage (GTDB taxonomy): Bacteria > Actinomycetota > Coriobacteriia > Coriobacteriales > Coriobacteriaceae > Collinsella. The sequence continues at coordinate 12,716 of CAZRPL010000022.1, read as the reverse complement.
CGTCGTCGTGATCGAGCAGAAGGTGGCGCTGCTGTCCGAGTACTGCAGCCGCATCCTGGTGATGAACGCCGGCAAGCTCGAACTCGAGGGGACGCCGCACGAGGTCTTCGCCCAAGGCGACCGCCTGCGCGCCATCGGCGTCGACAGCCCGCGCACGGTCCGCATCTCCAACAGCCTCGCACGCGACGGCCTTACCGCGCATACGGAACCCTGCTTGAACGTCGAGGAGGCCTACCGACTCATCAGCGACGCGCTCTCGACGGCGCCCGGTATCGGCGAACGCGCCGCCGACGAGCCCGAGCCGTCCCCGCACGTGCCCTCCAGACCGCATGCCCAAGACGCCGAACCCGTACTCACCTTACGCGGCGTGGGCTTTACCTACCCCAACGGCGGCGCGAGCGTGCGCGACCTGTCCATGACCGTATACCCCGGCGAGCTCGTGGGCATCGTGGGCCAGAACGGTGCCGGCAAGACCACCCTCACCAAACTGCTGAACGGTCTGCTGCGCCCCTCGCAGGGTGCGGTGCGCATCGCCGGGCTCGACACGCGCGACACGCCCGTGTCGACCATCGCCGCCCACGTGGCGACGCTGTTCCAGAACCCCGATCGGCAGATCTGCAAGAACACCGTGCTCGACGAGGTGGCTTTCGGCCTCGAGCTCACGGGCGTCGACCCGTCCGCGGCGCGCGAGCGCGCCCGTCGGGTGATCAAGCGCTTCGGCCTGCCCGCCACCGAAGCCCCCTTCTCGCTGTCGCGCGGGCAGCGCCAGATGGTCGCCCTCGCCGGCGTCGTCGTCATGGAGCCCGATATCGTCGTGCTCGACGAGCCCACGAGCGGCTTGGACTACCGCGAGTGCATGACGGTCATGGAGACCGTACGCGACATGGCCGAACACGGCAGCGCCGTCGTGATGGTCTGCCATGACATGGAGGTCGTGAGCGACTTCGCCGAGCGCATCGTCGTCATGGCCGACGGGTGCATCCTTGGCCGCGGGCCCGCCGGCGAGCTGTTCGCCGACCTCGACCTCATGGCGCGCTCGAGCGTCACGCCTCCGCAGGTCATCGACCTCGCGCAGCGCCTGGCGCGCGACGTCTCCCCCGCGTTTTCGCATATCACCGAGGTCAGCGATATCGTCCGCACCGTGAAGGAGCTGATGGGCCGTGCTTAACGTGATCGACTACGTACCCGGCGACACCCTGTTGCATCGCCTGAACCCCGTCACCAAGCTCGCGCTCGCCGCGGCGATCATCATCGCCACGTTCCTGTCCGACACCTTCGCCGCACTCCTCGGCCTGCTCACGTTCACCCTGCTGCTCGCCGTCTACGCCGGCGTGTTCGGACGCCTCGCCCGCCTGCTCAAGCTCCTCGTGCCGGTCGCCCTCATCATGCTGGCGCTCCAACTCGTCTTCGTGCGCAGCGGCGAGACGCTGTTCGCCTTCGTGACCGATACGGGTCTCATCACCGGCGGCAAGGCGTGCCTGCGCCTGCTCGGCGTGGCGCTGCCACTCGTGCTCATGCTCATGGTCACCAAGCTCAACGATCTTGCCAACGCGTGCGTGGAACAGCTGCACATCCCCTACAAGTACGCCTTCACCTTTACGACGGCCCTGCGCTTCGTGCCGGTGTTCTCGCAGGAGATGAACGCGATCATCGAGGCGCAGACCGCACGCGGGGTCGCCTACGACACCAACAACCCGTTCAAGAAGATGCAGCTCATGCTGCCGTTGTGCGTGCCGCTGCTCATCTCGAGTGTGAGCAAGACCGACGCCACGGCGCTCGCCGCCGAGCAGCGCGGTTTCTACCTGCGCACACGCGAGAGCTCCTATAAGCGCTACCCCATCGTCGGGCGCGATATCGCCGTGCTCGTCGTCTGCGTGGGCCTCATCGCGCTCGGCTTCGTGCTGTAGCGCCGCCACGAACGAGGGGCGCAGCGGCATGTCTTCGCCGCCGCGCGCGGACCCGCTTCCCGCCGACACGTGCGCACCTACGGAACGCGCAGTCGTCACAGGCGATGTTCCGCATCTGCACGGTCGGCGTCGAATGTCCCAAAAGGGGCCAGGAGCATTTTGGGACATCTGTGTCCCGCACGGGCTTTGCACCGACGGCGGAAATCGTGGACAATGGAAGGCCGAACCACCATCTCACAATCGGGAGCACACCATGGCCGACCAGACAGAGCAGCGCACCCTGCCGACGTTCGTCGTCGAGCGTGTCGAGGAGTCCTACGACGGCGTCGATGCCGAGCGTATCCTCGACGGCCTGCGTGCAGCGGCCGATCGACCCGTCTCCCTGCGCGCCAACACGCTTAAAACCGACGCCGAACGCATCGGGCGAGCCCTCGATGGCGTCGGCATCGCGCACGCGCGCGCCCCGTGGTATCCGGACGCCTTCGTATTGGAGAACGCACGCGAGCGCGACGTCTGGAACCTCGACATCTACCGCGATGGTGAGGTCTACCTGCAGAGCCTCTCCTCCATGCTGCCCCCGCTCGCGCTCGCTCCGCGCGCTGGTGCCGACATCCTCGACATGTGCGCCGCGCCCGGCGGCAAAACCAGCCAGATGGCGGCGCTCGCGGACGGCGCCGCCCGCATCACGGCATGCGAGCTCAACGGACCGCGCGCGGAGAAGCTCGAGTACAACCTGGCTAAACTCGGTGCGAGGAACATCCAAGTCATGCGCTGCGATGCGCGCAAGCTCGACACGTTCTTCTCGTTCGACCAGATTCTACTCGACGCTCCCTGCACCGGATCGGGCACCGTGCGCGGCGGCGACGGGAAAGCGGCACGCCGCATCACCCCCCAGCTCCTCGACAAGGTGACGCGTTCCCAGCGGGCGCTCATCGACCGCGCGCTCACCGTCCTCAAACCCGGCGGCACGCTCGTGTACTCCACCTGCTCGATCCTACCCGCCGAAAACGATCAGATCGTCGCCGCGGCGCTCAAGCGCCATCGCGACTGCGTCATCGAGCCTATCGAGATCGCGAACGGCAGCACGGGAGAGCTTGCCATCCCCCGCTTATCGAGTCGGCTGGAAGGTACGCTCACCATTTGTCCCACACGTGAATTCGAGGGCTTCTATATGGCACGGATCAAGCGGCGCACGCGCAAGCAGCGCTAGCTTGCGGCTATCGCCGGACGGAGCCGTCGCGCGGGCGACCGCCGGTCTCGGAACGGTACTCGCGCCATGCCGCCTCCTCGCGCTTGGATGCTCTGCGGCCCTTCACGGCAACGACGATGCTGTAGGCGATCGCGGCGGCGATGATGGCGAGGATGCAGAGCCCCACGGGAACGGCGATGTCCAAGATACTTCCCATGTTCTCACAGCCTTATCGGATAAACCCGCAACGCGGGTGGTGATATCTGGCACCAGCTTACCAAAGGCGAAACGGGCCCGACCGCTCCTGCGCAAAAGAACAGGAGCACACCACGGGAACGGAATCCACCGCTCATGGACGGCCCGTACGGCCGTACGCAAGACGCCGCCCGACCACTCGTGGGCGATGGTCGCGGGCGACATCGATGAGCTGTGATTTTAGCGACGCGAGACGCTGGGATCAGTCCACGCGCTTGTCGCCCATGAAGAACAGTGCGACCGTGCCGGGGCCGGTATGCGCGCCGATCACACCGCCGATATCGCTGATCTCGATCTTGTCCTTGAGCGCCGGGATCTTGTCCTCGATCAGGTGCACGACCTCGAGCGCGTCGTCCAGGCAATCGGAATGCGAGATGGTGCAGCGACCCGTGTAGGCCGAACCGTTCTCGACATGGGTCATCATGGCGTCGACCAGGCGGACGATCGCCTTCTTCTTGGTGCGGATCTTCTCACGTGGGATGAGCTTGCCCTCGAAGTTCACGTTCATGATCGGGCAGATCTTGAGCGCCGTGGCGATCAGCGCGCTCGTCGCCGACACGCGGCCGCCGCGCTTCAGGCAGTCGAGGTCGGACACGAAGAACCACTGGTTGACGTTCATCTTGTTGGCCTCGGTCCACGCCACCAGCTCGTCGAAGCCCATCCCCTCGTCACGTTTGTCAGCCATGAGCTCGACGAGCAGGCCGAACCCGGCCGATGCGGACAGGGAGTCGATCACGCGGATCTTGCGGTCGGGGTACTTCGGCGCCAGTGTCTCAGCGGCCAGGCATGCAGAGTTGTACGTACCGGAGATGCCCGTGGACAGCGATACGTGGATGATATCCGTACCCTCCTTGAGGTAGGGCTCCCAGAAGTCGACGTACTCGCCGGTGCCGACCTGCGAGGTCTTGGCCTGCGCGCCCGCCTTGAGCTTACCGAAGAACTCCTGCGGCGTCGTGGACTGGTAGATGTCGTCGGTGTAGGTCTCGCCGTTCATCTCATAGTGGAAGCAGACGTAGCCGACGTTGCGCTCGCGGTAAAACGACAGCGGCATATCGGCTGTCGATTCGCAGGAAATCAGGTAATCGCTCATGTGCCCTCCTTCGTGATGGTGCATCAAATCCCACCCGTGCCGGGCGGAACCTTCCCATCCTTCACGGGATTATCGCACCGACCGAGCGAATATCCTAGCTAGACTTCGATACTAGATAGGTCGACGTCGAGCTTGAGCTCGGGCACGCGGGCGAGCTCGGCAAGCGTGACGCCGTCGACGTACTCGTCGATGACGTCCTCGAGCCCCTGCCAGAAGCGTACGGTGGAGCACAGGTCGGAACGGACGCACGACCCCTCGAGACCGTCGCAGGCGACCGGAGCCGTCGCGCCCTCCGCGGCGCGCAGGATGTCACCGGCACGGACCTCGTCGGCGGGCTTGGCGAGCATGTAGCCGCCGCCCTTGCCGCGCACGCTCTTGAGCAGGCCTGCCTGCATGAGCGGACGGACCAGCTGCTCCAGGTACTTGAGCGAGATGCTCTCGCGCTCCGCCACCTCGCGCAGGGCGATCTTGCCCTCCTCGTCACCGAAGGCGGCGATGTAGATCATGAGGCGCAGCGCGTAGCGGCCTTTTGAGGAGATGAGCATCGATGTGCCTCCCGATATCGAAGCATGCGGCGTGGCGGGGTTCGCGAAGCCGCACGCGGCAAGCCTATTCTTAGTGAATTGCTCGGAATTGCTTTGACTCTTTTCCGCTACATCTTATCCTTATCCCGAGAGAATTCCTAGGGTTTACCCGAACAGTTCGAGGAAGGACACCCGATGTCAACAGAAGCGCTGCTCAGCGTCAACAACCTCACCGCCTCGGTCGATGAGAGGACCATTCTCCACCACGTGGACCTGTCGGTGTCCGCCGGCGAGACCCACGTGCTCATGGGCCCCAACGGCGCGGGCAAGTCGACCATGGGCCACGTCATCATGGGTGACCCCGTCTACACCGTCAACGAGGGCACCATCTCCTTCGACGGTGCCGACATCACCGACCTGTCCTGCGACAAGCGCAGCCGCGCGGGCCTGTTCCTGTCGTTCCAGGCGCCCGTCGAGATCCCCGGCGTGCCGCTGTCGAGCTTTTTGCGCGCGAGCATCGCCGGTCGCCCCGGCCTCGAGATGCGCGGCAAGGAGTTCCGTCGCCGCGTGAAGGAGCTCGCCGCCCAGCTCGACATGGACACCGCCTACCTCAACCGCGAGCTCGGCGTCGGCTTTTCCGGCGGCGAGAAGAAGAAGGTCGAGATGCTGCAGCTGTTGCTGCTCCAACCCAAGCTCGCCATCCTCGACGAGACCGACTCCGGTCTGGATGTCGACGCGTTGTCCGTGGTGTCGCGCGGCATGGACGCCTACCGCGCCAGCTGCGACGGATCGCTCGTCATCATCACGCACAACACGCGCATCCTGGAGCACCTCACCGTCGATCGCGTCCACGTGATGGTCGACGGCCGCATCGTGCGCGAGGACGACGCGAGCCTCATCCCCTGGATCGACGAACACGGCTTCGAGTCGTTCGAGCGCGAGGCGGCCGACGTCGCCGAGGCGCGCTAAGGAGGCCTGACGTGGCAAAGCAGCGCACCGAGGTCGCGGATATCGACCGCAGCCTCTACGACTTCAAGGACTCCGAGGAGGGCTTCGAGCGCCTCGACGCGGGCCTCACGCCCGAGATCGTGACCGAGATCTCCCAGCGCAAGGACGAGCCGGACTGGATGCTCGAGTTCCGCCTGAAGTCGCTCGAGATCTACCACCGCATGCCCAACCCCACTTGGGGTCCGTCGATCGCCGGGCTGGACATGGACCATATCGTCACCTACGTGAAGCCCAACACCGACCAGAAGGCCGACTGGGACTCCGTGCCCGACGATATCAAGAACACCTTCGAGCGCCTGGGCATCCCCGAGGCCGAGCGCAGCTATCTGGCCGGCGTGGGCGCCCAGTACGACTCCGAGCTCGTGTACCACAATATGCAGGACACGGCCTCCAAGATGGGCATCGTCTACTCGGGCATCGAGGAGGCGCTCCACGAGCCACGCTGGGAGGAGCTCATCCGCGAGAAGTTCATGACGCTCATCCCGCCCACCGACCATAAGTTCGCCGCACTCCACGGCGCGGTGTGGTCGGGCGGTTCGTTCGTCTACGTGCCGAAAGGCGTCAAGCTCGACTTCCCCCTGCAGAGCTACTTCCGCCTGAACGCCGCCGGCGCGGGTCAATTCGAGCACACGCTCATCATCGTCGAGGACGATGCCGACCTGCACTTCATCGAGGGCTGCTCGGCACCCAAGTATAACGTGGCCAACCTCCACGCCGGCGCCGTCGAGCTGTTCGTGGGCAAGCGCGCGCATCTGCGCTACTCGACGATCGAGAACTGGTCCAAGAACATGTACAACCTGAACACCAAGCGCGCCCGCTGCGACGAGGAGGGTGAGATCGAGTGGATCTCCGGCTCCTTCGGCAGCCACGTGGGCTACCTCTACCCCATGAGCGTGCTGGCCGGTCGCAAGTCCAAGTCGAGCTTCACCGGCATCACGTTCGCCGGCGCCGGTCAAAACCTCGACACCGGCTGCAAGGTGGTCCTCGGCGCGCCCGATACCACCGCGACCGTCGAGACGAAGGGCATCTCCAAGGGCGGCGGCATCCAAACGTTCCGCAGCTCCATCGTGGCCACGCCGGCCGCCGAGGGTTCGGCTGCGACCGTGTCCTGCCAGTCGCTCATGCTCGATGACGAAAGCCGGTCCGACACCATCCCCTCGATGGACATCCGCGCCAAGAACGTGGACATCGGTCACGAGGCCACGATCGGCCGCATCGGCGACGACAAGATCTTCTACCTCATGAGCCGCGGCATCTCCGAGGAGGAAGCGCGCACCATGATCGTGAACGGCTTCGCCAACCCGGTGTCCAAGGAGCTGCCGCTCGAGTACGCCGTCGAGATGAACAACCTGATCAAGCTCGAGATGGAAGGGGCGATCGGGTAATGGAGACCCTGAACGTCAAGCATGCGAGCGCCATGCCCGCTCCGACGTGGAGCTGGCTGCGCATGAACGATACGACGATCGAGATCCCGTGCGACCTTGCGCGCGACGGCTCCGTGACCATCGAGGCCGACGAGGCCCTCACCGAGACCCATGCGAGCTTCGAGCGCGCCCTGGCCGAGCTGCAGGAGCGCTTGGACGCCGCCCGCGACGACGTCGTTGACGAGCGTGCCTGCGTGCGCGCCGCCCAGCGCACCGAGGAGCATCTCGACGGCCTCGATACCCCGGCGCTGTCAGCATATCAGCGCCGTGCCACGCTCGAGGAGGTCGCCTGCGACGTCGCGGCGGCCTTCGAGACCGGCGTGCACGTCGACGTGCGTTCCTATCTGAACTTCCTCGCGGGCAGCACCGCCGTCCTCGCCACCGAGGAAGGCGAGGACGCCGCGGCGACCGTGCGCGTCGCCGGGTGCGCGGGCAGCGCCGCCGGCGCGAGCGTCGACGTGGTCGCCGCCCCTCGCTCCACGGTCGACCTCGTCATCTCGCTCGACGGCGACGCGCACGGTCGCGACGCCGCGGGCCTTATCGGGTCGGAACTGCGCGTGTTCGCCGGTACCGACGCCCGTGTGAACGTCACCGTCTACATCACCGCCGACGCATCCTTCACCGTAATCGACGATGCCGGCTACGTGCTCGACGAGGGCGCCCGCGTGGACGTGCGCCATATCGCGCTCGGCGGCGGCCGCACCTACACGGGGCTCGCCAGCGACCTGCGCGGCGACACGGCGCGTATGGATATCGACACGCGTTACCTCGCCTCGGGCACCGAACAGCGCGACTTCAACTACGTCATCCGCCACCGCGGCAAGAAGACCATCTCCAACATGGACGCCAACGGCGTGCTCACCGGCACCTCCAAGAAGGTCCTGCGCGGCACGATCGACCTCGTCCACGGCTGCAAGGGCTCAGAGGGGTCCGAGCGCGAGACGGTGCTTCTGGCGAACCGCGGCGTGGACAACAAGACCGTCCCGACCATCCTGTGCGACGAGGACGACGTCGCCGGCAACCATGGCGCGACGATCGGACATGTGCGCCCCGAGCAGCTGTTCTACCTCGGCTGCCGCGGCCTTTCGCAAGAGGCCGCCGAGGCGCTGTTCGTGACCGCCAAGCTCGAGGACGCCGCACTCGGCGCTCCCGATGAGCAGATCCGCGCCAACGTGGTGCGCCTCGGCTCCGCGCTCGTCGACGACTTCGCCGATTTCGAGGAGGAGATCGCATGATCGACATCGAGGCGAATCCCTATAAGGCGGACTTCCCGCTGCTCGCGGGCAAGCCCGAGATCGCGTTTCTGGACAGCGGCGCCACCGCGCAGCGCCCTGCCTGCGCACTCGATGCGCAGCGCCGCTTCTACGAGACCATGAACGCCAACCCGCTGCGGGGCCTGTACTCGCTGTCCGTCGAGGCCACCGAGGTCATCGCGCAGGTGCGCGCCCAGATCGCACGCCTGCTCGGCGCGGTGGACGAGCGCGGTCGCGCCGAGGCGCGCGACATCGTGTTCACCCGCAACGCGAGCGAGTCGCTGAACCTGGTGGCCAAGTCGTTCGCTCCATGCGTGCTCGAGCCGGGCGACGAGGTCGCTATCACCATCATGGAGCACCACTCCAACCTCATCCCCTGGCAGCAGGCCTGCCGCGCCGCGGGCGCCGCGCTCGTGTACCTCTACCCCGAACAGGACGGCACGATCACCGACGACGAGATCGCCGCCAAGGTGGGACCGCGCACCAAGATCGTCGCCGCGGGCCACGTGTCCAACGTCATGGGCGTGGAGAACCCCCTCGCCAAACTCGGTGAGGCCGTGCACGCCCAGGGCGGCTACCTCGTCGTGGACGGTGCACAGGCGGTGCCCCACATGGCAGTCGATGTGCGCGCCCTCGGTGCGGACTTCTACGTCTTCTCCGCGCACAAGGCGCTCGGCCCCATGGGCATCGGCGTGCTGTGGGGACGCCATGAGCTGCTCGAGCAGATGCCGCCCATGCTCACCGGCGGCGAGATGATCGACTCGGTGACCGAGCAGGATGCCGTCTGGGCACCGGTGCCCGAGAAGTTCGAGGCGGGCACCCAGGACGCCGCCGGCATCTACGCCACCGGCGCGGCACTCACCTATCTGACCGAGACCGTCAGCTATGAGGCCGTGGCCGCACGCGAGGCGGCGCTGATCGCGTATGCGATGGAGCGTCTTGCAGATCTGCCCTACATCGACATCATCGGACCCGCCGAGGCGGCGCGCCATCACGGCGTCATCAGCTTCAACGTCCGCGGCATCCATCCGCACGACGTGGCGAGCATCCTCGACATGAGCGGCGTATGCATCCGCGCCGGGCACCACTGCGCCCAGCCGCTTCTCACCTGGCTCGGTGTCGAGAACCTCGCCTGTTGCCGCGCGAGCCTGGCTTTCTACAACGACAAGAGCGACGTCGACCGCTTCGTCGACGGACTCGCCGCCGTCTGGTCCACCTTCCACGCCTGACGGGAAAATAGGGACAGGCACTTTTTTCTCACGAAGGAGCAACCCCGATGGGCAATCTCTACACCTCTACCACCTTCATGGAGCATAACTCGCATCCCGACTACAAGTACGAGATGGACTCCCCCACCCACGAGCACGACGGCATCAACCCGAGCTGCGGCGACGAACTGACCCTGCAGCTGCGCGTGGAAGACGGCGTGATCGAGGAGGCGAGCTTCACCGGCCACGGTTGCGCCATCTCGCAGGCGTCGGCCGATATCATGGCCGAGCTCATCACCGGCGAGACGGTCGAGGAGGCCAAGCGCCTCTCCGGGCTGTTTTTGGCCATGATCCGCGGCGAGGAGCTCACCGAAGACGACTACGAGGATCTGGACGAGGCCGCGCAGCTGAAGGACATCTCCCACATGCCCGCCCGCGTGAAGTGCGCCGAGCTCGCCTGGCGCACGCTGGACGGCATGCTCATTGACGACAAGGCGGAGTAATTGCCGCGTGGGGCCAATGGGTCAATTGGGGACGGGTTCGTTCCAACCCATCGGCGGCTTACACTGCCGCCGATGGGTTGGAACGAACCCGTCCCCAATTGACCCATTCAGCCGGCGAACCCGCTGCCTGCGTGTCGCCCAAGGGGGCCGGCTGGCGGCATCCTGGGCCACAGCCGCCTCGCTATTCATTCTGTAGGCTCGCTGTACTGCATGGCGTGAAGGCCGGTTTGCGGCTACACTGCTTTGAAGACATCGATTCAACGGGAGGGCGCATGGCGCAAAAGCATGCGGGCGACACCGACTCCAAGCGCTCTGCCGTCGTGAAAGGCGAGCCCGCCGAGGCGCGCCGAGGAAGCGCCCCCAAGTTGCACGTCGGCAGCGCCACGTCGGCCCGCGACCGCGATGCCGACCGCTCCTCCATGAAGCAGGTCAGGATAACCTTCGTCTTTCTCGGTATCGTCGCCGTCATCTACGTGGCCTACCTGTTTTTCAGCGGCCAGATCGACGACTTCTTCCGCGCGCTCGCGGGCGTCGACCTCGGCTGGATCGCCACGGGCATCGTCTGCTTCCTGTGCTATTACGTCTTCGGCGTCCTCGCCTACGCCGTGCTCGCGTCGACCGACCATAACTCCCCCGTCGGCTTTCGCGACCTCATGAGCGTCGAGGCGTCCGGCGTGTTCTTCATGCGCCTCACGCCCGGAGGTGCCGGCGTCATCCCTTCGCAGATCTACCGCCTCACGCGCGCCGGCCTTTCCCTGACCGATGCCTCCGCGCTGCAGTTTGTCCGCTTCACGCTCTACGAGGCGGGCGAGGGCATCTTCGCCGCGCTCATGCTGCTGCTGTGCAGCGGATACTTCCTCGAGACCTTCTCCGACGTCAAGATCCTCGGTCTTGATGTGACCTTCATCGGCATCTTCATGTTCGCCTACAAGTTCGTGCAGGTGGGCGGCGTGCTTTTGCTCTGCCTGCTCCCCGGCCCCATCCAAAAGGTGGGCGGCATCCTGCTTAAGATCGGCCGTGCGCTGCACATCCTGAACGCCGATCGGCACGATCGCTTCAAGAATCTGCTTGACACGCAGGTGAGCACTTTCTCGAGCGCCTTTCGCGCCGCGGCGGCACACAGGCGCGCGCTTTTGGCGGCCGAGGTCATCACCCTGCTGCAGCTCGGCTGCATGTACGCTCTTCCCTATTTCGTGCTGCGCGCCTTCGGCCTCGAAGCCGACCCGATCGCGTGCCTTGCCTCCGGATCGATGGTCGAGCTCCTCGTGAACGCCATCCCGCTTCCCGGTGGCGCAGGAGGCGCGGAGGTCGGGTTCTCCTACCTGTTCGGCGGCATGTTCGGCTGGCATCTGTCCGCAGGCCTCGTGATCTGGCGCAGCGTCGAGTATCTGCTGCCGGTGCTCATCGCTGCTCCCTGCATGGGCATGCGCTCCACCTCGAACGAGAGCATCTACCGTCGTTGGACGAGAAGGTTCCGAAACATGGAGCGCGTCGCGCGCGGCCAGCGGGGTTCGCTCGAGCGGCCCGCCGGCATCACCTACCGCCCCAAGCGCAAGACGCCGACCGACAAGCCAGGGCAGTCGGGGAAATAGCACGGGGTTGGGCAGAGCCGGGAAACACCTTCTGCCGTGCTAAACCCCTCTGGATTCCATCTGCTCCGACCAAGGTGGCTAGATATTTCTATTCTGCTGTCGTGGACCTCGTGCGGATGAGCGTTGCATGCGCCGCCAAGGCGACTATTCCTCATAATAGACCCCATTCGGGGTAGTTTAGGCAGGAATGCCAGCATTTCAGACAGCCAGGAAGGCTAGGCCGGCCGACTCGAACGGCCTCGCGATTCCCGGCTGACAGCAAGTCAGATTATTCTAGCCACTTTTCTGCAAGGTGAATGCACAGAGATCCCGCGGACCGTATCAACCACGGCAGGTGGACCCTCTGCATCCCCTCTCCATCTATGGCAAACCTGTTGAGACCGGCGACGCGCATTAGAGCACGAACCCCATGACGGCACCGAGCAACGTGGCGACCCAGGGGATCGTGAAGTCGCCCATGTAAATCATGGGCACCAGAAACAGCCCGCTTATCGTCGACGAGGGAAACGGCAGCACCGTTGCCCACATGAGAACATGCAGCGCAAGCGCCGCGACGTTGACCACCTTCACGAGACGAATGACGCGCTTGCCCTCCCCCACGTTGTTGAACAGCGATCCCACGAGCAGCGCCGACGAATAGCAGAATGCAGGCCATGCAACCAGTGAGTACAGCGCCGCCGGAAATGCCCGGTAATGCATGGCGGCCCAGTCAGCGAACACCATCCAATACAGCACGATGTAGGCAAGCGATGCGACGGTCACG
>CAZRPL010000021.1:0-40405 GCA_964602045.1 uncultured Collinsella sp. | reverse complement strand
CCATGCGCACTCCTCGGGCGTCATGGTGCCGGCGGTGACCTGGCCCACGGCGTCGAACAGGCTGTTGAGGTCGGTCTGGTGCCCGCACTTATCGCGGCCGGCGAGCATGGGGCCGCCCGAGACGAGCATGGTGGGGATGTTCAGACGTGCGGCGGCGATGAGCATGCCGGGCACGATCTTGTCGCAGCTGGGGATGAGGACCATGGCGTCGAACCGGTGGCCCTGCACGGCGCATTCCACGGAGTCGGCGATGACCTCGCGGCTCGTCAGGCTGTAGCGCATGCCTTCGTGGTTCATGGCGATGCCATCGCACACGCCGATGGTGTTGACCTGCAATGGCGTGCCGCCCGCCATGCGCACGCCGGCCTTCACGGCATCGGCGATCTGCTGCAGGTGGATGTGGCCGGGAATAACCTCGTTTTGGGCGGAGATGACCGCCACGAGCGGTCGTTCGAGCTCCTCGTCGGTGAGTCCGTCGGCCTTGAGCAGGCTGCGGTGGGGCGCTCTGGCCAGCCCCTTCTTGATGGCATCGCTTCGCAGTTGCATCCGATCCCCTCGCTCTCGCAGTGTCATGTGCTGGGAGATGCGCTGGCAAGGGAGCTACCCTGCAAGGATGCCCGTAACGGGGGCCTTCCGGCTCGGCGTACTCGCGAACGCGCGGCACGGGGATCGCCCGTGGGCCGCGTCCGTGTTCGGCCTGGCTGCTCGAGGGTATGTTCCCGACCGTCCGCCGCGGGTTCTCACACTGCCCGCTCGCTGTGGTGCGTCCGTCCGGTACTCGCCCTGTCGTCGCATTTCCTCAAGTTGCTCCACTATGCAACAGTGCCCTGGATTTGCGCAAGGAGTTTATCGAGAGGAAACACTTTACTCGGCAAAAGCACGAAATCCCTCGGCCAGTGGCCTTGACGCGCCCCATGTCCCAAATGTCCCAAAAGGGGCCAGGAGAAAATTGGGACATGTTTGGCGCGTCGGACTCCTGCTCCCTGGGTATCAGATGAGGATCCAGGGGGTTCAAATGTCCCAAAAGGGGCCAGGAGAATTTTGGGACATCTAGGGGAGGGGGTTCGTATGCGTGCAGCGAGAAGAATATCCGAATCCGGCTACTACCATGTGGTCGTGAGGGGCAACGGAAAGCAAAGGCTGTTTGAGAACGACGAAGACCGGCGGTTCTTTCTCAAGCTCCTTCGCGAGTATGCACATGCTTGCGAGATCGACATCATCGCCTGGTGCCTTATGGACAATCACGTGCATGTGATCCTTTGCGATCGCGCAGGGCGCTTGAGCGAGGCCGTGGGGAAGATGACGATGCGGTACGCGAGATGGTTCAACGCCCGATCGGGTCATGTCGGCCATGTTTTCCAAGGGAGATTCAAAAGTTCCCCGATAGAGCGCGATCAATATCTTCTCGAGGCGGTCAGATACGTTCACAACAATCCTTCGAAGGCGGGCATTTGCGATGCCGAGGATTATCCTTGGAGTAGCTATCACGAGTATGCGGGCACTCCGGAGTTTGCGAAAACCGAGGTCGTCCTCGATATGCTTGGTGGTCCGGAAGGTTTCTCGGAGTTTTGCCGAGAGGACCCGTCAGCGGAATACCTGTTTGTCGAGGGTGTTCGGATTCCCGACGAGGACGCGGGCGACGTTGCCAGGCGTGTTCTGGGGGATGTCGGGTTCAGCGAGGTGAAGTCCCTTTCGCGTGAGAAAAGGGACGAGTTGTTGTGTGCGCTTCGCGCCAGCCGACTGTCGGTTCGTCAAATCGAGCGCTTGACGGGCATCGGTGCGAAGACGATCACGAGAGCGACAACCTAGCGCCAGCGGTGTCCCAAATGTCCCAAAAGGGGCCAGGAGAAAATTGGGACATCCGGATGTGCGCCCGGATGTCCCAATTTTCTCCTGGCCCCTTTTGGGACACTGTCGCTAGAGCATCGTCTGCGAGAGCTGGGGCTCGAAGCCGGCGGTGCGGAGGGCATCGATGATCTGCTCCTTGTGCGCGGTGCCGTAGGCCTCGATGGTCACACGCAGCTCCACCGCCGCGTTGCGATTCGTGCTCACGAACTGGTTGTGCTCGAGCTTGATGACGTTGCCGTTCTGCTCGGCGATGGCGTTGGCAACGCGCACGAGCATGCCGGGGCGGTCGGGCAGAAGCACGCTCACGGTGAAGATCCGGTCGCGCTGGATCAGGCCGTGCTGCACCACCGAGCTCATGGTGATGACGTCCATGTTGCCACCCGACAGGATCGAGACGACGCGGCGATTATCGGCGGGCAGGTGCTTGAGAGCGGCCACGGTGAGCAGGCCCGAGTTCTCGACGATCATCTTGTGGTTCTCCACCATGTCGAGGAACGACACGATGAGCTCGTCATCGGGCACGGTCAGCACATCGTCGAGGTTCTGCTGCAGGTAGGGGAAGACCTTGTCGCCCACCTCGAGCACGGCGGTGCCGTCGGCGATGGTGTTGGCACCGGGGATCTTCACAGGATGACCGGCGTCCAGCGCGGCGGACAGCGACGGGGCACCGGCCGGCTCCACGCCGATGACGCGGATCTTGGGGTTGTAGAGCTTGGCGAAGGTCGCCACACCGCAGGCCAGACCGCCGCCGCCGACGGGTACGAGGATCGTGTCGACGAGCGGCAACTCCTGGACGATCTCCATGGCGATCGTGCCCTGGCCGGTCGAGACGACCGGGTCGTTGAAAGGATGGATGAAGGTGTAGCCATGCTCCTCGGCAAGGTCCATGGCATGCTCGCACGCCTCGTCGTACACGTCGCCGTGCAGGATGACCTCGGCGCCGTAGCCCTTGGTGCGCTCCACCTTGATGAGGGGCGTGGTGGTGGGCATGACGACGACCGACTTGGCGCCCGCGCGCGTCGCGGCGAAGGCGACGCCCTGGGCGTGGTTGCCGGCGCTCGCGGTGATGATGCCGCGTCCGAGCTCCTCGGGCGTGAGCGTCGAGATCCTGTAGTACGCGCCGCGCACCTTGTAGGCGCCCGTGCGTTGCATGTTCTCGGGCTTGAGGTACACCCGGTTACCCGTCATCTGCGAGAAATGGGGGCTTTCGATGAGTTCGGTCTTCTGGGTGACCTCCTTGACCTTCTCGGAGGCCTCCTCGAATGCGTCGAGTGTGAGCATGTCCGCCATGGTGCGCCTTCTTTCCCGTGTACCGTCGTGCTTTCGCATGGTAAAGTATCGTAGCAAAAAACGAGGGAGACGATACCCGAGGGGCATCGTTATCGAGGAATCGAGGGTATCTTGGCTATAACGACCCCGCCGCTGTTCTCGCTGCGCGACGCGCAGGTGGTCCGCGCCGGTCGCACGATCCTGCACGTCGACCGCTTCGATCTGGCCGAGGGCGAGCATGTGGCCCTGCTCGGCCCCAACGGCGCCGGAAAGTCCACGTTCATCCAGCTGCTGACGCGCGAGGTGTTCCCTCTGCACCGCGACGAGCCGCCGGTGCGCTTTCGCGGGCAGGCGCGTCCGCTGCTGTCCGATATCAAGCAGGCGCTCGGCATCGTGAGCGCCACGATGCAAGACCAGGTTCGCGTGCACCTGCCCGTCATCGACATCGTGTGCGGCGGGCTGTTCGGCACGCTCGGCCTGCCGCGGCACGTGGAGGCCGATGAGGACGCCCGCGCCCGTGCGCTCGATGCGCTCGACCGCCTGGGTATCGTCGAGCTCGCCGACCGCGACGTGATGACCCTCTCCACCGGCCAGGTGCGCCGCGTGCTCGTGGCACGCGAGCTCATGAGCGACCCGCGCATCCTGATCTTCGACGAGCCGTGCACCGGCCTCGATCCGCAGGGCATGTACCACGTGCGCGATACCATGCGGATGCTCGCCGACGAGGGGCGTTCGGTCGTGCTCGTCACGCATTACCCCGAGGACATCATCCCGGCGATCGGGCGCGTACTGCTCATCAAGGATGCCGAGGTCTTCGCCGACGGCCCCAAGGAGGAGTTGCTCGACAGCGCGACTATGAGCGAGCTGTTCGGCGTGCCGCTCACGGTCGACGAGCGCGAGGGCTGGTACTCGCTGCGCGGTCGGTACTGAGGCATCGCCTACATCCGTTCACCTGCCCTTTCGTTCCGTTCGGCTGTACTACCCGCATTTGCCCCGCGCGTCGCCGCAGTGGGTCGCGAAGGGGTATATACGCAGTAGGTCGTCCGTCACGGGAAAGGAGCAGACCATGTTGTTCAAGAACATTCTGGTTCCCTACGACGAGTCCGAGCACGCGAAGAGTGCCCTGCACACCGCTCTCGGCATGGTGGGGGACAACCCCGAAGCCACGGTGCACGTGGTCATGATCGTCTCGACGGGGGCGGTTCCGGTGCCCACGCTCGCCGGAGGGGCGTTCGACGACCCCTTCAACGCCGGTAGCAGCGAAGGGTACGACGCCATGATCAGCTCGATCGTCCAGCGCTCGCGCAACGAGATGGAGCGTGTGGCGGAGGCTGCCCGCGACGGTGCGTGCTGCAAGGTCGAGGTGTCGGCGGTGCTCTCCGGCTCCGCGGTGGACGGTATCGCCGAATATGTGACGACCCACGGTATCGATCTGGTCATCATGGGTCGTCGCGGCCTGGGCGCCCTGCGCGGCATGCTCGGCAGCGTGAGCTTCGGCGTGCTCCGCTCCGTCGACGTCCCGGTCCTCACCGTCAAATAACGAACGTCCCGATCCGCTGAGACGCGGCGCTGCCCCGTGTATGCGAATCGCTCCGCTGGGCATAATAGGGCAGTATCTGATGTTCACAGCGTAAGGAGTGCGTCATGGCTACCTTCTATACCGATGGCGACGGCGGTTTTCTCGCGAGCTTGAACGGCGTTGCTGCCCCCGAGGGCTTCACCGCCCTCGAGCCCAACACCGTCGACGCCGCGACCGAGAAGCACGTTCCCGCCGTCGAATTGCAGCGTGACGGGCATATCATCCACGTCCAGGTGGGCGAGGTCGAGCATCCCATGGAGGAGGCGCACCACATCGAGTGGGTGGCGCTCGAGGCCGATGACCGTCTGGAGATCCATCACCTTAAGCCCGGCCAGACCCCGGTGACGTTTTTCGCCGGCGGCGTTAAGTCCGGTACCGTGTACGCGTATTGCAACCTGCACGGGCTGTGGAGCGCGAAGTTCTAGGGACGGTGGCCGTTCATAGCGCTCTCGGGCCGTCCGCGGTGACGCGGACGGCCCTTTCGTGTGTCGCGCGAACGAGCGCGCGCCGCATCGTCCGTGCCGCTATCATGTGACGGGACGGACCTACCGAGGGGAAACGCGATGAAACTTGCTCTGGCACAGATCGATATGCGCCTAGGCGACATCGAGGGCATCTGCTCGCGCATCGCCGACCAGGCGGCGCTCGCGGCCGACGCCGCCGCCCAGCTGCTCTGTGTTCCGGCGCCGCTGTTCACCGGCGTGCAGCCGACGACCCTCATCGAGTACGCCGATTTCGAGCATGATCTGGTCCGGTCGCTGCGCGAGCTCGCAGTCAAGGTGGAGGAGCACGGGGTGGCATGTCTGGTGCCCGCCGTCGTCTCGGTGGAGCAGGTTCCGCTCGCCGAGGCGTTCTTGCTGCGGGAGGGTCGCGTCATCCCCCTGCGGACGCTCATGGGTCTTCGCGGCGACCGGGTCGAGGCGAGTATGTGGGAGCCGGTCGTGTTCGAGCTCGCGGGCACCCGTATCGCCGTCACGTTCGATTTCGCCCGCGATATCGCCCAGCTGCCCCGCGGATGCGATCTTATGATCTACTTCCAGACGACGGGGTTCGACATCAGCAACGAGGAGACCTGCGCGGTCGCCTCGGTGGCGGACGGGCACTATACGGACGACGTCGCCCATGCCGGCATCTGGCTTGCGAGCATGGTCCCGGTCGGCTCGTTCGATGAGACGGTCTACACCGGCGGGTCGTTCGTGATGGATGACGGCGGTCGTGTGATGGCAGCCGCCCCGTGCTTCGAGGAGGGAATGGTCGTCCAGGAGGTTCGCCGCGGCGAGATGGGGGAGTCGCTCGACATGCAGCGACTGCCCCGGTTCCAGCGCGAGGAGTGGCTTTGGGAGGCGCTTCGCATCTTCGTGCGCGACACGGTCGTCGCCCGTGGATTCACCCGCGTCGTCGTTCCGCTCGAGGGCGATCTTCCCACCTCGCTGCTCGCGGCGCTTGCAGTCGACGCCTTGGGTCCGCGCAACGTCGTGGGCATGGGGTTCGGCCGCTCCGACGTGTTCACCCCGCAGCAGGAGACGCGCGAGCGCGAACGCGTCGAGTGCGTCCGCACGCTCGCCGCGACCCTCAACATCCAGCTGGTCGAGCGTGAGCACGAGGATGTGTCGCGTTGGATGGACCGCGATGTCCCCGCGCGCGACGTGGGCAGGCTCCGCTTGGGCATCAACGCGCTGTATCTTGCCGACATCGCCCATGAACTCGACGCGTGCGTATTGTCATCCATCACCAAGACCGATGCGGCGCTCGCTCCCGCCTCGTTGCTCGCGGCGAGCACGCCGAGGACGGTGTGCGCGCCGTTCGGTGACATCTATCTCACGGAACTCGAATTCCTGGCGCGCTACCGCAATCGGATCTCGCCGGTGCTCCCCGCCTCTACAGTGTCGCTCTCGGCGGTCGAGAACCATATGGTGCGTATCGTCTCCGAGGTCGTGTCGACGTTCGACGACGATCCATCGCGCGCGGCGCGCGTCGCGGCGACCCTTGCCGCTTTGGAGCCGGCGCAGATCGACGATGCGCTCGAGGCGCATGTCGATAGGAACCGTTCATTCGACGATCAGCCCTTGTCGCGCCAGTCACCCGATGCGCTCGCGTTGCTGCTGCTGGTCGTCCGCCAGGGTGAGGGTTACCGCCGCTCGCTGCCGCTCGCTCCGATCGTCTCGGCGCGGGCCTTCGCCGAGCGCACCTGGCCGCCGTCGCTCGCGTGGTCCGACCTCGGCAGGCAGGGCGCCGCGCCAGAGCGCGTCGTGGACGTCGCGCGCGAGGAGATGGGGCGTCTCGAGACGCGTGGTGCCGAGCACGGCCAGCGCGTCCGCGGCGAGATCCTCGGCCTGCTCGGTGACTTGTTGGGACTGACGCCCGAGCAGCGCGCGGAGCTGGCGAGCGAGGAGGGTCAGCAGCGCATGCGCGAGAATGCCGAGCGCTTCGAGAACCAGCTTCGCGAGGCCCTCTCGCACCTTTCGGAGCACGGTGACGTTCCTGACGGTGGGCGTCCGGCCCCGGGCATGCCGCCGCATCACTACCCGTTCTTCTCGCAGAACTGAGGCGTCCGTCTCGAGCCGGACGAGGTTCTTTGGAACGGTATGCGGATGTTCGCCGCGGGCTTGCGGGGGCCCGGCCTCCTTGGTATAGTAGAACAAATGTTCGCAATTGACACAAGGAGGTGAACGGGTGGTCATCTTGGGTATCGACCCGGGGCTCGCGAATACCGGCTGGGGCATTATAGAGGAACGGGCGGGCGAGGTTCGCTGCCGCGCCTACGGTTGCATTCAGACCTCCGCCGGAAGCGATCTGCCCGTTCGCCTGCGTCATATCGCAGACGATCTGACCGCCGTGGTCGAGCGCTATCGGCCGCAGGAGGCCGCCATCGAGAGCATCTACTTCGGTGCGAACGCGCGCTCGGCCATCCCGACCGCGCACGCCCGCGGTGCGGCGCTCGTCGCCGTGTCGCTTGCCGGCGTCGAAGTGGGCGAGTACACCCCCATGCAGATCAAGCAGGCGGTGGTCGGCACCGGTGCCGCGGATAAGGGCCAGGTCATCTTCATGGTTCGCAACCTGCTGCATCTCGATCACGACCCGCGTCCCGACCACGCCGCCGACGCGCTGGCGTGTGCGGTCTGTCATGCCCATCTGCGTAGGACGGGCGCGCTGAGCGGTGGAACCTATGTCCAAAAGAGGGGGAACGGCTACTCATGATCACCTTGCTCCATGGAACGCTGGTCGAGGCGACGCCGAGCGTGGCGGTGCTCGATGTCGGCGGCGTCGGATTCGAACTCGGCATCTCGGGTACGACGGCGGCCTCGCTGCCCGCGCTCGGCGAGGATTGCAGGCTGTTTTGCAGGCTCCAGGTGCGCGAGGACGCCATGACGCTGTTCGGATTTGCGACAAGGGACGAGCGGACCATGTTCGACCGCCTCGTCGCCGTCTCGGGCGTGGGTCCTCGTCTGGCGCTCGCGGTGCTCACGACCTTCTCGTTTCCGCAGCTCTATACCGTGGTGATGGCGGAGGACGCCAAGGGGATGGCGAAGGTGCCCGGCGTGGGCAAGAAAACCGCCCAGCGTCTCATCCTCGAGCTCAAGAGCGTGTTCGCCAAAGATCACGGGCTGCTCTCGGCCGATATCCCCGCCGCGGGACAGCTGCCGCTCGCCAGCGCACCCGAACCCTCCTCGCTCGACGACGCCCGTGCCGCGCTGCTTTCGATGGGCTTCAGTCCTCAGGAGGCCGAGCTCGCGCTCGACGGCTATGATGGTGTCGGCATGCGCGTCGAGGAGCTGCTGGGCGCCGCGCTGAAACGTCTCGGAATGGATGCATGATGTGGGAAGCAGATGAATCGGTCGACTTGTGGGCGGACGCCGCGTCGTCGAGTCGGGCGCCGGCGGCATCGGGTCGCGAGACCGGCCGTTTCGTCACCGGTGACCTGACGTCGGAGGATCTGGATGTCGAGCGCACTTTGCGCCCCCAGTGCCTGGACGACTATTGCGGCCAGGACCATATCCGGCAGAGCCTGCGCATCCTCATCGAGGCGGCGCAGAGTCGCGGGGAGTGCCTGGACCACGTGATCTTCTCGGGACCTCCGGGTTTGGGCAAGACGACGCTCGCCACGGTCGTCGCCAACGAGATGGGCGCGCAGATCAAGACGACCTCCGGTCCGGCGATCGCGCGCACGGGTGACCTCGCCGCGATCCTCACCAACCTCCAGCCGGGCGACGTCCTGTTCATCGATGAGATCCATCGCCTGAACCGCTCGGTCGAGGAGATCCTCTATCCGGCGATGGAGGATTTCGCCCTCGATATCGTGATCGGCAAGGGGCCGGCGGCGCGTTCGATCCGTCTCGATATCCCGCGGTTCACGCTCGTGGGCGCGACGACGCGCTCCGGCATGCTGACGGGTCCCTTGCGTGACCGCTTCGGCATCTCGTTCCGTCTCGACTACTATTCCATCGAGGACCTCGCCGAGATCGTGATCCGCTCGGCGACGATCCTTGGCGTGCAGATCGATCGCGACTCCGCGCGCGAGATCGCGTCCCGCTCGCGCGGTACGCCGCGCCTGGCCAACCGCCTGCTCAAGCGCGTGCGCGACTATGCGCAGGTGCGCGGCAGCGGGCCGATCGACGAGCCGATCACGCGTGAGGCGCTCGAGTTCTTCGAGATCGACGAGCTCGGCCTCGACTGGATGGACATCCGTATCCTCGAGACGCTCGTCAAGACGTTCCGCGGCCGTCCCGTCGGCCTCACCACGCTCGCAAGTGCGGTCGGCGAGGACCCGAACACCCTCGAGGACGTGTACGAGCCGTATCTTCTGCAGCGCGGCCTGATCGTGCGCACGCCGCAGGGTCGCATCGCCACCTCGGTGGCGTTCGAGCATCTGGGTGTCGAACCTCCCGCTGAAGGGTGACGACGGCTCCCCATGGCGTTTTCGACCGGTTGCGGGCGAGGTTGCCCGCAACCGGTCGTGTTCGTTGTATGCTGTAGGTTGGTTTTGCAACGTGCGTCAGGGAGGTACACCATGTTGTCGGACATCGAGATCGCCCATTCCGTCGAGCCCTTGCCGATTCTCGAGGTCGCCCGCGAGGCGGGTGTGGACGAGAAGCATCTGATCCCGTACGGATTCGATAAAGCGAAGGTCGATTACTCGCTGCTCAACGAGAAGACCGACCATACGGCAAAGCTCGTGTTGGTGACCGCCATCAACCCCACGCCGGCCGGCGAGGGCAAGACCACGACCACCATCGGTCTTGCCGACGGCCTGCGCCGTCGCGGCATCAAAAGCGCGGTTGCGCTGCGCGAGCCCTCCCTCGGCCCCGTGTTCGGCGTCAAGGGCGGCGCCGCGGGCGGCGGCTGGGCTCAGGTCATCCCGATGGAGGACATCAACCTCCACTTCACCGGCGATTTCCATGCCATCGGTGCGGCCAACAACCTGCTCGCGGCCATGCTCGACAACCATATCCAGCAGGGTAACGCCTTGGGCATCGATCCCAAGCGCATCACGTGGAAGCGCGCGGTCGATATGAACGATCGCCAGCTGCGTCACATCGTCGACGGTTTGGGCGGCCGAGCGCAGGGCGTGCCCCGCGAGGACGGCTTCGACATCACCGTCGCGTCCGAGATCATGGCGATCCTGTGCCTGTCCACCTCCATCTCCGACCTCAAGACCCGCTTGGGCGAGATCGTCGTCGGTTACACCTATGACGGTCGTCCCGTCCGCGCCTCCGAGCTCAAGGCCCAGGGTGCCATGGCGGCACTGCTCAAGGATGCGTTGAAGCCCAACTTGGTGCAGACGCTCGAGCACACGCCCGCTTTCGTACACGGCGGTCCGTTCGCCAACATCGCCCATGGCTGCAACTCCATCATGGCCACCCGTATGGCCATGCGGTTCGGTGATATCGCGATCACCGAGGCCGGGTTCGGCGCCGACCTGGGTGCCGAGAAGTTCCTCGACATCAAGTGCCGCATGACCGGTCTGAAGCCCGACGCCGTCGTCATCGTGGCCACGGCGCGCGCCCTCAAGTACAACGGCGGCGTGGCGAAGGCAGACCTCAACGATGAGAACCTCGATGCCCTGCGTGCCGGTCTGCCCAACCTGCTCCGTCATGTCGACAACATCCAGAGCGTATACGGCCTGCCCTGTGTGGTCGCCATCAACCGCTTCCCGTCCGATACCGAGGCCGAGCTCGCCCTCATCGAGGATGAGTGCAAGAAGCTCGGCGTCAACGTCAGGCTCTCCGAGGTGTGGGCGAAGGGCGGCGAGGGTGCGCTCGAGCTCGCCGACGAGGTCATGCGCCTCGTGAACGAGCCCAACGACTTCCGCTTCTCCTACGAGGACGGCACCGATATCGCCGAGGCCATCGAAGCCGTGGCGACGAAGGTCTACCGCGCCGACGGCGTCGACTTCACGCCGGCTGCCAAAAAGCAGCTCGCGCAGCTCCGTGCGGACGGCTTCGGCAACCTGCCGGTCTGCATCGCCAAGACCCAGTACTCCTTCACCGATCAGGACAAGGTCCTCGGTGCGCCGACGGGCTTCCGCATCACGGTGCGTGAGCTCAAGGTGTCCGCGGGTGCGCACTTCGTGGTGGCGCTCACCGGTCAAGTTCTCACGATGCCCGGTCTGCCCAAGGTCCCGGCGGCTGAGAATATCGACGTCGACGATAACGGTGTGATCTCCGGCCTGTTCTAAACCGCTGTACCGATAGCTTGATTCGATTGCGGCCCGGACGGATTCTTCCGTCCGGGCCGCTTGTGCTATGCGGGGTTTTGGTTCCTTTTGTTTTGTTCGACCGGTATTCGGGCGAAGCATGGTCATGGGTAGGGGGTTCCCGTATGGCGGCAGTGCGTCACCGTGGCATGCGCTTGTGCTGCGGAGGCTTTCCTGTGAGACCTCGTTGTGCCATCTTGATGAAATTGCACTTTTCAGGGGTTTTTGCACCTAAGCTTTTCGTTTTGACGAGAGCAACAGCGAAAAACAACATGAAAATAATGGGTCATATACAGTCATATGTTACGTTGGAATCTAAACCCCTGAAAACTGCATTTTTAGCAAGATGATCAAAGTGGTTCACCGATTACAGAGTGTAGGGGCGATGGCTGGAAGGGGGATTCCGGTATACGATGCGGCAAAAAGACGATATATCGTGACGTGTTGACGCGGATAGGCGCATCGGAAATCCATCGGGGATGCTGCGGGGAAGACGAGGGCCTCGAGTCGATGGTCGGCGAGCATGCTCGCTTTCGTCGTTTGTATCCATTTGCCCTTGGGGCGACGGCGCGGTGCGTTTCGTAGTAGGCTAAAGGTCCACTTCGAATACCGGCGAAAGGACACGCGCATGGCGACGATAATCGATGGTAAAGTGCTCGCGGCAAAGGTGCGCGAGCGCGCGGCGATCGAGGTCGCCCAGCTTGCCGAGCGCGGTATCGCCTGCGGTCTTGCCGTGGTGCTGGTGGGCGACGATCAGGCGTCTGCTACGTACGTGCGCTCCAAGCTGCGCGATTGCGAACAGTGCGGCATCCGTTCGTACGATTACAAGCTGCCCGCCGAGACGACGCAGGAAGAACTCATGGCGTTGGTCGAGCGTCTGAACGCCGATTCCGAGGTCGCGGGCATCCTCGTCCAGATGCCGCTGCCTGCACATCTGGACACCGAGGCGGTCGTCGCCGCGATCGACCCCGATAAGGATGTCGACGGCTTCCATCCCATGAACATGGGCCGCCTCGTGCGCGACCTGCCCGGGCTTCGCCCCTGCACGCCGGCGGGCATCATGGAGATGCTCGACGAGTACGGGATCGACCCGGCGGGCAAGAACGCCGTCATCGTCGGGCGCTCCTCGATCGTGGGCAAGCCGATGTCGCTCATGCTGCTCGCACGGCATGCGACGATCTCGGTGGCGCATTCCCGAACCGATCCGCACGAGCTCGCCCGTATCTGCCAGAGTGCGGACATCCTGGTCGCTGCCTGCGGCGTTCCCAAGATGGTCAAGGGGACGTGGGTCAAGCCGGGTGCCACGGTGATCGATGTGGGCATGGATCGCGACGAGGGCGGCAAGCTCTGCGGCGATGTCGATTTCGCCTCTGCCGAGCCGGTCGCCGGTGCCATCACGCCGGTACCCGGTGGCGTTGGTCCCATGACGCGCGCCATGCTGATGAGCAACGTGGTCTTGGCCGCGAAGCTGCAAAACGGGCTGTAGCCCGCCCGGCGGGGCGCCCGGCAACCATATCCCCTTCGTTCAGTCCTCGCTTCGCTGCGGAAGGTCGCTCAGGGGATGCGGATGCCGGGGCCACGCATGTAAGGACCTTCTCCCGTTTTGCGGATTCGCGAGGCGGGGCCTCGTGGGTGCTGTGCCTGAAAAACCATGTCGGTGCGGTGCCGGGGTTTGCTACGGGGTTTGTGCCAGATACTCCTCCAAGGTGAGGTTGTTCTGGTAGATGATGGCAGCGGCTTTTGTACCCACGTAGCGGTAGTGCCAGGGTTCGTGGGAGATGTGCGTGATGTCGCTTTTGTCCGGCGGATAGCGTTGGATGAAGCCGTAGGCGGGGGCGTTATCCCGCAGCCAGTCGTAGAGCCCATCGTCACCATACGCGTCGTTGATGTCCACGGCGAGCCCGAGTTCATGTTCACTCGTCCCCGGCTCGGCCACCCACGAAAGGGCCTCCTCGCGCGCGGCGGATGAGGGATACCCTTCCGCTTCATATTCCTCGATACGCTGATCCAGGACCTCCTCCTGCTGCTCACGTGTTCGGAAGCCGGAACGGATGAAGGGGTGGAAACCTGCCGCCTCGGCATCTTCGAGCAGGGCGTTTAGGCTATCGGCAATCCGCGCATCGACGCGCTCACCGCCGGGCATCTCCACGGTGTCGATCGAGAAGCCGCAGGGGAGCGCGTGGTCCTTGTTCACCAAGACGAGATTCCAGTCGGTGGTGGCAAGGTCGACGGTGTCGGGTGTCGTGATCGCACGGTGAAGGAGCCAGAGCGTGGCAAGGCAGAGGATCGCCGCCGCCACGACGAGCAGCCGCGCGATTGCGGGAACGGTGCGTCCGTTCCGCCGCATCGGGGTGTGCCGGCTGTGTCGGGTTGTATGCGTCGATACGTTCATGTTGGTGCTCCCGTTCGGCGACTTGGCCCCTGCGCCTTGAGGGGTGAAACCGATCGGTTTCATACGAATCACCGTATGGGCTCCGCACCTTATGCGTCCCATGTCGATTCCTTACCGTTTCGTGCGGAACCTTATCGAATCCTTATCTCTTGGGCGACGTGCGGAGTTCGCATCGGCGGCACGTTACAATGGGGGCATGGGAACCGAAGGACGCACGAACATACTGGTCGTGGACGACGACCCTGTCATCGCGCGGCTTGTCGCCGATACGCTTCGCGCCGATGACGTGGAGATCGTCGAGGCGCATGCAGGCGACGAGGCATGGTCGCTGTTTCGGGAGCGGCCCTTCGATCTTCTGGTACTGGACATCATGATGCCCGGTATGGACGGGTTCGAGCTGTGCTCGCGCGTCCGTGCCGTCTCGCGCGTCCCCATCATCTTCCTATCCGCGAAAGACGAGGAAGCCGACAAGGTGGCCGGACTTATGACAGGCGCCGACGACTATGTGGTCAAGCCGTTCATGCCGCGCGAGCTCGCGGCGCGCGTGCGGTCGTGTCTGCGTCGCGCCTCATATGCGCGGGAGGGCGGCGCGCCGTCACGGCTGCTTGAGTGCCGAGGTATCGAGGTCGATGTGTCCGCGCACATCGCGCGTCTGCACGACGTGCGGCTTTCGCTCACGCCCAAGGAATTCGACATGTTGGCGTTGTTGCTGCGGGCACGGGGCCGACCGGTGGCGACGCGCAAGTTATACGAGGCGGTGTGGGGCGAGAAGTACATGGCGTCGAGTTCCAACTCCGTGATGGTCCATATCCGCCACCTGCGCACCAAGCTCGCCGCCATCGATTCGGATCAGGTGTTCATCGAGACGGTGTGGGGCGTGGGGTACAAAATCGCTCCCTGATGCGTTCTGGCCGGTCGTTTCGCTTGAAAAGGAGGTGCGATGTCCCGTCTGGCAACGCTTCAGGGCGTTGATACCAAGCGGCGGCTCGTGCGGCTGCTGCTGGCGCGCGTCGCCGTCTACACGTTCGCGTTCGCGGTGGCCGTAGCCGCATCCCGCGTGCTGGTGGGCGACCAGCTGTCGGACTTCATCGCCGACATGACCTCGACATGGGTCGAGGTGCCCGATGAGTCGGTGGAGCTCTACCGTCTGCTCGGTTACCAGGAGGGCTCGCTCTCGAACGGTCATGTGACGTTCCGCGACCTTTCCGATTACCGTGCGGTGGTGGGTATCATCAAGGGGCCTGTGGTCTGGGGGGCTTATGCTGTCGGCCTGATCGCTGTCGCGGGCACCGTGTGTGCGGGGGCAGCCAGACAGGTCGATGAGATTACCGGCGCTATCGAGCAGCTCGCGGAGGGTGGTGAGGCACCTATGCTTTCTGCTGACCTTGCACCAGCTCAGCGTGAGCTTACCCATCTTGCCGAGCATGAGCGACAGCAGGTGCGGGCGGCCCAGGCAGCCGAATCACGAAAAAACGAGTTGGTGGCGTATCTTGCCCACGATATCAAGACACCTCTTACCTCGATCGTGGGGTATCTCGCGCTCCTTGCCGAGAATCCCGACTTGACATCCGAGCAGCGCGTGCGCTTTGCCCGCAATGCCCTCGATAAAGCGCGATCGCTCGACGGGATGATGGACGAGTTCTTCGAGATCACGCGCTACAACCTGAGCGCCATTCCCATCGAACGCGAGTTCATCGATACCCGTCTGTTCGTCGAGCAAGTCGCCGATGAGCTGTTCGTGCAGGCTCGGGATCGAAACGTCGAGCTCGTCGTCGATGCCCCCGAAGGCATCGAGGCGTTCATCGACCCCAAGAAGATGGCGCGCGCCCTTTCAAATATCATCCGCAACGGCATCGCGTTCGCGCGCGAGGGGAGCGAGGTGCTTTGCGAGGTGACGCGCGATGGGGATGGAATCGTGTTCACGGTGACCGATACCGGCAAGGAGATCGCACCGGCACATCTCGAGCGGATTTTCGAGCGGTTCTATCGCGAGGAATCGGCGCGAAGCGTCGGCGGCGCAGGGCTCGGCCTGGCGATCGCGCGCGAGATCGTCGAGGCGCATGGGGGAACGGTCTGCGCGCAAAGTGCGGGTGGCGTGACCACATTCACGATCCGTGTTCCGGCGGAGGATCAGCCCGCGATCCGGTCTCCGGAGGGCACTCGCGGTCCACACGGCATCTTAGGCGCTCCGGCTATCGCAAACGGGTACACTGGGGAGCGATAGGCCATATCGGCGTGCTGCCGCGGCGGCACGCGCGATGCGAGAAGGAGGAGCGCATGCCCTGCACGACCATTCTGGTGGGAAGGAACGCGAGCTACGACGGGTCGACGATCGTCGCGCGCAATGAGGATTCCCCGGGCGGGCAGTTCGAGCCCAAGAAGATGACGGTGGTGCATCCCGAGGATCAGCCGCGCGTCTACACGAGTGTCGAGTCGCATCTGACCATCGAGTTGCCCGACGATCCCATGCGCTACACGAGCGTGCCGGACGCGCTGCCGGGGCACGGCGTCTGGGCGGAGGCGGGCTTCAACGAGGCGAACGTCGGCATGTCCGCGACCGAGACCATCACGAGCAACGATCGCGTGCTGGGCGCGGACCCGCTCGTGGAGTACGTTCCCGCGCAGGGCAAGGAGGGGGAGGAGGGCTACGTGCCCGCCGTTCCCGGCGGCTTGGGCGAGGAGGACCTCGTCACCGTCGTGTTGCCCTATATCCGCTCCGCCCGCGAGGGTGTGGAACGCTTGGGCGCCCTGCTCGAGCGCTATGGCACCTACGAGATGAACGGCATCGCGTTTTCGGATGTCGACGAGATCTGGTGGCTCGAGACCGTCGGCGGCCACCACTGGATCGCCAAGCGCGTGCCCGACGACGCCTACGTGACCATGCCCAATCAGCTGGGTATCGATTACTTCGATCTGGCGGATGCCGAGGGCGAGCAGGTCGAGCACATGGCGAGCGCCGATCTGCGCACGTGGATGGAGGACAACCACCTCAACCTCACCATGATGCGGCCGGCTGCCATCGACGACATGCTGGACGAGATCTACGCCGACATGCCGGATGAGTCCTTCGATGACGACGAGGACGATCGGGATTTTGCGGACGGGTTCGGTGACTTGCTCGCCGATATCCGCGACGGCATCCTGTCGGGCGATATCTTCAACCCGCGCGAGGCTTTCGGTTCGCATTCGGATTCCGATCATGTGTACAACACGCCGCGCGCTTGGTATATGCAGCGTTGCCTGAACCCGCATGACGAGTGGGACGGTCCGCATGCCGCCTACGGCCCCGAGGCCGACGATATCCCGTGGAGCCGTGTGCCCGAGCGCAAGGTGACCATCGAGGACGTGAAGTACGTGCTGTCCTCCCACTACCAGGGCACGCCGTTCGATCCCTATGGGCGCCGCGGCAGCGACGAATCGCGCCGAGCGTACCGTCCCATCGGTATCAACCGCAACGGGCAGCTCGCCGTGCTGCAGATCCGTCCCTACGTCGCACCGGAGCACGCCTGCGTGCAGTGGATGGCGTTCGGCTGCAACGCGTTCAACGCGCTCGTGCCGCTCTACGGCAACGTGGAGACGATGCCGGAGTATCTGGAGAACACGACCGCGCGCGTGACGAGCGAGAGCTTCTACTGGGAGAACCGCATCATCGCCGCGCTCGCCGACGCGCGGTTCCACGACAATGCGGCGCATATCGACCGCTACCGTCAAAAGATCGGTGGCCTTGCCCACAAGCTGCTGCGCGAGACCGATGCGGCGGTGGCCGATCTGCCCGAAGCCGAGGTTCCCGCGGCGCTCGAGGCGGCAAACCAGCGCATGGCCGATGACCTGCGGCACGAGACCGACGCGCTGCTCAGCCGCGTGCTGCACACCACGAGTCTGGCGATGAAGAACGCCTTCTCCATGTCGGACAACTGATCGCCTTATAACCCGATGCGCGGGCGCGGACGGACGGAAGGCCCGTTCATCCGCGCCCGTCACCGTATCGTTTCGGTACCGAGCGATCGGGAATCGCGACGATGCGGCGTGCTAGGATGTGGGTACAAGGGTAGAAATGTCGTCTTACCCACGCAAAGGAGGCCGCGATGGCTACCTCGTTCGAGAAGATCGTCAACAACATGGTGAACATCGGCTTCGGCGCCGCGGTGCTGACCGCCGAGAAGGGCAAGGAGGTGCTCGACAGCCTCTCCGCCAAGGGTGAGGAGGTCCGCGCCGATGCCGAGACGCCGGATTTCGCCCGCTCGATGTCCGATGTGTTCGAGCGTGCCGGCGGCATGTTCAGCGATGTGACCGATCGCTTGAGCAATCAGGGCGAATCGGTCGCGGAGCGCATCCTGGACGAGCTGATCTTGGCTCGCGTACGCCCCATGAGCAAAGCCGAACGCGCGGAGTTCGTGAACCACGTGACCGAGCTCGTGGACGAGGTCGACGACGCGACGGTCAGCGTCAAGGTCGAGGCCGTCGAGGTCGAGACGGAAGCCGCCGAGCCCGCCGCCGAGGAAGAGCGGGCGACCGAGTAGCACGCATCATGGCAGCCGACACCCCGAACAGCACGCGACACGATCGACTCGATCCCGACGATACGCTCGTCTTCGATAACGAGGAGGAGCTCATCGCGCACGGTCTTCATCGCCGTCGGCGCGCCAAGGACGTCGTCCCCGACGAGCCCGAGGTCATGGCTCCCACGGAGGAGTACCAGCTGACCGCCAAGGGCCGCCGCAAGCGCATCGCGGAGATCTTCGCCATCGTGCGCAAGTACGAGGCCTGGCACGATCTGACGCCCGTGCGCCTGCGTCGCATGCTCGAGGAGCTCGGCCCCATGTTCGTCAAGATGGGGCAGATCCTAGCCAACCGTTCCGAGATTCTGCCCCAGCGCTTCTGTGATGAGCTGCGCCGCTTGCGCACCGACGTGGAGCCCGTGCCGTTTTGGGTGATCCGCGATTGTCTTGAGGCCGAATACGGCCGCAAGACGGCCGAGGTGTTCGAATGGATCGATCGCAAGCCGCTCGGCAGCGCGTCGCTCGCGCAGGTCCATCGGGCGCGCCTGCTCACGGGCGAGGAGGTCGCCATCAAGGTCCAGCGTCCCGGCGCGCAGCAGGTGATGGCCCAGGACATCGACATCATGCGTTCCATCGTGCGGACCGCGTCGCATTTCGTCAAGACCGATCAGTTCGTGGACCTGCACGGGGTCGTCGAGGAGCTGTGGCAGTCCTTCCGCGAGGAGACGAATTTCGTCATGGAGGCGCGCAACCTGAGCGACTTCCATGCGTTCCATAAGGACACGCGCGGGATCTCGTGCCCGCGCTCCTACTTAGAGTTGTGCACCGAGCATGTCGTCGTCATGGACTACATCGACGGTATCTCCATCGCCGATCCCGAGGCGCTCGTCGAGGCGGGCTACGACCTTGAGAAGCTCGGCGCGCGCATCGTGGAGGACTACTCCACGCAGGTGCTCGACGATGGCTTTTTCCATGCCGATCCACATGCGGGTAACATCATCTGCAAGGAGAACGTGATCTACTTCATCGATCTGGGTATGGTGGGGCGCATGTCCAACCATGACCGGGCGATCGTGAAGGACATCATCTTCTCCGTGGCCGAAAACGACGTGCCCAAGCTCAAGGATTCCCTCATGCGCTTCGCGGTGACGCGCGGCGATTCGTCCGAGCTCGACCATTCGACGTTTTTGTCCGACCTCGATTTCATCGTTGCGGATTTCGCCGGCCTGAACCTCAAAGATCTCGATATCGGCGAGTTTCTGACGTCGCTTGTGAGCTTGGCGCGTAAAAACGACGTGGAGCTGCCGAGCGTGGTGACGATGTTCGCCCGCGGCATGGTGACGCTCGAGGGTCTGCTTTCCGAGTACATGCCCGACGTGAACATGGTGGAGATCATCTCGACCCATATCAAGAACGAGAAGAGCAGCTTCGCGCGCGCGGCCGAGACGGCCGAGGAGCTGGCGCACGCATCGGTGCGCGCGACCCGCGGACTGTTCGAGGCGGCCGATCAGCTCGGACTCGCCTCGCGTATGCTCACGCGCGGACAGCTCAAGATCAACACGCAGGTGCTCGGCAGCGAACGCGTGCTGCGGCGCGTGGGCGGCATCGTGGACCGCATGTCCATGGCCATCGTGATCGCGGGCCTGTTCATCGGCTCGTCGGTGGTGTATTACGCAAAGATCGAACCGGTCATCTTCGGTATCCCGGTCATCGGGTTTTTGGGGTACCTGTCCGCGCTCGTGCTCGCGCTGGCCCTTGGCCGCGAGATCTGGCGCAACTCGCACGGCAAACATGAATAGGGAAGCCGCGCGGCTGCTTGGCGCCTATACGAGTTTCTCGTAGGCGATGCGGGTGAGATCCGTCTCGGTGTCGTCCTTCTGCGTGAGGTCGAAGGCCTTGAGCTCGGTGAATCCCTGTTTGGCGAGAAACGAGCGCATGGCGCGGTTGCCCGGATGGGTGTCGATGCGGATGCTTTGCTTGCCGGCGTTTCGCGCGATGCAGGCCGCCTGATCGAACATGAATCCCATGACGCCTCGCTCGAGGGCCTCCGCGGCGGTGGCGCAGCGATGGATGGCCAGGTAAGGCGCCTCGCCGGTGACGGGGTTGCCGGTGAGCCAGCCGACGTTCGCACGGCAGTACTCGGCATCGATGCCGTCGAGCAGCGCGAGCGATCCGAGCGGATGGTCATCGCCATCGACGGCGACATGGCAGGCGCCTGCGGTGATATCGCGCTCGACCGCCGCCAGGTTGGGATATCCATGCTGCCACTGCTCGATGCCGAACCGCGCGATCGAGCGCTTGCCGTCCTCAAGGATCTCCATCACACGCGTCGCCTCATCGGCCCGCGCCAACCTCATCTCAAGATCGAACGTCATGTCAACCTTTCATATCCGTAACCGTGGAAGCAAAGATGCAATCTCATGTGGAATCTCCGCCTGGAGTCATCGACCGACGCAAGCGGCGAGTGCCCGCAGGCCCCGAGCCGAGGGATCCCCCGAAGAGCGTTTGAGGATCGTAGAGACGATCGCTCTTCGGGGGATCCCTCGGCTCGGGGCCTGCGGGCTCGAAAGCCTATTCTTGGCTCGGGTGCTTCTCGAAGAAGTCGAAGCGCGGCGGCAGCGGCTTGACCGCATGCGTGCCGGGCTGCTCACCCAGGCTCTCGACGAGCTGATCGCAGGTATCGAAGATGTGCTCCCACGAGAAGAAGACGTCCGGCTCGATGGCGAAGTGCTCGCAGATGAGTTCGCAGCCAGCCGGTACGATGCCGTGCATGAGGACGGTCGCCACGTGCAGCTCGTGGAACGCGTCGACGAGCGCCTGCGCCATCGCGGCGTCGTCCTCGGCGTTCTTAGCGGCCTTGCTCGCGTCGCTCCAGCGCTTGTTGGCGGCGCGGAGGTAGGCGTCGCACACGCCGAGTGCGTGGTGGAACTCGAAGGTGTGCATGGCCTGCTCGAAGGCGAGGATCGCCTGCTCGCCCGCCTCGACGACATCGACGTCGGGCGTGCCCGCCGGGATGCAGCCGCAGCGGTAGGCGGCCTCGTCGCCCTCCTTGGGGGCCACGCCGTAGAAGCAGGAGCGCGCCAGGCGGTTGAACACGCCGGTGAGCAGCGCGCCCTCCTTCAAGACCGGGTCGATCACGCGCTTGTCGTCGCGGGCGAGCAGCGGCGTGCCGTCGGCGTTCTTTCCGGTCTCGCGTGTGTCGTAGGCCTTCGGCGAGAAGCTCACCGGCTTTTCGCCTAAGCCGAGCGACAGGAAGTGTGCACGCAGTTGCTCTGCGGTGTAGTGTTCGAGGAGCTCCGAGGCGGGCGGGGGCGGGGTCTGGGAGCTGGAGCTCGCCTTCTTGCCCATGTAGAGCACGTGGTAGTTGGCCACGAGCGTCGACTGCTCCATGTGGCAGCCGAGGGCCTCCCACAGGGCCGTCTGCGCGATCCCGTAGAAGTAGATGTTGTCCTGGCCGATGAACTGGTAGGCGTGCGCCTCGGGGCTGCACCACCAGTCGCGCCAGTCGGCGCTGGCGTAGCGATCCGCCATGCCGGCGGCCTCGGCCTCGGCGAGCACCGTGCGCGTGAAGCTGAGGGGCGCCCACAGGCTCTCGGGCCACACCCAGCAGGTGAGGCCATGGCAGCCGCACTCGTCGGGCACGGGTACGCCCCATTCGATATTGCCGGTGATGCGAAACGGTACGAGCGCCTTGCCGGAGCGGAAGCGCACCCCGCCGGCGGCGAGCACGGCATGCGCCGCGTCGCGCTCCTCCCAGCTGGGGAAGGTGACGGTAAAGGAGCTCTTGTTGCCTTCCGCCTCGGTGACGGTGTGGTCGGGCAGCTGGTCCTCGATGGCATCGAAAGCCTCGCGGAACTTGTTCTGGATGTAGATCTGCGCGGGCAGCAGCCATTCCTCCATGGTCTTGGAGACCACGGGACGCACCGTCTCGTCGGCCGTGAGCTTGGCGGTGTAGTCCTTCAGGAAGTCGAGGTACGCCGGCAGGTCGAAGTAGATGTTGTCCACGGGGCGCAGCTCGGGGGTCTCGCCGGTGAGGGCGGACTTGGGGGCGATGAGCTCCTCGGGCTCGTACTGGTGTCCGAGGTCGCATTCGTCGGCATAGGCCTTCTCGGACTTGCAACCCTGGATGGGGCAGCGGCCGATGACTTGGCGACCGTTCAGGAACTGTCCGGCCTGCGCATCGAAGAACTGCAGCGTGGAGCGCTTGTGGAGCACGCCCTGCTCGTTCAGGCGCTCGATGACCTCGGCGGTCATCTGGTTGTGGATGGGGGCCGCGGGGGGCAGCGCGGAGCCGCCGAACAAGTCGAGTTGCATCTCGAAGGCGTCGATCGTGGCCTGCTGCAAGTCGTGGTTGGCCTGCACGTAATCGGTGAGCGTGCAGTCGGAGCCGCAGGACTCCTGCAGTTTGCGATGGCCCTCCATGATGGGGGAGCCGTAGCAGTCGGTGCCCGAGACGAAGATCACGTTTTGCTTGCCCAGGCGGTCGCGCAGGAAGCGCGCGAAGAAGTCCGCGGGGACGAACACGCCACCCACGTGGCCGAAGTGCAGGTTCTTGTTGCCGTAGGGCATGCCGGCGGTGATGACGGCGCGGTGGGGCCACGACGGACGGGTATCTTTGCTGAGCTTGGCTGCCATGGGGGCTCCTTGTCGCTCTCGGACGATGTTCGG
This sequence comes from uncultured Collinsella sp., assembly GCA_964602045.1. Classification (GTDB taxonomy): domain Bacteria; phylum Actinomycetota; class Coriobacteriia; order Coriobacteriales; family Coriobacteriaceae; genus Collinsella. Next base: position 17,456 of record CAZRPL010000021.1, on the reverse strand, counting down.
TGTTTCGCGCGGTGCCGCGCATGCGATTCCCCATTATCGCATATGAGCGCGACCGTGCAGGTATGGGCTGCAAAGAGCATAATTCCGTGATGCTGCCGATGCGCTGTCCGTGCGGTTCGCGTGCCGGTTTTCCGCTTTTCGCGTCGGGCGGGGCCCGAGCCCCGCGAGCGGCCGTAATCCGTGTATGCTAGGGGCTATGAACGAGATCTCCAGCATTCACACCTTCGAGGACAAGGCGTTTCTCAAGCGCATGACGAACCGATCGCTCGCGACGGTCGCCGTCGGCGCCGTGCTGGGAGTCGCATGGTTCGCGCTGGATGTCCCGGGGTGCATCGATCTTGCGGGTTCGGAGCTCGCTTCGGTGTTCATCGAGGGTTCCGGGCCTCGGCCGTTCGGTTTACCGCCTTCCACCATATGGCTGCTCATCGGGGCTGTAGGATGCTTTATCTCGCTCGGTGTCCACGAGCTTGTGCACGGGTTGCTGTTTTTGCTGTTCGCTCCGCGGGGCTCACGGGTGACGTTCGGTGCCAACTGGAAAGCCGGTATGCTGTACGCCTGCGCGGATGGCATCGTCTACCGGCGCCGCCACTACCTGGTGATCGTCCTCGGGCCGACGGTCGTGTTGACGGTCGGCTTGCTTGCGGCCTCGTTGGCGAGCGACTGGCCGGTGCTGTGGTACATGCTGGCCGTCCTGCACCTGTCGGGATGTACGGGCGATTGGGGATATGTGGAGGCTATCGTGCGCGATCGCCGTATCGCGTACTGTGAGGATACCGACTGGGGCGTCCGCTTCTTCGATGATGGGTTGGATGGGGACGTGTTCCTTCCAACCCATTCAACAGATCCATCTCGGCAGACGGGCGAATGGGTTGGAAGGAACACGTCCCCATCCAACCCGGTGAGGGAGGGCGACCGATGACCCGCTTGTTGTTGCACGCCTGCTGCGCGCCCTGCTCGCTGGAGCCGGTCCGCATGCTGGCCGAAGAGGGATTCGAGCCCACGATATGCTGGACGAATCCGAACATCCAACCTGCTGAGGAGCATGAGCGGCGCTTGGCGGAGCTGAGGCGCTGGACCGCCGACAACGGCATCCCGCTCATCGAGGCGGATGAGGATTGCGCCGCATGGGAGCGCGGTGTGGCACCCATCGGGGCGCGGGAGCGGGGGCGGCGCTGTCGTGCCTGCTACGCGCTGCGCCTTGCCGAGGCGGTACGGGTGGCAGAGGCGCGAGGGTTCGATTATGTCGCCACGACGCTCGCCGTTTCCCCATACCAGCTGTTCGATGTGTGCAACGACGTGCTCACGCGATTGGCCGCCGCCCATGGGCTCACACCGGTCATCCGGGATTTCCGACCCTGGTATCCGGAGGCGACGCGCCGTTCGCGCGAGCTCGGCATGTACCGGCAGAACTACTGCGGATGCCGGTTTTCCGCTGCGGAGGCTGCCCTCGACCGGATCCGCATGCGCGATGAGCGCCGCGCGGCCAAGCATCAAGCGAAGTAGGCTGTTTGAACGCCGCCGGGTTACAGCAGGGAGTCGTGGAGCATCGAATCCCTGTCCGTTTTGTGCGGTATGCAGAAACCGGTGTTCCGAGATGGCTTTTATTCGTACTCAAAATGCCCGAATTCGTTCATGTCGCCAAGGAGTTACAAAATCGAACGTTTTCTAGTTAAGATGAGACGCAAGGGAGTCATGCGGGCGCTGTTTGAAGCTTGCTGAAGGCATCGGGAAAAGCGCAACACGCTCAAAAAGGAGCCTATCGGCCGTCGCGCGGACGGCAATGACCTCTGTCAGTTCATAGTTCGGACAAATCGGACTGCATCAAATCCGATTACCCATTTTAAAAACAAGTAACCGTTCGATTTTGTATCTGCTCGTCAAGATGAACGAATCGAAGGGCGCCAACATGTCCGACTGATGCGGTTTTGACGCCGCATGGCATGGTTGCCGGCGCCTGGCGTCCCAGCTCCGCTTGCCATGACGTTCGAGAAGTGTTTCCGGGATGTTCCGTCTTTCCCGTTTTTGCCGACACCCGCTCGAATGTGCCCGTCCGTGGGTATAGGTGATGCAATGACAGCTAGCTTACCTCTGCGGAGATGTGCCATGAATCCGAAAAGGGACCATTCCTCCGTCGAACGGAACGCCGCCGGCGCGTCGGTACCGATCGGCAGGAAAGCCAAAGGGACCGCCCAGATGACAGCCGGCGCGGCGCTGATCGCCGTCGGTGTTCCCATGTGCATCTTGCCCGGACCCGGAGTGGCAGCGATCGCCGGTGGGGCGGCGCTTGCGAGCAGGGGTCAGAGAAACTTTTCCGGACGTGAGGCGACCTGCATCGAGCAGCGTCTCGATGCCACCGCCGCGCACGTGGGGGCCACCGCGAAAGAACAGGCGGCTCGTGCTGCACGGGCGGCGGCACGGGAGGCGCCGGTCGTCGCCCGTAAGGTCGCTTCGGCGACGGGACGCGGCGTCGTCGCGGTGGCGAAGGCGGGCGGCAACCTTGCCGTCAGCGGTGTGCGGGCGTTGCGAACGCGAATGGGGCGATAGTCATGGGCTATATCGATATCACCGGTGTCGAGGTGTACCGAGGAAACGCGGGCGATACCTCACCCGTCGTCTACGTCATCGATTCTCCGGACCACCCAGCGGGCCTTGCCGCCATGGCGCGCGACAGGGCTACGACGGTGGTGAGCGTTCCCGTCCGTACCTGGAACGATGCGTTGACCCCGTGGGAAGCCGCCGCCCTACGTCGGGGTGCGCCGCGCTTCGGCGGCAAGGCTGCGGCGACGCTTACCGAGCTTCGGGAGACGGTTGTTCCCCTCGTGGAAGCCCAGACCGGGGCGCGTCGCCCTGCGCATCGTGCTATTTGCGGCTATTCTCTCGGTGGCCTGTTCGCCCTCTATGCGTTCACGACCGACCGGATTTTTTCGGCGTGCGCGTGCCTATCGGGTTCGCTGTGGTATGAGGGCTTGGTGGACTACCTGCGTGATCTCCCGTTTGACGGCACGGGCAAGCACGCGTTCTTCTCGTTGGGCAAAAAGGAACCCAAGGCTGCAGCACCGATCATGCGTGGAGTCCAGGACAGCATGGAAGCGTGCGCGGAGATCCTGCGCGAACGGGGCTGCGAGGTGACTTGCTCGCTCGGGCCGGGCAATCACATGCAGCATCATCGCGAGCGGTTCGAGACCGGTCTTGCCGCGCTCGAATCGTTCTTGGCGTGATGCGCCGCAGCGCTTACTCTTCCCACAGTTCCCGGTCGATCTCCGAGAAGTCGAAAACCTCCTCGATGGTCAGGGCGAAGAAGTGCGAGATCTTGTATGCCGTCGGGAGGGACGTGGTGAAGCGCTCGGTCTCGATCGAGATGATGGTCTGGCGTGTTGTGCCTATGGCTTCGGCGAGCTCGATTTGGCTGATGCCGTAGCGGTGCCGTAGCTCTCTGATACGAGATTTCATAGACGGCTTCTCCCGACGTATCGAAATGGCTGGCGAGGACAGGCGAGCGCTGCATGTCCAGTGTAGCCTGCTTTGCCGTATAAGCAAATATCTTTTATGTTTTTGTCTTCAAATTTAACGTTATACCTTGAGCGATTGCAGATATGCCTTCCGCTCGGGGGAGATGCGGCGGCTTTCCCGTGCCTTTTGGAGCGCCTTGTTGTGCGTCCATGCGTCGAGGGCGATCGGTCTTTGCTCGAAGAAGAGCTGTGTCGCGCTGGGTTGCTTGATGAGCGCGAACGAGAAGTACCAGGCTCGCGCCATGTTGATGTAGTACTCCGGACGATCGATCGCGGCGACAAGGTCGAGCTGCTCGGGTTCGAAGGCGTCGTCCAAAAAGAGGGTCATGAGCTGAACCACGCCGAAGCGCACCGTGTATTCATGCTCTGCGGCGATCCACGAACGGATTTTGCCGAGCACCGCGGGCAGGTCGCGTTTGAAGGCGGGAATGCGGATAAGGTCGCAGGTCGCCCAGTTGTCGATGAAGGGGAGGAAGGCGTCGAGCAGCTCGAACGCCTCCGCGGGTGCCTGCGCCACCCGTCCGATCAGCTCGCCGTGCAGATTGTTTGCGTCGTAGGTCGCATGGGGGAGATCGGCGAGAAACGAACGGGCGTCGCCTTCGTGCTCGCGGACGAGCCGCTTGGCATACGCGCGAAGCGCGGGCGTGCGTACGCCGAGGATGCGCGCGGCGTCGACGGTGGGTACGAGCTTTGCCTGGAACGCCCGATATGCGGGGTCGGCGATCACTGCGAGCTCGCGTTCGATTCGGTTCGTCATATCGGGTGTCTCCGGTTCCTTCGAAGGCGTATCGGCATCGAGTCCACGCACATCGTGTCGATGCGGGGAGACGGACGTTTCGGGCGCCCTCACGACGCCGATGGCCGACGCAGGATCTTTTCCATCGCGCGCCCGCGTGCAAGCTCATCGACGAGCTTATCGAGGTAGCGCGCATTCTGCTCGATAGGATCCTCGATGGTCGCGACATCGACGCCGCAGATCTTGCCCGTGATGAGTGCGCGGTGGGGGTTCAGCGCCGGGGCGCTGTCAAAGAATTCCGCGTAGGTGATGTCGCGTTCGAGCAGGTTGTCGAGCGCCGCCTTGTCGTAGCCGGTCAGCCAACAGATGATCTCGTCCACCTCCGCTTTGGTGCGGCCCTTTCGCTCGGCTTTCGCCACAAGCAGGGGATAGATCTGGGGAAACGAGATCTCGGCGATGGTTTTACGAGGCATGGCGCACCTTTCCGCGGGAACGAAGGGTATCGGGTTCATGATAGCGTGTCGGCATTTGCTGTGTGTCGTCGGGCCGCGCCTCTACGGTGCGTAGGTGGCGCGTGCCGCCGTATGCCTGCATACTGTGGCAGAACGAGAGACGCGCCGATCATATCGTGCAACAACGAAAGGACCCATCATGGCAACCTATCTGACCGCCGAGACCATCAAGATCCTGCGCGAACAGCGCGGGCTCACGCAGCGTGCCCTTGCCGACGCCGTCGGCGTGACGGACAAGGCGGTGTCAAAATGGGAATCCGGGCGCGGTCTGCCCGACATCTCGCTTGTGGAGCCGCTTTCCGGCGCGCTTGGCGTCTCGGTTGCCGAACTGCTGACGGGCGACGTGCGTCAAAACGCCAATCGGGCGGCAAACCTCATGCGTTCCAAGTTTTACGTGTGTCCCGTCTGCGGCAACGTGATCCATGCACTGGGCGAAGGGGCGTTCTCGTGCTGCGGCGTGCAGCTGGCGCCCTGCGAGGCGGAGGAGCCGGATGATGCCCATGCGATCACGGTGGAACGCGTCGAGGACGAGTGGTACATCGCGCTCGACCACCCTATGACCAAAGATCACCACATCAGCTTCATCGCCTATGTGAACACGGGCGGCATCACGCTCGTGAAGCTCTATCCGGAGCAGGAGGCCGCCGCGCGCATCCGCATGGGGATGTCGGGCGCGATCTTCGCCTACTGCAACCGGCACGGGCTGTTCCGCGTTCGCACGCCGCGGCGGGAGCGAGCCGCGGGCGGGCGTATTCCGGGGGAGAGCGCCTCGTAGTTTCCCGCGCCGATTTCATACCGAGGACAAGATGGTGTCGGCTGACAAGATGGTGTCAGGTGCAAACTTGTCGCGGGAAAATGACAAGATATCGCCAGGAGCAAACTTGTTAAAGCAGATGGGTGCATGTCGAGTTATCGCGCCGCGCGCCGACTGAGGGCGCGGTACGCGACCGCGCCGACCGCGACGATAATGCCGGTTGCGATCAGCGTGATACCGGCAGCTGTCCAGGATCCTTCGGATGCGAAGCCGGCGGCGAGTGTCGAGGTCACGATCGAGGGGATCCTGCCCACCGTGCCGATGGCCGCGATGCGCCACCAAGGGCACGCGGTGAGTCCTGCGGCATAGGTGAGCACGTCTTTGGGCGTGCCGGGGATTAAAAACACGATGAGCATGGTGAGCTCGAAGCGCTTGGAGTCGCGCAGCCACGAGATACCCTCGAGCTTTTCCTGCGAGAAGAACGTTCGCGCGGCGCGCATGCCGAACGCCTTGACGAGCGCGGTCACGCCGAGGGTGCCGATAAGGCCTCCGATAAGGCAGACGGCGGTACCCTCGAAGAATCCGAACAGGTAGCCGGCGGCGAGTTCGACCGGCTCGCCGGGCAGGATGGCGACCACGATCTGCGCTACGACGAGCGCGGCCATGGCGGCGGGAGCGAGGACGCCCTGTGCGTCGACCCATGTGCGGACCGCTTCTCCGTTAGAGAAAAACGTCCAGAGGGAGGGGCCGAGCGCGACGGCGGCTGCGATGGCTGCCGTCGCTGTGAGGACGATGGCGAGCACGGTCTTCTTGCGTGCGGCGGCGTTGGATTCGGCCTTGTTGCGTGGTGTATCGCCACCGGTCGTGGCGATACAGTCGTTCGGGCTGGGCATGGATCCGCTCCCTTCTTGGTCATCTTAAGAGGGTAGGGAGCGGAAATCTACAATCCGTCAACGTTTTGACAAGATGGTGCCGGGCGCAAACTTGTCGCGTGCGTGACAAGATGGTGCCGGGCGCAAACTTGTCATGCGTCCGTCTCGTCGGTGTGGGACAGCAAAACGAGCGCGAGGCAGGCAAGGCCGATCCCGAGCAGGCAGAACGCATGGCGCGGCTCGATCTCGTCCATGATGGTGAGGGCGGTGACGCCGACGCCCATGGCGAGCGCGACGGCTTTGAGTACGAGTTCGACGAGGGCGGGGACCTTCGCGGTCGAGGTCTCGGGTTCCTCCCGTGCGACGTTCTTTACTTCAAGCAGTTCGTCGACGGAGGTGTCGAGCACCTCTGCCAGCTTGGGCAGCGATGTGACGTCCGGAAACGAGAGGTCACGTTCCCACTTGGAGACGGCCTTGTCGGTCACGCCCATCTGGCGGGCGAGTTCAAGCTGCGTCATGCCTTTTTGCTTGCGAAGGGCTGCGATGGTGGCGCCGAAGCTCTGTGCGGTCATGATCGGTCCTTTCCAGGTGGCGTGTGTGGCGAACCCATCGTTTCACGGGAGGGCAGCGCACTCAACCGACAGTTGGTTTAGTGTACTCGACCACCAGTAGAGTTGCAGTTGAGCGGCAAGTTGTGGTCACATGCGAAAAACCATCATGTGTGTTTCCGCAGGGTCGATTATCCGTCATCGGCAAAGTATAGCAAAGAGAGATACACTATACAGTTGTATAAGTTGCCGATAACGGTAGGTGGCGTATGGGTTTCATCACGGCGGTAGACGCTGCGTCGCGTTGGGGGGTTTCCGAACGTACGGTCAGACATTATTGCGCCGAAGGTCGCGTCCCGGGGGCGGTGCTCATCGGAAAGACGTGGGCCATCCCCGAAGACGCCACAAAGCCCATTCGCAAAGCGCGCCCCTCGACGCGCGAACGCACACTGCTTGAGACGCTTCGGGAGGAGAAAGTCTCCGGCACGTCCGGAGGCATCTACCATCACATCCAGGTTGAGTTGACCTACAACTCCAACCATATCGAGGGCAGTCGACTCACGTATGAGCAGACTCGGCTCATCTTCGAGACCAATACGATTGGCGTTGCAGACGTCGTGCGCGTGGATGATATTCTCGAAACCGCCAATCACTTCAGATGTGTCGACATGGTCATCGATGCCGCCAACCGGCACTTGACGGAGCGGTTCATCAAGAGTCTGCACGCGCAGCTCAAGCAGGGCACGAGCGAAAGCCGCAAGGGATGGTTTGCGGTCGGCGACTACAAGCGCTTTCCCAACGAGGTGGGAGGGCGCGAGACAGCGGCGCCCGAGGAGGTCGCCGACCGTATGTCTGAGCTTATTGCACAATATGAGACGCTTCCGAAAAAAACGCTCGAGAACGTCGTGGCCTTCCATGCCGAGTTCGAGGCCATCCATCCTTTCCAAGATGGAAACGGGCGCGTGGGCAGACTTGTCATGTTCAAGGAGTGCCTACGCAACGGTATCGTCCCCTTCATCATCACGGACGAGATGAAGCTGTATTACTATCGCGGACTGGCGCTGTGGGATCATGAACGGGGCTATCTGCTCGACACATGTCGTGCCGCGCAGGACGCCTTCGTCAAGCTGCTTCGACGCTTCCGTATCGAACGGTAGCATGTGAAGAAGCGTCAGACGTTATATCGCATCAGGTCGCATCAACGGCGGCTATCCCGGAATCGTCGCAATGCCCGCCCGCAAGTAAAGCCGATCACGCCGGGTGCGAGACCCGTGAGGAAAGCCGCAAGATCGACGGGCGCGATGTTTGCAATGCTCAGTGCGGTGTACAAGCTGAACGTGAGCAGCAGGGCGGCAACGTAGAGCAATGCGCCGGCAAGCGGTGCGAAGAAGCGCACCTTTCCAAGCTCTGTGCGCCATCCAACGAGCGCGCAGATAACAGCGGTGGCTGCGGGGAGCGTGACATAGTACACGAGCAACGTGTAGGCGAAGATCCCACTGCCGGAAAACGGTATGCCCAACCAGAACCAGAGGATGCATGCCAGCCAAAGAAGCAGATAGATGATGGTCGCGATCGACAGTGCCCGTCCGGCGCGCTCAATCCACATGTCGAAACCCCCATGCCTCATGTCGAAAAACCCCTAGGGTTATTTTACATGCTCGGCGGTTACAGGGTTACCACACGCACCTTGGTGCCGTGCTGCCGAAGCAGCTCGATGAGATCGTCGGCAGCGAGAAGAACGGTGGCGGTGTTGTCGCAGGGATGCACGGCCACGTGTCCAGCGTCGACGATTCCCCGATCAATGACGACTTCAACGCGATGCTTGACATCGTTGAGCGCGCCGAGCGGCGTGACCGATCCGGGGATGAGGCCGAGCATGGTAGCGAGGTCTCGATCGCTCGCAAACGAGAGACGCCGCGAGCCCAGTCGCCCTTGGATTTCGCGGAGGGAAACGCTCTTCTGATCCGGTAAGACGACGAGATAGTATGCGCGGTGCTTATCGTCGCGCAAAAACAGGTTCTTGGCGCCGAATTCGCTGTGGGGGATATTCGCGGCAATGGCTTCCGCCACGGTGAAGACGGCAGCGTGCTCATAGGCCTCGAAGACGATGCCTTCTTGATCGAGCAGCTGCAAGGTTTCCGCTTTTCCGTACATGGCGCCTCCCTCCGCATTGTTCCCTGGAACCACGAGCGCCCCGAGATGCATCGCGCATGCTAAGCATCGGCTATATGTCGAAAGATCCTGGGGAAATTGTACCTTGTGTGCCCGTTTGGCGTTCGGCTTAGAAAACCAACGAGTTCAACATCGCCCTTGCTCCCAATACATACTCATGGTATGTTTAGCGAGAGACGGGAGGTAGGCATGGCGCGAAACAAGTACCCAGAGGAGACAGTTAAGAAGATCCTCGACGCTGCCGAACAGCTTTTTGCGGAGCGCGGCTACGAGCATACCACGATGGCGGACATCGTAGCGGGGCTCGAAGGTCTCACTAAGGGTGCCGTCTACCACCACTTCAAGAGCAAGGAAGACATTTTCGAGGCCGTGTTCGAGCGGGCGAACCGACCTGTCGTGGAGCGCGCCGAGGAGATTCTCGCCGACCGCTCGCTCACAGGGTTGGAGAAGCTCCGTGCACTCGACGAGTCCTCGGCCGCAGGTCCTTCGGCGGATATGTTGCGCGCGATGCGACCCTCTTCCGATCCCATTGCCAGTTCGCGCCTCCTCGCGCGTGAGTACCTGGACGCGCTCGAGGTGGCGCACCGTTACGTGGAGCCGGCCATCCGCGAGGGCGTGGCCGACGGAACGGTGAGCTCCGAGTACCCGCGCGAGACCGCCGAGGTCATGCTCCTGCTCGCCAACCTCTGGATGGTTCCGCTCTACCATCCGCTCGCGGATGAGGCCGAATTCGAGCGCCGCGCGGCTGTGCTCGTGCGCGTGATGCACGCACTCGGTGTGGACCTCGTGGATTGGGAGTCCTTCGACCCCGCGCGCATGTGGGGCGACTCCTGGGGTGAGCTTGCTCGTGACCTCGCGGGGGAGGGCACGAACGGGATTGACGTCGATTTACCACGGTAAACGGGTTCTCGGTGGCTCGCGAAGGAACGCCGCGCAAGCGGCTTTCTTTCGAATCAATATACATACCAACCGAACGTATGAAAGAGAGGAAGCAATGCAGGAATACAACGAAAAGAGACCGGACGGCGAGAAGACGCGTGCTGTTGGAAGGGATGGTGGCATCGCGACCCCGCGCTTCGCAGCGGTCATGGCTTCACAGGCGCTGAGCTTGCTTGGTATGGAGATCCTGCAGTTCGTGTTGCCCCTGCATCTGCTTAACCTTACTGGGTCGGGCGCCCTGTACGGGGGTGTGGTCGCGGCAGGGTTCGTGCCCTACACGCTGCTCGCGCCCGTAGGTGGCGTCATAGCCGATCGCACCCGTAAGCGGGGCGTCATGGTTGCGGTGGCCGCGGCGCTCGCGGCGGCGATGGCGGCCTATCTCCCTCTCGCGGGGACGTTTGCGGTCGTGCCGGCGACCGTCGCCGTCCTCATGCTCGCTTTCGCGGCGCAGGCGCTCGAGCAGCCCTGCGTCCAGTCGGCGATCCCGCACCTCGTGGCGCCGGCGGAGGTCGAGCGTGCGGTGGCGCTCGTGAATCAGATCGGAATGCTCACGGGTATCGGCGGGCCTGTGGTAGGCGGGCTGGCCTTCGGCTTTTTCGGCTTGGCTCCCATCGCGGCCGCGTGCGTGGTCTGCTTCGCATCGTCGGCTCTCGTGGCGGCGCTCCTCGTGCGCGTCCCCTACGAGCCGCCCGCGCGCACGGCGGGTGTCCTCGCCACCGCCCGCGCAGACCTCGCCGATGCGCTCGGCTTCCTGCGCTCGAATCCGCTCATGTGGCGCACCATCTTGGGCGCGACGCTCGTGAACCTCTTCGGGTCGTCCTTCTTCAACGTGTGCTCACCTTATATCGTGACCGAGACGCTCGGCCTGCCCAACCAGCTCATGGGCGTGCTGCAGGGCGCGCTCGCGGTGGGCGGTCTTGCGGGCGGCGCGTTCGTGGCGGCGGCTCCCGGCAGGTTCTCTATCCGTTCGGTGCCGCATCTGCTCGCGTGCGTTGCCGGCGGAATCGCTCTCGTTGCCGGCGTGCTCGCCGCCCCGCTGTCGGCGCTCGGTACCTTCGTGGCGCTCGCTTCCCTTTACCTTCCCACGATGGCGGTCTGCATGTGCATGAGCGTTGTTGCCACGAGCTACCTGCAGATGAAGAGCCCTGGCATCCTCGTGGGTAAGGTCATGGCGCTCACCCTCATGCTGGCGAACTTTGCCACTCCCCTCGGTCAGCTGGGTTACGGTGTGGCGCTCGACGTGGTTCCCGCATGGGCGATTGCATTCGTAGCTGCCGGTGCGACTGCAGCCGTCGCTATCTGGCTCGTGCGCGCCATGAATAAGGCGTAGCGGCAAGAAGAAGCCCGTTATTTCTTGCCAAGGGCTCTGTAGTGGTGGCATGGGTATCAGCTGGGCAGAAAAACAGCAGATAACGGTGGCCGTAAACCACTTTATACTGCATCGTAGACGCCCCTTCGGCTATGTTCGAGGTGCACGGAAGGTTCGCGAGGGTTGGGAAAGCGCGCATGGACATCGGCAACCAGATTAAGGAGCGGAGGCAGCGTCTTGGCCTCTCTCAGGAAGAGCTAGCGCGGAGGCTCTATGTGAGCCGTGTCACGGTGAGCCACTGGGAAACGTCGAAGACCCTGCCGGACGTTCAAAGCATGCTGCTCCTTGCCAACCTCTTCGGCACCACGATCGACGAGCTGGTGAGAGGGGACGTGGACGAGATGCGCGAGATGGTCGAGAAGAACGAGCGGAGGACGAAAACGTTCGCGGTGGCGCTGGCCGCGGTCGAGGTGGTCGTGGTTACGGCGCTTGCCGTGACGGCGGTCGCGGGGCGCGACTACTTGGAGCCGGTGTTACGTCTGCTGCTTGCGGTGCTGGTGCTGGCGTTTTCGGTCGCGATGCTCGCGGCGCGCCGCGGCGAGGGCGGTGACGAGGCGAAAAGCGCAGCCGAGCTCCTCGGTGCGGCCACAGGCGAGCCCGTGGAGATAGCGCGCGCGAGCGGAGCCGCTCTGGGGATGAGGCTCGTCCTGCAGGTTTTTGCGGGGCTTGCGGTCGGCCTCGGCGTGCTTGTGGCAGGTGACGTCCTGCTCGATGGGCAGGCCTTCCTTACCCTTGCGGTCGCCCTTGCTGCCACCGTCGCGCTCACGGGGTCGTTCCTCCTCGGGCGTTGCGCGCGCCCGGCGTGGACGGCAGCCATCCTGCCGACGCTCTGGCTCGCGGGTACCGCCCTTCTCGGAGCCGCGACAGGCGGCCTCAACTCGCCTCGGGATTGGTTCGCCGTCGCAGGCGGCGCGGTCGTGCTGATCGTGTTCTGGACGATCGGACATAGACGCAGGGGGTAGGCGCGGCTTCGTCAGCCGCGGCGCAGGATCCGCTTTGCTTTCCAGCCTCATCGAGCAGTGCTTCGAGCTCGGCTGTCCGGTGCTGTCGCTCTTGGCGAAACGCATCAACCCCGTCTCGAGTTTCTGCGAGCGGCTCGGCCTACGGGAGGACTTCTGCGACGACGGGAAAGCCGTGACGGCGCCCCGTCGTCCGGGTTCCGACCGTACCCAGTATTCCATGGAAGCGACGGAGCTAGTGGTATGCCCGGTATAATCAGAGACGCGGATTCGATCCGGGAGGCGTGCCATGGATTTCTCACGCATAGACGCTCGTCTGCTTTCGCGCTCTGGCGCCACGAAGGCGCTCCACGAGAAGTGGGGCTGGATGGTCTACTGGGTGGGCGGTCGGCAGTTCGCCTGCGAGTTCACGGCCTCGCCCGACGCCAAGCCGCCCTATGCGGGACGTCACCTGCTCTCGCTCAAGTGCGGCTCCGACCGTATCCTGGAGCTGCGCGCCGAGCACCCGGAGGCGGTGCTGCCGGGCTACTACTCCGACGGGCGCACGTGGATCTCCGTCGACCTGGATTCCAATCTGCCCGAGGGGCTCGTGCTCGACCTCTGCGACATGAGCTACGAGCTCGTTTTCGCCAGGCTACCCAAACGCGTGCAGCGTGAGATCATCGGCGAGTAGCGCGCAACAAGCTGTTGCTTGCTGGTCGCGCCGCCCTCGAGGACAATGGGGGAAACCCGGACGAAAGGTGCATCCGATGATCATGCTGAAAGAAGCCCTTGCCCGCCTGCGCCGGAAGCGCGGCCTCACCCAGGAAGAGCTGGCGCGCCGCCTGTACATCACCCGCCAGGCAGTGAGCCGCTGGGAGACCGGGGCAACCGAGCCCAGCATCGACATGCTCAAGCTCATCGCTCGCGAGCTCGACGCCCCCGTGACGGAGCTCCTCGATATGCCCGAGCACTACTGCCAGAGCTGCGGCATGATGTTCACCGCTCCCGTCCAGCACGGTCATGAGGCGGATGGTTCCGAGGCCGAGGATTTTTGCCGCTGGTGCTACGAGAACGGTGCGTACACGTACGAGACTTCGATGGACGAGATGATCGAGGACTGTGCGCCGCGCATGGCCGAAGCGATGGGCTGGACCGTGGATGAGGCGGCGTCGCTTTTGGGCGCGGTGCTACCGACGCTCCGGCGCTGGCGCGAGGTCGCCGAGAACGAGAAGGCCTATGGCGAGGAGGCCCGTGCGGCATACGGCGACGACGTGGTGGATGCCGCCAACGAGAAGTACCTGAAGATGGGCGAGGAGGCTCACCTGCAGGCCGAAGAGCTCGCGGTCGCCATTAACGAGCAGCTGCGTCGTGCATTGGAAGCGGGTGATCCAGCTGGCCCCGAGGCGCGCAGGCTCGTGGCGATGCACGGTCGCTGGCTGCGCATGTACTGGCCGGAGGGCACCTACACGCCCGAAGCTCACAAGGGTCTGGCGGACGGCTATGTCGTCGACGAGCGGTTCCGCGCTTACTACGAGAAGGTGGCGCCTGGAGCCACACAGTTCCTGCGCGACGCGATCCACGCGTGCGCGTAAGAAGGTGCGCGCCCGAAATCCCTGTATGTCGAAACCCTGGGCTTTTTCGGAGATAGGCTATTCAACAGAAAGGTTTGTATCTCGCCATGCTCGCGGTGACATCCTGGCGGCGGAGGTGAAGGCGTGGCAGAATGCGGAAGTGCTTGGATAGCCCGTGAGCCTGGCGACCTCGGTGATGCTGAGATGTTTGTCCTCGAGGAGGCGACAGGCACGCTCCAATCGTAGCTGCCGACCGTACGCGCCAAGGTTCTGGCCTGTTTCGCGCATGAACATCTCGCACAGCCGGGAGCGGCTTACATAAAGTTGCTTCGCGATATCGTCGATAGATGGTGGCGCCGAACCTGCGTCGACAACTTCGGATACAAGTTCCTGCGCGCGTATCGCGAGCGTTTTTGCCTCTGTGTTCCCATCATCTGCGTTCTGTGAGGCAAGGTTCGACGTCAATGACATGATGATCGAGAGGAGTCCCAGTCTCGATCCGGGTTTCCCGGGAGGATTGACGGGGATGCTGCCGATCGCGTTCCTTATAGCGCGCACGGCGTCTCCGCTCCACTTCGAGTTGAACAAGGGGAACAGCCCGTCGAACTCTCCAGGATAGCGTCGATCGAGTTCGTCGAAGAATTCGGGCAGCAACATGATGGATCGAGACCGATAGGTGTGGCCGGCATGCAGACGACTGGAAAGCGAGCGGGGCTCGTGTTCGACGAACGTGGCAAGTGCTTCGCGCGTGGTTTGCCTATAACCTTTCGAGCCGATAAACCTCATGGGCAGACCACAGTCTTGCGAGCAAGCTACCGCATCGTCGTCCAGCATGCAGGCGCAGGCATACGGTCCCTGCGATCCTTCGAAGAGCGGCATATCCTCGAGCGGGGAGATATCGTGGCAGAGCACGAGGCAGTGAGGGGTGGGAGCGCAGAGCCACATCGTTCCCTTCGCCTCGCTTCCGGATGCCTTGCCCGACCAGATGCCTCCCTGCCGTTCGAGGCTTATGCCGAGCTGCTCGACCTGGGGCTCAAAGAGCGCGATGAGGTCGCGAGGTATGTTGCCCATGCCTGTCATCTTGAGGATGCGTCCGTCCTGCTTGCCGATTTATCTCAAATTAGTTATCCAAATCTAACAATAGTTCAAGGCAATGATACGGTGCAAAAGATATCCACGCAAGACGCCAAACGATAGGGAGGATGACATGTCTGAATCGCAAGCAACGACAGGGGGCGACGCCCGCGGCAAGGGCGCCGTTGGCCGCCTGCTCGCCTTTGCCGGCTCGCGCAAAGCGCTCACGTACCTGGGCTGCGCGCTCTCGGCCGTCTCGATGCTCGTGAGCTTTGGCCCGTACGTCTGCATCTGGCTCGTGGCGCGCGACCTCATCGCCGTGGCCCCCGACTGGGGCGCGGCCACCGGCATCGCCGCCTACGGCTGGTGGGCGTTCGGCCTTGCGGCCGCGAGCATCCTCATCTACTTCGCCGGCCTCATGTGCACGCACCTCGCGGCCTTCCGCTGTGCGTCCAACATGCGCAAGCGCACCACGGACCACCTCATGCACGCGAGCCTCGGCTACTTCGACACGCACGCGTCTGGCGCGCTCCGGCGCGTCGTGGACGGCTGCGCGCAGGAGACCGAGGGGCTTCTCGCCCACAAGCTCCCGGACACCGCGGGCAGCATTGCCATGATCTTGGGCATGCTCGTGTTGTTCTTCGTCTTTGACTGGCGGCTTGGGCTCGCGTGTCTCGCGGCGGTCGTCATCTCCATTCTCTGCCTCATGAAGATGATGGGCGGGCGCGGCATGGACTTCATGACGCGCTACATGGAGTCGCTCGTCAAGATGAACAAGACCGGCACCGAGTACGTGCGCGGCATCCCCGTGGTCAAGGTGTTCCAACAGACGGTCTACAGCTTCCGCGCGTTCCATGACGCCATCGAGGAGTTCACGCGGCTCGCGCAGGACTATGCCGTCACGTGGTGCCAGACGCCGCAGTCGCTCTCGCTCACCATCATCAACGGCGTTGCGATCTTTCTCGTGCCGGCGGCGATCCTCGTAGCGCCTGGCGAGGGAGACTTCGCGCGCTTGGTAGCCAACTTCGCGTTCTACGCGATTTTCTCGGCTGTGATCCCTACCGCCATGACGCGCGTGATGTTCATGTCCGAGGCGTTCCAGTCGGCAGCGGACGCAGTCGCCCGTGTGGAGGAGGTGCTTGCCGCGCCCATTATCTCTGCACCCCTACATCCCCGCACGCCCCAGGGCAACGCTATCCGCTTCGAGGACGTGACCTTCACCTATGAAGGGGCGGAGGTACCCGCTCTCGACCACGTGAGTTTCGAGGTGCCCGCAGGCTCCACCGTAGCGCTCGTGGGTCCCTCCGGCGGCGGAAAGACCACGGCGGCGAGCCTCGTGCCGCGCTTCTGGGACGTCGATGCCGGCCGCGTGACGCTCGGCGGCGTGGACGTGCGCGAGATGGACCCGCACGACCTCATGGACCGCGTAGCCTTCGTCTTTCAGGCAAATCGTCCCTTCCGTCAGACGATCCTGGAGAACGTGCGCGCCGCGCGCCCCGAGGCCACCCGCGAGGAGGCGCTCGCCGCGCTCGAGGCCGCCCAGTGTGCGGACATCCTCGAGAAGCTGCCCCAGGGCGCCGACACGCTCGTGGGGACGGGCGGCACCCACCTCTCCGGCGGCGAGGTCCAGCGTCTCATGATCGCCCGCGCGATTCTCAAGGATGCGCCGGTGGTGGTGCTCGACGAGGCCACGGCCTTCGCCGACCCCGAGAACGAGGTCAAGATCCAGGCGGCCTTCAAGCGTCTCGCCCGAGGCCGCGACGGCTCGCCGCGCACCGTCCTCATGATCGCGCACCGACTCTCCACGGTGCGGAACGCCGACAAAATCGTGGTGCTCGACGCCGGGCGAGTGGTCGAGCAGGGCACGCACGACGAGCTGCTGGCGACGGGCGGCCTCTACGCCCGCATGTGGGCCGACTACGAGAAGTCCGTGAGCTGGCGCATCACGAGCGGGAATGGGTTGGTTGGGGACGGTTGGTTGGGGACGTGTTCCGTCCAACCCATTTTGATTCGGACGGATCATGTCCCAATGGGTTGGACGGAACACGTCCCCAACCAACCCATTCCCAGGAGGTGGAGTAGATGAGCATCCAGGAGAAGTACGCCCTCACCGACGAGGGCCTGAAGAACGTCAAGCTCGGTGCCGTGTGGACGGCGGCGGCAAACCTCGTGGTCTTCGGCGGCGTGGGTGCCCTCTACCTGCTCGTGAGCGAGCTCGTGGCGCACCTCACCGAGGGCGCGCCGCTGCCGAACCTCGCACCGTACGCTGCGGGGCTGGCAGCCTTCATCGTCGCGCTCTTCGTAGCGGAGTACTGGGCTTACTACTACCAATACGGCGTCATCTACAAGGAGAGCGGCCGGCAGCGCATCGGCCTCGCCGAGCGCCTGCGCAAGTTGCCCCTGGGCTTCTTCGGCCGCTGCAACCTGCACTGCGTTTTCTGCCAGAACTGGGACATCAG
>CAZRPL010000020.1:38518-40455 GCA_964602045.1 uncultured Collinsella sp. | reverse complement strand
CGCCGGGCTTAGCACCGATGGTGGTCTGGAACTCAACGGTCTGACCGATCTCAGCAGTGTTCTCCTCGCCCCAGTTGCCGGTGGAGTCCTCCTGGACCTCCTTCTTGACGGGCGGAATCTCGTTCTTCTCGCTCATCTCGACGTTCGGAATCGTAGTGTCGAGCGAGCAAAGGGAGCCGACCGTGGTGTCCACGAGGTAGTAACCGAGGTTCAGATTGGTGAACTCGACCGTAGTGCTATCAGCTTCCTTGGTGGCAGTGGGCTCGATCGACGCTTCCTTGGCGTGTGCGAGAGCAGCCTTGGCAAAGGCAGCGACGTCGGCGTTCTTGACCCACGTCACATAGCCCTGGGCGTCGATGGAGACGTAGTCGGTTTGGTCCTCGAGCCAATCTTTCCAATCGGCGTTCGCCTTGTAGGAGTAGGCCTTCGCCTCGGTGTTGTAGCTCTCGAGCACGAGCACCTGGTAGGCCTTGTAGGTGTGGCCGTCCTCAGCATTGTTGATGGTGATCGTGCCGCTGTTGTCATTGGTGCCCTTCGCCGCGAAGGCGGAGGTCGCCGTCATGGCAAGGACCATGACTGTGGCCATGACCAGGCCAAGCAGCTTCTTCAAATGCCTCATGGGTTTCATCCTCTCGTTCGTTCCCATTCGGTACTTACTTACAGATACAGACGATTCAAAATCAGCGCGGCATGCTCTTGCGCCGATGGAATCCAAGGTAGGTGGCGGTGGCCACGAGTGCGCCGCCCGTCAAAGCGAAGGCGACCGTTCCCGGCCCGCCAGTGTCGGGTAGCTTAGGTCGGAAGGAGTTGGTGAACAGGACGATGCTCCCCTTGCCCTGCACTATCGTTCCGGTCACCGTTTCCAACTGGGGGACTGAGGGGGTATAAGCACCAAGGAGCGCTTCGCAACAAAACGCATCATTCCCGCAGGTAGAATACTGTTTTTCGGACTGGTGCGCACAACGCAAGAAAACGCTGCGAAACGCTCCTTCCAGGCTCCTTCGTACCGGAATTCGTACCACCCAGAAGTCCCAGAAAAGCGGTTCCAGAAGGAAAAGGAGATTCCAAATGGCAACCGACTGGAACGCCCTCACCGCCGAAGAGGACCGCGCCTACTTCATGGCAGAACTGGTCGGGATTTCCCCACAGAGCTTCACCCTAGAGGAGAAGCAGAGAATCCTGCGCAACATGATCGAGATGTCCGCAGCCATCGAGAACGCGATGCGCGACGACTTCGCACACCTCGACGAGGTGACCCAAACCCGCCTGATAGACGCGCTCGCCGAGGCGGGCCCGAGAGATCGCGACTGGTGGCACCGAATGCTCGTAGCAGGCCCCAGGCACCGCGAAGGCATAACCATCTAAGACAAGGCGGCCCCGCATCCCGAAAGAGATGCGGGGCCGCACCATGTCGATCCAAAAGCAAGAGGCCCGGGGCTTTCCAACATTTCCCACACGCCTCCGGGCTGTTCAAAGGGCCCTCCGGCGCATGGAAAACGTTGAAAAGCCGTGCACCGGGCTCGGACCTGCCGTCAAAGCAGGATCTCGTTCACGCGCGCCTGCACCGCATTGTATAGCGACCCCAGGCGCGACTTGCGCTCCTCGCCGTTGCCGTACTCGCCGCGTATGACCGCCCGCGCCAGAGCGTCGATGTCGGCCCCGCCCGACCCGCCGTCGGAGCCGCCGGCGCCCAGGATCTCGTTGACCCTGGCCTGCACCGCGTCGTAGCTCGCACCGAGCGCCGCGCGCCGGTCGTCCCCGTTGCCGTAGTCGCCCCTGATCACCGCCTGGGCCAGCGCCTCGATGTCGGGGGCGGCGGGCTGCGCGGGAGCAGACGAGGAGCCCCCGGCGAGGATCCGGTTCACCTCCGCCTGCACCTCCGAGTAGCGGCTCCCCAGGGCCGCGCGCCGCGCGCCCCCGTTCCCGAACTCCCCGGC
>CAZRPL010000020.1:0-38508 GCA_964602045.1 uncultured Collinsella sp. | reverse complement strand
GACCGTCCCGCCGGGCGCGGAGCCCCCACCGCCGGAGGGCGCCGCGGCACCGCCCGTGATCGCCGCCTTGAGCGCCGCCCACTTGGACGCGCTCACGTAGGGCGCGGGGCACAGCTTCCCCGTCACGTCGTAGTGGCGGATGACGCCCGAGGCGCCGATGCCGTACTTGGCCATGAGCTTCTTCACGAGCCACGCGAGCTTCTGGATCTCGGCCGCGCTGAAGTCCTCGCCGGCCGACACGACCTCGATGCCGATCGCGCGGCAGTTCATCGCCCAGTTCCCGGCGTGCCAGGCTGTGTCGCCCTCGGCCACGCTCTGGTAGATCTCGGGCGTGATGTCATCGACGAAGTAGTGCGCGCTCGCACCCTGGCCCTCGTTGCGCGCGAAGTACGTCGCGTTGTTGCGCGCGGACGCCAGGGTGGCGGTGAAGTGCACCACGATGCGGTCGATGGCGTGCGAGCGCCCGCGCGTCATGTGGTCAGAGCCGCACTGCTTGAAGAGGATGCTATACGCCATCGGGCGCCTCCTCGAAGCCGCCGTCCTCGCCCTCGCCGGGCTCCCAGCCGTCGGGCGCGGCCGCCTCGACGCCCTCGCCGCGCAGCGCCTCCCAGCGCTCCTCCTCGCTCGCGAACTCGCGCTCACTCATCGGAACCACCGCCCGACGGCAGCGCCGCGCCGAGCTCCGCCATCACCGGCGACAGCACGGCCATCACGAGCGCGACCACGACCGCGCTCCACTCCGGCTCCAGCACCGCGCAGCCCACGAGCATGTCCACGTTGGCCACGACCACGCCGAGCACGCCCTGCACGATGGTCCTCGCCAGGCGCCACTGCCACTCGTTGGATGTCAGGAAAGCCTCCATCATTGCCCCTTCCTCAGGTTGTCGATCTCCGCCTTCACGACGGCGACGTCCTGCTCCAGGGCGTAGGTGCGCTCGACCATGCGGTTGTGCCTCTCGACCTGCCGCGTCAGGTCGTCGATCTTGACCTCCATGACCGCGCGGCTGCGCGAGTTGGACACGAGCACCCCGGCGAGGGTCAGCACCCCCGTCACGAGCGCCGCGATCACCGACTCCATGCGCGCCTCCTCCCCGGACGGAACGCCCCGCCCGAGACGAGTGTCCAGCGCGGTCACAAATGCCCATCTAGCTGGTAAAATGGGCGCAATGATGCGTTCTGTTTCTTCACAAAGGAGTTCACAGGGGGCGGGGCGAGGGCGAGAAGGACGGCGGGGAAGCGAAAGCGCCCGGCACAGCAGCCGAAGCCTAGCCCTTCACCGTCAGATACCCCGGAGCCACCGGCGGGTCATCGATCCGACAGTAGCCCTCGTCCCGGCCTCCGCTGTCGTACGTCGTCCCCGCGCCGCCCACCAGCGCCTCGCAGTCGTAGAACATGCCAGACCCCTCGCACCCCGCGGGCAGCGACCAGTCCGCATCCACCCAGATTGTCGCCAGGTTCGAGCAGCCCGAGAAGCAGTAGAACAGGTCCGTGAGCCCCTTGGTCGGAAACCCGGACAGGTCGAGCTCAGTGAGCCCGTCGCAGTTCGAGAACGCGTAGCGCATCTCCCGGACCTCCGGCAGGTTGGAGAGCCCGGCGACCTCGGTCATCTCGCCGTCGGTGTAGAACCAGTACGACAGGTTCGCGTACGTAAGCCCCGACAGGTCCACGGAGAACGTCGCCTTCAGCACGTCCACCCCGGCATCGTCCCAGGCGCGCGACCCGATCGCACGGTAGCGCGCCGTCGCGCACATACGGGAGCTCAGCGCGACCTCGCGTCCCTCCTCGGGCTCGGGATCCAGCGTCAGCACGAGCTCGCCGTCGGCGTACAGGTGGCACGCCACCCATTCGCGCGCGTCGGCCGCGGGGTCAGTCAAGATACCGTCCTCGCCGAACCCCAGGTGGCCGTCGATGTCCTCGCCGTAGTCGGGCGAATAGCCCATCCCGCCCACCAGGCGGTTGCACCCGTAGAGGCCAAGGCTGCCCGTCTGCTCGCCGGCAGGCTCCCATCTGGCCGCGTACACGCTCTCCAGCGAAGGGCAGCTCGAGAACACCTGATCGAAGCTCAGCGCTCCCTCCAGCGCCTCGAACCCCCGCACCTCGGTCATCTGCTGCAGGCTTTGGAACAGGTGCGACGCGTTGGTCAGGCCGCCGCCCGCGAAGTCCGAGTCTATCAGCGCCCGCAGCACCTCGCTGCGCCGCGTGCGCCAGGGGATGTCGCTCGAGGACGAGAAGCCCTCGGCCGGGATCTCCCATCCCTCCAGGATCACCGCCCCCTCCACGTCGGAGGACCGACCGTCGCGGTAGTTCAGCTCGAGCGTCCCGTCGGAGAGCAGCAGCGCGCGCATCTTGACCCCCGTGTCCCATGTGAGCGCGCGGATCGCAGCCGGCATCTCGGCGGGGGTGTAGGTTGCCGTCGACCCGTTCTGCGTGCGGATCGCGTCGGCCAGGAGCTCGAACACGACCTCGGAGAGGATCCCGGTGCCCGCCTCGGGCGCGGCGGCGAGCCCCACGCCCTCGCGCGTCCCGTCCATCTCCAGCACCCGCGAGCTCATCTCCAGCGGCATGTAGCGCGCCTGCTGCCCGTTCTGCTCGCGGATCGCGTTGGCGATCTCGGTCAGCAGCGCCTTGGAAACCGTCCCCACAGCCATCTAGAACTCCATCTCGGAAAGATCGTCCAGGCCTTCTATCGCCTGGTCCACATAGGCCTTCGTCGCGTACGCGGAAAGGTCGGGCGCGCTGCCCGGCGCCCCGTCCGCGCCCGGCTCTCCCTGCGGCCCGGGTTCGCCGGCCTCGCCCTTGAGGCCCGAGAAGGCGAACGCGAACGTCCGCGCCCCCGGCGCACCGCCCACCGTGACGGCGACCGCGGGCGTCCCCGTGGACCCGTCCACCGTGGCGGTCGCCCCCACGATGTCGGCATCGGCCCCGTCGGCCCCGTTCGCGCCGTCTGCGCCGTCGGCACCCGCCGGCCCGCGCAGCGCCTCCAGCTGCTCCGCCGTGAAGTCCGAGTACGAAAACGCTTCGCCGGGATCGCCCTTGTCGCCCTTCGGCCCCGCGAGGTCTGCCGAGCTCGTCCCGCTCGCGCTCGTCACGGTGAGCACCGTGCCGTCCCACGAGTGGGTGCAGCTCGTGCCGTGCCTGATCACGCGCGCCTCCGCGTGCTGGTAGTCCCAGATCTGGATCTTGATGCCCTCATCCTCGGGATAGCTGACGAAGAACACCTGCGGGCTGATGCCGTCCGCACCGTCGGCACCGTCGGCACCGTCCGCGCCGGCCGGCCCGCGCAGCGCCTCCAGCTGCTCCGCCGTGAAGTCGGAGTACTCGAACGCGTCGCCCGTATCGCCCTTCTCGCCGCGCAGCGCGGCCACCTGCTCCTCGGTGAGGTCGTCGAACGTGAGCGCGTCGCCCTTCTGCCCGTGCGAGAGCGTCGCGGTCGTGGTGCCGGAAGCGTCCGTCACGGTGATGAGCGCGCCGGTCTCGGTCTGCTCCACCTTCGCCGTCGGGCTCACGCCGTCCTGGCCGTCGGCACCGTCCTGCCCGTCGGCGCCCGCGGCACCCGGCTCGCCGTCGAAGTCGCCGCGCTGCGCGGCCGCGAGCAGCCCTTCCTTCGCCTCGGTCGCCGCCGCGGCCGCAGCCGTCGCCGCGGCGATCGCGGCAGACGCCCCCTCGGCTGCCGACGCCGCCTGCTGCGCCTTCTCGACGGCGGCGTCGATCAGCTCGTCGGCCTCCTCGAACTTCCGGATCGCCTCCAGAAACATCGAGTACCCGTCTCCGCCCGAGCCCTCGACGCCGCCGAGCGCCGCCGCCACGCGCACGGCGAACGGCGCGGAAGAGATCGCCTCGTCTCCGCCGCAGACCACCACCTGCGCGTCGACCGTGCCCTCCGCGCACGCCATCGAGGCTGGCCAGAACACCCGGAACCGGCCGTGCGCGGCGTCCACCGCCTCGAACGGCTCGCATCCGCGCGCCCGCGCCTCGCGATGGCGCCACAGCAGGTACGCCGTCGCGCCCGTGAGGTCGACCGCCTCGCCGCCGCGCACCACGGAAAGATCCATGCCGCGCCCCCGCGCGTCTGCGGGAGAGGCGAGAAGCGGCGCGCGCAGCGGAGCGTCGGCGCCGTCCCACGTCACCTCATACAGCCCGTCGCCCGCAAGCGCAAACGTCTCCTCGTCAGCCATGTCAGAACTCCATCTCGCTCAGATCCTCCAGGGAGGAGACCGCCCCCGCGGCGGCGGCTGCGGCCTCGCCGGCGGCGGAAGCCGCCTCCTCGACCGTGGCCACGCGCGCCACCATATCCGCCGAGGCGCTCCACGTCGTGCGCTCCACGGTCCCCAGCGAAAGCCGGCGCACGATCCCGTCCGCGCCGAGCTCCCGCACGCGCCGCACGCAGCGCGCCGTGAACCGCCACGGCGGAACCCGGGCGTCGTCGCACACGGCGACGTCGTCTCCCAGCCCCACGAAGCCGCAGCCGCAGACCCGAGCCGCCTCGGCCTCGTAGGCCACGCGGGGACGGCTCGCCCGCGCGAGCTCCGCCTCGGTGAGCGCCTTCAGCTCGGAGGCGTCCTCGCACTCGGCGAACACCACGCATCCGAACCGGTGCGCCCTGCCGCTGGAGCCGTCGGGGCGCCCCCACGCAAGGCGCGCCTCGTCGCTGCCCACCCAGTTCACGCCGTTGTTCACGGCGCCGAAGGTAAGCCGCCTGGTGTAGCCGCCGGTATGCTCGCCGCTCTCGTCCAGGACCGGCAGCCCGCGCCCAAAGCCGTAGAGCGCCGTGAACACCTCGTTCTCCAGCACCGTGCGCGTGCAGGCCATGAGTCCCTTGCCGCGCGTGAGCCTCGCCCCGCGCCAGCCCCCGCGCCGCGCGGGCAGCGACACCGTGCGCCCGGCGATGTGCCCGTCCTCCACGGCTATCGAGCACTCGAGCTCGCCGCCCCAGACCTCCTCGACGCGCCTCAGCGCGGCGAGCGCGTTCACGTGGTAGAGCAAGCAGCCGTGCCGCGCATCGCCCGCGCCCACGTAGCCCGCGGTCCAGCGCGTGCGCGCCAGGACGGCGGCGAGGGCCTCGGCGGCGGTCTTCGCGGACAGGCGCTCCTCCTCGATGAAGTCGCCCAGAAGCTCGCTTATGGAGGACTCGGCGTACACGTGCGCGGGGCCCGCGAGCGGCTCGTCGGTGCGCACCACCACGTGCTCGCGCCAGGCGCCGTCCTCGGGGTCGCGCCACAGCAGACGAGACCCCTTCTCGGGCGCCACCGTGCAGTCGAACTCGATCGTGTCCTCGCCGCCCAGCTCCTCGGTGTGCGTGAGCGGGCCCGCTGCCGGCAGGATCCCCAGCGGACCGTCGAAGCGGTCGAAGAGGTAGATCGCCGGAACCATCTACAGCCACCTCTCCGCCCATGCCACCTCATGCGCCGTGCACCCCGAGAACGTCAGGACGTGCGCGCCGGGAGAGAGCGAGAAGAACGTGCTCTCCACGCCCACATCGGCGGAGGCGTCCTCACCGTCCACCGTCACGGACTCGGAGGCGAAATCCATCACCACCTCATCCCCGGCGGTGAGGTCCCGCTCGACCAGCACGAAGCGCCCGGCGTCGTCCGCCACCTTCACGGCAGAGCCGGCCGTCGCCGTCAGCGTCACCACGGGAAGCGTCGGCCAGGTGCCCAGCACCTCGAGCTCCGTCCCCGTGCAGGAGCGCGCCGCGCCGTACGCCACCGGGTCGTAGCACGTGAAATCCACCGCGCACGAGCCGCCCTCGAAAAGGGTGTCCCAGTCCGAGACGCCCGTCACCACCGCGTCGCGCCACGTGAGCGTGCCCTCGCCGGGGACAACAAGGTCCCCGCCGCCGGGGGCGCAGAGCCATGCGCGCAACAGCGCCCGCAGGCGCGACAGCTCGCCCTCCGTCATCTGCGACCCCGCGTCCAGGTGCAGCCGCAGCCGCACCTCGCGCGGCGGAAGCTCGCAGCCCAGAAGCAGCGCGCCGGGCCTGCCGGGCACCGGGAACGCACGCGGCTCCAGGGCGTGCGCCGCCGGCTCAACAAGCTCAGCCTGCACGTACGGAGAGAAATCGCGTCCCGCGTAGGAGAACCCGCTCACAGCTGCCCCCGGGCGCGCCCGTACGCGGTGGCGCGCCGCTGCTGCTCGCGCCCCAACCGGTCGGTCTCGGAGGCGCTGCGCCGGCCATCGCCCCGCGCATCGCGGCGAGCCGGCCCCTTCATAAGATCGTCGCGACCGCGGTCCCCGCGTCCGCACCCATGCCCGTTACCCAACATGCCTCACCACCGTGCAGATCAAGGTGAACCCCCACAGCCACCGCCCGGACCCGTCGCGCCCGCGCGGCCCGGCGCCGCCGGAGTCCACCGAGGCGATCCTCACCCCGTCCACGTCGATCGGCCACGACGCGCCGCGCAGAGCCCGCTCGGCAGCCAGGCAAACGGCCTCCGCGGCACCGGCCTCCTCGCGGCACGCGAGCACGTCGACGTCCACGCGCCCGCGCTCGTCGCCGTCAGCCAGGCGCGCCTCCCGCGCGAAGACCCCCTGGGAAACCACGATCGGCTCGGCGCAAAACCCCGCCGAGGGCGGCGCGCAGAACACGCCCGCAAATCCCAGGGCGTAGAGCATCGACGCCACCGCGCCCGCAACCTCTCCGCAAGGAGCCATCAGCCCACCTCCAGTTCCCAGTGGTGCACGTGCCCGCGCACCACGCAGCAGCGCCTGCACCCGCGCACGTGCACGCTCGGCCCCGCGCCCACCAGCACGCGCGACCCCGCGGGCACCTCGAAGGCGCCCTCCGAGCTCACCGCGTCAACGAAGATCCGCCCCGCGCCGCCGTCCGCGCTGCGGTGGGCGTCGTCCACGGCAGATTCCGCACGCTCGAACCGCACGTGCCTTACCAGCACGGACGGCCCGTACGTCCCGTCGCCAACCGCGGGCCACACGATCATGTCGTCGGGAAGGAGCCTCTTCGGTATCGGCCTCAGAAAGCGCATCTACCTCACCCCGCTCCAGCAGAGGCCCGTCCCCGCGAGCTCCGCGAGCGCCGCCTCCCGCGCCACCTCGGCGCCGGTCGTCCCGTCGTCGCGGTAGTTCGTCACGGAGAATGAGCCGATCGAGAAGCCACCAACGCGCCCCTCGCCGTACTCGGCGAAGGCGTCGACAGCCGCGCACACCGCGCGCCTCCAGGCGTCGGCCTGTATGTAGTCCCAACCGCCCCGCACCTCGCGCGCGCCGGTGAGCGACCCGACCATGCGCACGGCGGCGGGCATCACCTCGGAGAAGTCCGCCGCCGCCAGCGCCCCGCCGTACCCGTCCTGGTAGAACCCGTAGGAGACGGGCGCGGGGCCGCAGCCCGCCGCACCCGTCGCCCCGTCCACTAGGCCAGCGGCGCGCAGGAGACGTGCACGCCGTCCAGCTTGTTGTCCAGCAGCTCCACGATGCCGTACTTGCGGTACTTCATCATGTAGCTGTCCAGGTTCTCCAGCTCGTCCGGGCTGAACACGCGGCTCGCCACGTGCTTGTCGAACTTGATGACCGCCGAGCGCTCCACCACCATGAAGTTGATCGGCGCGCCCGCGCCCACGAGCTCGTAGTAGCTCGAGAGGCTGCCCGAGGCCGGGCTCGAGACGGGCGTGTACTGCTCGCCGCTCTTCGTGTAGTAGGTCTTGCCCGAGACCACGGAGGTGTCCTCCGTGAGCTGGTAGGTCCCCTCGGCGCGCGAGTACCCGAACTGGTCCTTGTCGCCGGAGTTGAGCGCGATCGCGCTGTAGAAGCGCGTCTGCGGCACCTCCACGATGCGGGAGAAGCGCTCGAGCACGCGGTTGCTGCGCGCCGGGTTCGCGAGCGAGAAGTCGTCCAGCGCGCCCTTGAGCGTCGGCGTGATGAAGAGGATGCGCGAGCCCGTCGTCACCTCAGCCTCGTCCATCGCGTTCGTCGCGGCGCGCAGGCTCGCCAGCACGTCCTCGGCGTCGGCGTCGGCGAAGTCCTCCTCGATGGGCGTCACGCCCGCGTGCCCCGCGATCTCGGAGAAGGTGAAGGCGTCCGCCTCCGGCGCCACCTGCGTGCGCTGGAGCTCGGAGCCCGCCGCCACGAAGCAGTCGAGGACTCCGGCCTCCTCCACGTCCATGACGTCGGCCAGCAGCTTGATGCCGCGGTCGTAGTTGAACGTCTTGGTCTCGAACTCGTAGGTGATTGACCCAGTCTTGTAGCCCACGTTGCGCGTGTAGTCGCCGAGCCCCGTCACTTCGATCTTCGGGACCATGATCTCCTTGGCGTTGCGCCCCGCGCGCGCCATGCGGCGCGGCGAGTTCAGGCACGTCGAGCAAGCGGCCCTCTTGTAGACCTCGTCCAGGACGGCGGTGTAGTTCTTCGTGTAGGCAATCGAATTGGCCATCGGTTACTCCTCGTCTCCCTCGATGCCGGCGATCTTCCGCCAGCGCTTCATCTGCGCGCCCTCGTCAGACGCGGCGCCCGCGTTGGGGAGGCCCGTCGCGCCAGTCTGCGCGGGCGTAGACGCACCCGTGCCGAACAGCCACGGCTCGGCGGCCTTGAGCTTGTCGATGTCGTTCTCGTAGTCGCCGAGAAGGGCACGGGCGGCCTTGACGTTGCGCGCCCCCGCGAGCTGGAGCTCGAACCCCACGCGTTCCTCGTCGCCCTTCCGTCGCAGCTCGTCCATCTCCGCGCGCAGCCTCTCGGCGCCCTCGGCGGTCTTCGCGGCCTCCGCGATCTCGCCCTCGAGCTCGGCGATGCGGGCGTCGCGCTCGGCGAGCGCCGCCTCGTAGTCCTTGTGGGCGCGGGCGACCGCGTCGCCACCGTCGCCCGCAGTGCCCGCGCCCTGGAGCCCCGCCGTCACCGCCGGCGCCTGCTGCTGCGCCGCCTGGTCGCCCTGCGCCTGCGGCTCACCCGCGACCTGCGCCTGCGCGGCCGCGCCATCGTTCCCGTCACCCATGAAAAGGCCCGCCTTTCTCCTCGGGCGGGCAAAGAAAAAGCCCGCACCCATCAGATGGGTACAGGCTATGAGGCGGTCACAAGATAGGTTCGAGCGGCGTTAGGCGGCACTCCGCGCACATAATGTGCGTGGTGAGGGGAAACGCCCATCTTCCTCATGGAGAGGGCTGGTAGCCGGCAAGCCATCCTTCATGCTGCGCAGCCTATCTTCCCGTTAGCAGGGCCACTACGGTTTCGACAATCATGTTAAGCAAATAACCAGCGTTCCTGGCAACCTGGCGTGCGGTTTCGAGCACGAATTCCCTGAGCGACTCATCAGACATCTTCTTTCGCTTGCGGTCCGCTTCCATCATGCTCTGCAATTCAGCGGCGACCACGAGGCAGTACCGCAGCATGCGGTCGAGCTCGTCTTTCACCTCAGACGCCTCGAAGCGGTTCCCGCAGCTGCAACAGTAGCCGGACTCCATGATGTGCCATGATTTGCCGCATCGCTCGCAGGAGACGATCTCGGTCTCCGGATCGACCCACATCACGCCCCCGCAGTTCCGATGGTATGCCCGCGCCCCAGCCTTCCCGCATGCGGGGCACTCCGGGAAGGGCAGCGGGAACCTGCTCACAGCTTCCTCCGCTTGTCGCGAGCGCGATAGGAGTTCCTCCGCGCGATCTCGGCGCCTTCCTGCCACCCGCTTTTCACGGCGTACCCGAAATCCTTCACGAACTCATCAAGACCGGCAATTACAAGCCCCATGGACTTAGCTATCTGCCGTATCGTATCGAGAAGCCAGATTCGAAACGATTCCTGCGAGAGCTCCTCCGCTTTCTTGATCGCATCCCGATTCGCCACAAGCTCCTCAAGGACGCGCTTGAAATCTTCATCCTCGATGGTTATTTCCTTGTCCTTCTCGCTCATTTCACACGCTCCATGATGAAGTCGAGGTAGGCGGGATCAATAAGATCCCGATAGTCAGCGAGGCACGCGCGCTCGTTCAGGACCCATCTGCGGGCAACCGGAACAGCCTCCACCATCGCCTGCATGAGCTGGGGCAAGCGGTATCTCTGCCTTGCGGAATAGGAGACGACGGTCCCTGACCAGCCGGGGAGGATGTAGGAGATTCCTTCCCGGACGTACCTCTCGAACTCCTCGATGTTTTGGACCTGCGCTTCCCCGGGGACATTCATCTTGCGATTCCATTCGAGCTCGCCGGGTGCGGTGGAATCGACCTTGTTGATCGCCACGACGAACTTCGAAGCGATTCCCTCCCCGTGGGCGTTGACGAGGTCCCGCAGCGCCCTCTGGATGGGCGCGACCGCTCGGTCCCCGGCATCGATGATCCAGACAGCGACATCGACCTCAGGAATGAGCCTTATGTACTCGTTGAGGTAATCCGCCTCTACGCGCAGGTCCTCTCCAAGGCCGGGCATGTCATAGATTGTTATAGGGCCCTTTGCCCCCCTGTAGTCGTCAATCGAGGTGTGGACGATTCCGGGCTCCTTGGTGCAGGGCAGAACCTCACCGATTTCTCTTCCTGCATCGAAAAGCGCGTTCACCGTTGACGACTTTCCCACGCCGGTCAGCCCCATGAGTGCGACCCGTGGCACCGATTCCTCTTCGTAACGCGCTTGAACCTCGGAGGCTATCTTCTTGGCATCAACCTTCGGAACGCCGATTTTGGTCAGCGATTTGGCGATCGCCCCTATTGTGATTTTCATCATTCTGCATACTCCTTTAGCTGTTGAACTTGCCGGCAAGCTTGCCTAACCACCAGCGAAAGCCGTTGGCCAGGGCACTCGGATAGGTCAGGCCGATCCGGAC
This sequence comes from uncultured Collinsella sp., assembly GCA_964602045.1. Taxonomy (GTDB): domain Bacteria; phylum Actinomycetota; class Coriobacteriia; order Coriobacteriales; family Coriobacteriaceae; genus Collinsella. The sequence continues at coordinate 27,761 of CAZRPL010000020.1, read as the reverse complement.
TAACACGTACTTCGGCCAGCGCCAGTTGTTGTACAGAAGCTGCGGCATCGCCTGGCCGAGGACTAGCCCCCACGCGCCCATGCCCAGCACGCCACAAAGGAAGGAGCTCAGGCAGACCCCCGCAACGGTCGACACGAGATATGCCTTGAAATAGGGGATCTCGTTCATGCTCACGATGATGTTGCAGAACAGCGAGTGCTGGTTGAGCAGGAAATAGTACGCCGCGATTCCGACGAAGAGGGCATGGTCGCACACGAAGCCGTCCCTGACGAGCGCGAGGGCCGGGAGCGCGACAAGGACGACCCCGACGGTCCCGACGGCGTACATGGCCACATAGCAGGAGACGCCCCGCCCGAGCGCGGACCGCTGCGTCCCCCGGTCGCCCGACACGTATGCGGACTGGAACATGGGGAAGCACGAGCGGAGGTAGGCGCTCGAGATGTTATACAGGGCGCTCGCAAGCTGCAGCATGACGGAGTAGGTCGCTGTCTCATCGAGTCCTAGGAATGCTGAGCTCAGAAGCGAGGTCGCCTGCGTGGCGCCGTACCACGCGAGAGAGACCACGCCGTCTCGCCACGCGACGAATGACACCGTCGAGAGCACGGACTTCATCTCCGCATTGGAGACGGGTGATTCGTCCGTCCCGAGACCTGCCTGCACGTCAGCATGGCGCCTGAAAAGGGAGTTCGCAATCCCCCTCATGACGACGCTGTAAGCGAAGTATCCGATGGCGGCCCCGAGGAGGCCGAGCCCGGCGATGAGCAGGAGCGCGGTGATGGCGAGCTGCGCGAGCCGGGCGAGGGTCTTCGCCTTGTTCTCCCCGGCGACGTCTCCGACGCCCCTCAGGAATGTGAGGCAGTAGAGGAAGTAGAGGTTGGAGAAGATCGACACGACGAAGACGCACCACGACTCCAGCGACCACTCGATCGAGAAGCCGCCGGTCACAGAGCTGACGTACGCCGTCCCGAGCACGCCGGATACGAGGAGCGCCGCGAGCCCCATGACGGCGTAGATGACCTTCGACGTCCTCAGGACCACGCGGAAGAGGTGCCAGTCGACCCCGGGCTCAACGGACGCGTAGTCGCACCCCTGCTTCGACAGCCTCCTCGCCCCGCTCAGCACGAACAGGATGTTTCGGGAGAGCGTGGCGGTGAACCCGAACTCGAGGAGCTGGGCGAAGCCGGTCAGCGCCGTGAAGACGTACCACAGCCCGACCTGCTCGTTCGAGAGGAAGTAGACGAGCAGGGGGATGAGCAGGAAGCTGCTCCCCATGGACATGATAGTGCCGACGTAGTTCCAGACCACGTCGCTCCGTTTGACGGTGATGCGGGAACTCGTTCGTCTCGAATTTGATGAATCATTTGTGCTTTGTATATCTGTCATCATATCAACCTTGCACGTCTAGAAGAATTGGTGCTTTGCAAATCCGGTCAATCGACCCCTCCGTTTTACTCCACGCGGCATTTTGAGAGAGTGATTTCCCCACGGTCCGACCCTGAAGCAATCATGCCGAGTACAATTGCCAACGAGAGGCCGGATGAATTGGTCAGTGTTGCTTCCACCGTAAGCGCGATGGCGAGATAGCCCAAAAGGACAATGATTGCAAATCGCTCCATGGATTTGGGGCGAACCCGTCGCAGCATCTCTTCGCACAGCAGAAACATCACCAAAGCGAATAAGACAGTGCCCAAGAAGCCGAATTGTCCAACATAATAGGCAATTCCATTGTCACCAATATCGTTGTGAAATTCGGGGCTCAATCCTTGCATCGCGCTTATTCCAAGAGCATAGTAAGCTCCCGAGTAGTACTCACCGGACAAAGATGATGCGAAGGTCCCAAAGCCCGACCCAATCGGGAAAAACGACCCTGCAAGCTGAAACGCCCCCATATACATTGCTTCTCTTGGGGAATTGGAATACGAAAGATAAAGCTCGATTTTGGGCCAAGCAATTAACAGCACGACGAACGCGGCGATAACCAGATACGGAATCAGCCTCCTTCTCTTCTGAATCCCGAAAAGCCAAAGCATCAAAACCAGGCCGATGAAACCGAACGCCTTGTCGCGCATCGTGAGAAACAACACGATGAGGCACATAACTTTGATTGCATCAGGACGGCTGTTTTTCGAAGACATCATCGAGAACGCCAGCACCAGCGAAAAGACCAGGAAGGTCGGATGGGAGAAGAAGAACTTGAATGAGGTAATTCCCTGCCTAACGTCATGGCTCAACACGTCGCTGGGGTATAACGTATTTACCAAACCGAACGCAAGGCAGATGACTATGAACAGCTTCGATATTCCCGTACACAGATTGAGCGTTTCGTTGCCATCCCAGCTTTGAGTAAGATGCAGCATACACATCAGACTGATGGGAAATTTCAAAAAAGCTAGAACATCTTTCATTACCGCAATCAGGTTTTCCTGATAACCACTTACGCTCGAACCGATAAATCCGATGCACACCATCAAGAGCAGGAATGCTGCCGTCACAAACGTTCGCAATGCGAAGGAAACGCTTTTGTTTTTCCATAGCTTTAGCAGTGCGACGAACACGATGCCGAAGAATATCGCCTCGTCGAAGTATCCCAGCAACGGCAGAAACCCTTCGAAACAGTTTTCCAGAAGCAGAAAGGCGTAGAGAAGAGCGATTCCGTAAGAGGATAGCTTTACATTCAGATATCTACGAACGATGTTTCTTTTCAGCGGAAAAACCCCAGCTGCCATGGACGTTGCTTCAGCCATGGAGCACCTCTTTAATCCTGGCGACCCTCTCGGAACCGACGAGGCGAATCAGCTTGCGCCTGAGGACATCCTTCCTAGTTCCCCAAGAGTTGCTGTAGTGATGTATCGAGTACGTCTGGTCGCAAAGCAGATTTTTTCCCTCGGATCCCGGCGAAATCGGATCGAAGTACAAGGGCGGATAGATCTCTGCGCCGCAAACGGATACGGGCTTGTCGGCATACGAATATCCAAGCGCTGTAAGCGCCTCCGTATTGAGGATGGGACAGGCAAGATCGCTCTTGCGCGCTGGATCGTACTCCGCCTCGTCATACTTCCTGAGCAGTTCGCAGATGACAGGATGGCGCGCCTCAGCTCCGAAGCCGAGACCCGTTTGACACACATGCCCCTCCTGCTGAACTCCCAAGAAACATGAATGTTCGAGAAGGGGATCGAGGCATCTGAGCACCTCGACGTCCGTGTCGAGGTATATCCCGCCATTGTCATGAACCACCTTCAGGCGCGCGTAGTCGGAGACGAAAGCCCATGCACCGTCCTCGTATGCGCTCTTGCAGAACGGGTGGTCCGAAACATTGAAGTTGCTCTCGTCCCACCGGACGATGCGGTAATCCGGGCAGTATTTTTCCCAGCTACGGATACACGCCTTCACCTCGTGCGGCAATCCTTTGCCGCCGAACCAGCAGTAATGTAAGGTTTTAGGAATCATAGATATCTCCAGATTCGTTACGAAGTAGCAAGATGCTTTATGGGTACCCCAATCTCATGCTTTCGTTGAGGCATCGATTCGACAATCCTCCGCCAGGCGGAGATACACAAACCGAACGGCATCGACCGTTGATTGCTTATCGAAACCAGCGCCTGCGATGGTCTGGGCAGCCCTTCCACGGTTCTGCAGGCTTGTGCCAGCGATTGCCGATGCTGCGGCCTCGGCCCATTTTTCGTCGGAAGCCTCGATGTCGAGAGCCCTGACCGCATTCGTCAGCGCCGCCTCTGGGGTAATCCTGTCTGAAGCGAGCACGGGGAGACCGCTCGCCTGGGCCTCCACCATGGAGAGCGGAAAGCCCTCGAAGAACGAGGGCATGAGCAGGCAGTCCATGGCGCAGTAGTAGCGCTCCGGGTCCGCGACCGTGCCTGCCCAGACGACCTTGTCAGTGATTGACAGCGCCTCGGCCTCCGACCGAAGAGAAGCCTCCTCTTCACCAGTTCCGACGATAAGCAGTTTCGCGTACGAATCCATCTCAGAAAGTGCTGCGAGCACGCCCAAACATTTTCGGACGTTCTTCTCGGGAGCCAGATTGCCGCAGAAGCCGAGGACCGTCGCATCGAAGAGTCCGAGGTCCTCGCGCAGACTCCTGCGGACATCAGGGTCGAACGTGAATCTCGCTGTATCGATACCGTTGTTGACCACCGTGAAGTCATCGTTCCCGAACAGGAATGCCCCGGCACCCTTGGAGCATGCCAACCTTACGGTCGGGATAGAATGCCAGATACGCTTCAGCGCAGCGTCTATGACGTACTTCGCCCTCGAGCTTCCCTTGCCGAGACTCGTATTGTGCGAGTGGACGATCCGATGTTTCACGCCAGCGCGCTTCGCGGCCTCGGCGTAGGCGAATCCGGAAGAGTTGTTCGTATGGATGTGAACAACATCGTAGGGATTCTCCCTCAGGAAAGCCCATAACCGTCTCGCGCCGACGAGGGACGCCTTGAAGCCACGGCCATCGACCAGCGGCCCGAAACGATTGCAGGGCATCTCGTAATAGACCGGACGGCACACCGATAGGACATCCTGCTGAACGCCAGGCTCGTCGATGCCATTCACCAGCTCGAATATGAACCTGCCGACGCCGCCCCTGCCAACGATGGAAGCAACATGCAGCACCCTCATCGGTCCACCTCATCCTTTGGCAAAGAGATCAAGTCGCCCAATTTGCGTTGGAAACTTTCGGTAAAACCGGGATCCATTCCAGGCATGAACGTCATCTCGCTGAACCTGACCGTACCGTTCACCTCGTAGAGATCTACACGAACGAAAGGGATGTCCGCGGAGAGCTTGACGGCAATCTCCCTCATCTCCTCGAAGCAATTCGGCTTCATTGTGTTGCCGAATTCCTTGCCAGGAACAAATACCTCGAGCATCGGGTTCCAATCCATGTCGTATATCATGCGCGAGTGCGTGTGCTTAGCGTCAAAGCGTCGGTTTGATACGACATAGCAGTACGTCGGCTTGCCACCGAAGCAATAGAACTTGTAGTCGATGAGCGTCGCCTGTGGATTCTCCTTCTGGAAGAGCAGCTCCTCCGCGAGGATGCGGGGCTGGATCTTCGCGTAGTGGAGCTGTCCGGTGAGCTCTCCGTAGGGGAAGCGCAGCCAACGGGCGAGCCCCGCGCGGATAACCTCTAGGTCTGCGTTGACTTTCGAGCGCACGAGGTAGTTGGACGCGCAGCCGTTGTTCGTCTTGATGGCGAATGCGTCCGGCAGCGCATCGAAATCAATATCGGCGGCGCTCTCGTACGTCGCGTAGAGCTCTGGCAGAATGCCCTCGCCGCAGCGCTCCGCAACGTACTCGCGCACCTTGATCTTGTCGGCGAGCGCCGTCCACAAGGAGGTATCGGAGTTTGCGCTCATCCAGAAGATCTTGTCGTAGAACGACCGCGGAGGATCCTGCCTCCTCCTGCCGAGAGCCTTCCTGAACCGCAGGGAGAGGACGCGGTTCTGGTTCTTGGCGAGGACGGGGGCGAACGCCGGGGCCATGGTCTCGGCTATGCGGTTCACTGGCGACCAGCTCCAGACAATGCGTTCGCGATGCGGTCGCTTGCGTGCCCATCACCATAGGGATTTGAGGCATGGGTCATAGCCCGGTACTCCTCCGGATCGTCGAGCAGCCGCGAGAACTCGCGGTAGATGACCTCCTCCCCGGTGCCCACGAGCCTGAGCGTACCCGCCGCCACGCCCTCCGGGCGCTCGGTGGTGTCGCGCATGACGAGCACGGGCTTGCCGAGGGAGGGGGCCTCCTCCTGGATGCCGCCCGAGTCGGTGAGGATGAGATACGATTTCGCCATGAAGTTGTGGAAGTCCACGACCTCGAGGGGGTCGATGATGCGCAGGCGGTCGAAACCATCGAGCTCCTCGTGGGCGGCGCGGCGCACCTGCGGGTTCATGTGGATGGGGTAGATCGCCTTCGTGTCCGGCCTCTCCTCCATCACGCGGCGGATGGCGCGGAACATCCGGTGCATCGGCTCTCCCAGGTTCTCGCGTCGGTGAGCCGTGATGAGGATGAGGCGGCTATCGGATGCCCAGTCGAGCTCGGGATGCGTGTAGTCATCCCTCACCGTGTGGCGCAGGGCGTCGATACCGGTGTTTCCGGTGACGAAAATGCGGTCGTCGGGCTTCGCCTCGTCGAGGAGGTTCCGCCGGCTCGTCTCCGTCGGGGCGAAGTACCACCGGCTGACGACGTCGACCGCCTGGCGGTTGAACTCCTCGGGCCAGGGGCTCGCCAGGTTGCGGGTCCGCAGGCCCGCCTCCACGTGCCCGACCGGGATCTGGAGGTAGAACGCCGCGAGCGCAGCCGCGAAGGAGGTCGTGGTGTCGCCGTGGACGAGCACGGCGTCGGGGCGCTCGGCCTCGAGAACCGACTTGATCTTCAGCAGCACGTCGCTCGTGATGTCGAAGAGCGTCTGCCCGGGTTTCATGATATGGAGATCGAAGTCCGGCTCCACGCCGAACACCTCGAGCACCTGGTCGAGCATCTCGCGGTGCTGCCCCGTGACGCACACGGCTGTCTCGAACTCGTCCGGCCTCGACTTCAGCTCGTTGGCGAGCGGGCACATCTTTATCGCCTCCGGGCGGGTGCCGAAGACGAGCATGACCTTCCTGCGGCTCACTTCCGGATCCTCCTACAGCTTGTAGACGTTGTCCCCCGCGCCCATGACGTCGCGCGGGTCGATGAGGACGCGGCCGCCGAACGCCTCGGGCCTGCCCTTCACCTGCGAGTGGCCGATCATGACGATCACCATCTCCAGGCCCTCTAGGAACTCCTCCATGGAGTGGACCTGGTTGGGGACGACGTCGGATTCCACCCACGGGTCGTAGACCTTCATGGGGCTGCCGCACAGGTGCGCCTCCATCGCCTCGAGCATCTGCAGCGTCGGGGACTCGCGCACGTCGTCGACGTCCTCCTTGTAGGTGAGGCCGTAGATCCCGACCTTGGACGGGTCGTCGATGCCGTGCTCCTTCATCGCCTCATGGGCGCGCTGGAGCACGTACTCCGGCATGGAGGCGTTGGTCTGGAGCGCCAAGCGGATGAAGTTCGCCGTCTCGGGGTAGTCGCCCACCAGGAACCACGGGTCCACTGGGATGCAGTGGCCGCCCACGCCGGGGCCTGGGTTCAGGATGTTGACCCTCGGGTGCTTGTTGGCGATGCGGATGACCTCGGCCACGTCCATACCGCCGATGCGGCAGATCTTGGCGAGCTCGTTGGCGAAGGCGATGTTCACGGCGCGGAAGGTGTTCTCGACGACCTTGGTCATCTCGGCGGTGCGTATGTCGGTGACCGAGATCTCGCCCTCGCAGAAGCTGGCGTAGAGTTTCGCGACCTCCTCGCCGACCTCCGGGTCGTCCGCGCCGATCGTGCGGTTGTTGTGCACGAGCTCGTAGACCATGTTGCCCGGGATGATGCGCTCGGGGGCGTGGACCAGCTTGACGTCCTCGCGGCCAGCCTCGGCGAGCAGAGGGCGAACGAAGCGGTCGACGGTGTTCGGGGAGATCGTGGACTCAATGACGAGGATAGCGTTCTCGGGAGCGACCTCCAGCACCGTCTTGGAGGCGGCCACCACGTAGGACGGGTCGATCTTCTTGTCTACCTTGTCGTAGGGGGTGGGCACCGAGACGATGTAGGTGCCGCACTCCTGGTACTCGGTGGTGAACCTGATGCCGGCGTCCAGCGCCTGGGCGAACAGCTCGTCGAGCCCCTCCTCCTTGAAGGTGGTTCTGCCCGCGTTGAGCATCGCCACTAGATCCCCGTTGTAGTCCGTGCCCACGACCTCGACCCCGTGGGTCGCCATCATGAGCGCGGTGGGAAGCCCGATGTATCCGAGGCCGATTACGTTTACCAGTACTTGGTTCCTTTCCCTTTAACCTTGTAGCTAAGGACGAGGGCCGCGAACCTCGCGTTGCCCACGATGTAGCGCCTCCAAAGGCGGCCCGGCTCCTGGATGAAGCGGTAGAACCACTCCAGCCCGTGCTCCTGCATCCACCTCGGGGCGCGGTCGGTCACGCCCGCCACGACGTCGAAGCTGCCCCCGACGCCCATGACGAAGGGGATGCCGATCTCGTCGAGGTGCCTATGCACCCAGTACTCCTTCTTGGGCGAGGAGAATGCGACGAACATGAGGTCAGCGCCCGACGCCGCCATGTCGGCGACGATCCCCGGCTCGTCCGCCTCGGTGAAGTAGCCGTTGCGGCACCCGACGATCCGGATTCCAGGGAAGCGCTCCTCGAAGGCCTCCTTCACCTTCCGGACGACCTCCTCCTTGGCGCCGAAGAGGTAGATGCCCCAGCACTTCTCCGGGGCCATCTCCACGAGACGCAGGAAGAGGTCGATGCCCGTGACGCGCTCGGCGAGTGGCACGCCGAGGACCTTGGCCGCCCAGACGATGGAGGCCCCGTCCGCGTTGATGAGAGGGCAGGCGTTGACGATGGCGCGCAGGTCGGGATCCTCCTCCATGAGGTTCACCTTGGAGGCGTTGATGACCACGTGCTGGGTCGGTGCTCCGCGGGCGACGATCTTCTCGACTTCCGCGACGGTCTCTTCCATCGTGAGGGCGTTCACGAAGGTGTTGAGTATCTGATGGCGCTTAGGCGCCGTTGTCATCGATTGGTTCATGATCAGTTCCCCTGTGCCGTCAGCACGCACCCCACGGTCTGGACAATCAGCTTGATATCCGTCCAGACGGAGCATTTTCGTATGTAGAGCAGATCCAGCTCGACCCACTCGTCGAAGGTGATGGAGTCCCGGTCGCGCCTCGTCTGCCAGAAGCAGGTGAGGCCCTGATTCACGAGCAGGCGCTGGCGGTCGCGCGCGGTGTACTCGGCGACCTCCTTCGGCAGAGCCGGCCTTGGGCCGACGACGGAGAGGTCGCCCTTGAAAACGTTCACGAACTGCGGCAACTCGTCCAGCACTTCACATTAGGAAGGTGTTACAGAGGTTGCAGCACAATGTAAACCCAACGAACACCCGATCTGAACTGGCTAAATAGGAACACATAAGGCACGCGGAGTCCTGTCCGAGGCACATGGAAAGTGTCTCAAAAGGGTGCGTGCGAGATGAGTCACTTCTTCACAACTCCTGCGTTCGCAGGAGATCCAAGGTGCAACGGAGCGCCTTCCCTCCCCCATCGAAAACGAAATATCGCAGAGCGCCGAAGCGGACCAGATCCTCCGCTCCTTTTCGCATGCCCAGATTCTTCCCGACTAATTTTTAGGTTTCCTCGAAATTACCGCGTTCTCCCGACCGCATACATAGAGGGAATCCCCCACGAGATAGGAGCAATGATGCTGGACCCACGCAGCAGCCGCGCCTCCATCCATATCAGGATAGACGGCGGGATCAAGGAGCGAGCAGTGAAGGTGCTCACCGCGAACGGCATGACCATGTCGGGCGCCGTCACGGCGATGGCGAGAACCGGAATCGAGGAGATGAGGCTCCCCTTCGAGATCAGCAGGGAGCCCGAGATCGCAGGATGCGGGATGTCCGACGAGGAGGCGGCGGAGCTGGAAATCAAGAAGGACGGCACCGACGGCCGAAACGGCACCCCCGACAGGGCCATGATCAGGATGAGCCCCGAGGAGAAGCGGGACATGCGCAGGTGGTGCAAGGCCATGGCGATCACCCCGAACGCGGCGGTTCTCGCCTACATGGCGCAGGTCGCCTTCGAGCTTCGCGAACCCGTCGGGTTCTAGGAGGCTGCGAGATGAAAACCTCCACCTTCGACTTCACCATCGACAAGGGCGTCCGGGAAAGGGCGAACGCGGTCCTTGCGGCCAAGGGGATGACGATGGCAAGGGCACTGCGGGCGATGATGGCGATCGGCATGAGGGAGCGCCGCCTCCCATTCGGCATCTCCAGGGCGCACGCGCTGGCCGGCGTCGGCATGAGCCGCGAGGCGGCCAGGAAGCTCGGGATCCCAAAGGACGGCACCGATGGGAGCACCGGGATCACCTGCGGCATGACGCTCAAGGTCGCGCCGGAGGAAAGGGAGCGGATCCTGGAATGGTGCGATTCGCTCTGCATCACCCCCAACGCCCTGGTGCGCGCCTACACGGCGCAGATCTCGTACGAGCTGCGAATCCCCCTCAACAACTGAACGGCAAGCCCGAATCGAGAAAGGGGAAAGGCGCTACTCGAAATGATTGAGCTTTCCCGACCCCATACATAGAGGAAGAGCCTTTGAGAGATAGGAGCAAAAATGAGCAGCAGAGAGACCCAACTCGCCTTGCAGATTGACACGGGAGTCAAGGAAATGGCGAAGGTGATCTTAAAGGCGAGCGGCCTGACAGTAAGAGACGCAGGCAACGACCTCCTCACCCGTGTCATCTCAAGCGACGATATTCCCTTTGTCGTGAGCAGGGATCCCGAACTCAGAGCGATCGGCATAACCGAGACGATGCGGCGCCATTTCGGACTCGACGGGAAGGAATGGCCGATAGCATCCGGCGAGACGAAGCCGATGTGCATCCACTTGGACAAAGGTCTGTTCGAAGCGGCCCAGAAGAAGCTCGACGACTACGGCGTCCCTCCCGCCACCCTCTTCCGCGCCTTCCTGAGCCAGTGCGCCTACGAAATGCGTCTCCCTTATTAGCACGCAGATACGCAACGACGATGAAATCCAACGTTGATGCCGGAAAAGCGAAAAACGCGGCGGCTTCCCGACCCAGTATGCAGACCAGGAAACCGCAGCATTGCAAAGGACGGATTGGAATGAAGATGCCCTCAGTCGAACAGTTCCGTATGGCTCCCCAATCTTGTTGCCGTCAGCGTCAGCCTGTCGCCCTCGATACGGTATATCAGAAGCCAATCGGGGGCGAGGTGGCATTCCCTATGCCCCTTGTAGTTGCCAACGAGCTCGTGATCGTGAAGCTGCTCGGGAAGCTCCTCTTCTCGTTGGAGGGTTTCGAGCACATTCTCGAGCACCCGCATGTTATGGCCCTGCTTCTTCGCCCGTTTATAGTCTTTTTTGAACTTAGCCGTGAACTCGAGCTTCAGCATGGGTTAGTCCTCGTCGAGGGCAGCGATCATGTCGGATACCGTATCGTACGGCCCGCTCACGCGGCCCGCCGCAGCGTCATCCATGGCGGCGAGGGTCTCGGCATTGAACCCGTAGGGGTTGGAGGGGTCGAAGGGAAAGCCGCCGCGCCTGTTGAACGCGGAGACGAACATGCGCAGGGCGTTGCTCGGGGAAGTGCCGATGCTCTCGCATGTTTCGAGGAACGCCCGCTTCTCCTCGGGACGCAGCTTCGTAGACACCGGTTCCATCGTCTGTGTGGCCATTTTTCCTCCTTGGTTTACTTGGTATTTCAGAGTTTACCATATTTTATGATTCCCTGCGTGCCTATGTCCTATACGAAACCTCAATTTCCGTTGAGGTAACCTCAACGGAAATTGAGAAAACTCAGCAAGCACTTCTGGCAAGGCAGGCTCAATCAACTTGTTAGTGGTTAATCGACCGCAGAAATAAATAGTTGACCTGCAGTAATAGGAAAGCATCAGGCACGCGGAGTCCTGTCTGAGACACATCAAGGATGTCTCAAAAGGGTGGTTCCGCAATGAGACACTTCTTCACAACCGCTCACACCGGAGCGTCATTCGAGCCTCTTCTGGCTCATCTTTTCAATCAAAGTCCCAACAATGATCTCGGTCCGCCGTACGCCTTTGCAGCCGAATCCATTTTCGAAATCGGTTGCGTTCTCTCGACCTCATAGAAGAAACAAGGGCAGCGAGCCCAAACCGAGAAAGGATAAAGGCGATGACAGCCAAAACAGCGAACATCAGCCTCGAAATAGATGCCGGGGTCAAGAATCGCGCCATGAGCGTCCTCGAGGCGAAGGGCATGAGCCTCTCGGGAGCGATTAGGAGGATGGTCACCCTCGGAATCCTGGAGCATAGGATCCCCTTCGAGGTGACGCGCGACCCCGTCTTCGCCGGCATCGGCATGTCCGACTGCGTCGCGAAGCACTACGGCATCGACAAGAAAGCCTCGCCGCGCACGGGTGTCGTCACGGGGATCGTCGTGAAGATGACACCCGATTTCAAACGGGAGATGCGCGAGTACTGCAAGGAGATGTGCATCACGCCGAACGCGCTGGTGCACCTCTTCCTCGGCCAGGTGGCCTTCGAGCTCCAGATCCCCTTCGAAGATTAAGCGCTTGACGAACCGTGCATTTTGTCGGCTAAATCGCCTCTATTCCACTTTGTTCTACCCGATACGAAGCTCGCCCTTACCCCGCAATATCTAAAAGACTCGTCCACATGCCAAACATTAAGAAAACAGTGCATTTGTTCCTATTGCCATTTTCCAAACTAATGCGCAGCATTATTCTTTGATATAGACATTTCATGCACGTAAGCACGAGTCCGTAAAGCCATTCATTGCGCTTATCAGGGACTAATAAATAGTTAGGGAGGAAAATGTGCAGGCACTCTCCACTTCCGAACAAATGATGTTCTCGACTTTGAGACTGCGGACCTCGACCGGATCTGGTACAGGCTTCTTTTTTAATTTCTCAACCCCACAAGAAATAATCCCCCTTATCGTCACAAACAAGCACGTCATCAACGGCAAGCCAAGAGAAACCGTAGGCTTTGAAATCCATTTAGACGGTAACGACTTTAAAACCCTCGAGTTTCATAGGATTTCTTACGAAACAAACTGGATTCATCACCCAAGATGCGATCTCGCAGCATGCTTCGCAGCCGACTTATTCAAAACTGTCGAGACAACATATGGACGAGGACCCTTCTGCCTCCCCCTGCATGAAGACATTATCGCCACAAACGATAAGCTCAACCAGCTCTCAGCCTTGGAAGAAGTAACCATGGTCGGCTACCCCCAAGGACTTTGCGATGAGGCCCACGGACTGCCGATCTTTCGCAAAGGCTATACCGCATCTCACCCAGCAATTGACTTTAACGGCAAGCCTATTGGATTGATGGACATTGCCGGATTGTGGGGTTCTTCGGGATCACCGATATTTATCTACAACCAGAGCGGATATTCCGACCGTCACGGAAACACCTACTTGGGTAAAGGCCGATTAATCTTCTTGGGAATTCAATATGCAATTCCGACATACACAGCTGAAGGAAAAATCGAAATTAAGGTCATTCCAACCGACATGACCCCTGTTCCCGTGGCGAAAACGACGCAGCCGATGAATCTCGCATACTATATCAAGGCGAAGGAAATCCTTTGGTTCAAAGACTACATAATGAACAAGGTACTCGGCTCATCCTCCAATATGAAATAACAGCCTTTTCGTCTTTTGGTTCATCAATGATTGATAATTAGTCTGCTTTTTTTCGAAACGGACACCCTTCTTTCGACCTCATTAGTGAAGCCGCGAGGATACGCGGAAGAACCCGGCGGGAAACCCGCCACGACAAAGGAGGTCATCATGGAACCTGAGCGCGACGAACTTGGACGTGTCTGCACGAGCGATGGCGGAGTCATCCCCGAGGACTATCGCATCGAAGAGCGCGACGACGATGGCGACGAGGACGACGATTAGCCCAGACTCGAACCGAGACTGACGTCCATCTGGGGAATGGGCGGCGATGCCGCCCATTCCCCTTTTTTGCGTCAAAGAACCTACTTCAACTTGACGGGGCGCTCTATCTTCATCCGCCCCGAGCATATCGGGCAATATCCCGGCTTCGCCCTCGCTTTCTTCCTTATCGAAAGCATGAAATGATGCCCGCAAGGAGCTATCCACCATGCCTCTTTCGAACTGCTGGGAAGAGTCTCTCGTGGATCCATCCTCCGGTTCTGAATCTTGTTCCATTCCTTCATGAGCTCGGGATGCATCGTTGCAAGGTCGTTGAATCCAGGCAGCGCTTTCCTGCCCTTGCAGTACGGACAGCCCGGATCGCACTCTCCCGCCCGCCTGAAGATCTCCATGGCGAACGAATGCCCCTCGCAGCACCTCCACCAGACCTTCTTACGCGAACGTGCGGTCACATCCTTTGCCTTGAGGCTGCCGTTCCTCTCTTTATCCCACTGCTTCGCCAGCTTCCTGTTCGTGGTCTGCAGGTCGTTCACCCCGGAAACGCACTTCTTATTGCTGCAGACGGGGCATCCGCTGCTGTTGCGATGGCGGTTGTTCACGCTATCCGCCCACTCGTGGCCATGCTCGCAAATCCACCAAATTCTGAGCCTGCTGCTGCCCGGCATAACATCGTCGGGACCGAGGTCGCCGTTCTTCGTCGGGTGCCACTGCGCCGCCAAGGCCGGATCCGCGGTCTGCAGGTCGTTGAATCCCTTGAGCAGGCGCTTGCCCGAGCAGTAAGGACACCTCCCCTCCGCCGCCACCGCAATCGAAACCTTCATCTTCCACGAATGCCCGCACCCTTCGCTTCTCCACCAAGCAGCCTCCCCCGAGTTGAAGCGGACGGCATCCGGGGTCGCTCCCCCGTTGAGGCCTGCATCCCACAGGGCGGCGACATCCGGCTTTGCGGTCGCCAAGTCGTTGAACCCCTTGAGCAGCTTCCTGTTGCCGCAGTAGGGACACGGCTCGCCCTTGATCGCGGATACCCGATCGATCCTCGCCTTCCACACGTGGCCGCACTTCCCCCTCCACCAGAACGGTTTCTTCGCCTTGGTGAAGCACTTGTCGAGGGTCATCCCGCCGTTGAGATCTCCGGCCCACAGCTCGGAGAGCCTCTCATTGTCCGAGGCCCGGTTCCTCCCCGCAACCAGATAGCCCGATCTTTCTCTGTTGCAAGACGGGCAGGTCCTCGAATGCGAATTGGTCTTGCGCAGGCCTTCCTGCCACTCGTAGCCGCAGACGGGGCATTGCCACCAGAACCTGCGATGGTCGCGGTCGCTCACATCTGCGGGAGTAAGGTCGCCGTTCTTCGTCGGATGCCACAGCTTCAACGTCGCGGGAGCCAGGGATGCCGCGCTGCTGTACCCCGGAAGGATGCGCGCCCTGCTGCAATACACGCACCCGTTGCCGTCGTACACCCTGTCGCGCACCGAAGCGCGCCACTCGTGCCCGCACGGGCCCTTCCACCAGACCTTCTCCTGGCTGCTGTACGGCACGTCGCGGGGAAGCAGTCCGCCGTTGCGGTCGCCGTCCCATTCCTTGAGGAGGTCCTCGTGATTGAAGGCGAGGCACCAATCCTGCAGGCTCATGCCCCTCAGTCCCGTTCCGGTGATGAACCGCGCCCATTTCACGGTGGACTTCCCCCTGCCCAACCTCTGCATGGAGCTCGTCTCACAGGAGGAATCGATCGCCTTGGCCTCTCTGCAGACGGCCTCGAACGGCTCTATCCTGTCGGCCATGCCATGGCGCACCATCCACGACCTCGGGGTTTCTCTCCAGATACGCGCCAGAGGGCCGTCCCACAGGTAGACCGCATGCGGCGCCAGGATGCTCATGTCCTCCGGCCTCAGCCCCCTGTTCTTCGCCGGGTGCCAATGCGCCGCAAGCTCAGGGCACACGGTCGCCACATCGTTGAAGCCTTTCAGTGCCTTCCTGCCCGAGCAATACGGGCACAGCCGCCCCACCGCACTTCCCACGCGCTTTGCGATCGGGGCGCACCACTCGTGTCCGCATTTGCCCAGCCACCAGACGCGCTGCCGATAGTCGGAGAAGACCTCGGAAGGCGACAGCGGATTCTTGTCCGGATGCCACTCCTCCGCGATCTCGGGGAACAATGTCGCCAGGTCGTTCTTGCCCGCAACGAGCTCGACCCCGCAGCAGGCGAGGCAATCGTCGAAACCGCGCTGGGTTCGTCTCGCCACGGCCTCCTCCCATTCGAAACCGCAGTCGGGGCATTTCCACCAGACCTTCTTGTGCGACCTGCAGACGATGTCCCCGGGAGTAAGATTGCCGTTCTTCTGGAAATCCCACTGGTCAAGCAGCAGGGTCCTGCCGTTGCCTGCGCACCAATCGGAAAGCGGTCGGAACCTGTCGGGGCAGACGCCGGGCAACCCGTCGAAGGTCTCCGATCCGTCCTCGCGTCGGGGGTACTCGGCAAGGAGCTGTCTGCCGTCTCCGGTGAAGATCGAGATGTCGTGCACTCCGATCCTCACCCTCGCCTTCGAGCCCGCATGCCCCTCGGGAACGCCGTAGTAGTTCCCGCGGACGGCGACGACGTCGTCTTTCGCCACGCGGCAGCTTCGCCAGTTGCATGGCGAATACGGCTCTTCCGGCAGCCGCTGAAGGCAGGGCAGCTCGTCCACGACGAACAGCTCGTGCCTGCTCATGCCGCCCAAGGCAGGGCTCGGCTTGGAGTTGTACAGCGCGAGCAGTTCGGATATCGCCCGGTTGAGCTGGTTGATGGAGCTGAAGTTCAACCCTTCGAGTGTCTTCATCGCCCTGTTTGCCATGATCCTGACATGGCCCTCCACCGCGCCCTTGTCGGTTGGCGTCGCCACCCTCGTCGGCTCGACCATGATCCCGTAGTGGTCTGCTAGGTCCTGGTACTTGCGGTTGACGACCTTCCCGCCGCCTTTTTTGAAGTAGACGGCCTGCGCCAGGTTGTCCGGCGCGAGCCAGATGGGAACCCCGCCGAAGAACTCGAACATGCTGCAATGGTGCTCGAGCCAGGTCTGCATGCCCATGTCCAGCGATGCGCGGATGAAGGTGTACCCGCTGTACGGCATGGTGGCGACGAACAGGAACGCGGGCGCCGTCCTCCCATCCGCGCCGACGATGCCCAGCGTCCTTCCCGCCCAATCCACCTGCACTTCCTCGCCAGCCGCCCAGTTGATCCTCATGGAGACGCCTCCGCCCGAAGACCCAAGCCAATTGAGCAGGGCGCGCTTGAACGTCGCCTTCACGTAGGGTTTCGTGGAGGCGAGCTGTGCTTCGGCGATGTAGGCGTCGTAGGCGGCATCGAGGTCCTTTTTCTTCAAGCAGCCGCCGAGGATCTCGCGTATCGCCGGGAAATCCGGCTGGTGCCTGCGCCAGGGATTGAGCGGATCGACCAGCTGCTCCAGCTCGTCGTCGCTGAGCTCCGCGGGCACGGGCCAGCCTATGCCGAGCCTTCGTGCGGAACCGATCACCTCGCCGACCTTCTTCACGCCGCACCCGCACAGGCTCGCGACCTTCCTCTCGGACAGGCCGACGGACCTCATCTCGATTATTTCCCTGTAAGGCAGACGGGGCATCAGGCTCTCACCGCCATCTCCTGGCGTATCGCTTCGACGGATAAGGGGTCGCCGGACCCTATGGCCTTCCTGCACGCCTCGTCGAGCGTTGTATGCGAGGGCTCCTTCGATAAATCGATGAGCTCCTTGCATCGCCTGAAGCCGCGGCCCTCGGATCGACACTGGCGCAGCGCGACCTTCATCGCTTTGACGACCCAAGGTCCCAGCTCGGACGCCAACGCAAGGAACCTTCTCTCCACCCTCTTGGCGAACCACCTATGGCCGGGAGGCCTGTGGGATTCGTCGGTGACCGTCCTCGCGGTCGATCTTTTCCCCGGCATGGCATGTCGGGCTACGAGCTCTCCCATGTGGTACGCCTCGATCGCTCCGTCGGCGATGCGGACCCTCACCTCCTCGAAGGCGTAGCGGAACGGCACGGAATAGCGAATGCCTCCGTAGAGGAAATGATGGTCCCGTTGAACCGTGCGTCTCGCCCATCGGTCGAACCCGTACTCCCCTTCGGGAAGCAGGAGGAGCAGCCCGGCCTCGGTCTCCTCGAAAAGGGTGCGGCGCGACGGCTCGCCGCCGAACGACGTGGAGTTGTAGAGGTCCGCCCTGCCGACGATCAGGGCGTTGGCGTCGTCCTCCGACCGGAAGGCCACGTGGGCGAAGTCGGCGCGGACATGGGAGGCGACGAACGAGGAGCTTTTCTCTTCGAGGAGCCCTCCCCTCCTGACCGCCGTCTTCATCGATTTCGGCCGGGCTCCGTAGAGGACGGTCCTGAAATGCGCGGCAAAGGCCTCGAGCGTGGCCGCCCCGTCGCGCGACAGGTTGGGATAGGGGCAGCAGGTGACGTAGGGAACGCCGCCGAAGTATTCGTACGCCGCGGCGCAGCAACGCATCCAGTCGCGGTAGCTGCGGCCCTTAGAGGCAAAGCAGAACGTCATATCGCTTGATGAAAGCTGGGCGACAAACAGGTCGAGCCGCCCCTCCCGCTCCCCGATGGTGGACCAGTAGGTGATCGCCCTCTCGGCAGGGTACCACTCCCCCGTCTGCTCCGCCCTCGCTTGCTTGCGCCATGCGAGGAGCTCGTGGCAGAAGGAGTTGAACGAGTACGCGCGGAACCCCTCCCTCTCGCAGGCCTGCTCGTACTCCGCGTAAAGGTAACGCCTCCAATAATGCCTCTGGGAATCCATCTTCCTGCTGAAATACTCGAAGTTCGACAGCGCGCAACGCCTCCCCGTCCCGTAAGGCGAGAACACGAGCTGGACCCCGCTTGTGGAATCGGCGCTATGCGGGAGCGGGCCTTCGGGAGCCTTGGCGCCCCCTGCCCTCTATGTATCGCCGGCGCCGGCCTTGCCCAAATGACGATAGAGGGTCGCTTTGCTGACGCCCGTCGCCTTGACGATCTCCCGGACGGTGAACTCGCCGCTTTCCTTCATGCTTATCGCCTCTTCGAGTGCGGACGAGTCGGCTGCCGGCCTCCCCACGCTCCCTCCTTTGGCGCGCGCCTTTCCCATGCCGTTTCGTATGGTTCGGGATCGAGCGCGGGAAGCCACCTTCGACAACGCGCCCATATGGGAGAAGAACGGGTCGCCGGGAGCCGCTTCTATCCCTTCCTCGAGTGCCATGAAGGTCGCCCCTGTGCGCTCGATCCTGGCCAGCGCATCGAGGACTCCGCGCACATCGGGCGCGAGCAGCGACAGGCTGGGGACGACGACGGTATCCGCATCGGAAGCGCTTGCGACGACCTCATCGAGGAATATCCGGGAGCCTGCATCTGCCGACACGGCGTCGCAGCCATGCTCCTCGAGGGCCCTCACGGCAGCATCTCTTTCGGCATCGTCGCTGCTCCTGGCATATCCGTAGATCATCGCATGCCCCCTTTCGCGTTCCAATTATTTTACGACGTGGGGATCGCGCTATCGAAACGACGGCCTCTTTCTCGACCACGTAGTCAGGAAGACAGGCAAGAGAGAGGCGGATGACGATGGCGAAGAGCAGCTGGAAAAGCGCAGATGCCGCAGCGAAGCGAGAAGAGGAGCTGCAGCAGACCCTCCAGAGATTGGAAGAGGGCGTCGAGGAGATCTTCACCTCGGGGAAGTACATGGAATACCTCACCGTGATGTCCCACTTCCACAACTACAGCTTCAACAACTGCATGCTCATCGCATGGCAGAGGCCGGACGCCACCCTGGTTGCGGGATACCGCGCTTGGCAGGACAAGTTCGGAAGGCACGTCAAAAAGGGAGAGCGAGGCATCCGGATCCTCAGCCCCATCGTCGTGAAGGGCAAGCTGCCCGAAGACGAACAGCATGACACCGGCGATCCGGATGCCGAGAAAGCCGAAGCGAAGCGCCTCGTGGGTTTCCGTCTCGCCACCGTGTTCGACGTGAGCCAGACCGAAGGCAGGGATCTTCCGTCCATGGGCGTCGATGAGCTGCAGGGCGATGTCGGGGAATTCGAAACCGTGATGGACGCGATCGGGAAGATCAGCAAATACCCGATCTCTTTCGAGGAGATCAGCGGCGGCGCGAAGGGCTTTTTCTCCCACGCCGACCCCAAGAGGATCGTGATCCAGGAAGGGATGCCTCAGGCGCAGACACTCAAAACCGCCGTCCACGAGCTCGCCCACAGCGTCATGCACGACTTCGAGCCCGAAGACAAGAGCCGCCCGCTGCCCGACCGGAACACTCGCGAGGTCCAAGCGGAGAGCGTCGCCTTCGTCGTCTCCAACTGGCTCGGGCTCGACACGAGCGACTACAGCTTCGGCTACATCGCCTCATGGAGCAGCGGCAAGGAGATCTCCGAGTTGCGCGCGTCGCTCGACGATGTTCGCCTGGCGTCGCACGGCATCATCGACGGCATCGAGGAGCAGATACTTGGGACACGAAAACCGGGAGAACGGGAACGCGGAGAGATGGAGAGGACGCCAGGGCGCGATGCGAGGCGCCTAACCGAGCGCGCCGGAGCAGCCCGCACCGCATCCGCCGAGAACCGAACCGCCGAGAGAGCCGTCGATGCAAGCCGGTAGAACGCGCAAACTAAGAGACATCGTCCGATTTGTCAGTTCACCGTAGCCGCTTCGTCTATCTTCTCGAAAAGAGCGTACAGCTAATCAGAAACGAGGTAAGGACTTTCCTGAACCCGCAGGATAGCCTCCTATCTGGGAATTGCCCTTCTGTACGATACTGTCAAAAGGCATACAGAAGTGTTAGTATTTTGGCATGGCTCATTTCGACGACATATGCGAGATCGCGGCCGACGGGCACGGCATCGTGACCGCTTCGCAGGCGCGAAAGTCGGGCGTGACGACCGGAGAGATGACCCGCTGGTGCAACGACGGCAGACTCATCCGCAAAGGGCACGGCGTCTACAAGCTCGCGCGCTGGGTGCCGACCCCCTACGACCCGTTCGCCGAGGCCGTCGCCCTTGCGGGCGACGGGGCGTACCTGTGGGGCGACGCCGTGCTCTCCATGCACGGCCTGGCGCTGGTGGACCCCGCCGCCGTGACCGTCGCCACGCCGAGGCGCGTTCGCAGGAGGCTGCCCGCATGGGTTCGTCTGACTCCGGCGCCGAAAGACTGTTCCCCCACGCTCTACGAGGGGATCCCCTCCCAGAGCGTGGCGGACGCCCTGCGCGCATGCAACGGCTCCGTCATGCCCGAACGCCTGCTCGAAGCGGCGGACGAGGCGAGGGACAGGGGCCTCGTCACCGAAAAGGAATACAGGGCCCTGAAGGAGGAGCTGGCTTGACCGAACCGAAGACAAAGGCGCCCAACAGCAGGCGCAACCTCGACATCGCCATAGACAGGCTCTGCGCCCGCATGGGCGACGACCCCAACCGAATCAAGCGACTCATCGCCTCGGTCATCGTCGGGCAGATGCTCCCCGACGGAGCGGCCAAGGGCGGCAACGCGCTCAAGATCCGCTTCGGCAAGGACGAGACGCGGTTCTCCCGCGACCTCGACACCGCACGAGCCTCCTCGCTGGAGGATTACATCGGAAGGCTCGAGGAGTCGCTCGCCGCGGGGTGGGCGGGCTTCACCGGCGTAGTGGTGCCCAAGAAGCCCCACGCGCCCGAAAGCGTCCCTCCCGCCTACGTCATGCGCCCCTACGAGCTGAAGCTGTCCTACAACGGCAAGTCGTAGATGACCCTGCCTCTCGAGGTCGGGCACAACGAGATCGGCGATGCCGACGATCCCGACCTGGTCGAGTCCTCCGAGGCGGCAGCGGTCCTGGAGGAGCTCGGCTTCCCCGAACCGGGCCCCGTACCCTGCATGAAGCTCGAGCACCAGATCGCCCAGAAGCTGCACGCTGTGAGCGGTGCGGGCAGCGAACGCGCCCACGACCTCATCGACCTGCAGATCATCGTCAACAACGGCGACGTCGACTACGGGCTGGCATGCAGGACATGCGAGAGGCTTTTCGCCTACAGAAAAGAACAGGCGTGGCCGCCGACCATAGATAAGGGAGAGGACTGGGATGCCCTCTACGCTGCGCAAGCGGAAGGGCTCGACGTGCTGGAGACGGCAGGCGAGGCGGTGGCGTGGGCAAACGCCCTCGTAACGAGAATCTCGTCCGCAGCACAGGACGACGCATAGGATCAACTCGCAATCATTCCCAAAGGTAATCGCAAGTGACTTGCAGCCGCCTGCGTGCCAGGATTCATCTCCG
This sequence comes from uncultured Collinsella sp., assembly GCA_964602045.1. Classification (GTDB taxonomy): domain Bacteria; phylum Actinomycetota; class Coriobacteriia; order Coriobacteriales; family Coriobacteriaceae; genus Collinsella. The sequence continues at coordinate 5,975 of CAZRPL010000020.1, read as the reverse complement.
AGGTTTTTCGTTTCCTATCGAAGCGTGACTTGGCAAGCCTCACATGAACCAGCGGAACACGGCCTTGAAGAGCCATCGGAAGAATCCGAACACGCATCTGAACATGGCTATACCTCCTCGTCTTCCTCGGGTTGGGCGCTCTCCGCCTTCCTCGCCTCCACGAACGCCTCCACCGGATACCCGAACAGCGCGCAGATCGCCTCGGGGTCGCCGCGAAGGTCGGGGCGGGCCGCTTCGAGATAGTCGTAGATGCTGCAGGCCTTGTAGTTGTCCCCCGCGTTGGGGGAGTCCGAATACCAGAGCCGCTGCGCCCGCTCGAAGCGGACCCCGTCGACGAAACGCCCCGCCTGCCTCCAGGTGACGACCCGGTCGTCGACGATGACGCTCTCGATGCCGTCGAGCTCGCAGGGTTCCGCCAAGCAGACCCGATATCCCCTGCATCGGTCCGCGAACGGAACGTCGGCGTCGTCGGCTTCCGCCGCGATGTCGTGATGATGGATGTCGAGGCAGATTCCCTCGCGATCCGCCATGTCGAAACGCATGACGAGCTCTGCCGTTATGCAGGCTCTCCCGAACGGCTGGCCGGCGACCAGGTTCGCGGTGTCGAAGACGCCGATCCTCCCGTCGCCGTAAACGATCTCCACCCTCATCTTCACCTTCCCCTTTCGTCCCTGTTCCTACCGCCTTGCGATGGGGGATGCTGTCGCGGCGCGCCTCCGCGAGGACCCCTCTTCGTCATCGCATGCTCGTCGTCCGGGGCCACCCTCCTGCGCTTCCTGGCGGAATGTTGCGGCAGGATGCCCTTCTCCTCGGCGTAGTCTCGGTATTCCGCGAGACGCTCCATCGACTCGTAGTCCCCGTCGGCCTCCATAGCCGCGATGCGCGCTTCGCAGTCGGCGATGCTCCTGATCCCCTCCCGCGAAAACGCGTCGAGCGCGTCGGCGAGGGCGTTCAGGTCCTGCAGACTTCCTACTTCCACGGCGTTTCGGGCGATCTCCCTCACCACGTCCGCCTTACGGGGCGCCGAGCGCAGCGCAAGCTCCTGCCGCACGGCACGCTGGCCGAAGGAGGTTCCCAGGTTCTCGCCCCTGATCCGCCTGGCCCCCTCGCCGGAAAGCCCGTATACCCAGTCGGCGGCTCCGTTGCGGACGGCGGCATCGGACACCTCGATCCCGATCTCGTCGAGGATGCCGAGAAAGTCCGCTTCGTCCCGGGCGGCTCGCCTGGCGATGAGGACCCTGTTCCTGATGTCGGCGACCCACGAGTACCCGCCCTTCTCGAGGAGCTCTTTCTCCGCCCTGCGGAAATGCACGCTCTCCCCCGGGCGCCCCCTCCTCGAGGGGAACCTCGACGGGGAACCCGCCTGCCGATCTTCGGAGAAGAAGCTGAGGCCCCGTTCCTCGGCAAGCCGCTGGATCGATCGCATGAGCTCCTTCGGGGCCGGGTCCTGAAGACGGGAGCCGGTGTCGAGGTTGGTGTTGTTCACCACCACATGGGCGTGCATGACCCCGTTCTCGTTGTCGTCGTGGTAGACGATGGCGACCTGGAAGCCGGGGAAGTTCTCGCCCACCCAGGCCTGCGTCAGTTCGCGCAGGGATTCCAGCGAGATCTCGTCGGTGGGATCCGGGCTCACAATGTAGTGCTTGTAGGTGCGGGCGGGCCTGCCCTTCCAAGGGGTGTGGTTTCCGAACGCGATGCGCGTGAAGTCCATCTCGTCGGCCCACCCCCGGAACCCGCAGGGGTGCTCGGGGGACCAATCGAGGTTCACCAGTGATGTGGCAACACCTTTTTGGACAGATCTACGAGAGGATCAGACCCGCCTCCCTGAACCCGACGGGCGTCATGTAGCCCAGCGTCGAGTGCAGCCTGCAGTTGTTGTACCAGTTCACCCAGTCGAAGAGCTCCGTCCTGAGCCGCTCCTCCGAGGCGAAGGCCCTGCCTCGCACCAGCTCGCGCTTGAGGATCCGGTTCGTCGACTCCACCACCGCGTTGTCGTACGGGTTCCCGGGGCGCGACACCGACCTCCCTATGCCGAAGGCGGCGAGCATGGCGTCGACCTCGCCGTTGCAGAACTCGGAGCCCCTGTCGCTGTGGAAGACCTCGATGTCGGTGAGCGGGAACGCCACGTTCGAGAAGGCCGCCTTCACGAGGCGCGCGTCCTTGCGCCGGCCGCACGAGCAGCCGACTATCTCGCGGTTGTAGAGGTCGACGAGCAGGCAAACGTAGCACCACGAGCCCCCGGCGCGGACGTAGGTGAGGTCGGATGCGACGTGGGTCCGCGGCGCGTGGCCGTCGAAGGACCTCGCCAGGACGTTCTCCGCCGAAGGCGGCTGGACGGGGCGGTCGCCGCCCTTCGGTGCGCGGCCCGAGTAGGAGCTCGAGAGGCCGTTCTCCCTCATGATCCGGCATATCCTCCGCCTCGACGCGACGATGCCGGACCTCTCGAGGGCGACCTTCAGCCTCCTCGCGCCGTACCCGCCGCGCGAGGCCTCGAACGCGCCGAGCACGTCGGGCTCGATCGGGTCGGGCGCCTTCGGGCGCGGCGGGTGCGCGAGCATCCGGTAGTACGTGGAGCGGGGCACGCCCAGGATCCTGCACTGCGCTGATACCGGGTAGCGGCGGGCGTTGGCCGCTATCACCGTCACCTTCGTGCGAATATCAGCGCCGCTTGTTTTAGGACGTCGACCTCCATCCGGAGGCGCGCGTTCTCGCGCTCCAGCTCCAGCAGCCTCGACTCCTCGGGCGTGCGGTTGTCGGCCGCGCGCGTCGAACCGGTCTCGTGGACGCGCTTCACCCAGCGCTGGAAGGTGGACTTGCCGAGGTCGTACTCGCGCATGATCTCAGAGGCGGGCTTTCCACCGTCGTAGAGCGCGACGACCTGGCGCTTGAACTCCTCCGTGAAGTGTCTTGGGTGCTTCGGGTCGCGCATGGGGCCTCCTTTCCTCGAAGGGCCCTCAGACTCTCATCGATGTGTCCAATTAAGTATAGCCACATCAGTCCGCACCGCAGGCGGTTCCCGTGCAGGCCGTGCCTACCGTCAACGGATACGCCGCCGCGCCCGTCGATATGCTCGATATCGATGAGCCCGATTTCGACGCGGAATACGATGCCGAGATCACGCAGATCGAGATGGTCGATTACTCCGGACACGAGGACATGTGGGCTGCTGCCTTGGCGATTCTCGCCGAGGATGATGACGCCACGACGGTTGTCGCGCCGGTCGATCTGGGCGATACCGATGCCGTCGACGCCGAGCGGATGAGCGCCGTCGCCGAGGGGGCCGAACAGACCGGGCGCCATACCAGGGTCAACCGGATGCTGGAAGAGGAATTCGGCCGCGTTCCCTCGCAGGGCATGCGCCGCACGAGCCACGAGTATCTGCGGGTCATCCAGGGCGGCACGCAGACGCTGCCGCGCATGACGGTCGAGGCGTAATACCGGTTGGGCTCGACGTTCGAACGCATACGACGGACGGTGTCGGTGCCGTGGCTTGTCGCCGCGGCCTGCATGGTCGTGTTCATCTGGGGTAACTCGCTGGTTCCGGGCGAGGGGAGCTCCTCGATGAGCCTCGGCGTCGTGTCGGCGGTCCGCTCCGCGCTCGATGCGCTGTCGATCCCGTCGTTTTGGGTCACCGATTACCTCATACGCAAGACGGCGCATTTCAGTGAGTACGCGCTGCTGGGCATCCTAGTCGCGCAGGCGTTCGATCCGGATGGGGGAGCGTGGCGCCGTCGCCTGATCGTGGTGGGTGCTGTGCTGGTGCTCGTGCCTTCCATAGATGAGGGAATCCAGCTGTTCGTGGACGAAAGATCCGGTCAGGTGACCGACGTGCTGCTCGATTGCTGCGGCGCGACGACCGGCGTGTTCGTGCGCGCACTCGCGGTGCATCTGCGGCGGCGTCGGTGTTGCGGGTAGCCTGTCGACGGCATATACGCGCTGGGTGGATTTTCGGTCTTAGAGGGGTCTTCGAGGTGTGCGAGGCCCCGTCGAACGCGCTTTTTCCATAGGCGAAACTTTTTCCAAGAAAATGCTTGCACGGCAGGCATGTCGCGTGCATAATATACAACGCGCTTTGCAAGAGGGCACATGGTGGGTGTAGCTCAGTTGGCTAGAGCGACGGGTTGTGGTCCCGTAGGTCGAGGGTTCGAGTCCCTTTACCCACCCCATCCTCTCTTGTGCGCTTGATAGTATGGACCGTTAGCTCAGCTGGCTAGAGCAGGGGACTCTTAATCCCAAGGTCCAGGGTTCGAATCCCTGACGGTCCACCATCGCTTTCCCGCCTCCTCCGGCGGTTTTTACATGGACCGTTAGCTCAGCTGGCTAGAGCAGGGGACTCTTAATCCCAAGGTCCAGGGTTCGAATCCCTGACGGTCCACCCATTTCGAATCATCGCCCCGGCAACGGGGCTTTTTCATGCCTGTCAACGATGCGCGGGATTCGAGCCCGGAGGGCCCCATGCTGTGCCATGCAAAATAACCCCATGCAAAATAACCCCAGGGGTTTTTCTACATCCATACCAGTCGGGACACGTGGAACACGCCAGACGTAATTTCACATCATTCTCGGCCGTTCGCCGAATCACCGGCGGATGTTTCGCGCTAAAATGGACACGCATGTCAGTGTCCGAAATGTGTGCTTCGCCGGCGCACGTTCGGGATTGATCACGAAAGAGAGGAGAGGCATGCAGTACACAGCAGAAGTGGAGAACATGTGCCCCGTCGCCAAGGGCGCATACCACGGCCCCGCGCCCATCCCCGAGGAGGGTCAGTGGATTCAGGCTAAGGAGATCTCCGACATCTCCGGCCTCACGCACGGTGTCGGTTGGTGCGCTCCGCAGCAGGGCGCATCCAAGCTCACCCTCAACGTCAAGAACGGCATCATCGAGGAGTGCCTCGTCGAGACCCTCGGTTGCTCCGGTATGACCCACTCCGCGGCCATGGCTTCCGAGATCCTTCCCGGCAAGACCATCCTTGAGGCTCTGAACACCGACCTCGTGTGCGACGCCATCAACGTCGCCATGCGCGAGATCTTCCTGCAGATCGTGTACGGCCGCAGCCAGACCGCGTTCTCCGAGGGCGGCCTGCCCGTCGGCGCCTCCCTTGACGACCTCGGCAAGGGCCTGCGCTCCCAGGTCGGCACCATGTTCGGCACCAAGGCAAAGGGTGCTCGTTACCTCGAGCTCTCCCAGGGCTATGTCACCCGTATGGCTCTGAACGACAAGAACGAGATCATCGCGTTCGAGTTCCTGAACCTCGGTAAGTTCACCGACGCCCTCAAGAAGGGTGCCACCCCCGAGGACGCCATCGCCGGCGCCATGGGTCACTATGGTCAGTGGGAGGCCGCTGCCAAGTACATCGATCCTCGTACCGACGAGGAGACCCACACCGTCGAGTCCGTGTTCCCGGTTCACGAGTAGAAAGGGAGGGAAAGAACAATGGCTGTTAGCTTCGAAGGTTACGAGCGCCGCATCGACAAGATCAACGCGTGCCTCGCCGAGAACGGCATCTCCTCCCTCGAGGAGGCCCTGCAGATCTGCCAGGATAAGGGCATCGACCCGCGCGCGATCACCGAGGACGTCCAGTCCATCGCGTTCGAGAACGCCAAGTGGGCCTACACCCTCGGCTGCGCGCTTGCCATCAAGAAGGGCGCCAAGAGCGCTTCCGAGGCCGCCGCTATCATCGGCGAGGGCCTGCAGGCCTTCTGCGTCCCCGGCTCCGTCGCCGAGGATCGCAAGGTCGGTCTGGGCCACGGCAACCTGGGCGCCATGCTGCTCGGCGACGACACCGAGTGCTTCGCATTCCTGGCCGGTCACGAGTCCTTCGCGGCCGCCGAGGGTGCCATCGGCATCGCGATGAACGCCAACAAGGCTCGCAAGAAGCCGCTGCGCGTCATCTTGAACGGTCTTGGCAAGGACGCCGCCCAGATCATCGCCCGTATCAACGGCTTCACCTACGTGAAGACCCAGTTCGACTACT
>CAZRPL010000019.1:0-41448 GCA_964602045.1 uncultured Collinsella sp. | reverse complement strand
CTGTTCGAGAAGACCGGCGAGCTGGGCGGTGTCTTCGTCTGGGCGGCGTCCCTCGACTTCAAGGAGGACGACCGCAGGCTGCTTGCGTGGTACAAGAAGCAGATGACCGATCTGGGTGTGAACGTGCATCTGAACACCGAGGCCACGGCCGATGCGGTTGCAGGCTACGATGAGGTCTACGTGGCGACGGGCGCCACCGAGTGCCATCTCGACACGCCCGGATTCGACAGCCCGAATGTCACGTATGCAATCGATACGCTGTCGGCGCACGACGAGTTCGAGGGCGACGACGTCGTCATCGTGGGCGGCGGCCTGACCGGTTGCGAGATCGCCTACGACCTGGGCCGCAAGGGCAAGCACGTCACCATCGTCGAGATGACCGAGACGATCCTGAACACCTACGGCCTGGCGGCGGCCAACTACAACATGCTCATGGACCTGCTCGACCACTATCACGTCCGCGTCATCAAGAACGCCGTCGTGCAGAAGTACGAGGACGGCGTGGCCTATGTTGAGGAGACCGAGAAGAACTATCCCAACTGCGCGAATCGCGCCAAGCGCATGTTCGCGCTCGGTCCGCAAGGCGAAAAGCTCATGCACAAGATCCCGGCCGACCATATCGTCGCCTGCGTCGGGTACACGGCCAACCGGGAGCTGTACGATCAGCTTGCCAAGACGGTCGACGCCGCGCACCTGCATCTGATCGGCGATGCGATCCGTCCCGCCAACGTCATGGAGGCGATCTGGACAGCCTACGAGACGGCGATCGCCCTGTAGGACACACAAGGCACCCCCGTGAGCGGGCGCGCGCCAGCGACCGGCGCGCGCCCGCTTTGCGTTCGGTCGCAAGCCGGTGGCTGCTATCATGGTGATAGCTGTATCCAAGGTGAGGAGCCGCGTGATGAAGCGAGGACGAGCCGATAAGACGCGCTGTGATGATGGGCGTCGATGGGTGCCGGCCGTCTCGCGGCGTGCCTTCGCCTGCTCGCTGCTCGCCGGGGCTGCCGCGTTGCCGGGATGTGCGTTTGAGAACCTTGTCCTGTCCGGCAGCGATGCCAACCGCGCCTCTGTCAAATCGGATGTGCCGACCATCTACGATAGCGCCGCTCCGGTCAAGACGGCGACGCTCATGATGGTGGGCGACATGCTTATACATCGAAGCGTATGGCAAAGTGGCGAGCGTGAAGATGGAACCTATAACTACGACCATCTCTTCACCCATATGGCCGATGAGTTCGCCGATGCCGATATCGCCATGGTCAACCAGGAGACCATCTTGGGTGGCACCAAGCACGGGCTCCAGGACTTCCCGTATTTCAACAGTCCACAGGAGTTGGGCGATGCCGAGGTCAAGGCGGGCGTCGATGTCGCCGTGTCCGCGACCAACCATGCACTCGACCACGGCTACGAGGGAATCTGCTGGACGGTTGAATACTGGCGCGAACATCATCCCGAGGTGCTCGTGCCGGGCATCGCCGACACCGAGGAGGTCGCCCGCACGCCGAAGATCATCGAGCGTAACGACATCAAGGTTGCGATCCTCTCGTATACCGCCTACACCAACGAGCTGTATCCACCGTCCGACAAAACGTGGTGTCTGAACGTGTTCGAGACGAGCGATATCGACGGCGATGTCGAGCGGGCGCGCGAGGCGGGGGCCGATATCGTGGTGGCGTGTCCCCATTGGGGCGAGGAGTACGTCCATGAGCCCCATCCAACCGAGCTCAAGTGGGCGAGCGTGCTGCTCGATGCGGGCGTCGATGCGATCATCGGGACGCATCCGCATGTCATCCAGCCCGTCGAGGTGCTGGAAGGGGCGGAAGGCAAACAGGTCCCCGTGTTCTGGTCGCTCGGGAATTACATCTCCAGCCAAGTCGACAAGCCGCGCATGGTCGGCGGTATGGCCAAGCTGACGCTCGAGAAGACCTCGGCGGGCTCGCGCGTCGCCGAGTATTCGATGACACCTCTGGTGACCCATCGCGCCTGGGACGATTCGATGGGGGTCTATCTGCTATCCGAGTACACCGACGAGCTTGCGGTGCAAAACGTCGTGCGCTATTCCGACGGCTGTGGGGATTTCAGTGTGGCGTACTGCAAGGATCTGGTGGCGGAGGTACTCGGCGAGGCGTACGATCCGGATGCGTATATCCTGCGCGGAACGCTCTAGGTATGCGTCGGCTTGCGGGCAGGACGGAAGCGACCGCCCTGCCCGATGTCGTCAGATGAACGCCTCCCATTCGCGTACGCGCTCCCGCATGCCTTCGATATCCAGTACGCCCTCGGCGAATCCCTTACGTACGAGCTCGGCGGGGAGCATCTCGTCGTATTTGTCGAAGTAGGGCACCTCGCCGGGATACACCAGGTCGAGTGGATCGAAGTCGACCTGCGCTTCGGCGCAGACAGTCTGATAGAACGTGGACTCATCGGCCTTCATGCGGAACTGCATGAAATAGGGGCGCGAGGGGTCGAGCCCCTTCAGTCCGAGCTCGCCGGCGCACTTGATCTTGAGTAGGCGTTCGAGCGCCAAAAACGCATAGCTGCCCAGCCAAGGCAGCAGCGCCCATGTGTCGCCGCCCAGGTTGATGAGCGGGCGGTCGGTAAGGTGGGCGTTGGCCGCAACGTGCCGCGCCTGGCGCAGGCGCGCCCGCGCGTTGGCCATGAGATAGGGGTAGCCGCAGCTCTCGGTAAGAGCCTGCCGCATGCGCACGAGCACGTGCGTGTCGATGTCTCCCGGGCAGTCGCCGAAGTAGGCCGGTACGCGTCCTTTGACCTGCGTGCAGTAGACCAGATGGCGTTTCCAGTCCACCTCCTCCACGATCCAGCAGTGGCCGGCGATGGCGATGCGCTCACCGGCGGGCGGTGGGTTCACGATGGTGCCGAGTTCGGCGGATTCGGAGCGTACGGTGAACTCCTCGTTCTCCTGGAACACCGCGTAGAACTTGAACGAGTTGGTGATGCGCTCGCCGGCGATGCCGACGATCAGGCCGCCGCCCTCGGTCTGCTCGATGTGATCGGTCTCGATGAGGTGGCGCAGCAGGACACGCAGGTCGTCGGGGCTCACGCGATGGAAGTACGACAGGGTGAGTACGCGGCCGGCAAGTTCTGCCGGCGTGAGCTCTCCGCAGCTTACGAGCGTCGCCATGACCTGATGGTAGAGCAGGCTGTAGGGGAGTCGGTCGAGCTGCGGGGGCTCGACCCATTTGTCCTCGCGGTAGAGCTGCACGAGTGCGATGCCCTGCAGCAGTTTCCACGGGATGGTCTCGGGGAGCATCGAGCGCGGTTCGGGTTGCTCCTCGCGCATGACGAAGTGCATCTCGGGCGGTAGATCGCGTCGACCGGTGCGCCCCATGCGCTGCAGAAACGACGAGACGGTGAACGGCGCGTCGATCTGGAACGCCCGCTCAAGGCGGCCGATATCGATGCCCAGCTCGAGGGTGGCGGTCGTGACGGTCGTGAGCGCGAGTTCCTCGTCACGCATGATCTCCTCGGCGGTCTCGCGGTACGAGGCGGAGAGGTTGCCGTGGTGGATGAGGAAGCGGTCGGGCTCGTGGTTCGCCTCGCAGTACTGGCGCAGGATAGTGCAGACGCCCTCGGCTTCCTCGCGAGAGTTGACGAACACGAGGCACTTGCGGCCGCGCGTGTGCTCGAAGATGTAGCCGAGGCCGGGATCCGCATCGGCGGGTGCGGTGTCGGTTGCCACCATGAGCTCCGTCTCCGTGACGGGAGGTATGCCGATCTCGTCGGAAGATCCGTCCGCGGCTTGATGCGCATCCGACGCCCCTTGCGCGGTTGCGTCGCGTTTTGCCAGCATGGCGTCGGAGTTCGGGTTCTGGGCACTGGCGAGCAGGTCGTCGAGCGAAGGTGTGCCGGCGCCGAGCGAAGGTGTGCCGGCGCCGAGCCGCTCGCAGCTCACCACCTCGGCTTCGAGTGGCGAGGCATCCTGTCGGGCGCGTTCGGTCGCCTGCGGCCCGGTGATGTGGAAATGCTCCATCGACAGCCGCCAGGTGCGGCGCGGCTCCTCGAAGCGGGGGATGATGCAGCCGCGCCCGGTGCCCGCAGACAGGAACGCGCCGGTCCGCTCGGGGTCGCCGATGGTGGCGGAAAGACCGATGCGACGCGGGTTGACGCCCGCCATGCGCGACAGGCGCTCGATCAGGCAGAGCGTCTGCCCGCCGCGGTCGCCGCGCAGCAGCGAATGCACCTCGTCGATGACCACGAAGCGAAGATCGCCGAACAGCCGCCCGACGGCGGCGTGCTTGTGGAGCAGCAACGCCTCGAGCGATTCCGGCGTGATCTGCAGGATGCCCGAGGGCTCTTTGAGCAGCTTGCGCTTGTGCGACGCCGCCACGTCCCCATGCCAGTGCCACACGGGGATATGGGCCTCCTCGCACAGGTCGTTGAGGCGGTAGAACTGATCGTTGATGAGCGCTTTCAGCGGGCCGATGTACAGTGCGCCGACGCTTGCGGGCGGGTCCTCGTCGAACAGGGTGAGGATGGGGAAGAACGCCGCTTCGGTCTTGCCCGATGCGGTCTGAGCGGTGAGCAGGACGTTCTCATCGGTGTTGAAGATGGCGTCGGCCGCAGCCACCTGGATGGACCGCAGGCTCTCCCAATCATGGCTGTAGATGAAGTCCTGCACGAACAGTGCGTATCGGTCGAAAGCCCCCACGTCGTCCCTCCCTTCTCACATGGGAAAATGGTGCCTGTCCCTATTTTCCCACCTTGGGAAAATAGGGACAGGCACCATTTTCCCAATGCCGCGCCGGCGAGGGCGCCGCAAAAGGGCGCCCTGCCCCGGTGATACCCGCGCACGCAGGGATGCGAAAAGGGTATACTCAGTACGAGCAGAAGGTTTCAAGCCCTCCTGCTAGATGGGTTTTGTGGGTTAAGCCCGCACAGAACAGCCGCCTAGCCAGAGGCGGCTGTTCCCGTTTCAGGGCTCACCCACAAACGGCTATCTGACGATGAGCGCCAGAATCGTCATGTGCGCCAGCAGCGCGGCTGCCGCAAGCAGCAGCCAGGTGAGGTTCCTGAGCATGGGATCCCTCCTTTCTCCCTGCGAGAATTGGAGGGCACCGCCCGCTCGATGGCGGTATGATAGCACATAAGAGAACATATGTTCTATACTTGGAGTGCCTTTTCCGTTGGCGGGTGACGGCATGCGAAAGGATAGCTATGGCTGGAAATCGGTATGTACCCATGGAGGGGGACCGCACCAAGACGGACCTGCTCGTCGCCGACGCGGAGCGCGACCGGGCAATCTGCGGCAGGTCGCTTACCTGCGACGACGCGACGACGCTCGCCTCGGCGGGCGCCCATGACCCCACCGCGACACCCTACTTCGTGCTCGAGGAACTGTTGCCCGCGATCGGTCTCGGCCCCCAGTCGCATCTGCTCGATGTCGGGTGCGCGCTCGGGCGCGTGCTCGCCTATTGCGTGGACATCGGTTGCCGGGCGCGCGTGACGGGTCTCGAGCTCGATCCGAAGCTTGCCCGCGAGGCCGCCTCGTGGGCGTCGGCGTATCCGCAGCTCGAGGTCGGATGCGGCAGCGTGCTGGACGAGCCGCTCGCGCCGTATACGCACTTCTACCTGTTCAATCCCTTCGATACCGCGGTGCTCGTGCGTTTTTTGGACCGGCTCGAGCGTCAAGCGCGCCACGCGGTCACGGTCGTGCATATGTCGGACAACGGCGAGCGCTATGCGTATCTGGGGCGAAGCGGCTGGCAGGTACTCAAGCAGGGGAGTATCCAAGATCATCGCCTGCCGTCCGGGCGCACCGTGCGCGTCTACGCGCATCCGCAGACCTACACGATCTGGCGATACGAGCCGGTTCAGACGGAAGGGTAGCCGTCCCACGGGGGGGCGGCGAGGCATCGGCGCTACCCGATACGCAGGACCGGGGCCCCGAGCGCCAGGGCATCGCCTTCGTCATGCGTGCTCACGATGAGGATGCGTCCGCCGCGGTGCCGCGCGATGAACGCGAGGGCCGTCTCGTGCGTCGCTCGGTCGAGGCCGCCGAACGGCTCGTCGAGCGCCACGATGTCGGCGGGCGCCGCGAACGCGCGCGCAAGCTCCACGCGGCGGCGTTGGCCACCTGACAGTTCGCGCACGGGTTTGTCGAGCGCATCTTCGGGCAAAAGCTCGGCAAGCATCGTCCGCACGTCGGTCTCCGCCATGGCGAACAGACGGATGTTCTCGATGGCGGAAAGATCGTCCACCAGCCGGGTATCTTGGAAGACCGCGGCATACCGCGTTTCGGCGGGAATACGCAGGGTACCGTCGAGTGGCACCAGCGACCCGCAGATCGTATCGAGCAGCGTCGTCTTTCCCGCGCCGGATGGGCCCATGAGGCACAGGATCTCTCCGGCGTGCATGTCTACGTCGATTGCGGGGCACGCCGCATGCCCCCGATGGCCAACGATGAGGTGCTCGGCCGCAAGGAAGACGTCCTCAAGGACGGTCGTGTCCGCCACGCCGCCGCGCCGTGCCGCCCACTTGCCGAGCGCGGGCCAGCTGGCGCGCATGAGCGCGAGCACCGCGCGCTCGAAGATCCAGGCGAGCGCTACCACGACGATCGTCCATGCGAACAGGTCGGCCGTCTCGAGCAGGAGCTTGGCCTGATAGATGCGCTCGCCGATGGAGCCGTCGGGTACGCCGATGAGCTCCGCGGCGATTCCGGCCTTCCAGCTCATCGAGAGCACGGTCTCGCTCGCGGCGATGAGATAGGGCATCACGCCCGGCCATACCAGCGCGCACAGGCGCACGCCCCTCCGTGTGCGAAAGAGGTCGAACAGCTCGACGAGGTGCCGGTCGAGTTCGTCCAATCCCTTGAGCACCGAGAAGTACACACCCGGCAGCGCCATGAGGAACACGGCGATCGCGCTGACGTTCACCGAGCCGAACCAGATGAGCAACACGACGACCATACAGGCGACCGGCGTGCTCTTGATGGCCGAGAGCGCCGGCGAGACGAGGATGCGCGCCGCCCGGCTTTTCCAGGCGAAAAACGCGAGCGCGATCGCGAGAGCGTAGCTGGCCGCCGTGCCGCCCACGATGCGCAGGGTGGAAAAGCCGACGTGTTCCCAGAAGGCGGGTGAGGGGACGAGCCGCGCGAGCGCGCGGGCGGCGTCGATCGGGCCGGCGAGGATGAACTCGCTGGCGATCGCCATGCTCGCCACCTGCCAGACACCGATCCAGAACAGGACGGCGAGCGCCCCGGTCAGGCGTCGGTGCGTCGTGGTTGTCGCTTCGGTTCTTCCCATGGTCCTTCCGCAATCGACGCGTGCGCGTCTGCGCTCGGCGGCGGGACGTCCGCGTGGCACTGCGTCCCGCCGCCGCAGTCGCTATCCCTCGTAGGCGGTGTAGAACAGGTCCTCGGGCAGGGCGCCGCCCACGGATGCGGGGTCGGCGTCGTAGAGGACCTTGAGGTAGCCGGACAGCGCCTCCTGCATCTCGGAGCCCGTGATGCACACCAGGTGGCACGCCGGGATGGCCTTTTCGGCCACGGGCTCGGCGTCGATGATGCCGGCCTCCACCACGAGCGGGGCGGCGGTCGCGGGGTCGTCGTTCACAGTGTCGACGGAGGCTGCCTGCGAGACCGCGAACTCCGTCACGGCCTGCGGATGCTCGTCCAAAAACTCGTTGCGCACCACGGTGACGCCGGTCACGAGTTGGCTGCCCTCCTCGGCGTACCGCGCCCAGACGTCGGTGAGGTCGACGGGGGCGCTGAGCGCGTCGTTCTTGGTGAGCGCGGCGGTCACGAAGGGCTGCGGCAGCACGCCCACGGCGGTGGCGTCGGCGGCGAGCACGCTCACGACCTCGGCGGCCTCGCTCTTGAACTCGAGCGTCACGGAATCGGCGATGCCGGCGGCGTCGAGCAGGTAGTTCATGGTGTACTCGGGCGTCGTCCCCTTGCCGGTGAGGTAGACGGTGCGGCCCTCGAGGTCCTCGAAGCTCGTCACCGACGTGTCGCCGGTCACCACGGACAGCACGCCGAGCGTGTTGATGTCCAAGCAGGTGATGCCCTGCTCGGTCTTGTTGTACAGCACGGAGGCGGCGTTGGCCGGGATGAGCGCGATGTCGATGTCGCCCTTGATGACCAGGGGCAGGATCTCGTCGGCGGCGGTCATGATCTGGAAGTCGTAGCTGTTGGTGAACATGTCGGGGTTCTTGGCCTGGTCCATGAACGTGACGAGGCCGATGGAGGTCGGGCCCTTGAGCGAGGCGACATGGACCTCGACGCCCTCGGAGGTCTCGGCGCTGCCGGTCTCGGCGGGCGCGCTGCCGGCGGTCGAGCCGGTCTCGGCGGGTGCGGAGCCGCAGCCGGCGAGCAGGGCGCCGAGCGACGCCGCACCGAGGCCGGCGGACGCGATGAGCGCACGGCGGTTCAGAGGGACGGAGAGATGGGACAGGTGCTTCATGAGCGTGCCTTCTTTCGAAAGAAAACGGGGCGCACAGCGCGCGTATACGATGGCGGGCGTCTGTCAAGCGTGCCGAATCGGATGTCGGGCGGGGCAGACGGGTCGCTGCCCCCGATTATACGCATGGCGCACGGGCTTTCGGAGGCCGCGTGTTCGTCCTGTGCACCAATTCGGATTTCTATACAGCAAAGTGCGGACAAATCGCCGCCGGCGATTATAAAATGGTGAAGCCTGTAACAACCTCCGAGAGGGGAATCCGATATGAGCAACGCCATGCGCGGGGTTGACACCAACCTCACCAAGATCCGGCGCACCGTCTTCAAAGAGGTCGCGCGCATCGCCTACCAGGGCGGCGTCGATGTCGACGGCGACGGTATCGTCGACACCGACGACTATGGCTGGGTCGACAACCTGCCCTACGAGATCATCCCGGGCGACGTGGCCACCTACCGTGAGAGCGTCTTCATCGAGCGCGCCGTCGTGGGCGAGCGCATCCGTCTGGCGATGGGCCTGCCGCTGCAGGGTGTGGACAAGCCCGCCATGCTCTCCGAGGGTGTGGCCGAGGCCGCCAAGCCCGAGACCTACTATGAGCCGCCGCTGATCAACGTCATCAGCTTCGCCTGCAACGCGTGCGAGGACAACGTCTACCGCGTGAGCGACGCCTGCCAGGGCTGCATGGCGCACCCCTGCCGCGAGATCTGCCCCAAGGGCGCCATCTCGTTCGTGGACGGCAAGGCCCACATCGACCAGTCCAAGTGCATCAAGTGCGGCCGCTGCGCGACCGTGTGCCCGTATTCGGCCATCCACCACTACGAGCGTCCCTGTGCCGCCGCCTGCGGCATGAACGCCATC
The DNA here is from genome assembly GCA_964602045.1 of uncultured Collinsella sp. GTDB lineage: Bacteria > Actinomycetota > Coriobacteriia > Coriobacteriales > Coriobacteriaceae > Collinsella. The sequence continues at coordinate 32,176 of CAZRPL010000019.1, read as the reverse complement.
GGTTCCGATGAGCAGGGCCGTGCCAAGATCGACTACGACAAGTGCGTCTCCTGCGGCCAGTGCCTGGTCAACTGCCCGTTCGGCGCCATCGCCGACAAGAGCCAGATCTTCCAGGTCATCCACGCCATCCGCGAGGGTCAGGAGGTCATCGCCGAGGTCGCGCCCGCCTTCGTCGGCCAGTTCGGCGGCAAGGGCAACGTCGACAAGCTGCGTCAGGCCTTCAAGGAGCTCGGCTTCTCCGGCATGGAGGAGGTCGCGCTCGGCGCCGACCTGTGCGCCGTGCAGGAGGCCGGTGACTTCCTCGAGGAGGTCCCCGAGAAGATCCCGTTCATGGGTACCTCGTGCTGCCCCGCGTGGTCGGTCATGGCCAAGATGGAGTTCCCCGAGCATGCCGACTGCATCTCGATGGCGCTCACGCCCATGACGCTCACTGCGCGCCTCATCCGCAAGCAGCATCCCGATGCCAAGATCGTGTTCGTCGGACCGTGCTCGGCCAAGAAGCTCGAGGCCCAGCGCAAGTCCGTCAAGTCCGAGGTCGACTTCGTGCTCACCTTCGAGGAGATGGCGGGCATGATGGAGGCCAAGAACATCGACTACACCAAGCTCGCGGGCGAAGGCTCGAGCGACTTCGAGGTCGCCTCCACCGATGGCCGTAACTTCGCCGTCGCCGGCGGCGTCGCCAACGCCGTGGTCAACGCCATCCATCGCGACGATCCCTCGCGCATCGTCAAGATCGCCAACGCCGAGGGTCTGGACAACTGCCGCAAGATGCTCAAGGACGCCATCAAGGGCAAGTACGACGGCTACCTGCTCGAGGGCATGGCGTGCCCGGGCGGTTGCGTGGCCGGTGCCGGCACGCTGCAGTCCATCACCAAGACCGCTGCCATGGTGAAGGCCTACGCCAAGCGCTCCCCGCACAAGAACGCGCCGGACGATGCCTACATCGACTGGATTCCCGAGCTCGAGCGTCCCGAGGACGGCAAGTCCGATGCCGTCGCCGAGGCCCATGAAGCCCTGACGCCTGATACCAAGGCGTAAGGGTCATCCGCTTCGATTCGATGCGAACGCGGCCGTCTTCCTATCGGGAGGTGGCCGCGTTTCTTTTGGGCACTGCTGTCTGACTGATTTGATCCGAATTACGGGGCAAGACGGCGTGGCGGCGCCGGGATCTGGCATATTCCGTCACGCATTTGCAAAGTGAGTGCTTCGTTTGGGAAATCCCGAGTAGACGCACACGCCCCGGCATTATAAGTGCAGGTACAGAAATTGCTGCGGGGGCGGTATACAAAGCGGTTCCGGATTCAAACACACACTCGCAACATCGAGAGATCTTGGTAGACCAAATCGACTGTTTCGTCTCCGCTTAGATCGTGAACTCGGCGAAGGGGGCGTCGCCGTCGTCGGTCGCGGGGGTCCCGACTGCACCCGTCACGGCATCCTCGTCGCGCAGGAGTGCCGAGATGTCGATATCGGGGTTCTGGTAGGCGATGTCGAGCAGTTCGATGAAGTCGCGGATCACCTCGCGCGGAGTGAGGTGCGTGTCGGCGCCCACGCGGCCGAACTCGATCTTCAGAAACGCCACGAGGTCCTCGTCGGCGATCGTGTTCTCGTAGCCGAAGTAGCCCGCATGGATCTGCCCGAGCTTCTCGATGAGGACGAGCAATTCCTCGTAGGTGAGCGGGTGCAGTCGGATGATGGGCGCCAACATGTCGCGCATGTCCTCGCGGGCAAAGCGCCCCTGCGTGAGGCGGCTGCGCAGCGCCTCGTAGGAAAACACGCCGCGTCGACGGTCCTCGATGGAGGTCGGTGTGCCGCCCATGATGATCCCCAGGTGATGCGCCTTGCCCTGCAGCGTGTCGTTGTACATGGTGAGGATCTTCTCGTAGTTGTACTGGCGGGTGATGGCGTTGGGGATCTTGTACAGGTTGACGAGCTCGTCGATAAGCACGAGCAGGCCGCGGTAGCCGGCGTTTTTGAGGAACGCGGCGATGAGCTTGATGTAGTCGTACCAGTCGTCGTCGGTGATGATCGTGGAGCACCCCAGGTCGGCGCGCGCTTCGGTTTTGGTGCGGTATTCGCCGCGCAGCCACCGCATGGCAGACGACTTGACTTCGTCGTCCCCTTCGAGGCTCGCCTGCAGGTAGCGCATGAGCATCCGAGAGAAATCGAAGCCGTGGACGAGCTCCTCGAGGTTGGAGACGCTTGCGCGGGCGCGCTCCAGGATGTCGTCGGATCCCTCGTTCTGGAGGCGAGCGACCCAGCGGTCGAGCACGAGGCCCAGCGCGCCGCCCTCGGGGCGCGTTTTGGTCGAGAGGTTGCGGATGAGCTCGCGGTAGGTGGCAAGGCCCTGCCCCTGTCCGCCCTGCAGGCGGCGCTCGGGTGACAGGTCCGCGTCGGCGACGACGAAGTTCTCACCCATAGCGTGCGTGCGGATGGTTTGCAGCAAAAAGCTCTTGCCCGCGCCGTAGCGACCCACCAAAAAACGGAACGAGGCGCCGCCATCGGCGATGAGGTCGAGGTCGGTGAGCAGCGCCCGGATCTCGACCTCGCGCCCGACGGTGATGTAGGGCAGGCCGATGCGGGGCACCACGCCGCCCTTCAGGGAGTTCAGGATGACGACGGCGACGCGCTTGGGTACGCGCGGCGCGGTTGCGTTCGTATCGCTCATGCGAGCAGCTCCTCCACATCTTCCCGGTAATCCTCGACGATCTGCGGGCCGTCCGTCCCGAATTCGATCGCGGTGTCGCCGAGGGTGTCGAACAGGGCCTCGTTGATCTCGTCGACGAGCATGTCCTCCGAAGAACGGCCGGCCTCCGCGGCCTTGCGGGCGCCTGCGACATCGCCTGCGAGCAGAGCGCGCACGTACGCGGTTTGGATGGGCGACAGCGGTCCGTGCGCCTCGGGCGTCTCGGCGACAGGCGGTTCCTCGACGTGTACACGCGGCTCGTCGGGTGCCGCCATGGTCATCTGCTCGACTGTGCCGATCCCGGCTGCATCCATCGTAGCACCGGGTGCGGACGCGACGCCGTCTTCGCGCAGGGTCTCGCCTGCGTCGACAGTCGCCGCATCGTGTGCGGTCGAGCCGGCGTCCGCCTCTTCGCGTTCCTCGTCGATCAGCAGCGCCTCGCGCGTCAGGGCGGCGGCACTGCGGATGCCGGAGAGTTTCGCCAGGTCGATGTCGACCACGCGCGGCGCATGCGCGCTGCGCCAGGTGAGCCAGCCCTCCACCTCGCGCTCGACGATGCGCCTGAGGTACTTGGGTGCGCCCTCGTCCTTGAGCGAGGCGTCGAAGGCGAGCGCCTCGCGAAGCGTGCGGTCGACGGCGTGCATCGCGTCGCCGATCTTGGTACTGCGCCCGCGCATGCCGTGCACGCGCTCACACGTCCACAGGCCCTTCGTGCAGGTGAAGCGATGGATCTCATCGAGTTCGAAGACGGTGTCGGGGTGCCGCGCGCGCTCGAAGAACACGGCGGAGGCGAACATGGTATAGGGCAGCGCCGACATCGTGCCGAACAGGCTCTCGATGATGTCGTGCTTGCGCTGCCGCAGGTAGTACGCGGCGAGCTGCGCGTAGACCGCGCAGGCGACATGGCGGGCGCCGTCGGGGTCATGGCGGTAGAGTTTGGAGCCGGTGATGCGGTAGGTCGACAGCGCGTCGATCGCGCCGAGCAGTCGCTCTTCGAATGTGGCGTCGGGGGGCAGCAACGTACCGGTGCGGTTCCGTTTGGTGCCGCCGCCTTGCGTACGCCCGAGACGTGCGATGGCCTCGTCGGTGAGACGCTGGAGTTCGATGAGCTTGCGGTCGAAGGCGACGCTTTTCCAATCCGCCAAAAGCCGCGGGTCGAGACCGTGGTAGACGACGTAGTCTTGGGTCCATACGCGCAGATACCGGTCGATCTCGGGAGCAAAGGTGCGGTATGCCTCCCAAAACGTCGTCAGCTTGGAGAAGCCGTCCTCGGCGCTCGTCACCCCTATGCCGCACAGCAGTTCGTAGATGTAAACGTAGGCGAACGAAAGGGACGTCTCTTCGATATGCCCTTTGCGCACCGCCGCCCGCCAGGTGAAGTAGCCGCGAAGCTGCCGGTCGCTCATGGCGTTGTAGGTAGGGAAGAACGACTTGAACGTACCGTGATAGGGGCAGTCGTCCTCGAAGTCCTCCATGAAGACGCCTTGGCGGTAGAACAGCTCCGCTTCCGTGAGCCAGCGCCCCCTATTGCCTTGGGGATCCGGCTGCCAGCGTGAGATCGCGCGCATCTCGCAGTAGCGGTCGGGCAGGTAGGAGGCCATCTGGCGACCGGTCGTCAGGATCGGCTCGTCCGTGTAGACGCGTTCGGAGAAATGGGAGCTGCGCTTGAGGCGCTCTGCGTTCAGGATCTGCTCGATGATGCGCTGCGCGTCCGCCATAGGTCCTCCTCTCCCGCCTCGACTCACCTATACGTGACCTATCATCATACCACAGATGCAAACAGATGTTCGATTCCCGTGTGTCCCGAAAGGGGCCAGGAGAAAATCGGGACATGTCCCGATTTTCTCCTGGCCCCTTTCGGGACACACGGGACATATCAGCGGAAAAGGAGGCGATAGACCCAGCGGGGAATCGGGCAGCGGGCGAGGATGAAGCCCTGCTCGCGCCGGCGCGTCGTGTCGCGCGTGATCGTCGCGGCTTCGTCGACGCTGCATTGTAGGCGAACGGCGGCGATCAGGGCATCCGTCGCCTCCGAGCGCCACCGACGCAGCGTACCCATGCGGGGGCTTTTGGCGGTGCGCGGCACGAGGGCGCCACCGCCCACGATGACGCCGCCGCGGCAGATAAAGCCGGTCGCCTCGCATTCCCTGGCATATGCCGTGACGGAGGGGAGGGCATCCGCCGCATCGAAGTCGTCGGTACAGCACAGCAGGTAAAGAGGTATGCCGCCCGGAACGCCGACTATGTCCAGCGCGTCGGTCGGCCGCGATGCGGGCGCGCCTTCCCGGAGGCGAAACGCGACGACCAGGCAATCGGGGGTATCGCCTCCGCATGCCCCGTCATCGGCCCAGGTGACGGCTGGGGGTTCGGCTCCACCCATGCGTGCGTATGCGCGCAGGGCGTCGGCGAAGTCGTCGAGCAGCAGGCGTGCCGCCCCGGCGTCGCCGTCGGCGTCGACGAGCACGACGTGTCGCAGCGTGTCGTCCATCTTCCTCCTCACCTGTGTCGCATGGCGTACGGGTGCCACGGTATCCATCCGCGTCCAGCTTGGACACCGGACGTTCGATCCGCAGCGCGCATCCTCATCCGTCGTGGTCATTGTAGCCGCTCGGATACCTGCCGGCGCGCCCGCGTGCGTAACCGATCCGAAACGATGGCGCGCGTAAGAGCCGCTTGCGCGCTCAACGTCGCCTATCATGAGACAATGATCGCCATCGCTTCATTCCGTACAGTATCCGGAGGTCCGCCATGGCAGCTTCCCCTCGCCCCGTCAATTCGGCCATCGTCGCCATGCAGCCCTCCGCTATCCGGCGCATCAGCACGTTGGCCGCGCAGACGCCCGGCTGCATCTCGCTTGCCCTCGGTGAGCCGGAGTTCGATACGCCCGAGGCGATCAGCATCGAGGCCAAGGCGGCGCTCGATCGCGGCGAGACCCACTACGCACCCAATGCGGGCACGCCCGCGTTGCGTCGGGCCATCTCCGGGTACATGGCGGGGCAGGGCCTCGCGTTCGCACCGGAGGAGATCGTGGTGACGCTCGGCGCGACCGAGGCGATCTCGTCGACGTTGCTCGCGCTGTTGAATCCCGGCGATGAGGTCGTCATCCCGGTGCCCGCCTTCGTGTCCTACGAGGCGGTCACGCGCATGAACCACGCCCGCCCCGTGCGGCTCGACACCTCCCCGTGGGATTTCCAGATCGACGAGGGCGCTCTGCGCGCCCTGGTCACGCCCGCAACCAAAGCGATCGTCATCAACTCGCCCAACAACCCGACCGGCTGCATGCTCGATGCGGCATCGCTCGATGCGGTCGCGCGCGTGGCGGAGGAGTTCGGCGTCTACGTGATCAGCGACGACGTGTACAACCGACTTGTGTACGACGGGGCGTGCGAGCGCTTCGCGACGCACCATCCGGAGCTGCGCGATCGGACCGTCGTGATCGATAGCTTTTCCAAGCCATGGGCCATGACGGGCTGGCGTATGGGCTGGATCGCGGCTGCGGAGCCCTTGGTGTCCCAGATCGCCAAGGCGCACCAGAGCGCGGCTTCGTCGTCCGTGATGTTCTGCATGGCGCCCGCCGAGGTCGCGCTCGGCTGCGACCCCGCGCCGATGGTCGAGACCTACCGGCGCCGTCGCGACTGCGTGGTCGACGGGCTGCGTGCCATGGGGCTGCCGACACGTCGTCCGCTTGGCGCGTTCTACGCGTTTCCGGATATCTCGGGGACGGGTATGGGCGACGAGGAGTTTTGCGAGCGCGCGATCGTCGAGGCGGGTGTGGGCCTCGTGCCCGGATTGTGCTTCGGCGCTCCCGGTCACGTGCGCCTGTCGTTTTGCGTGTCGGACGAGGACCTCGACGAGGCGCTTCGCCGCTTGGCGGCATTCGTGTCCTGACGACCCATGTAATAAAACCCCAGGGGTTTTTGACACGACGTGCGACGGGACGGCGATGTAAACGCATGTCCCAATTTGCTCCTGGCCCCTTTTGGGACATGCTCCTGGCCCCTTTTGGGACACTGACGGCCTATGTAATAAAATCCCTGGGGTTTTGACATGTGACATGGGGCACGTCGGGGCGTGGAGGGTTTGTGCGTAGGGCACGACGCTTGACGAGCGCGGCGGCGTTGTGCATACTACATACGGTTCACGCACGAATCCGCTGCCAGAGACAGCCGGTGCCGCAGGGTCGCACACGCGCCCCGAGGCTCAAAGGGGTAACCCGCCAGCCGAGGTGGTCGAGCAGATATGTCTTCTCGCCCCCGTCGCTCTATGCAGCGCGGGGGCTTCTTTTTCTCAAGACATGCCCCCGTCACGTCTTCGCACGGGTTTGTGCCGAGAGAAAAAGAGGAGGAGGTGTAATCCACATGCCACAGCAGTACAAGATCGACAAGGTCGCCGAGATCGAGTCCCGCATCGAGAGCAATAACGGTGTGTTCGTCGTCAACTACAGCGGCCTCACTGTGAAGCAGGCCGAGACGCTGCGTCACACGCTGCGCGAGACCGGCGCCGAGATGAAGGTCTACAAGAACAACCTCGTTCGCATCGCGCTCAAGAACCAGGGCCAGCCCGAGATCGACGATATCCTCGTCGGCCCCGTCGCCTATGTGTTCTACGAGAACGAGCCCGTCGAGGCTGCCAAGGCCCTCAAGGACTTCGCGACGAAGTCCAAGGGCGTGCTCGAGATCAAGGGCGGTATCTCCGAGGGCAAGGCCGTCTCCGCCGAGGAGGTCAACGCCATCGCCGAGCTGCCGACCAAGGACCAGCTCCTGGGCCAGATCGCCGGCCTTATCTCCGGCTTCGCCCGCGACATCGCTGTTTGCGTCAACGGCGTCTCCAGCGGTCTCGCTCGCTCGATCCAGCAGGTTTCCGAGCAGAAGGCGGCCTAAGGTCGCCTGCCCGCGGGCACATGCCCGCACCCGTCCGGCGCATCCTGCGCCATGCAAGAAAGATCTCCCTGCATAGCAGGGAAACCGAAAGGATTGCTTAAAATGGCTAAGCTTACCACCGATGAGATCATCGAGACTCTGAAGGAAATGACCCTGCTCGAGGCTTCCGAGCTCGTCAAGGCTATCGAGGACACCTTCGGCGTGTCCGCCGCCGCTCCGGCTGCCGTCGTGGCCGGCCCCGCTGGTGGCGCCGCTCCCGCCGAGGAGGAGAAGACCGAGTTCGACGTCGTGCTCGAGGGCTTTGGCGACAACAAGATCCAGGTCATCAAGGTCGTCCGTGAGCTCACCAGCCTCGGCCTCAAGGAGGCCAAGGAGGTCGTCGAGAGCGCTCCCAAGGCCGTCATCGAGGGTGCCAAGAAGGAGGACGCCGAGGCCGCCAAGGAGAAGCTCGAGGCCGCTGGCGCTGCCGTCTCCCTCAAGTAAGTCTCCGCAGGCTTCACGTCTGCTCGAGTTAGCAGCATAACCGCTGTATCACAGGGGTCCGGGAAACCGGGCCCCTGTTTTTGTGCCATGAGTACGTGAAATCAGGCCAGGTGTTTCGCGCATGCGGAGGGGAAGTTCGCCGCCGCATGCTAAAACGCCCGGTCAGATTTCGCACCGGGTGCCCTGATTTCACATGCGGCCTCACGCGCCGCCCCGATTTCCCGCGGTCCCACGTATACTGGGTGGCACTATCGGGCCGCGACCGGAAGGGGACACGCCATGAGGAATGCGGTGCTCATCGATTCCAAGGACAACGTCGTCATCGCCATCGAGGCGCTCGAAGCTGGGGCGCAGGCGGTGTACGTGACCGCCGACGGTGCGACGCACGAGCTCGCCGTGGTCGAGGACGTCCCGTTGTTCCACAAGATCGCGCGCACCGATATCGCCTGTGGGGACAAGGTCGTGAAGTACGGCGAGTATATCGGCGTCGCCACGAGCGATATCGCCGCGGGCACCCACGTCCATACGCACAACTGCGCAAGCTCCGACGAGCTCAAGGATGCCGATGCGGCGCTGCAGGATACCGCTTCGGCCGCCGCGTGCTCCGATGTGGAGACGCATGCCACCCGCACCTTTTGGGGCTACCGCCGCTCGGACGGCCGTGTGGGCATCCGCAACCACGTGCTCATCCTGCCCACGAGCATCTGCGCCTCTGATACCACCGAACGCATCGCCGCTGCCGTCGCGGGCTGCGTCTCCTTCCATAACCAGAACGGCTGCTCGCAGGTGAACGTCGATCAGCAGGTGACGATCGACACGATGGCCGGCATGGCCGCGAACCCCAATATCCACTCGGTGCTCGCCGTCTCGCTCGGCTGCGAGGGCTGCCAAAACGACCTGGTCGTCGATGCCATCCACGCCCGTACCGACAAGCCGGTCCGCACGCTCGTCATCCAACAGGTCGGCGGCTCCATCAAGGCCGTCGAGGAGGGCACGCGCATCGCGCGCGAGCTCGCCGCCGCGGCCGCTCTCGAGCGCCGTGTCGAGTGCCCGATCTCCGAGCTCGTCTTAGGGACCAACTGCGGCGGCTCGGACACCTCGAGCGGTCTGGGCTCCAATCCGCTCATCGGCGAGGTTTCCGATTGGCTGGTCGCCCAGGGCGGGACCTCGGTTCTGTGCGAGACGCCCGAACTGTTCGGCGGCGAGCACATCCTCGCGCGCCGTGCCGCGACGCCCGATGTCGGGGCGCAGATCCTGAAGATCGTCTCCGACTACGAGGCCTACGTGCAGATGTTCGGCGCCGAGATGCGCGAGGGCAATCCCAGCCCCGGCAACATGGCCGGCGGCCTCACCACGCTCGAGGAGAAGTCCCTCGGCTGCATCCACAAGGGCGGCCACAGCCCCATCACGGCGGTGTACCCGTATGCCGCACAGCTCGCCGCGCACGAGGGTCTCGTCATCATGGACACGCCGGGCAACGATCCCTCCTCCGTCATGGGGCTTGTCGCCGGTGGCTGCCAGCTCGTCGTGTTCTCCACCGGTTTAGGCACGCCCACGGGCAACTCCATCGCGCCGGTCTATCGTCTGACGGCCAATCCGCGCACGGCGGCGACCATGGCCGACAACACCGACTTCGATGCGAGCGCCACGATCTACGGTCCCGACAGCATGCTCGAGCTGCGTGACCGCTTTATCGACCGGATCATCGACGTCTGCTCCGGCGCGCCCACCTGCGCCGAGGCGCTCGGCTATACCGAGACCGCGCTGCCGCACATCTGCAACTATATGTAACCGCGCGCCCGAAACGGCGTCCGATGTGTCATAGTTGACATGTCAACCATGCTCACCGCATCCGATGGAAGGGATGGACATGAATCTGCATCTTAAGGGCAACGTCGTCATCGTCACGGGAGGATTCAAGGGAATCGGCAAGGGCATCGTCTTCCAACTGGCCCGCGAGGGCGCCATCCCGGTCGTCCTGAACCGCAAGGACGGCGTGGAGGACGAGTTCGCCGCCGAACTCTCCCAGATCACCGACGTGTTCGACATCCATTTCATCGACCTGTCGGATACCGACGCGATCGCGCCGATCGTCGAGGATGCCTACCGCAAGTACGGGCGCATCGACGGCATCGTGAACAACGCCGGGCGCAACGATAATCTCGACGTCGAGACGACGAGTTGGCAGGAGTTCGAGGCCTCGTTGCACGGCAACCTCACGCATTACTATGAACTCGTCCACCAGGCGCTTCCGTATCTTAAGGAGTCGAAGGGCTCCATCGTGAACATCTCGTCCAAGGTGGCGCTCACCGGCCAGGGCAAGACGAGCGCCTACGCCGCGGCGAAAGGCGCCATCCTGGGCCTCACACGCGAGTGGGCGGCAGCCCTCGCCGAAGACGAGGTGCGCGTGAACGCCATCGTCGTCGCCGAGGCGTGGACGCCGCTGTACGCCAAGTGGATCCAGACGTTCGGCGACGAGGCGGCGCAGGAGTCGCGTCTGCGGCTCATCACCGACAAGATCCCGCTGGGTCATCGCATGACCACGGTCGAGGAGATCGCCGACACCGTATGCTTCCTGTTGTCGGATCGCGCGTCGCATACCACAGGGCAGTGGCTGAACGTCGACGGCGGCTACGTCGACCTGGATCGCGCTCTGACGTAATAAGGCCGTGCGGGTGCTTGCGCCCGCGCATGCGTTGTGGCGCGATGGGCGATTCCGCGCGCGGCGGGCACGCTGGGCGCGGAACGCAGGGAAGAAGGGGAGCCCATGTCCGATCTGAAGGTCATCGATTCGCATTTCCATGTCTGGGACCTCGTCATCCAGAGCCTGCCGTGGCTTACGGGCACCGATGGGACCATCACGCACACGTATGGGTTCGACGATCTGGCGGCCGCCTATGCCGGGCTTCCGGGCGTGGAGTTCGTCGGTGGCGTGTACGTGGAGGTCGACTGCGCCGATCCAGCCGCCGAGGACGGTATCGTCTTCGACCTCATGGCGCGCGAGCCGCGTGTGCTTGCCGCGATGCTGCGTAGCGAGGTGAGCCCGTGGATGCGCGTGCCGCTGCACGCGACGGGCATCCGCGAGCCGTTGCATATCGATGCCGAGCCCCGCGGGCACTGCCTGGAGCCGAGCTTCATCGAGGGCCTGCGTGCGCTTGCCGCCGCCGGCAAGCCGTTCGAGTCGTGCAACCGCGTCGACGAGCTCGAGGACGCCTACGAGGCGTTCTCCCAGGTGCCCGAGGCGACGGTGATCCTCAACCATCTGGGCAACGTCGAGTGCCTGAGCGACGCGTGGTGCTCGGTGATGGAGCGCATGGCGTCGCTGCCCAATCTCTACGTCAAGGTGTCGGGCTATCCGACCGCCGATACGGGCTTCGTCGCCGAGCTGCTCGCCTTCGTGCGCGAGACGTTTGCCGCCGATCGTCTGCTGTACGCGTCCAACTGGCCGGTGGTCGAGCTGTACTCCACGTTTGCCGAGCACTTCGGCCTGCTGCGCGATGCGTTCGGCGACGACGAGGACTTTTTCATGAACAATGCGGTGCGCGCCTACGGCCTTTCGCTGTAGGTCCATCGCCGCCGGGGCCGCACGGTCTCGGATAGCTGAGGGAGGAAACGACATGTTCGAAGGAATCTACTGTCCGTCGATCACCATCGCCGACGACGAGGGGAAGATCGACTACGAGTTGTGGGGCGCCCATCTCGACCATCTGGCCGATGCGGGGATCGACGGCGTGCTGCTGTTCGGCAGCATCGGCGAGTTCTACGCGTATTCGCTCGAGGACAAGAAGGCCGCGCTGGCCTTCGCCGTCGAGCGTGTCGCCGGGCGCATGAAGGTGCTCGCCGGCGTGGGCGACACGGTGATGGCGCGCGTACTCGACTTCACGCGATTCGCCGAGCAGACGGGCGCCGACGGCATCGTGGCGGTGTCTCCCTATTACTTCGGACCGACCGACACGACCGCCAAGGAGTACTTCGGCACCATCGCGAAGGCGACCTCCCTGCCGATCATCCTCTACAACTTCCCGGCGCGCACGGGGAGCGACCTGTCGCCCGAGCTCGTGGCCGACCTCGCCCGTACGTACCCCAACATCTGCGGCATCAAGGATACCGTGGACACCATCAGCCATACGCGCAAGGTCATCGCGGCGGTGCGCGCGGTGGATCCCGACTTCTCCGTGCTGTCGGGTTTCGACGAGTACTACCTGGTCAACCGCGTGTCGGGCGGCAACGGCGTGCTGTGCGGTCTCACCAATGTGGAGCCGGAGCTGTTCGCGCGCATGCACGCCGCCTACCAGGCAGGCGACTTCGCCTGCGCCGTCACGTGCGCCGAGCGTATCTCGCGGCTCATGGCCGTCTACGATGTGTGCGACCTGTTCATTTCGTCCATCAAGGCGGCGGTGATGGTCAAGGGCCTGCCCATCTCGACCAAGATCTCCGATCCGGCGCTCCAAGCGACGCCGGAGCAGGTCGAGCGGGTGCGCGAGCTGCTGGGGTAGCTGTCGTTTGTCGGGCGGGTGTCGAGAGGCCGGCACCCGCCCGCCGTCCGTTTGAAGGGGAGGGGCCATGGCGCTCATCACCGTGAACCTGTTCTCCGGCGCGCTGATGCGCACCGTGCCGGTCAACGTGATCCTGCCGGTCGACAAGCAGACCGATGCGCCGATGCGCGACGGTGCGACCGGGGCGTTTTCGCCGCATGTGCCGGATGGCGGCTTCAAGACGCTCTACCTGCTGCACGGCATCTTCGGAAACTACACGGACTGGGTGAGCGGCTCGTGCATCCAACGCTGGGCGGAGGAGCGAGATCTTGCCGTGGTCATGCCGTCGGGCGACAACCGCGCCTATGTCGACCAACCCGCGAGCCACGACTACTACGGCCGGTTCATCGGCGAGGAGCTCGTGGCGCTCACGCGCGCGATGTTCCCGCTGTCCACGCGGCGCGAGGACACCTTCATCGGCGGCCTGTCGATGGGCGGGTACGGGGCGTTTCGCAACGGCTTTCGCTATGCGGGCACGTTCGGGCGCATCGCGTCGCTGTCCGGCGCGTTTCTGGTCGACGGGTTCGCCGAGCGCACCGACGATGCGCCGCGTTTCTTCGAGTCCCGAGCGTTCACGGAGGCGGTGTACGGGGATGTCGACGCCGTGCGGGGTGGCGACAAGGACCCCACGTGGCTTGCCGAACAGCTCGTCGAGAGCGGCGCGCCGCTTCCTAAGATCTACCTGGCATGCGGCGTGGACGACGGTCTGTACGAGGCGAATCTCGAGACTTTGCGCCGCCTGCGCGCGTTGGGGTACGACGTGACGTACGAAGAGGGCCCCGGCGGTCACGACTGGGCGTTTTGGAACCGCTCCATCGAGCGCGTGATCGAGTGGCTGCCGCTCGGTACCGCGCAGGCGGGCGTGAACAGCGGCAACGTCGGCTTGTAGCGGGCGGGTGTGCCCCGCGCATGGCGAGGGGCTTGCGGCTGCCTGCCGGCTTTTCATCCGTTCGCATGGGAGATGGGGCGAAGCGGCCTGTCCGTTTCGTCCCATCATCGCGTGCGGACGGGCCCGTTTTCGGCATGTAGTGCACAAAACGTGTGCCGATTCTCGGCAAAGGCTCGATGTCTGCGCATTTCCGGCGCAGTTTTCCGTATCGTCTGCACGGGGCTGGGGTTTTGGGGTACCCTCGCACAAGAATCCGTAGACGCCAGATAAAAGGCACGGCGTCATGACGGCCGGCACGCTCCTCGCGAGGTGCCGCGCTTCGAAAGGAATCGTTACCGACCATGAAGGCCATCATACCCGCAGCGGGCCTCGGGACCCGCTTTTTGCCCTCGACCAAGTGCACGCCCAAGGAGATGCTGCCGGTGCTCGACAAGCCGGTCATCCAGTACGTGGTCGAGGAGGCGCTCGAGCCGGAGGCCATCGACGACGTCATCATCGTCACCTCTCCGGGCAAGCCCGAGCTCCTCAGCTACTTCCAGCCCGACCGCTCGCTCGAGGGCCTGCTGCGCGAGCGCGGCAAGGCGGCCTACGCCGACGCCGTCGCCAACACCGGCAACATGCCCGTCGACTTCCGCTACCAGTACGAGCCGCGCGGCTTGGGTCACGCGATCCGTTCGGCCGCCGACGCCGTCGCCGGCGAGAGCTTCCTCGTGCTGCTCGGCGACTACGTCGTTCCCAGCCGTGACATCTGCACCAAGATGATGGAGGTCTCGGCTGCCCACGCCGGTGCCTCGGTGATCGCGGTCGCCCCGTGCGCACCCGACGAGGTGCCGCGCTACGGCATCATCGGGGGCGAGCGCGTGGGGTCGCTGCCCGGAGCCGACGATGTCGCCGACGACGAGCCCGGCGCGGTGTGGCGCATCTCCGGCCTGGTGGAGAAGCCCGCCGCCGACGAGGCGCCCTCGAACCTCTACATCGTGGGCCGCTACCTGCTGAGCCCGCTCGTCATGGACCTTCTGGGCGACCAGCAGCCCGGCAAGGGCGGCGAGGTCCAGCTGACCGACGCCATGGCGCGCAGCCTCGAGCGCGAGGCCATGTACGCCGTCGTCATCGATCCGCTTTCGGGCTACGATACCGGCACTCCCTCCGGCTGGGTGGCCACGAACGCCCTGATGGCGGCCGAGGACCCGCGCTTCCGCGACGCCTTCTGGGAGGCGATCGACGAGCGTGGCGGCCTCAAGCGCTAGCTTGCCCGCCAACGTGAAGTCACGTCAGACGTTTTTCACACGTTGATTGCGAGGGGGTCGCGGATGCGACCCCTTTTCCATGTACGTGCCCGACGGCGTGAAATCAGGTCGGCGGCGAGTAGCCACGCCGTAGCGGCTACGGCTTGGCGGCTCCGTGGGCGCCGCGCAGCAGGGCGTCCACGAGGGCGTTGTCGGTCGGGTCGGGTGAGCCCAGCGGAAGTCCGCACGCCTCGAAGAAGTGGTTGCCGGCGAACTGCCGTGCGCGGAACGAGTCATGCGCGCCGTCGTCGAGGTAGCGCACGCGCGACAGGCAGTCGGTGGTGGCGCAGAACAGCGGCCCTCGCGTGCGGGCGTAATCCAGGTAGCTCGGCTCCTCGCTCCATAGCACCACGCCGGCGAGGTTCTCGAGCTCGTAGGCGACGGCGTACTGTCGCCACGCGAGTTCGCGTCCGCGCACGTAGCGGTCGAGGATCGAGGCCATGCGCGTCACGCGGGCGAGCGTGTCTGCCGCGCTCATGATGCGCAGGTCCTCGGCGCGGTGCGGCAGGCTGTGGACCGCATCGCCCTCCTCCGCGGATCCGAACGCCAGGCGCTCCACGGCGTGATCCCGCTCCGCTCCCGCAAGGAGGACGGCGGGCACGGAGAGTTTCATCGATTCGTCGGGGAACAGCTCGATGGCCGAATGGGGGATACGCGGATCGTCGCGAGTGGGGACGCCGAAGATCAACGAATCGTGCGCGTGATGCACGTGGCAGGCGAGGCCCATGCGACGAAACGCCGTGCGCATGGTCTGCGCGTGGGTGTTGATGTCGCTGCGCGTCGGTGTGTTCGAGACGCGCTTGCCCATGCGGAACATGTAAAGGTCGAACAGCGGCGTGTCCGAGGCCGCGTAGAACACCGAGCGGTGGCAGAACGCGGCGATCTCGGCGCGGCGCCTCGTCGCCTTGCCGTACAGCTCGACGAGGGCCGAGCCCACCGCCGGACCCGATGTGGACCCTTCGCGCACATCGACCACGCCGTCGGCCACGTACGGCGGGAAGTCGCCCTCGAAGACCTGCACGACGATGACGCCCTGGTCAGGTGTGGCCGGATCGGTCACGAAGCGCACGTCGAAGCGCGGCGTCGGGCTCACGTGGCGCCGGCACAACTCGCCGATCATCTGGCTGTAGTCGGCGCCGAGGCGCGGCACCGGGCACAGGCTTCGATCGTCGTCGGCGATGCCGATGACGAGCCAGCCGCCCGACGAGTTGGCGAACGAGGCGATGATCTTGGGGATCTTCTTGGCGACGGTGGGGGAGTAGCTCCGCTTGAACTCGAGGACGTAGCCCTCTTCGAGGTCGCGCAACTGCTCGAGGTCGGAGTAGGTGATATCTGCAAGCGCCTTGGATGCGCCGCGGTCGTCTTTGAAGGGACTGAACATCGTGACCTCCCATCCGTTGTCCGCAGTATACCCGTCGCGTACGTGCAACCGGTGTGAGGGTATCCGGATGACGGCGTCCGGCGTGAAGCCGGGAGGCGTGAAATCGAATCGGCGCGGTGAGGGCGTCCGGCGTGAAGAAACGTCTGACCCGATCTCGCGCCGCTCGATTTCATGCCCATCACGCCGGGCGGTGGACATGGGGCTGTGAGCGGGTGGAGTCCCTTGTGACCGGTCCACGGAAAACCCATGAACATATGTTCGTGATAATGCCGTTTACCAGCGTGTTTTGTAGTGAACTTTTTTGCTACCCCAAATGTCCTCACGAGTCAAGACTTTTCTTGCTCGAAAAAAGACACCTGCTAAACTAATAGGTTGCGATAACTGGCTCGCTCGGAAGAACCGACCGGGCGACCGACCAACCGTTTTTCCCGCGAAGGAGGAAACACCTGGTGCAGAAGTCTACACAGGCCGTCACGGCAACAGAGCGCACGCGCGTCAACTTCGGGAAGATCCCCGAGACGATGGAGCTGCCCAACCTCATCTCGGTGCAGAAGCAGTCCTTCACCCGCTTCATGGACGAAGGGCTTCGCGAGGCGTTTCGCGAGTCGAGCCCCATCCAGAGCCAGAACCATGTCCTGGAGGTGACGTTCGGCGAGCATCAGTTCGGCGATCCTTCGCATAGCGTGGAGGAGTGCCGCGAGAAGGACATGACCTACCAGGCCCCGCTGCTGACCGACGTCCGTCTCACCAACAAGGAGACCGGCGAGATCAAGGAGCAGCTCGTGTTCATGGGCGACTTCCCCATGATGACCGAGCAGGGTACCTTCATCATCAACGGCACCGAGCGCATCGTCGTCTCCCAGCTCGTCCGCTCGCCCGGCGTGTACTACTCCGCCGACGTCGACGGCGGCAAGGCCGTCTCCACGGCGCAGGTCATCCCCGCGCGCGGCGCGTGGCTCGAGTTCGAGGTCGACAAGCGCGACCAGCTCGTCGTGTCGATCGACCGCAAGCGCAAGCAGTCCGCCACCATGTTCCTGCGCGCCCTCGGCATCGCGACCACCAACGACGAGATCATCGAGCTGCTCGGCGACTCCGACGTGGTCAAGCGCACCATCGAGCGCGACACCGCGCTCACCCGCGAGGACGCCCTCATCGAGATCTACCGCCGTCTGCGCCCGGGCGAGCCGCCCACCGTGGACGCCTCCCGCAGCCTGCTCGAGGGCCTGCTGTTCAACCCGCAGCGCTACGACCTGGCGCGCGTGGGCCGCTACAAGGTCAACAAGAAGCTCGGCCTCACCACCGAGGAGACCGTCACGATCCTCACCGACGAGGACATCGTGGCGACCCTGCGCTACCTGCTGGCGCTGGCCGCCGGCGAGCCCGGTTTCAAGACCGATGACATCGACCACTTCGGCAACCGCCGTATCCGTACGGTCGGCGAGCTGGTGGCCAACCAGTTCCGCATCGGCATGAGCCGCATGGAGCGCGTCGTCCGCGAGCGCATGAGCTCCCAGGACATCGACGAGATCACCCCGCAGTCGCTCATCAACATCCGTCCGATCGTTGCCGCCATCAAGGAGTTCTTCGGCTCCTCGCAGCTGTCGCAGTTCATGGACCAGGCCAATCCGCTGACCGGTCTTACCCACAAGCGCCGTCTGTCCGCGCTCGGCCCCGGCGGCCTTGCCGGCCACAAATCGGGCTCCAGCCGCCGCACGAACGTCCCGACCGCCGTGCGCGACGTCCACAACTCGCACTACTCCCGCATGTGCCCCATCGAGACGCCCGAAGGCCCCAACATCGGCCTGATCGGCTCGCTGGCGCTCTACGCCCGCGTGAACGAGTACGGCTTCATCGAGGCGCCGTACCGTCGCGTGGAGAACGGCGTGGTCACCGATCAGGTCGACTGGATGACCGCCGATGAGGAGGAGAACCACATCATCGCGCCGGCCAACACGCCGATCGACCCCGCCACCCACGAGTTCGTGACCGTCGACGCGGAGGGCAACGTGACCCGTCCGCACACCATCGTCGCCCGTACGCGCGACTTCGACGGCTCCTTCGGCGCTCCGGCCGATGTCCCGGTGGACGAGATCGACTATATGGACGTCTCGCCGCGCCAGATGCTGTCCGTGGCCGCCACGCTCATCCCCTTCCTCGAGCACGACGACGCCAAGCGTACCCTCATGGGCGCGAACATGCAGCGTCAGGCCGTGCCGCTGCTGCATCCCGTGGCCCCCTACGTGGGCACCGGTATGGAGCGCCGCGCCGCGATCGACTCCGGCGAGGTGACCCTGGCCAGGCACGCCGGCGAGGTCGTGTTCGCCGACGCGTCCAAGATCACGGTCAAGAGCTCCGAGGGCCTGGAGGAGTACCACCTGCCCAAGTACCAGCGCTCCAACCAGTCCACCTGCATCAACCACCGTCCGCTCGTCCACGTGGGCGACGAGGTCGTCGAGGGCCAGCCGCTCGCCGACGGTCCGTCGACCGATCACGCCGAGCTGGCGCTGGGTCAGAACCTCACCATCGCCTACATGCCGTGGGAGGGCTTCAACTACGAGGACGGCATCGTCGTGTCCGAGCGCCTCGTGGCCGAGGACCTGCTGACCTCCATCAACATCTCCCGCCACGAGATCGACGCGCGCGACACCAAGCTCGGTCCCGAGGAGATCACCCGCGAGATCCCGAACCTGTCCGAGGACATGCTCGCCAATCTCGATGAGGACGGCATCATCCGCATCGGCGCCGAGGTCGGCCCCGGCGACATCCTGGTCGGCAAGGTCACGCCCAAGGGCGAGAGCGCGCTGACCGCCGAGGAGCGCCTGCTGCGCGCCATCTTCGGTGCCAAGGCCCACGACGTCCGCGACACCTCCCTCAAGATGCCGCACGGCGCCTACGGCCGCGTCATCGACGTGGTCCGTTTCAGCCGCGAGGCCGGCGACGACCTGGCCCCGGGCGTCAACGAGCAGGTGCGCGTCTACGTCGCGCAGCGCCGCAAGATCCAGCAGGGCGACAAGATCGCCGGCCGCCACGGCAACAAGGGCGTCATCTGCGAGGTCCTGCCCGTCGAGGACATGCCCTACATGGCCGACGGCACCCCGGTCGACGTCATCCTGAACCCGCTGGGCGTCCCCTCCCGTATGAACGTCGGCCAGCTGCTCGAGTGCCACCTCGGCTGGGCCGCCGCCTGCGGTTGGGATCCCGATTCGGCCGAGTCCGACACCTACGTGCCGGGTCCGTTCTTCACGGCCACGCCGGTCTTCGACGGTGCCACCGAGGACGAGATCGCCGAGGTCATCCGCCGCGCGAACCGCAACATGATCAACCTCGCGCGCGAGCGCTACGGCGAGCATATGCGCCCCGAGTTCGTGACGCAGCTCGACGAGCGCGGCAAGACCAAGCTCTACGACGGCCGCTCCGGTGAGGAGTTCCGCGAGCCCATCACCATCGGCACCTCCTACATCCTGAAACTCGGCCACATGGTCGACGACAAGATCCACGCTCGCTCGACGGGCCCCTACAGCCTCGTGACCCAGCAGCCGCTGGGCGGCAAGGCGCAGTTCGGCGGCCAGCGCTTCGGCGAGATGGAGGTTTGGGCCCTGTACGCCTACGGCGCCGCCAACGTGCTGCAGGAGATCCTGACCGTCAAGTCCGACGACACCGTGGGCCGCGTCAAGACCTACGAGGCCATCGTCAAGGGGGAGAACGTCCCCATGGCCGGCATCCCCGAGTCCTTCAAGGTGCTCGTCAAGGAGATCCGCTCGCTCGCGCTCGACATCGAGCCGCTGACCGACGCCGAGCCGGTCGCAGCCCAGCCCGCCGAGGATGCGGACGTCTCCGACGTGCTCTCCAACCTTCCCTCCATCGATGAGGCCGACACCTCCGCCGACGCGGTCGACGCCCTGCTGGGCGCCTTCGCCGCCTCCACGACTGATAAGGAGTAGTTGACTGTGGCAGATTTCGAAGCTACTGATTTTGACGCGGTAAAGATCTCGCTCGCCTCCGCCGACCAGATCCGCTCGTGGTCCCACGGCGAGGTCAAGAAGCCCGAGACCATCAACTACCGTACCCTCAAGCCCGAGAAGGACGGCCTGTTCTGCGAGAAGATCTTCGGTCCCGCTAAGGACTGGGAGTGCTCCTGCGGCAAGTACAAGGGCATCCGCTTCAAGGGCATCGTGTGCGAGCGCTGCGGCGTCGAGGTGACCACCTCCAAGGTCCGCCGCGAGCGCATGGGTCACATCGAGCTGGCGGCTCCCGTCAGCCACATCTGGTACTTCAAGAGCCCCACGAGCTTCCCCATGAGCCGTCTTCTGGACATCAAGTCCAAGGACCTCGAGAAGGTGCTCTACTTCGCCAGCTACATCATCACGCATGTCGACTACGAGGCCCGCGAGGCCGACGCCGAGGATCTGCGCGAGGAGCTGGCCGCCGACCTGGAGGAGATCGACGCCGAGTGCGCCCGCCAGATCGAGAGCTTGAAGGAGCAGGGCAATCCCGAGAACTTCGACGAGTTCTCCGATGAGGAGCCGCTGAGCCCTGAGGAGATCGCCGCGGGTATCGTGGACATCGAGGAGGAGACCAAGGACGAGAAGCAGCTGCGCTCCGACGCCTTCCAGGCGTTCATGCAGCTGACCGAGCGCGACCTCATCTCCGACGAGCCGCTGTTCCGCGAGATGAAGCGCTACTACTCGATGTACTTCGAGGGCGGCATGGGCGCCGAGGCCATCCGTGACCTGCTCGCCGCCATCGATCTGCCGAAGGAGGCCGAGCGCCTCAAGGCCATCATCGCCGACGAGGACGGCCAGAAGCAGAAGCGCGAGAAGGCCGTCAAGCGCCTCGAGGTCGTCGACGCCTTCCTCAAGGGCGGCAACGACCCGGCCAACATGATCCTGGACGTCATCCCGGTCATTCCGCCCGATCTGCGCCCGATGGTCCAGCTCGACGGCGGCCGCTTCGCCGCGTCCGACCTCAACGACCTGTACCGTCGCGTCATCAATCGCAACAACCGCCTGAAGCGCCTGCTCGACCTGGACGCCCCCGCGATCATCGTGAACAACGAGAAGCGCATGCTCCAGGAGGCCGTCGACGCCCTGTTCGACAACGGTCGTCGCGGTCGCCCGGTGTCCGGCCGCGGCGGTCGTCCGCTCAAGTCGCTCGCCGAGGCCCTCAAGGGCAAGCAGGGCCGCTTCCGCCAGAACCTGCTCGGTAAGCGCGTCGACTACTCCGGCCGTTCGGTCATCGTCACCGACCCCAAGCTCAAGCTGCATCAGTGCGGCCTGCCCAAGACCATGGCGCTCGAGCTGTTCAAGCCCTTCGTCATGAAGCGCCTGGTGGAGCTCGGCAAGGTCGAGAACATCAAGGGCGCCAAGCGCGCCATCGACCGCTCCGCCAGCTTCGTGTGGGACATCCTGGAAGAGGTCATCGACGGCCGTCTGGTGCTGCTCAACCGCGCCCCGACGCTGCACCGTCTGTCCATCCAGGCCTTCGAGCCCGTGCTCGTCGAGGGCAAGGCCATCCACCTGCATCCGCTCGTCTGCGCCCCGTTCAACGCGGACTTCGACGGCGACCAGATGTCGGTGCACGTGCCGCTGTCCCAGCAGGCGCAGGCCGAGGCCCGCGTCCTCATGCTGTCCGCCAACAACCTGCGCTCGCCGGCGTCGGGCAAGCCCGTCAACGTGCCGTCGCAGGACATGATCATCGGCGTGTACTACCTCACCCAGGTCCGCGACGGCCTGCCCGGCGAGGGTCACGTGTTCGCCAGCTTCGACGACGCGCTGAACGCCTACGACGCCCGCACCGAGGTCGACCTGCAGGCCAAGATCATCGTGCGCGTGAGCGCCGCCGAGGCCAACGTCTTCACCGATGACGGCCGCAAGCTGTTCCGCGTGCTCAACGGCCGCGGCGACGTGGTGGACTACGACGTGACCGACGGCAAGACCGCGCGCTTCGAGACCTCCATCGGCCGCATCATCTTCAACCGTCAGTGCCTGCCGGCCGACTACGAGTTCATCAACTACAAGATGGTCAAGGGCGACGTGTCCAAGCTCGTGGCAGACTGCTGCGACCGCTATCCGCAGGCCGAGGTCGGTCCGATCCTCGACGCCATCAAGTACGCGGGCTTCCACTTCGCGACCCGCGCCGGCCTGACCATCTCGCTGTGGGACGCCCTCATCCCCGATGACAAGCCCCAGATCCTCGACCGCGCCCAGAAGCGCGTCGACCAGATCAACGAGTACTACGAGGACGGCTTCATCAACGAGCAGGAGCGCCACATCGAGGTCGTCAACGAGTGGACGGCTGCCACCGACGAGGTCGCGTCCAAGATGCTCGATATGTTCGACGAGGAGAACCCCATCTACATGATGGCCGACTCCGGCGCCCGTGGTTCCAAGACGCAGCTGCGTCAGCTCGGCGGCATGCGCGGCCTCATGGCAGACATGTCCGGCGAGACGATCGCCCTTCCCATTAAGGCGAACTTCCGCGAGGGCCTGCTGCCGCTCGAGTACTTCATCTCCACCTACGGCGCCCGTAAGGGTCTGGTGGACACCGCGTCCCACACCTCCGACTCCGGTTACCTGACCCGTCGTCTGGTCGACGTGGCCCAGGACGTCATCGTCCGCGAGGAGGACTGCGGCACGACCGAGGGCGTGACCTACAACCTGATCATCCCGGGCACCGAGGACATCAACGCCGACCTCGTGGGCCGCTGCTTCATCGAGGACGTCGTGGCGCCCGACGGCACCGTGCTGTTCGAGGCCGACGGCTACATCGAGAGCGTCGACGACCTCAAGAAGATGGTCGACGCCGGCCTCAAGAAGGTCAAGCTGCGCGCCCTGCTCACCTGCCGTTCCAAGTACGGTGTGTGCCAGAAGTGCTACGGCTGGGATCTGTCCACGCGTCGTCCGGTCGCCATCGGCACCGCGGTCGGCATCATCGCCGCCCAGTCCATCGGCGAGCCCGGTACGCAGCTGACGATGCGTACCATCCACTCCGGCGGCGTCGCGGGCGTCGATGACATCACCCAGGGCCTGCCTACGGTCGGCCGTATGTTCGACGTCGTCGGCAACGTCAACGAGAAGATCCTCGGCCGCGAGGCCGATCTGGCGCCGTACTCCGGTACGCTGTCCATCAAGCCCGAGAAGTCCGAGTACGTCCTGACCATCACGGACGTCGACGACCCCACCCGCATCATGGACGAGAAGCGCGTGCCCGCGTCGGTCCGCTTCATGCCCGGCATCGAGGATGGCTGCACCGTCCGCGCCGGCGACCAGATCACCAAGGGCTTCGTGAACTTCCGCAACCTGCGCAAGCTCACCGACATCGAGTCCACCATGCACACCTTCGTGGAGAGCGTGAAGGACGTCTACACCAGCCAGGGCGTCGACCTGAACGACAAGCACATCGAGGTCATCGCGCGCCAGATGCTGCGTCGCGTCCAGATCACCAACCCCGGTGACTCCAAGTACCTGCTCGGTCAGTACGTCGACCGCTACGAGTTCGCCGACGAGTGCGAGCGCGTCGCCCGTCTGGGCGGCACCGCGCCGGTCGCCGAGCCCGCCATCCTGGGTACGCTCAAGGTTGCGTCCTCCATCGACTCCTGGCTGTCCTCCGCGTCGTTCATCCGCACCGCGGGCGTGCTCACCGAGGCGGCCATCGAGGGCAAGGTCGACCACCTGCTCGACCTCAAGTCCAACGTCATCGTGGGCAAGAAGGTGCCCGCGGGCACCGGCCTCAAGGCGTACGCCAACGCCGGCCTGACCTACCGCACGGCCGACGGCTACGTGAACATCGACGGCCCCACCTCGCCGAACGCCAAGACGCTGCCCGACTGGGCGCCCGACGAGCTCAAGGAGCTCGACGAGCAGCTTCCGCAGCAGCTCGACTGGACCGGCTACGAGGACTTCGGTGGCGGCGACGGCTCGTTCACCCGCAATGGTCGCACCATCTCCGCCGAGGATGCCCGCCTGTACCTGTTCGACGACCTCAACGTGTCGCAGCGCTGGACCAACAAGTTCAGCGAGGTCGGCATCGAGACGGTCGGCGACCTGGTGGGCAAGTCCGAGGAGGACCTGCTGCGTATCGACGGTATCGGCGCCAAGGCGATCGAGGAGCTGCGTGACGGCCTGGAGGCCCGCAACCTGCTGTACATCCTCGACAACAACGACGACGTGGCGGACGAGGAGGACCTCTCCCAGCTGCTGCAGATGGTGTTCAGCCCGGACGGTCCGGATGACATCCTGCTCGGCACCAGCGCGCCGCGCCACCACCTCGACTCCGACGAGGAGATGCTCGGAGCTCCCGTCGACAGCTCCAAGAAGGAGGCCGCGCCCGGCGTGATCAACGAGGACATGGCGTCTCTCGATGAGCTCCTGAACCAGCTCGTCGACAACGACGACAACCACCCCGAGGAGCAGGAGGACTAAGGTCTTCCGCCTCGTGATCGTCTGAGTGAGCCCGCCTTCCCCGTTCGGGGGAGGCGGGCTTTTCACTGGCGGAGGGGCGTTGAGTCGATTGCCGGGGCCCTCTGCTGACAGCAAAGACTCCCTACTGACAGCAAGAACTCAGTACTGACGGCCAGAACTCCCTACTGACAACAAAAACTCAGTACTGACGGCCAGAACTCAGCACTGACAGTCGAGGCTCAGTACTGACAGCAAGAACTCAGTACTGACATAATTCGCGGAATAGAGCCAAGTTGTGTCAGTACAGAGTTTTACCTGTCAATACGGAGTCTCGCCTGTCAATACGGAGTCTCGCCTGTCAGTACAGAGCCTTCGCTGTCAGTGCTGAGCTCCGGCAGTCAGTACAGAGTTTCAGCTGTCAATGAGGAATCCCTGCTGTCGGAGGGGAGCTTCCACTGCCAGCGCGGAGTCCCGGCGGTCAGTAGGGAGCCTGATCGACTGACGGCCTCTTCCACTTCCACAGGCTCAGAGCATCGCCCACCCGCACGTCGGTCCAAAGCCCCTCCGATCGATTGCGCGCCGTCAGACTCTCGCGTCGTCCTTCTCGTCCGTGCTCTCGTTGCCTTCATCGGCGGCGTGCAGCCATCTTCGCAAGACGAATCGCCTGAGGCGTTCCTGCTCGGCAGCATATGCCTCGGCATCGTTCGGAGCGGGGATCCCTGCGTTCAGGCGTATGGCCGCAAGCACGCGTCGAAAGGCGTCCTTATCGAAAAACTGTTGCTTGTTTAGCTCGACAACGGTCAAGCCCATGGCCTGCACCGCCTGACGCCGCTCGTTATCGATCGCCTTCTGCTCGGGCTCATCATGCATGAACCCTTGGTACTCAACATCCTGTGAGCCCCGATCGATGTAGGCATCGCATACAAGAGAGGAACGCCGTGTGAGCTGGCGGATATGCGGGGGCAACGCAAGGCGGTAGTTCATCCGGATGTCGCGCAGGCCCATTCCTCCGAGGCGCTTCGGGCAGGCGAGCGTCATGACCATGGCGGTTTCCAAGGGGCTGCGCGATCCCTCCCGTACGTAGGGGAGCGCGCGGAGGGCCTTCCGCCTTCCGTCGACGCCGGATGGAAGCAGGGAAAAGAAACGTTTGAGTTTGCGTTTGGTTGTTCGGGGCGAAGGCAGATCCCGGTAATCCTCTTCATCGAAAAACGGCATGCAATACCTCGAGCAAAGCTCGAAGTAAAGCTCTATGAGCGTGCGTTCGGGCAGCTCGGCCGCCATCTGGAACGCGCACAGCTCGACCCCTGCGACGTAGATGCCCGGCTCGAGTTCGATGAGCGACCTCGCGGGGATGCTCTCGAGCCAGAGGTGACAGCGTGCGCCCATGGCACGTCGCTTTTGCGATGGTTGCATGATCAGGAAATCGATCGATGCGAGAAGCTCCGTTGGAACGCCGCAGGAAGCGAGGACCCTGCGCGCACGCGAGACGAGCGACATGTTAGGAGGTGTGGTGACAAGGGGGCAGGTGCCCTCTGGCAGCAGGCGTGCGGAGGGTGGACGGCGGGACGCGTTGTGGTAGAGCAGCGCTGATGCGTGGGAGATGATCAAGGTATCCATGCTGTCATTGTTGACGGGCGGCATGTTCGGAAGCGCAAGAATCTGAAGTTTTCCGACGCGGTCCGACAAACCCCCGACAGCGGGATAACGGTGCTGGTAGACATGGCCGGTTTTAGCGATTTTGGGGTGCGTGCCATATGGCGGGGAGGCGATACAACCGTTCTACCTCCGCGTTTGGAAGGAGGCTGAAGTGAGCTAGGGGTGAATTCGGCCGAAATTGGGGAGCGAGAGGGACCGACTATGAAGACGGGCGGTCTTTGTCGGCGCCGGGACTCAGCACTGACAGGCGGGATTCCGTATTGACGGAAGAAACTCTGTACTGACAGCTGGGACTCCGTATTGACAGAAGAACCCCAGTACTGACAGTGAAAACTCAGCGCTGACACAAGATAGCGAAAAACGACGAGTTGTGTCAGCAGAGAGTTCAAACTGTCAGTACTGAGTTCCGGCTGTCAATTGTGAGTTCCGACTGTCAGTGCTGAGTCTCAGGTGTCAGTGCTGGGTTCGAGCTGTCGGTAGTGAGTCTTGGCTGTCAGCAGGGAGCCTCAGGAGCCCCAACGGAGGCATTCATGTCGGCGTGAGGAGATCGGCGCGGCTCCATCGACGCCATGGAAACGGGGCGGTCGAGCTTGGATGCCCGACCGCCCCGGAGGGTGTGGCGGTATCGCGGTCGACGCGGCGTCGATGCCACCGCGTTGCCGTTGGGGTGCCGTCGCGCGGCTTCTGCCGTCGCGTTGCGGGTGCGCGGGGTCGCCGTCGCTGCGCCTAGTGACGGCAAGCGGCGTTGGGATCCATGGGCGCGACTTCGCCTGCGATGAACTTGGCGAGCACGTCGCCGGCAAGCGGGGTCTCGCGCTCGGCGTAGACCACCACGCCCGCGGCGGTGAAGCGGCTGTAGGGGGGCATACCCATGCCCGTGGCGATGATGGCGTCGACGTTCTGGGAGAGGGCGAAGTCGATCACGCCGCCGCAGCCGAATCGGTCGTGGTCGACGTTCTTGATGGTCTCTACGGACGTGACCTCGCCGTTATCGATCGTGGCGATGGTGAAGTAGGCGGCGTGGCCGAAATGGCCGGAGCGCGGGGCGGCAAGGCCCTGCTCGGATTCAACGGGGATGATGACCCTCATGCGAAACCTCCTCGTGCGGCGAGCGTGCCCGCATGGGTGCGCAGCCGGATGGATACGGATTGCACCATTATATGCATGGATGCCGCGCGTTCATCGCAGACGATCGCACTGTGGCAAAGCGATGGAGAGGGGGTCGGCCTATCACGCAGGAGGGGCGGCCCATCATTATGGAGGCGCAGTCCGCCGCAGGCGACGAAGGGTCCGCTGCGGCAGCGCGACAGGAATCGGCGCGTCAGATCCGCAGGCCGGCAGCCTCTATCGCCATCCATGTGGAGATTTCGCGCAATCATCCCAAAATAAGGATACGCCCGGACGCGTGGTCTGTTGACACCGCTGGCCCACGCGCGTACCCTATCGAACTGCGTGTTTCGAAGGTGGATGCTGACGCCTCGATTCAAGCCGTTGCACCAAGTATAAAGCTGGAATCATCACGAGAAGGAGTACGCTTTGCCTACTATCAACCAGCTGGTTCGTCAGGGCCGCAAGTCCAAGCCGGCCAAGTCCAAGAACGCTGCCCTGCAGCACAACTCGCAGAAGCGTGGCGTGTGCACCCGCGTGTTCACCACGTCGCCCAAGAAGCCGAACTCGGCTCTCCGTAAGGTCGCCCGTGTGCGCCTGGTCAACGGCATCGAGGTCACCGCTTACATCCCCGGTGAGGGCCACAACCTCCAGGAGCACTCCATCGTGCTCGTCCGCGGCGGCCGCGTGCGCGACCTCCCTGGTGTCCGCTACAAGATCATCCGCGGCGCTTACGACTGCGCTCCCGTGAACAACCGCATGAAGGCTCGTTCGCGCTATGGCGCCAAGCGTCCCAAGCAGAAGTAGCAACAGGTCTCGACAGAACCGTTCCGCGCATCGGCGCGCGGCGTGACCGCCGGCTCGATGCGAACCGATACCAGAGGAGAATCACACTATGCCTCGTCGCAAGACTAAGAATCTTCATCGCGAGATCCAGCCGGATTCCGTGTACAACAACCGCCTGGTGACCCAGCTCATCAACAAGATCCGGCTCGATGGCAAGGAGGCCACCGCCGAGCGCATCGTCTACGGCGCGTTCGACATGGTCGCCGCCAAGACCGAGCAGGACGCCCTGGCCGTCTTCAAGAAGGCCATGGACAATGTCCGCCCGACCCTCGAGGTCAAGCCCAAGCGCGTCGGTGGCGCCACCTACCAGGTGCCCATGGAGGTCAACTCCCGCCGTGCCACCACGCTCGCCATCCGCTGGATGGTCAACTTCTCGCGCGCCCGCAAGGAGAAGACCATGGCCGAGCGTCTCGCCAACGAGATCATCGACGCCTCCAACGGCGTGGGTGCCTCCGTCAAGCGTCGCGAGGATGTCTTCAAGATGGCCGAGGCGAACCGCGCGTTCTCGCACTACCGCTGGTAATCTTCCAGGAAGGATAGATTTTCATGGCTAAGCCTAAGTACAAGCTGTCCGAGACCCGTAACATCGGCATCATGGCCCACATCGATGCCGGTAAGACCACCACGACCGAGCGCATCCTGTACTACACCGGCAAGACCCACAAGATCGGCGAGGTGCACGAGGGCGCTGCGACCATGGACTGGATGGTTCAGGAGCAGGAGCGCGGCGTGACCATCACGTCTGCCGCCACCACTTGTTTCTGGAAGAAGGACGACAAGACCTACCGCATCCAGATCATCGACACCCCGGGCCACGTGGACTTCACCTCCGAGGTCGAGCGCTCCCTACGCGTCCTCGACGGTGCCGTCGCGGTGTTCGACGCCGTCGCCGGCGTCCAGCCGCAGTCCGAGACCGTGTGGCGTCAGGCCCACAACTACAACGTCCCCCGCATCGCGTTCATCAACAAGTACGACCGCATCGGCGCGGACTTCTTCAACGCCATCCAGACCATGAAGGATCGTCTCGACGCCAACGCCGTGGCCATCCAGGTCCCCATGGGCGCTGAGGATCAGTTCTGGGGCATCATCGACCTCGTCACCATGACCGCGTGGGACTTCAAGGCGGACGACAAGGGCATGACCTATCCCGAGCCGATGGACGAGATCCCCGCCGAGTTCATGGAGATCGCCGAGGAGAAGCGCGCCGAGCTGCTCGACGCCGCCGCCAACTACGACGATGACCTCATGATGATGGTTCTCGAGGACGAGGAGATCCCCGTCGACATGCTCAAGGCCGCCATCCGTAAGGGCGTGCTGGCCAACGACCTGAACCCGGTCCTCGTGGGCTCCGCCTACAAGAACAAGGGTGTCCAGGAGCTGCTCGATGCCGTCGTCGACTATCTGCCGAGCCCGCTCGACATCCCCGCCATCACGGGTACCGACCCCGACACCGGCGAGGAGGACTCCCGTCCGGTGGACTTCGACGCGCCGTTCTCCGCGCTCGCGTTCAAGATCATGACCGACCCCTACGTCGGTAAGCTCACCTACTTCCGCGTGTACTCCGGCCAGGCCGAGTCCGGCTCCTACGTCGTGAACGCCACCAACGGCCAGCGCGAGCGTCTGGGCCGCATCCTCGAGATGAACGCCAACGAGCGTATCGACCGCGACGCCTGCGCCGCCGGCGACATCGTCGCCGCGGTGGGCTTCAAGAACACCACCACCGGCGACACCCTGTGCGCCGAGGGCCACGAGATCG
Organism: uncultured Collinsella sp.; assembly: GCA_964602045.1. Lineage (GTDB taxonomy): Bacteria > Actinomycetota > Coriobacteriia > Coriobacteriales > Coriobacteriaceae > Collinsella. Next base: position 2,272 of record CAZRPL010000019.1, on the reverse strand, counting down.
TGCTCGAGTCCATGGAGTTCGCCAAGCCCGTCATCGACATCGCCATCGAGCCCAAGACCAAGGCCGAGCAGGACAAGATGAGCCTCGCGCTCACCAAGCTCGCCGAGGAGGACCCGACCTTCCAGGTGTCCACCAACCACGAGACCGGTCAGACCATCATCGCCGGCATGGGCGAGCTGCACCTCGAGATCATCGTCGACCGTCTGCTGCGCGAGTTCAAGGTCGAGGCCAACGTCGGTAAGCCCCAGGTCGCCTACCGTGAGACCGCCGGCCACGACGTCGAGCGCGCCGAGGGCAAGTTCGTCCGTCAGTCCGGTGGCCGCGGCCAGTACGGTCACGCCGTCATCAAGCTCGAGAAGATGGAGGAGGGCTTCGGCTACGAGTTCGTCAACGCCATCGTCGGCGGCGTCGTGCCCAAGGAGTACATCCCCTCGATCGACAAGGGCATCCAGGAGGCTCTGCAGACGGGTACCATCGCCGGCTTCCCCGTGCTCGACGTCAAGGTGACCCTGTTCGACGGCTCCTACCACGAGGTCGACTCCTCCGAGGCCGCGTTCAAGATCGCCGGCTCCATGGCGATCAAGGACGCCCTCAAGAAGTCCGATCCGCAGCTGCTCGAGCCGATCATGTCCGTCGAGGTCGAGACTCCCGAGCAGTACATGGGCGACGTCATGGGCAACCTGTCCGGCCGTCGCGGCAAGATCGAGGGCATGGAGGACCGCAAGAACACCAAGCTCATCCGCGCCAAGGTGCCGCTGGGCGAGATGTTCGGTTACGCCACGGACCTGCGTTCGCAGACCCAGGGCCGCGCGTCCTACACCATGCAGTTCGACTCCTACGAGCCCGCGCCCAAGTCCATTGTGGACGAGGTCGTCTCCAAGGCCGGCGGCAACGCCTAAGGCCCCTCGCACGTACTAGTTTCATCGCGAGGGCGTCCTCGCATTCCATTTGGAGGTAACGTTGTCTAGCCAGAAGATCAGGATTCGCCTCAAGGGCTATGATCACGAGGTCGTGGACCAGTCCGCTAAGCTCATCGTCGACACCGCTCAGAAGACCGGTGCCCGCGTGTCCGGTCCCATCCCCCTGCCCACCGAGCGCAACCTCTACACGGTCATCCGCTCCCCGCACGTGGATAAGGACTCCCGTGAGCAGTTCGAGATGCGCACCCACAAGCGCCTCATCGACATCCTCGACCCCACCAGCGGCACCGTCGACTCGCTCATGCGTCTCGACCTGCCCGCCGGCGTCGACATCGAGATCAAGCTGTAAGCGATAAGGCCCTTACGCTTTGTCCGGAAGCCCCGGGGTGTTCCACGCGAACCGTCGCGCCTGAAGGCGCGCAAACGGTTCGCTTTGGAAGCACCCCGGGGCTTCCTGCGTTTCGACCCTTGGGGTCGCTGGGCGGATGGAGTTGCGTTGCAGTCCTCCGGCCGCGTTCGCGGATAGGGGTGTCTGTTTTGAGCATGTTGGTTTGTGCCCATGGGTTTGTCTCAGATAGAGGGTTGATTATGAGACAGACCCATGAGCATACAATGGAACGGCGATACCGTGGTTGTCGATGAGGTGGGAGAGAGTCGTGTCGAAGCTGTATTTGTTGAGGCACGGGCAGACGGAGTTCAATCTGCAGGGACGTGTGCAGGGGCGCTGCGATGCCCCGTTGACCGAGCTGGGTGTCGAGCAGGCGCACGGTGCGGCAGCGTGGTTGGTCGCGCAGGGCGTCCGCTTCGATCGGATCTGCTCCTCGCCGCTGGGTCGAGCGCGCAGTACCGCCGAGCTCGCCCGTGACGACCTGTTGACGGCGGGCGAGTCCCACGTGCCCGAGGTGGAGCTCGTCGAGGATCTCCAAGAGCGCAGCTACGGACCGTTCGAGTCGGGTCCGGCATGTGACGTTCCCTGTGAGCTGTGGGATCCGGGCGAGTCGCTCGTGCCCTATGGGGGCGAGGGGAGCCGTGCGCTCAGGGCGCGCATCGTCGGCGCGTTGACGGACATCATGGCGCAGATGGGCGACGATGCGCAGGTGCTCGCGGTGAGTCACGGCTCGGTGACGCTGCAGTTCAAGCGCGCGTGGGAGCGTGCGGCGCGCTGCGATCAGGAGGTGCCGCTCGGCAACTGCTGCATCCTCGTGTTCGAGTTCGATTCCGAGACGCGTACGTTCGCCAACACCGCGATCATCAACCAGGCATGAGGGCCGGTGCCCACCTCGGTGTAGGATCACCCCAGCGACTTTTCTACATTGGATGGGGCCGGCCCCATCCAATGTAGAAAAGTCGCT
>CAZRPL010000018.1:0-41835 GCA_964602045.1 uncultured Collinsella sp. | reverse complement strand
CGCGCCCGCACACGGAGAGCGCATGGGTTGGAAGGAACACGTCCCCATCCAACCCATCGCCTACAGGATAAGCAACAACGCCCAGCAGGCAGCCACGAACGCGAACGTCCACGGGCAGCGGACGACCATCGCACCGAACTCGCGGATGATGGAGCGTAGCCACGTGTCACGCTGCGTGGCGGACCCCATGACGTCGGCATCGATGCCCATCGTGCGAGCAAGGTTCACGCAACGCAGCGCATGGAAGTCACTCGTCACCAGCAGCACGCGGTACGGCTGCCCGCCGGCGAGCCGGTCCATGACATCGCGCGACAGCTCCAGGTTCTCCCGCGTGGTGCGCGAGGCGTCCTCGATGGCGAGCGACTTCTTAGGCACGTCGCGATCGCGCAGGTAATCGCACATGACGCTCGCCTCGGACGCGACCTCGTCGGCGCCTTGACCGCCCGACACGACGATCGTGCCGCGCCTGCCCTGACGCTCCCACATCGTGTACGCGCTATCGAGGCGCCCCATGAGCAGCGGCGAGGGACGCGTACCCGAAAGCGCCGCTCCATGCACGAGGATGAACCGGTAGGGATGTTTGCGGTCGGGCACCATCTCGCGCCCGGTTACACGGTACGCGAAGGAACACAGGCTCAGCGCGACGAGCGCGAACGAGAGCCACAAGCCCTCGAACGCGAACAGATCGACCACCGCATCGACGACGGCGTTGTCCACCGCTTCCACCGCCTGCGGGACCAGCGTGTACAGCACCGCGATCGCGAACGCCCCCGCGATCGGCGCGCCGGAGGCGGCGCTCACGTGCCCATCGCGGATGAGCACCATGACGCCGTTGAGTGCGAGCAGCTCGACGGTGAGCAGAGGAAAGATGAGCATGAGCGAATACGCGGGGATCGAAAAACCGCTCTCGCCCCAGCACGTCAGCCCCGCAAGGGACAGGAACAGCGCAAGGGCAAAGGGCACCGCCGCCCGATAGAACACGCGCGCGCCCATGCGAAACGCCGCGATCAGCCCGATCAGGCAGACGAGTGCCAAGGCCCCCATCATCATGTCCCCTGTGATGTCGATCACCATCTCGTCACCAATCCATCCGGCATCTTACCGAGCGCACTACGCCAAACCCTGGCGCTCCAGGAAGTCGAACGCGAGCTCGACCCACGCGCGAACGGCCTGGGCGCGATCGTCGTTATCGTAGCGTGTGTTGATGTTCGCTACGGACAGGCCATGTCCACCCTGGTCGAACACGTGCAGCTCGTGGACGACGCCCTCACGCGCCATCGCCTGCGCCAGATCGTACACCTGGCAGATGGGGCAGGCCTTATCGTCAGCCGTCCCCCATACGAATGTCGGCGGCATGTCGCGCGAGACATGCGTGGTCGGGCACACCTCCGCCATGCGCTCGTCGGTCGCCTCGCCGCCGATCACCATGGCGATGTAGTCGTTGAGCAGGTCGCGTCCGGTCTTGCCGCCGGTTTTGGGCACGCGCAGGTCGATACGCGGGTCGCGCGTCTGCTCGTCGCGGATGACGCGCATGTCGAGCACGGGATACGCCAGGATCGCCGCATCGGGGCGAAGCCGGTCGGGACGCTCGCCCGTAAGCGCGGCGAACGGACCCGCCTTCCACTGCGCCGCGAGGGAGGCGCAAACAAAACCGCCGGCGGAAAAACCGACGACCGTCACCTTGTCGGGATCGACATGCCATGCCCTGGCGTTCGCGCGCACGGTCGCGACCATCTTGGCGAGGTCGGCCTCCGGGTTCGGAAAGGATACGTTGCCGGTGGAACTCGTCACGTAGTCGAGCACGAACGCCTGGAAGCCGCGATTGAGAAACTCGAAAGCAACGGGTTCCTGCTCATGCGCGCTGATGGCGGTAAAGCTTCCGCCACCGCATATGACGACGGCAGGGCGCGGCTCGTCGGCACGGGCGGGCACAGGCTCGGCCAGATAGGCCGTATAGGTCGCCGGATGCTCCGCGGTCGGTTCCTCACCCCACAGGGCGCGCTGCTCTATGATCATCGATTCCTCGCGTTCGTCGGTTGTGCCGTCCGTCTAGGGTATACCAATTCCTGCCCTACGGGACGGAAGGAACAGGTTGCCGCGTCCCATGTTCGCAGGATGGGTACATAGACGGTATCCGGCCAACGCGAGAAAGGGAGAGCGATGGATGAGGTCCTGGCGTATTTAAAGAAGAATCCGACGTACTTCTTGGCGACAGTCGATGCCGACGGCAACCCACAGGTGCGCCCCTTCGGCACGATCGCGAAGTTCGAGGACAAGCTGTACATCCAGACCGGCAAGGTCAAGCCGGTGTCCGATCAGATGCTAGCACATCCGCGCATCGCGATCAGCGCGGTCGATGCCGAGGGCGGCTGGCTGCGTCTTGCCGCAGACGCCGTGCTCGATGACCGCCTCGAGGCGCGTCAGGCGGTTTTAGGCGAGTACCCCGAACTCCAGAGCATGTACGCCGCCGATGACGGCAACTGCGAGGTCTTCGCTCTCGAGAACGTGACCGCGACCTTCTGCTCGTTCACCGCCGAGCCCAAAACCGTCACGTTCTAACTTCACGCCGCGACATTGGACGGGGGTTGGTCGGGGACGTGTTCGTTTCAACCCATTATGGGTTGAAACGAACACGTCCCCGACCAACCCCCGTCCAGCTCATGCAACCCTGAAACATCACGGGCTGGTATGATGGTGGGCGGTCAGTCTATCCGCTCATATCTAAGAACAGAGGTCTTTATGGATCGCACCAAGATCGCCCAGCTCTACGCCGACGCCGAGGCGCTCGGCGACAGCCGCGTCACGGTCGCCGGATGGGTCAAGTCCGTCCGCGACATGAAGAACTTCGGCTTCGTCACCGTCAACGACGGCAGCTGCTTCCGCGACCTGCAGATCGTCATGAACCGCGACGATCTTGCCAACTACGACGAGATCGCGCACCAGAACGTGTCGGCCGCCGTCATCGCCACCGGCATCGTCAAGCTCACGCCCGACGCCCCGCAGCCTTTCGAGCTCACCGCCGAGACCATCGAGGTCGCCGGCCCTTCCGCGCCCGACTACCCGCTGCAGAAGAAGCGCGCCACGGTCGAGTTCCTGCGCACCCAGCAGCACCTGCGCCCGCGCACGAACCTGTTCCGCGCCGTGTTCCGCATCCGCTCCGTGGCAGCGGCGGCCATCCACCGCTTCTTCCAGGACCGCGGCTTCGTCTACGTGAACACCCCGATCATCACCACCTCCGACTGCGAGGGCGCCGGCGAGATGTTCCACGTGACGACCTTCGACCCCGCGCACGCGCCCACGACCGACACCGGCGAGACCGACTGGAGCCGGGACTTCTTCGGCAAGGCGGCGAGCCTCACCGTGTCCGGCCAGCTCAACGCCGAGAATTTCGCCATGGCCTTCGGTGACGTGTACACCTTCGGCCCCACCTTCCGCGCCGAGAACTCCAACACCACGCGCCATGCCGCCGAGTTTTGGATGATCGAGCCCGAAATCGCCTTCGCGGACCTCGCCGACGACATGGACCTTGCCGAGGAGATGCTCAAGTACGTCATCAACGACGTCATGGCCACATGCCCCGACGAGCTCAACATGCTCAACAAGTTCGTGGACAAGGGGCTCATCGCCCGTCTGACGCACGTGGCGACCTCCGACTTCGCGCGCGTGACCTACACCGAGGCCATCGAGATCCTCGAAGCCGCAGTCGCTGCCGGCCACGCATTTGAGTATCCCGTGAGCTGGGGCATCGACCTGCAAACCGAGCACGAGCGCTTCCTCACCGAGGAGCACTTCAAGTGCCCGACGTTCGTGACCGACTACCCCGCCGAGATCAAGGCGTTCTACATGCGCATGAACGACGACGGCAAGACCGTCGCCGCCGCGGACTGCCTGGTGCCCGGCATCGGCGAGATCATCGGCGGTTCCCAGCGCGAGGAGCGCCTGGACGTCCTCGAGCGCCGCATCGCCGAGCTCGGCATGGACGCCAGCCAGTACAAGTACTACCTCGACCTGCGCCGCTACGGCACCTGCAAGCACGCCGGCTTCGGCCTGGGCTTCGAGCGCCTCGTGATGTACCTCACCGGCGTGGGCAACATCCGCGACGTCATCCCGCATCCGCGGACCGTCGGCAACGCCGAGTTTTAGAGTCCGCTCAACCTGATCGGCCCGCTGCAGCACGCCGCCTTGCCCCTCAGCTTCAGCGGCATGGCCCTTAGGCCTATGCCGCCTCGCTTCGAGGCAATCCGGCGCACTGCAGCGGGCCGTTTCCTTTGTCGATGTGATTTCACCCCAGGGGTTTTTCTACATGGGGCAGGACTCGTCCTGCCCCATGTAGAAAAACCCCTGGGGTGAAATCACATCCCCGACATCGCAAGCCCGGAAGATGGAATCGCATCCGAGCATCGGCAAGCGCGTCGTTTCGGTCGACTACCGGCACGAAGATTAACAATTGGTATCGGGCACACGGGGTCGGGATCGGCCGCGCATGCACTTTTATCATGAAAAGCTATCTGTACTCTATTGGGATGGAGCGCCGCGCGTAAACGGGCGCTCTGCTGCATCACATTCGGAACAGGTCCGAAGGAAAGGAAGGTTGCGCCCATGAAACGGCTCACAACCATCGCTTCCGCCGTCGTCACGGGGACGCTTGCGCTGGCGCTCGCCGCGTGCGGAGGTGGCGACGCTTCCGAGGGCGGCTCGACGACCGAGGCTGCCGACGGCACCACGTATAAGATCGGCGTCCTGCAGCTGACCGAGCACGCCGCGCTCGACGCCTCCAACGAAGGCTTCGTGGCGGCGCTCGACGACGCCGGCATCTCCTACGAGATCGACCAGCAGAACGCGCAGAACGATCAATCCGCCTGCCAGACCATCGCGAGCAAGCTCGTGAACGACGGCGACGACCTCATCCTCGCCATCGGTACGCCGGCAGCCCAGGCCGTCTCGAGCGCGACGGGCGACATCCCCATCATCGGCACCGCCATCACCGACTTCGCCGAGTCGGGTCTCGTCGCCTCCAACGAGGAGCCGGGCGGCAACGTCACCGGTAGCTCCGACCTCACGCCCGTCGCCGACCAGATCGAGCTGCTCGAACAGCTCGTGCCCGACGCCGAGACGGTCGGCCTGCTCTACTGCACCGCCGAGTCCAACTCCGAGGTCCAGATTTCCATGGCCGAGGAGGCCCTCGACGCCGCGGGCATCGCGCACGAGCGCTACAGCGTGTCATCCTCAAATGAGATCCAGCAGGTGATCGAGTCCATGGTCGGCAAGGTCGACGCGATCTACACCCCGACCGACAACACCATCGCCGCCGGCATGGCGACCGTGTCCATGGTCGCCAACGAGAACGACCTGCCCGTCATCGTGGGCTGCGACACCATGGTCGAGGACGGCGGCCTGGCCTCTTACTCCATCAACTACTACGACCTGGGCTACAAGGCAGGCGAGATGGCCGTCGAGATCCTGACCGAGGGCGCCGACCCCGCCGAGATGCCCATCGCCTATCTTGAGGCCGAGGACTGCCAGCTCATCGCCAACCAGGCGACCGCCGACGAGGTCGGCATCGATATCTCCGGCCTCGAGGACGCCGAGATCGTCTAGCACCCTACGCGCCGGCACACGGGCCGGCGCATCTATCCCATGCTCGACCGCATAGACCGAGGAGGAACCACCATGAATCCCACCACGCTTTCCCGTCGATCGTTCGCCAAGGGCTTCGCCGGCATGGGCGCCATCGCGCTCACCGGTGCGCTCGGCCTGTCCGGCTGCGGCGGCGACTCCGCCGGCAGCGGTTCGGCCGCGCCTTCCGGTGATGGCACCACCTACAAGATCGGCGTGCTGCAGCTGACCGAGCACACCGCACTCGACGCCGCCAACGCCGGCTTCGTGAAGGCGCTCGACGACTCGGGTATCTCCTACGAGATCGAGCAGCAGAACGCGCAGAACGACCAGTCCGCCTGCCAGACCATCGCGCAGACCCTGGTCAATGACGGCTGCGACCTGATCTTGGCAATCGCCACCCCGGCGGCCCAGGCCGTCGCGGGCGCCACGAGCGATATCCCCATCGTGGGCACCGCCATCACCGACTTCGCCGCCTCCGGCCTTGTCGAGGACAACGACGCGCCGGGCGGCAATCTCACCGGCACCTCGGATATGAACCCGGTCGCCGACCAGATGGACCTGCTGCAGCAGCTGCTCCCCGACGCCAAGACCGTCGGCCTGCTCTACTGCACCGCCGAGTCCAACTCCGACATCCAGATCGCCATGGCCGAGGAGGAGCTCGATGCGCTGGGCATCGCGCATGAGCGCTACACCGTGTCCTCCTCCAACGAGATCCAGCAGGTCGTCGAGTCCATGGTCGGCTCGGTTGACGCGATCTACACTCCGACGGACAACACCATCGCCGCCGGCATGACCACCGTCGCCATGGTGGCCAACGAGGCGGGCGTGCCCACCATCTGCGGCGAGGTCGGCATGGTGGAGAACGGCGGCTTGGCGAGCGTCTCGATCAATTACGAGGAGCTCGGCTACCGCGCGGGCGAGATGGCCGTCGAGATCCTGACCGAGGGCGCCGATCCCGCGGAGATGGCCATCGGTACGATGACCGCCGACGAGTGCGACCTCGTCTACAATCAGACGACCGCCGACGAGATCGGCGTCGATGTCTCGATGCTCGCCGAGGATGGCGGCACCGACGTAAGCGCGTAGACGCACGCCAGCACACGCGACCGCACGGGCGGCCGGGGCTCTCACGCTCCGGCCGCCTTTTTCTAAGCGACAAGACGGGGCCAGGCTCGGCGACAAGACGGGATCAGGTTCGATCTTGTCGCTGGTAGTCGAGGCTCCGTTGTCGCTGGTGGCCGGGACTTCGCACTGGGAGCCGAGGCTCTGTACTGACAGCCGAGGCTCTGTATTGACGGCCGGGGCTCTGTACTGACAACGAAAACTCTCTATTGACACGAACGGGGCAGTTCGGTCGATTTCTGTCAGTAGTGAGTTCTGGCTGTCAGTGTGGAGTTCAAGCTGTCAGTATGGAGCCTCGGCTGTCAGTGTGGAGCCCCGACTGTCAGTACGGAGCCTCGGCTGTCAGTACGGAGCCTCGGCTGTCAGTACGGAGCCTCGGCTGTCAGTAGAGAGTCCCTGCTCCCCGTGCGAAGTCCCCACGACAAGGTTGGGCCAGGCCCAGTCTTGTCACCGCCAGCAGCAAGCTTCCGGTATCAGCAAGGACCCGGCCGCCCGACAGGCCGACAAGAATGAACCTGGCGCAACCTTGTCACCCAGCCAGCCCATCGCCCCATCATCCTCCCCTGTCGTTTCAGGAGGGTTACACGGACCACGCACCCTAACCCTTCCTTGCATAAAGTGATACACTTTCGCGATGTATCTGCATCGTTTATGCGATGAACCCCGACGGGCGTGCTCGCCGGGGTTCATTTGGCTCACATAGGGGAGGAAACGTTATGGGGCTCGCTCTGCTAGGCGCCGTATCTCAGGGTATCCTCTGGGGCATCATGGTCCTGGGCGTGTTCATCACGTATAAACTGCTCGACATCGCCGACCTGACGGTCGACGGAAGCTTCGCGCTCGGCGGCAGCGTATGCGCGGTGCTCGTCGTGGGTGGCATGGATCCGCTGATGGCGATTCTCATCGCCATGGTCGCCGGCATGGTCGCCGGCGCCGTGACGGGCTTTTTACACACCGTGTTCGAGATCCCCGCGATCCTCGCCGGTATCCTCACTCAGATCGGCCTGTGGTCCATCAACCTGCGCATCATGGGCAAGTCCAACACCCCGCTGCTCAAGAACGACACGATCTTCTCGCAGGTCACAGACGCGACCGGGCTTTCCACCAACAGCGGCGCCATCATCGTCGGCCTCATCGTGGCGGTGCTGATCATCGTAGCCCTGTACTGGTTCTTCGGCACCGAAATCGGCTCGGCCTGCCGCGCCACCGGCAACAACGAGGCAATGGTGCGCGCCCTCGGCGTCAACACCAAGGTCACCAAGATGATCGCCCTCATCCTGTCCAACGGCCTCGTCGGCCTGTCGGGCGGCCTCATCTGCGAGAGCCAGAAGTACGCCGACATCGGCATGGGCACCGGTGCCATCGTCATCGGCCTTGCCGCCATCGTCATCGGCGAGGTGCTGTGGCGCATTCTGCCCGGCGCCAAGCTGCATGCGTTCGGCGGCCGTCTGGCCTCCGCCGTCGTGGGTTCGGTGGTCTACTTCCTCATCCGTGCCATCGTGCTCCAGCTCGGCATGGACGCCAACGACATGAAGCTGCTGTCGGCCATCATCGTGGCGCTCGCCCTGTGCATCCCCGTCGTGTGGGAAAAGTACCAGCTCAAGCGTTCCTACACCCGCGCATCGCGCCCGGAAGGGGGTCGATAGGCCATGCTTAAGGTCACCGATGTCTGCAAGACCTTCAACGCCGGCACCATCAACGAGAAGCGTGCTCTCGTCAACGTGAACCTGCACTTGGCCCCCGGCGACTTCGTAACCGTCATCGGCGGCAACGGCGCCGGCAAGTCCACGCTCATGAATATGGTGGCGGGCGTGTACCCCATCGACTCCGGCGTGATCGAACTCGACGGCAAGGACATCTCGCTGCTCTCCGAGCCCGCGCGCGCCAAGTACCTGGGCCGTGTGTTCCAGGACCCCATGATGGGCACCGCTGCCGACATGCAGATCGTCGAGAACCTTGCCATGGCCAAGCGCCGCGGCAAGGCCCGCACGTTGGCCTGGGGTGTCACGAAGGCCGAAAAGGACGAGTACGCCGAGCGCCTGCGCGAGCTGGGTCTGGGGCTCGAGAAGCGCCTGACCAGCAAGGTGGGCCTGCTGTCCGGTGGCCAGCGCCAGGCGCTGACACTGCTGATGGCCACACTCACCGAACCCAAGCTACTGCTGCTCGACGAGCACACCGCGGCGCTCGATCCCAAGACGGCCGCCAAGGTCCTCGAGCTCACCGAGCAGATCGTCGGCGAACACCATCTGACCACCCTCATGGTCACCCACAACATGAACGACGCCATCCGCTTGGGCAACCGCCTGATCATGATGCACGAGGGTCGCATCATCTACGACGTGGCGGGCGATGAGAAGCGCGCGCTCACCGTGGCCGACCTGCTGCAGAAGTTCGAGGAGGTCTCGGGCGGCGAGCTCGCCAACGACCGCATGCTGCTCAGCTAGAACATGCGCCCGGGCCCGCCCCGGATGTCAAATCACCCCAGGGGTTCTATTGCATGGAGAAGTCGAGTTGGCTCCCCCATGTAACAATCCCTGGGGTGTTTTCATGTCAAAAAACCCCAGGGGTTTTTTGACATCAGAGAACCCCTGGGGTGATTTGACATCCGGTACGCCTAGCGCGATATCACGCGAAGGCGTCGGCGCAGGCGCGCAGCGCGTCGATGATGTGGATGTGCTGCGGGCACGCCGCCTCGCACTGGCCGCACGCGATGCACGTGTCGGCCCCGCCCGCACCCTCGGCGCCGACGGCTGCCTCGTAGTCCTTCTTGGCCTGCTCGTCGAGCCCCCAGACGGTCTGCTTGTTCCGCGCGGCGAAGATGCTCGGGATGGGGATGTGCATCGGGCAGCCGTCCGTGCAGTAGCGGCACGCCGTGCAGGGGATGGACTCCATGTCGGCGAACGCATCCTGCACAGCGCGGATAACCTGCTGCTCCTCGGCGTTCAATGGCTCGAAGGCACGCATGAACGACAGGTTGTCATCGATCTGCTCGATGTTGGACATGCCGGAGAGCACCGTGATGACCCCGTCGAGCGAGGCGGCGTAGCGAATCGCCCACGATGCGAAGGACGCCTCGGGATTCGCCTCGCGCAGCAGCTCCTGCACCCGCGGGATGGGATTGGCGAGCATACCGCCCTTGACCGGCTCCATGATCACCACGGGCTTGCCGTGCTTGCGCGCGATCTCGTAGACGGTGCGCGACGCGACCTCGGGATGCTCCCAATCCGCATAGTTGATCTGCAGCTGGACGAACTCCGCATCCGGATGCTTGGTGAGCAGCTCCTCGAGCAGCGCCGGGGTGCCATGGAACGAGAAGCCCCAGTGGCGGATCGTGCCAGCCTCCTTCTGCTCGCGCACGAAATCCCACAAGCCGTACTCGTCGTACTTGCCGATGTTGCTCTCCTGCACCGCATGGAGCAGGTAGTAGTCGAAGTATCCGGCGCCCGTGCGCTCCAGACTCGTGGCGAGCTGCTGCCGCGCATCGGCGGCGGACTCGGCGACGCGCGCGTTGACCTTCGTGGCGATGGTGAAGCGGTCGCGCGGGTAGCGGTCGACGAGCGCCTCCTTGAGCGCGCGCTCCGACCCGCCGTTATCGTAGACGTACGCGGTGTCGAAATACGTCATCCCCGCGTCCATGAACCGGTCGACCATGGCCTTGATCTGCTCGATATCGAACGAACCGCCCTCGAGCTTCGGCAGGCGCATGAACCCGAAGCCGAGCTTGGGCGTCGACGCCCCCAGATAGCGCTCATGATCCATATCGCTCCCCTCCTCACGCGTCGCCCGCAGGCGACGCCAACGGCATACGACCAAGTATATTCCCCATTTCGATATAGCCGTGCGTCCCATTTCGCCATGGCCGTGCGCGACGGGTATGATAGACGCAACGACACGACCGCACGAAACGGATACAGGACATGCCCGAATCGATACTCGCGATACTCAAGATGCAGATCGTCCAGCAGGTCTTTTGGACTATCGTGCTCGGCGCCGCGACCATCGCGGTGTCGCGCGTGACGACGCGCGCTCTACGTCACCTGCTCAACAAGGACCGCAATCCCCTCCCCTCGTCGAGCATCATCGTGAACATCGTCCGCGCGGCGATCTGGGCGGTCGGTGCGAGCATCATCCTCGACACCGTCTACAACCAAAACTCCAACGCCATCATCACCGCGCTCGGCGTCGGCGGTATCGCCGTCTCGCTCGGCTTCCAGGACACGCTGTCCAACCTTATCGGCGGCCTGCAGATGGCGTTCATGGGCATCATCAAGCCCGGCGACAATATCCAAGTGGACAGCCAGATCGGCGTGGTGCAGGACATCTCCTGGCGCCACACGACCATCCGCGATCCGCTCGGGCAGACGGTCGTCATCCCCAACTCGGTGATCTCCAAGACGGCACTCGTGCACCTGCTGCCCGCGAACCGCGTCGTGGTGCCGTTCGCCATACCGCGCTACCGCGACGACGGCACCGATATCAGTACTTCCCTCGACGCATTGTCCGACCGGATCATCGGCATCTCGTGCGATGCCGCGGGATCCGTCTCCCCCGTCATCGGCGAACCGAGCATCTTCTTCTCCGAGATCACCGAACTGGGCATCAAGGGCAAGGTCATCATGCAGGTGGAGGATGTCACGCTCGTCGCGAAGGCAGCCGACGCGGTCGTGCGCGCCATCGCGAAACTCCTCGACTGACGGCATCCCTCGCAAAATAACCCCAGGGGTTTTTCGACACATGTAAAATAACCCCAGGGGTTTTTCGACATGCCTAGCGACGGCGACCGCCAAACAGATTGCGGGTGATCTGGCGAGTCGCCTCGCGGCCGAAGGTGCCCAGGATGGAATTGGCCAGCTTGCCGATTCCCTTCATCATCTGCTCCTGCTGCTTCTCGCGAGCGCGAGCCTCGCGCTCGGCTGCCTTCTGGGCCTCTCGCTCCGCCTTGGCGGCAGCCCTCTCGGCCTCTTTGGCCTTCTTGGCCTCGAACTCGGCCTTTTCCTTTTCGAGCGCCTCGCGCTCGGCAGCGAGCTTGTCGGCTTCGGCCTCCTCCTCGGCGACCTCCTCGAGCTGCTCGAAGGCGCTCTCGCGATCCACAGCTTCGCCGTACTTCTTCATGAGGTCGGCCTGGCCGTCGAACGCGGCCTTGAGATCGGCTTCGGGCGCCGCGGCCATGAGGCACTGCGGCGGCAGGATCTTGGCACGCTCCACGATCTCGGGCTGGCCGTCCTCGTTCAAAAACGACACGAGCGCCTCGCCGGTACCGAGCTCCAAGATGACATCCCCGCTCTTGAACGCGGGGTTCTCACGGAACGACTCGGCGGCGGCGCGCACGGCCTTCTGTTCGGCCGGCGTGTAGGCGCGCAGGCCGTGCTGGATGCGGTTGGAGAGCTGCGCCAGCACCTCATCGGGGATGTCCGAGGGGCTCTGCGTGATGAAGTACACGCCCACGCCCTTGGAGCGGATGAGCTTGACCACCTGCACGATCTTGTCGAGCAGCTCGCTCGGCATGTCGTTGAACAGCAGGTGTGCCTCGTCGAAGAAGAACACGAACTTGGGCTTGTCGAGGTCGCCTTCCTCCGGCAGCGTGTCGAACAGCTCGGAGAGCATCCACAGCAGGAACATCGCGTAGATCTGCGGGCTCTGGATGAGCTTGGCGGCGTTCAGGATGTTCACGTAGCCCTGGCCGTTCGGCGCGCACGCGAACCAGTCGTCGAGGTCGATGTCGGGCTCGCCGAAGAAGATCTCGCCGCCCTGGTCCTCGATGGAGATGAGCTTGCGCAGGATGGCCCCCACTGACTGGCTCGAGACCTTGCCGTAGGTGGTCTCGTACTCCTTCGCGTGCTCGGCCACGTAATTGAGCATCGAGCGCAGGTCCTTGAGGTCGATCAGCAGCAGCTGCTTGTCATCGGCGATGCGGAAGACGATATCGAGCACGCCCTCCTGCACCTCGGTAAGCTCGAGCAGGCGCGCGAGCATCGTGGGGCCCATGTCCGAGACGGTGATGCGCACCGGTATGCCCTGGCCGCCCGTCATGTCCCACACGCGCGTGAGACAACCCTCGTAGGTGAAGCCCTCGATGTCGAACTTCTTGATGCGCTTCTGCATGTCCTCGGTGTCCTCGCCCGGTGCGCACATACCGGTGATGTCGCCCTTGACGTCGGCCATGAAGACCGGGACGCCCGCCTTGGAAAGGCCCTCGGCCATGACCTTGAGCGTGACGGTCTTGCCCGTACCGGACGCGCCGGCGATCAGACCGTGGCGGTTGGCCTGGTTGAGCAGCAGGTTCACGTGGTTGCAATCGGGCTCGGCACCCACGCCCATCCAGATGGCATTATCTTGCAGCATGTTCGCTCCTTATCGCGCGGGACCGCGGTGAGAAGCACCGTCAGCCCGAAACATAATCGCTGATAACGATAGCAATAGGAGCGCTCGGGACGCTATGCGAGCCCAGCTCATCAACGGATAGTTCATGCCATGCCAGCGGGGATTCGCCGCCATGCGCCCGACGGAGGGCACATGGCGGCACGATCGCTCCTTGCCGGGGTTAAACACCCCGGTTATTCGTCGCGCGGCGCACGCTTGGGCAAACTCTGGCGCATCGCCTGGATATCGGCGCGGCTCACCTTCAGACGCTGGGCACGCGACGAGATCATGCGACGCGGCGCATCGACGTTGATGCCCAGCAGCAGGTTCGCCATCCAGAGGAAGAACAGAAGCACCAGTATCGGGATGATGCACGACGTGACGATCATCACGGCAACGCCTTCGATCAGGCGGTTCACCTGCGAGAGCATCTCATCGGCGACACCCGTCGCGGCGTCGGCGATTTTCTCGGGGATGCTGATGATGAAGTCGATCGGGCTGCCGCCCTCCTCGGTGTCTTCCTCAGCTTCCGCCTCGGCCTCGACTCCCTCCACGCTCTCCGTCGCATAGGAGATCTCGTAGGTCTGATCGATCATGTTGGTCACCGCGACGCCCGCCGGAACCGTCACCCACAGCACGAGCGCCAACACCAGAAGCTTGCGCGCCACCAGGGCAAATGACCCGCTCAAGGTCGAGCGGCAATACAGCACGAGCGAGATGACGAAGCACGCCAGAGCAGCGGGGATCAAAATGCCAAAGGCTGCGAAGCCGAAGACGGTCAGCAAGTATTTCTCGAGATAGATGACGGCGAGGACGAGCATGAGGTTCGTGCTCAGGTCCATGAGCTTGTCGGCGATAGGCGTTCCGACATCGTCAGGGATAGCGGTGATGGCTGCCGAGGCACCGGTCGACGCAGCGACCATGCCGAGCACGTTGTTCTTCTTGTCATCAAGCGTTGCGATGGATGTGGCGTAGGTATCCGGAGAGGAGAACACCGCGCGCAGGGGAAACGCCGACACAAGGCCGAGCACGACCAGCAGGCCGATGATAAAGAAGCGGAAACGCATGATCGTGTCCATCGGACCGGGGGTGTCGTCGACTTCGTATATCACCTGCGCCTCTTCGGGCACGTCGGTGGTTTGCATCTCCTTGCGCTGCATATGCATCCCCTCTCATAGGTTGCCTTGTATATCTTATGCCAAGAGCGAACCACGGAGCGAAACGGGCGCGGACTCAGACCGCCCGTCTCTTCGCGCTGTAGGGTGAAGCGGATGGACCGCCTCACCCCGCAGTGAGCCGGATGCGCAATGCACAGCCGAGACGCGCCGCTACCGCCGCAAATCTTCTTCAGGCGTGGAGATCGGCGCAATGCCGAATTGCTTGACCAGGTAGTCAAGAACGCCGGGCGACACGAACGCGGGCAGCGTGGGACCGAGCTTGATGTCGCGGATCCCCAGGTACAGCAGCGTCAACAGAATGCAGACGGCCTTCTGCTCATACCAGGACAGGATGATGGAAAGCGGGAGCTCGTTCACTTCGCATCCAAACGCCTCCGCAAGCGCCATGGCGACGCGGATCGCGCTGTACGCATCGTTGCACTGCCCCATGTCCATCAGGCGGGGCAAGCCGGCAACGGTCCCCAGGTCCAGATCGTTGAAGCGGTACTTTCCGCACGCCAGCGTGAGCACCACGCTGTCTGCCGGCGTCCGCTCCACCAGCTCCGTGTAATAGTTACGCCCCGGGCGCGCGCCGTCGCACCCGCCGATCAGATAGAAATGCCCAATCTCGCCCGATTTGACGGCATCCACCACGTGGTCGGCCACCGCCAGCACGGTACCGTGGGCAAAGCCGGTCGTCACCGTGGCTCCGCCGTTGATACCGGTGAACTGTCGATCTTCTGCATATCCTCCCAGCTCAAGCGCGCGGCGAATGACGGGGGCATAGTCGCGCTCCTCGCCGATATGCACCAAGCCCGGATAGGCAACGACCTCGGTGGTGAACACGCGGTCGGCATAGCTCGCGCGCGGCGGCATCAGGCAGTTGGTGGTGAAGAGCACGGGCGCCGGGATATCGGCGAACTCCTTCTGCTGGTTCTGCCAGGCGGTGCCAAAATTGCCTTTGAGGTGCGGGTACTTCTTGAGCTCGGGATACCCGTGCGCCGGCAGCATCTCGCCGTGCGTGTACACATTTACGCCCGTGCCCGCCGTCTGCTCGAGCAGCTCGTGGAGGACGAACAGGTCGTGTCCCGACACGACGATGAACGGACCCTTCTCCACCAGCAGCGGCACCGTAGTGGGCACCGGCGTGCCGTAGGCGTCCGTATTGGCGAGGTCGAGCATCTCCATGCACACCAGGTTCTTCTCACCCACCTCAAACGCGAGCGACAGTAGCTCGTCGGCGCTCAGATCATCGCCAAGCGCGCGAAGGGCGCGCAGGAAGAAGCGGTCAAGCTCATCCTTCTCGTAGCCAAGCACCCAGGCATGATGGGCATAGGCGGCCATGCCGCGGATGCCGAACAGGATGAGCGACTTCAGCGAACGGATATCCTCGTCGGCCATCCAGATTCCAGCCATGTCGTAGTCGGCGACCGCAGCGCCCGCAGCAGCCGCGTCGCGCTCGGCGTGGACGCAGTCGATCAGCTCGCGCAGCACCTCCGCATCAAAGTTGACGTTCGTCACCGTCGCGAACAGGCTCTCCAACACGAGCCGAGCTCTGCCAGGACGCTCCTGCGCACCGTCCGCGGCGCGCGCCAAGCCGATAAGCGCACCGGTCAGCTCGTCTTGCAGGCGGGCGACGTCCGCCGTCTTGCCGCACACGCCCGCTCGGCCGACACAGGCACTACAACCGGCAGTCTGCTCGCATTGAAAGCAGAACATCGGGGTTTCCCTTGTCTTCATTGAGCCCTCCTTGCTCTTAGCAGGCGGTCGCGTAGCTTTTGCGACCGCGCGTCGCCTAGGTATATCGCCGAGGGGCCCGTGGGTATGTTGTTGTGACAACGGATTGGAGAAACCGATGAATTGCGCATCCCTTACACATCGTGCGATCTTCGACGGCATTGCCGCCGACGAAATCGGGGCGATGCTCCCCTGCCTCGAGGCGCACACGCGAACGTACGACAAGGGAGAGGCTATCCTGCGCGCTGGAGACGAAGTGCGCTATCTGGGGCTCGTCCTTGAAGGAAGCGTCAATATCGTCGCCACCTACTATTGGGGTGCCAGCGATATCTTCGTCCATGTGGCTCCGGGACAGATCTTCGGCGAGGCCTACGCGGTCAGCCCGCAGCAGAAGATGCTGGTCGACGCCGTGGCGGCGCAGCCCACGGCCGTGCTGTTCCTCAACGCGGAGAAGCTCCTCACCGTCTGCGGGCGCTCGTGCGCACAGCACCATCGCCTCATCCAGAACCTTGTGCGTATCTCGGCGCTCAAAAACCTCGCCCTCTCGCGCCGCATCATGCACACGGCCGCGAAGACCATCCGCGGGCGCGTCATGTCCTACCTGTCCGAGCAGGCGATCGAGCACCGATCGAACAGCTTTGCGATTCCTTTTTCGCGCCAGGAACTCGCCAACTACCTGGGCGTTGACCGCAGCGCCCTATCGGCAGAGCTGTCGCGCATGCGGCGCGACGGCCTCATCGCGTTTCATAAGAACCATTTTGAGCTGCTGTAGGAGGCGGGCAAGCGCGCTGTGCGGGCCGTCTGGCACGCTCCGCGCGACACGCTATCGTCCGGCGAGCTTATCCAAAAACGCCGCCCGTTCCTCGGGCGTGGACAGATCCATGCCACCGAAGTTCTCCCAGGTACCGTGCTCGATGCCGAGCTGCCACAGCGTGCCGTCGATGAACATGCGCTGGATCGCATCGCCGGTCTGCTCGCGGATGAAGGCGGTGGGGTTCGAGGACGCCGTGTAGACCTCGGCGGATTCGATGTAGGTGAGCGTGCCCTTGAGGCCGGCGCCGGTCGCCTCCCACGAGAAGCCGGCGAGCATGACCTTGTCGAGCCAACCCTTGAGCATGGCGGGCACGTCGTTCCACCAGATGGGGAAGATGAACACCAGGCGGTTCGCACCGGCGATGAGCTGCTGATAGCGCGTCACGAGCGGATCGAGCGCGGTGCCGGCGTTGTAGACCGCGAGCTCATCGCGTGAGAGCACGGGATCGAAGCCGTCGGCGTGCAGGTCGATAACCTCGTACGGCACGCCCTCGCGCTCGTACCGGTCGCACAGCGTCTCGAGCATGGCGTGGCAGAAACTCTTCTCGTACGGATGGCAGTAGACGATCAGGGTGTGCATGGCGGCCTCCCGCTGGACGTTGTGACATACGAGCCGCAGTATATCGCGAACGCAACGGCGCCATGCTCGGCTAACGAGCTCGAAACAACTCGAGGAAGCGCTACGATACTCCAGCTCCTCTTTCATTTCGGCATGCTATTCGCCCTTCATTCCATGCTACGATCGCGCTGAGGAGTCCTGGGAATGCGCCTGCTGGCGGCTAGATCGCCGGCTGATTTCAGCCGCAGCCCCGATGTCGCAGGCAACGGACTTAAAACCTCGCAGGGACGCATGAATTAGACTCGGAACGAAAGGTATGCGACGCAACCATGAACACCGAGATTTTCAATACCATACCGGCAAAAGAAGACGAACGTCGTGCCCGTGAAGAACGTGTCTGCTGTGGAATCCTCTAGGGAATCAGGGAATTCCAGCACAGCAATACCATGCCCGCAAAGGATGGTTTTGCTTCCATCCGCGAACACAGGAACTGGCAGCAACGACATACCAGATGATACTTGCGAACAGTGTCGATGCATATAACGAGATGTGTCCGCTCATTCCGAACGCGTCCTCGAACGCATCGAAACATATGCCGAGCTTTTTGCCGACTATCCTCGTATTGGCGCCGTCTACGCGCCGAACTATCCTGCAGCGAAGCCTCCCCTTCCCTGCAGGCATATCGACATCCCCGACACGCCATTTACGTTGTTCTACTCCGTCGATAATGCCGCGCAGGAAGTCGATGTGTATTACGTCGACTTCTCCGCAGGCGATCCGAGAGGGCGTTTTTATGGGGACTTAGCACAACCCATCCCGCCCATTCAAACGATAGGTCCGATATCTGCCGGCATCATGCTTGGATACCTGATGGGGCTGAACTATATAGACGCCGAAAACATCTATTACGGATAAGTGCTACAAACCGAGAAGCTGCCTCTTTTTTGCATCGAATTCTTCCTGTGTGAGTATTCCTCTATCAAGCAGTTCTTTCAATTTGACCAGCGTATCTAGGGAATCTTCCGATTTGGCGACAGTTTCCGCTTTTACGCTGCCTGCCAATTCGCTGTTATTCTCCGAGCTAGACAGACTTACATCTTTGCCAGATTTGGAAGCCGCCTCTGATAGCACATCGGTAACAGCCCGAACGCCAGGAAAGGCCACGGATACGACTTCGGCGGCAAAAGGGACGAATGGCTTTGCCACATCAGCGGCGTCTTTGATAACAGGCTTAGCCGAATTGAGCGCGCCAGATAGCACCTTTCCAACCTTGACACCCTCGCACCCTTTCATCGAAGAAGCTGCCGACTTCTTAGATGAAACTCCAAACGCAATCTCATTGGCGGCGTTAACCAAATCATCAACCGCCATCCTCTTCAACAATGGAATTTCAAATGTATATTGCTGGTCAAGGGCGTAAACAGTCATGGAAAACGGTCCGCCGAACGATTCCGGCATACTGATGATGATTTGTAATTTGCTGTCGCGTGAACGAATCCGTGACAAAGCTATTGAAACTGTCTCTTGGCGCTTCCTAAACGTACCCTCCTCCCAGCAGAATAAGAGTCGCTGAGTGGTCAGTGCGAGCAAACCGATTCTATTCGGAGAATCGATCAACTTTGCTAATCCTTCTTGAGCAATGTGAAATGTAATGCCATCAACGGTGCGCAGCACGGCCTCGTCTTTTGTCAGATCAAAGTCGTAATCTATTGCCATGGCCTTTCACGTCCTCTAGTCCGCAGCCTATTTTGCCATTTGGCACATACTTTACATTTTAAGCGAATTGAGTGTTTACCTTTCTTTTTTGAAAAGGCGCATGCTCCATCGCAATCATCTTCCTCTCGGCAACTCCTATCCCTCCGGCACAGGCGGCGGAGTTAACGCCACGAGCCGCAACACTTCCGGCACATCCTCAGCAAGCTTCCAGTCGGACATACCGGGTTTCCAGACATAGGTCTCCTTGGTCACGCGCTTCTCGGCAATCAGGCGCGAGAGTTCGGCGAGGGAAAGCGGTCCGGTTGCCGAGCCGTCAAGCACCGCATACCAAACCGGCTGCTCGCCGGGCAGCATGGCATTATCGGCACCCGGCGTCACCATACTCTGCAGTCCGATATTCATCGAGTTCGCCATCTGGGTTGCCACGGCCATGCTCAAACCGAACTCCACCAGACGGTCGATAGAGTAGAAGCTGTTCTCGTCCATATCTCTCTCCTTACGCAGTCGGTGGGATAGGCGGCATATCGGCGAGAGTACTGCCATCGAAAACGGAAGCGAGCTCATCCACGTCCCCCGCACGGCGCCACTCGGCCATGCCGGGTTTCCAGACGAGGCTATCGGCACTAAACGTGCCCACCATCTGCATCTGAGCCAGCATCGGAATGGCAAACGGGCCGGTAGCGACACCATTCACCGCAACGTGATATCCAGCCTGCGGAACCGGAGGAGGCACGGCGCCCGACACAGATGTGGTGCCAGCCTGCCCAAGCCCTCCCATCATGCCGTTCATCATGCCCGCGACGTTTTGACCCACAGCACCTCCGACGGCCATGCCGGCCATCATCGCGGCGGGATCGAATCCACCAGCGCCGCCGGCACCACCCATCTCGGTTGCGCCATTCGCGCCCATCTGGCCAAGCGCTTGGGCGCCCGCAATACCGACTTCGGCCTGCTTCTCCACCTGGAACGCGGAGAAGTTTGTGCTCTCCGTGGCCAAGCGCTGCATGCGCTGCGCCTCTTCGCGCTGAATGCGCAGGGTTTCCTCGAGGTTCTCGGCATTGATTCGCTGCTGATCATGTAGGTTCTTGATGTTCACATCGGTTTGCGTCTGAACGGTCCGCTGCTCGACGTCACGCGTGACCAACATGAGCTGGCGGTATCCCTCGCTCGTCTTATCGATTTCGAGCGCCGAGATATCGATGCCCGATACCTCGATACCGAAGTTCTCACTCATGCGCTCGACGACTTGCGGCGCCACCGCGTCATGGATCTGCGAGATGCCACGCTCGATCTGCACAACGGGGATACCGAGCTCGGAAGGAGCATTCGCAACCGTGGCCTTAATGTATCGGCAGATCGCATCGCGAACCTGAAGCTTAAACTGATCAAGGTCGAATTCATCCAGACGGTGCAGCTTGATGAACTGGCGGTAATCCTTGATACGGAACGTGAGCGTGCCACGAGCCGCCACCGGCACACCGAAATCGAGGAAGCGTGGGTCGTAAACATCGAAGAACGGCACGCCGAACCGCACCTGGATGATATGGGCGAGGTTGATGAAGTAAACCTCCGCCTGGAACGGCGTACCGCCCTCATACGCAAGCCCGACGACGCTGGCGAGCACGGGTAGGTTCGCGGTTTTCAGAATCTCATCGTACGGACCCTCGATGAAGTCCTCGCACGTACCGTCCTTTTGGTGGTACACGAACACCGCAACCGACCCATCGCGCACGCGCAGGGAGGAGCCCCAGCGAATCGCATTCTCGCGCCCCAACGCATTGGCCTGAGAGCCCGCAGGGCGCCATTTCCAGATCAGATAATCCGGTTCATCGCAGCGGATTTGGTCCATAAATCCGCCTGTAGAAGCATTCTTGCCAAACATGGCAATCTCCTATCGCAATCTACTTCTTTGAATGAAATACCATTAGCTTGATAGACCCGATTACAGAGAGAATCATGATCAGGCCACCGCCCAATTGGTACAAAGAACCATTGGAACCCTGCAATTCAAGTACGTTGCCCAATCCCAACGAGAAAAAACCTCCAGCGAAACCAAGAATGCACCCAGTCGCTCCGAGCCTCCCCAATACGGCAACACCCGTCGAAACGAGTAAAACGATCATGCCGACGAGCTCGAAAAGCGAGCCGTTTTCTCCTCCCATCTCCTGAAATGCGCCACCGATCATGATTGCCATGCCGACATAGATTCCGGCAGTTTTAGCAGCAAATCGGCCTGCCTGAGCAAGCCGTGTGCGCTTCATATGGGAATCGATATCGCTTTGGATGGACGAAACGAGCCCCCCAACTCGATCGTCCCTGTCTTTACCTAACAGCAGCTGGGCCTTCTGGATACACTGGTCGAACTTCGCGCACCACGCATCGAATTCATCCTCATCGCCACAATGGGCAACGTTCGCGGATACCAAGATAAGAAATTCGACGATATCCTCTTTGGTATTCGGAACGGGAAATGCAGCCACAACTCGAGCACGCTCACCCGAGCTCGAACAGGCCATAAGCGCATCGCCGAACTTTCGCACTGCGCCGGCAACTTCAACATCTCTCAATTCATAACCACATGCGGGACAGAACGCCGAAAACGACGGAAGAACCTCTCCGCATGAGGGACATCTCTTAATCTCCCCTGCCCAGGTTTCCTTGCGCTCGTTCGTCGATTCCACATCAGCCGGAAGCACACGTTCACCGCATTTCACGCAAAACTTCGTACCATCTTGCAGCTGTGCACCGCATTCCGAACATTGCATACTGTTATTCTCCTATTAACCCCATGATAAGACAGCGTTATTGATGTACAGGAAAGCGATGATTACTAAAGCCACAACAGCTATCGCAACGATTGCCTTGGCATTCATGAAGAGAACCTCCAATGAGAACGAACGTCTCGACGCTACTTTGCCGTATCCTCAGTCGGCTCTTCGCGCCAGACGAACTCGACATCGTATTCATCGCCCAGCGCTGCGAAAAAGAGGTTGGTGAGGCGACTTTCCGCTTCAATATGAGCCTCTTCCAGCAGACCATTTTCTATGGCTTCGTTCTCGCTCTCCTTTTCGCATAACCGCTGGAATTCATCGACATCGCCGACATGAATGGGATTCAAGATGTTGTTGTTTTCCTCAAGAGCGCCCGACTCATCCATGTCGGGATCGTTTGAGATGATATAAGCCGGATCAAGCGTAATGACGATTTTTGTCCCCTGCTGTTCGATACTCGCCGTCTCCAAATTCACCCCAGCCTTAATGGTTCCGGTGTAGCGATACCAAAAGCTGTTTTCTGTAAACGGGATATCGAACCAATCGAAAAAAGTATTCGCATCTCGAACTTTGTCGACGATGTTGTAATCCTGCGACACGGAAACGAGCTCACTTCGCGAGACGATTCGATCGAAAACGATAGAAGCGTCCGCAAACGTCTTCTCCTCGTCGGGGGGATTATAGTTCGACACGAATAGCGTTCCGACAATACCGAAAACGAGCCCTACGGCGGCAGCTGTCGCTCCCACCTTGACCAGCTTCAATTTGCTTTTCGGAAGCTTGAACGCCATTGTCCCATCCCTTCGTACGCTACGCCCAAATATGCTCTCTGTAGAGAGCACACCCTCATCTTACCGCACGTATGCTTGCAGCATGGACAACGTGCGCGAAAAACGAGCCCTCGGCTCCAACATCCAAGCCGCCCGCGCCGAACGCGGTATCTCGCAGCGGCAGCTCGCCCTCATGACAGGGACGAGCCGCTCCTATCTCTGGAAGATTGAGATGGGAGCGGCTGATGTCGGCATCGATGTCCTTATCCGTATCGCCAAGGCACTCGACGTGCCTGTGCACGAACTCATCGACTTCTAGGACTACTGCGCAACTTCCAGGAGCTTTTGGTTGATGCGTGTCTGGACCTCGATGAAGTACGCGTGGTCCTCGGGTGAGAGACTATCCTCATCGATCGCATCCATCGCTTCCATCGTATCGGAGTACTGCTTCATCATGTCCCCGTACTTAGCAATAAGCTCCAACGATGTCGGATCCTCGTTGTAGGCTTTCATGAACTCAACGTACTCATCAAAGTAAGCCTCATACTCATCCATACTTGCTTTGAAATCGCTTGAGACCCCCGAGGCCGACTCTTCGCTGGGAGCAGGTTCCTCAGCCTCCTGGGGTTCGGGCTCCTCAGCAGGCTCAGGTTCCGGCGCTTCCTCCGCTTCCTGTATCTCATCACCTGTCTCCTCGGGATCAGGCGTCTCGACCTTAACGGTCATGATGTTGAATCCTTCGTATCCCAGGCTAATGCTGTTGCCGTGCGCGTCATCTGAGAAATAGGACGTCTCGTTACGGTCGTAATCGACCGTAAAGCCGGCATCAACGCACGCGTCAACATACGCGTTGTACGCCTCAATAGGTGTATCCCCAACGTATGCATAGAAGAATGTCGAGCTATCAGAGCTGATAGAACCCGTGGTGGAACTAGGCTCGGGAACGAGGGAGCCCGCACCGACTGTCGGCCAAGCAATTGTAGACATCTCCATGGGAGCGTCGAGATACACATTGATATCGCCGTTGCCATCGGATGCATAGCGAGACAGACGCAAGCTATAACCCTCATCCGAATACGCTTCATACGAGTAGGAGGCGTCTCCTTCAGCATCAACGGTGTAGCCCATGTCTTTACATGCTTCCACGTACTCATTGAACTGCGCATCCGAGCAGTCACGGAACGTCGCACGAAGCGATTCCTCGTCCATGTCAACCGACTCGACTGTACCAACAGGCGAAGGCAATTTCGCCGCCAATCCATGAGTCGGCCATTCGGCTGTCTCCTTCTTCTCGCCCATGCAGCTGCTCAATGCGAAGAACGCAACCATGACCAGCAGGATGATTCCAGCAATATGGATTTTAGAGAGCTTGAGAGAGCTCGACCCTTCCTTCTTCTTCATCGGAGCCTCCATCCCTTTATGAACCTATTTCTGCATATTCACTGAGAGCGTTAACGCTTCCAGGGGATATCATCCGCACATCTTCCAACCTTCCTATCGACATCCATCCGTATCCGCTGCGCAGGCGCGTGCCGCCTGCGCGAGGAATGTAAACGCGCCGTTCCCAAAGACGAGCTCGATCGGTACGCCGTTTTCCGCCTCGGAAAAAAACGCTGCAAGGGTACGCACGGCGAACGCAGCGGCATCGTCATCGGCGCCCATGAGTTCGTTCGCCCCGACAGCCGCCAAACCGCCGCTATCCGCCCGCACCCGTCCGCACGCCACCGTATCCGCGATATCCCATACCACCTGCTTGGCGGCCGCACACGTGGGCTCAGCCTCATCGGCGATGAGTTCCGCAACGCGTTCGACAAGCGCCCGGCATCGCTGTCCCGAGTCCGGCGAGCCGTCTGCATCCGCCGCATCCGCATCGCCGCGCAACACGGCGAGCAGCCAGTCTACCGCGGTGGACAGCCCCGTGCGCACACGCTCGGCGACCTCGGTATCCGTGTCCTGCACGAACGCCGCCGCTTGTACCGCGCGCTCCACGCTGCGCTCCAGTGCCGCCTCCATCACCGCGAACAGGCGCTCCGTCGGCTGGGCGGCGACGGCATCGGCCAGACACTCGAGCGCCGCCAGTTTGCCGTCGAACTCCGCGCGCCGCGCGTGGAGCGAACGCGCCTTCGCACGCACGGTCCGATCGAGCGCATCGCCGTCCTCGAGGATGTCCGACACCGCCGATTCGACCTCCGCCAGCGTGAAGCCGGCCCGCTTGAGCTGGCCGACGAGATAGAACATGTACAGGTCGCCCTCGTCGAAACGCGAGTACCCGGGCTTGGATACCGCCGGCTCCCAAAAGCCCAGGCCGCCACTTTTGGTGTTGTGGTAGCACAGGTCCTGGATCATGTGCCGGCTCAGCCCTGTCAGTTTTTCAACCTGCGATCGTTCCCACATCGTCGCCTCCCTCCCGTCACATGCTGTACCATCCGGTAACAGGACGGCAAGAATGCCGCGGCGGAGACGCGCATCGTCCGTCGGCTGACGATGCGTCCGAGGGTGCGGTCGTCCTGCCGCACCACGGTTGTCGAGCCTGCTCATATGCAGCCCCTTCCTGGATCATCTCGGCCCAAGATCCACTCGGGCCCTTCCAGAACGGTGCTTGCGATTTTCGCGAACGGCGGCATGACGTTCCTCAGTTCCCAACTGAGGAAGCCGATGGGGATTTGTGCATAGGTGGCCGATGGACGCACAAGAAGGCCCCGCGCGGTCGCATAGCCACGCGGGGCAGATCAGCTTCTATCCGGTTTCATCATATGGCAGCAAACGAGCCGGTATCCAGCCTGAAGTGGATCTCAGAGATCTATCCCGTAACCCGTATCCCCTACCAGGGCATGGCGTACACGTCGATGCTCTCGTAGGCCGGCGGACGGTCGAGCGTCACCTCGAAGGTCACCGTTTTGCCCTCGCCCGGCAGCGTGGCATAGCCCGTTTCGCCGAACACCATGGCGCCTTGCGCATCACGCAGCACGACACACAGCGCTACGGTCGAGGGATCGAGCCACATATCGCCGCCAGCCTCCTCGAGCGTAACCTCCCCGACCACGCTGTCGTTGCCGATGGAATCGGGAACAACGGATACGTTGTCGACGGTAAACGAGCTTTGCCGTTCATCGGTGCGCACGGCGTCCTGCGCTTCGGGGCGCGTAATCTCAAACTCAACGGAATCGGGCGCGGTGTCGTTGCCCGCGATGCCCCCGAAATACTGCACCTCACCGGGGAAGATATCGCTCATGTAGTGCGAGTCGACCGACACGATACCTCCCGATGCATCCCTGCCGGTCAGCGTCACCTTCGTGAAGCTGATCTTGAGGTCCTCGCTCGTGTTCTTGATACCGTAGGCGTAATGGAACAGCCCGTCGGTGCCTCGCTCCCACCACGTTTCGACAAGTTCGAGCGAATCGAGGGGGTCGACATCAGCCGTCGCGGAGACATCGACGCCGCCCGCCGGCGCATCGTCGCCGCCGATCTTGTCCTCGACGGTATCTCCCGTGCCGGAAGGAGCTGCCGCATTACCTGCACCATCGGTCGCCGCGTCCGCGTTGGCATTCGCATCCTGCTGGACGGTTCCCGCTGCGGGCTCAGAGGCCCTCGTCACGACCTCGAAGATGATGATCCCTGTCGCGCACAGCGCCATGACGACGGCGAGCGTCAGCAGCACGAACTTGATGATGCGGCGATCGCGCGACCGGACCTCCCGCTCAGCATCGACCGAAACATGCTTGTCACCCTGCTTGACCTGCCATCGCCGAGGCGGCCCCATACCGGATCGATCGCCCGCGACAGTACCGTCGGAGGCATCCTGCGGCGTGCCCGTCGAAACCCGCTCCTCCCCGACATCCGCGATACCCAAACAACAGCGCACCGCACGCGCTAACGCCTCCGCGCTCGCAAAACGCCGACTCGGCTCAAAATCGCATGCCTGCTCGACGACCTCGCGTAGCACGTGGGGAACACGCGACTCGTCCGCAAGCCTCGCCTCGTACGCCTCGTCATCCGGGACGAGTCCTGTCAGCATGTAGCCCAGCACGCATCCGATCGCATGCACGTCGCTGCGGGCATCGGCGCGACCGAAGAACTGCTCGGGTGCGGCGAAGCCGACCGTCCCCTTATGACCGAGCCGCTTCTTGCGCGATGCGTCCGACGCCATGCGCGCGATGTCCGTATCGATCAGATGGGCGCCGTCAGCCGCCAACACGATGTTGCTCGGCTTGATGTCGCAGTGCACGATGTCGTGCGTATGCAGAGCGGAAGCGGCTTCGCACAGGTCGAGCACGATGCGGGCTGCCTCGGAGGCGTCCAGAGCGCCCCGCTGCTCGATACGCGTCTCGAGCGTCTCGCCGGGAACGTAGGCGTACACGACGACGAACGTATCGGGCAGCTCGTAAGTCGCCGAGATCTGGGGCAGGCGCAGGCTGTCGCAGGCGGCGAGCTTTGCCCATACCGCCCGGTCCACATCGTCGAGCGGGATCTTCTTGCGGATGAACGGACCGGAGCCGTCGAGCGTCACACGCTCCGTGACGGTCCCGCGCCTGCTCGCAAGCACGCGCTCCACATGGTAGGCCTCGTCGAGCCCTATCCCATGCATGACCCGCTCGTCATCCATCGTCGCAAACCCTTCAGCCATCACGTCGCATCGGGATGGGACCACCCCGACCCGTCATAGGGTATCGTACCGGAATGTAGTCGGGAGCCATGCCGACAATGTTCCCTACCGAGAGCAGGCGAGCGCGCTCACAAGTTGAGTTCGGGGTCGATGAGCGTCGTCTCCCCCAGACGCCATAGCTCGTCATCACAGGAGACGAGGCTTTTTCCCTGCTCTATGCACCAGATGATGATGGCATCACGACGCTTCTTGGGCCACAACTCCGCCATACCGGACAGGCGCAGCAGCCGCTGGGTCTGCTTGAGTGTGCAGCGCAGGCCGAACGCCAGCTTGATGGCATTGTCGCGCCCCGGCTTGCATTTGCCCTTGAACATGTCGTACACGAAGGTGCTGTTGAGCTCGGACTCGCGGATCACGTCCGCCTTCGACATGGCCTGTGAGCCACGCAGCTGCTCCAGATACTCCGCGAGTTCTTGGGAAACCAGCCGTTCATGATCGAGGTAGTCCTCAGGACGTTCCGCGACGAGCAGCTGCTCCAGCA
This sequence comes from uncultured Collinsella sp., assembly GCA_964602045.1. Classification (GTDB taxonomy): domain Bacteria; phylum Actinomycetota; class Coriobacteriia; order Coriobacteriales; family Coriobacteriaceae; genus Collinsella. The sequence goes on along the minus strand of CAZRPL010000018.1, from coordinate 14,067 downwards.
AGTCCTCCGTCAAGCGCTCCTCGGCCATGGTCACTCCCCCACTCACCCGCATCTTAGGCACTACCTGCGAACAACCATACCATCAACAAGGCGCGCCGGCGCATCTCCAGCTCGTGGGATGCGCCGGCGCGCCTTCTGTGCGGGGTATGTGCGACTCAGCCGATACGGCCACCGCCGTCATGCGCCTACTGCAGGCGCGTCACCACCGCGTCGCCCATGGCGACGGTCCCGAGGATCTTGTCCTCGGACGTATCGACGTCGGCGATGTCGCGTGTGCGCAGGCCGTCGTCGAGCACGGCGGTCACCGCAGCGCGGATGGCATCGGCGGCGTCGGCCATATCGAAGCTATAGCGCAGCATCATCTCGACGGACAGAATCTGCGCCAGCGGGTTGGCGATGCCCTTGCCTGCGATGTCAGGCGCGCTGCCGTGACTCGGCTCGTACAGCGCCACGCCGTCGCCCAGGCTCGCGCTCGCGAGCATACCGAGCGAGCCTGTGATCTGCGCCGCCTCGTCGGACAGGATGTCGCCGAACATGTTCTCGGTCACCACGACGTCGAAGTCCGCCGGGCGGTTGATGAGCTGCATGGCGGCGTTGTCCACGAGCACGTCCTCGAGCTCGACGTCGGCGTAGTCGGCATCGTGCACGCGATGGACGATCTCGCGCCACATGCGGCTCGTCTCGAGCACGTTGGCCTTGTCCACGCTCGCCACCTTGCCGCGACGCTTGCGGGCGGCCTCGAAGGCCTGACGGGCGATGCGCTCGATCTCGTACTCGCGGTACTCGAGCGTATCGTAGGCTCGCTGGCCGGGCTTACCGTCGGCGCCCGCCCCCTCCTCGTCGTAGAAGCGCTCGCGGGTGCCAAAGTACAGGCCACCGGTGAGCTCGCGCACGATCATCATGTCCACACCGTCGATGACCTCGGGTTTGAGGGTCGAGGCACCGGACAGGGCGGAGAAGATCTGCACGGGGCGCAGGTTGGTGTACAGCCCGAGCTCCTTGCGGATCTTGAGCAGACCCTGCTCGGGACGGGGCGCCGCGGGATCGGTGGTGTCCCACTTGGGGCCACCCACCGCCGCCAGCAGCACGGCGTCGGACGCGCGGGCGGCGTCGAGGGTCTCGTCGGGCAGCGCGGTGCCGGTCGCGTCGATGGCGGCGCCGCCGATCAGGGCATCCTCGCACTCGAACGCGCAGCCGAAGCGCTTGCCCACGGCGTCGAGGACCTTTTTGCCCTCGGCCATGATCTCGGGCCCGATGCAGTCACCGGGCAGGGTGCAGATACGGTAGGTTTTCTTCACGTTGCAACTCCAACTCATCGAACTCGGGCCTGATGCGAACGGGTTGTCGAGAGGCACGACCGCCCTCCTTCCGCCATGGGAAAATGGTGTCTGTCCCTATTTTCCCACGCTACTTGCCGGCGGCGATATTCGCCTTCGTGCGGTTGACGATGCCGCCCGCCTCGATGATCTCGGCGATGAAGGGCGGGAACGGCTCGGAGGCGAAGGTCTCGCCCGTGTCGAGGTTCGTGATGACGCCGGTCTCGGTGTCCACGGAGACCTTCGCGCCGTCCGTGATGGCGTCGACCGCCTCGGGGCACTCGAGGATCGGCAGGCCGATGTCGATGGAGTTGCGGTAGAAGATGCGCGCGAAGCTCTTGGCGATCACGCAGGACACGCCGGACGACTTGATGGCGAGCGGCGCGTGCTCGCGGCTGGAGCCGCATCCGAAGTTCTCCTCGGCCACGATGATGTCGCCGGGCTGCATGCGCTCGACGAACGTGTCGTCCAGATCCTCCAGGCAATGGGACGCCAGATATGCCGGATCGGAGCTGTTGAGGTAGCGGGCGGGAATGATGACGTCGGTATCGATGTCGCGTCCGTAACGGAACACGGTGCCTTCGAAATGCATGGGGGTTTCCTTTCTCGGTCTTCGATCCCGGCTAAGCCGATATGCCGCTTAGCCGTGCCTCGCTGCCCCGCAGGCAGCGGGGCCGCGGAATGATTACAGGTCGGACGGAGCCGCGATGTGGCCCGCCACGGCGCTCGCCGCGGCGACCGCGGGGCTCGCCAGATAGACCTCGGAGGCCGGATCGCCCATGCGGCCCACGAAGTTGCGGTTCGTGGTGGACACGCAGCGCTCGCCGGCGGCCAGGATGCCCATGTAGCCGCCCAGGCACGGTCCGCACGTCGGCGTGGAGAACACACAGCCCGCATCGATGAAGATATCCGCCAGGCCCTCGGCCATGCACTGCTTGAAGACCGCCTGCGTCGCGGGAATCACGATGCAGCGCACGTTGGGATCGATCGTGCGGCCGCGCAGGACCTCGGCTGCTGCGCGCATGTCCTCCATGCGTCCGTTGGTGCAACTGCCGATCACGGCCTGGTCGATCGCGATATCGCGGCTCTCGCTCACCGGATGGGTGTTACCCGGCAGGTGCGGCCATGCGACGCACGGCTTGATGTCGGCGGCGTCGATATGGATGACCTGGGCGTACTCGGCGTCCGGATCGGCGTGGTACTCCACATAGTCGCGCTGGTTGCGGCCCTCGAGCCATGCGCGGGTCACGTCGTCGACCTCCATGATGCCGGCCTTGCCGCCGGCCTCGATCGCCATGTTGGAGATGGTCATGCGGCCCTCCATCGACATGCTGTGGATGGCCGAGCCGGTGAACTCCATGGCCTGATACAGCGCACCGTCCACACCGATCATGCCGATGATGTGCAGGATGACGTCCTTGGCCGTCGCGCCGTCGGTCAGCTCGCCGTCGATCACGAACTTGATGGTCGGCGGGACCTTGAACCAGCAGCGGCCGGTGGCCATGCCCACGCCCGCGTCGGTGGAACCCACGCCGGTCGAGAACGCGCCCAGCGCGCCGTAGGTGCAGGTATGCGAATCGGCGCCGATAATCAGGTCGCCCGGCACGACGGTACCCGTCTCGGGCAACAGGGCGTGCTCGATACCCGCGCAGCCCTGCTCCCAGTAATGGGCGATCTTCTGCTCATGTGCGAACTCGCGCATCTTCTTGGTCTGCTCGGCGCTCTTGATGTCCTTGTTGGGCGCATAGTGGTCGGGCACGAGGCACACGCGGTCGCGGTCGAACACCTCGGTGGCGCCGAGCTCGCGGAACACGTCGATGGCGATAGGCGCCGTGATGTCGTTGGCGAGCACGATGTCGAGGTCGCACTCGACAAGCTGTCCGGGGCGCACCTCATCGAGGTCCGCGTGGGCGGCAAGGATCTTCTCGGCGACGGTCATGGGTCTTGGCATGGGTTGCTCTCCTTCAATCGGTCAGTGACAAGATGGTGCCGGGTTCAAACTTGTCGCAAGCTTATCCGACAAGATGGTGCCGGGTTCAAGCTTGTCGGATTACTTGGCTGCAGCCTCGCGCTGATCGGAGATCAGGCGGTTCAGCGCGTTGATGTAGGCCTTGGTGGAGGACACGATGATGTCGTTATCGCTGCCACGACCGATGTAGACCTCGCCGTTGGCGGCCGTCACACGCACCGTCACCTCGCCCAGCGCGTCGATACCGCGCGTGATGGACTTGATCGAGAACTCGGACAGGTCGTTCTCCACCGCCACGATCTGGTCGACCGCCTTGTAGACGGCGTCCACCGGACCGGTGCCGTAGGCCGCGACCGTGTGCTCCTCGCCGTCCTCGTCCACCAGCGTAAGCGTGGCGGTCGGAGTGAGCGGGAAGCCGCAGGAGACCTGCACCGCACCGAGCGTCCAGATGGCCGAGCTCACGCGCTCGCGCTCGTGCACGATGGACTCCAGGTCCTCGTCGTAGACTTCCTTCTTCTTGTCAGCGACCTCGAGAAAGGCCTGGTAGATACCCTCGAACTCCTCGTCGTTGAAGGTGTAGCCGAGCTCGGCCATGCGATGGCGCAGCGCGGCGTGGCCGGAACGGGCCGACAGGATGATCTGGGAGCCGGCGGCGCCCACATCGGCCGGGTCGATGATCTCATAGGTGTCGCGGGCCTTGAGCACGCCGTCCTGATGGATGCCGGAGGAGTGCGCGAAGGCGTTGGCGCCCACGATGGCCTTGTTGGGCTGGACCATGATACCGGTGATGGAACTCACGAGCTTGCTGGCGTGGCACAGCTCCTTGGTGACGATATCGGTGTGCGCGTCGAGCTCGGCCTCGTGCATGCGGATGGCCATGACGACTTCCTCGAGCGAAGTGTTGCCGGCGCGCTCGCCCAGGCCGTTGATGGTGCACTCGATCTGCGTCGCGCCGTTGCGGACGCTCTCGAGCGCGAGCGCGGTGGCCATACCCAGATCGTTATGCGTGTGGACCGAGATGGTCACGTCCTCGATTCCGTCGACGCGCTCGCGCAGGTCGCGAATGCGTGCGCCGAACTCCCACGGCATGTTGTAGCCCGTGGTATCGGGAATGTTCACGACCGTGGCGCCTGCCTTGACGGCTGCCTCGATGATGCGGACGAGGAAGTCCTGGTCGGCGCGGCCGGCGTCCTCGGCGTAGAACTCGACATCGTCCACGAAGTTGCGGGCGAGCTTGACCGCATGGATGGCGCGCTCGATGGCCTGGTCCTCGGTCAGACGGAGCTTGTCGCGCAGATGGGAGGGCGAGACACCCAGGCCGGTATGGATGCGCGGGCGCTTGGCGGTCTTGAGCGCCTCGGCCGCGACCTCGATGTCCTTGTCGACGGCGCGCGTCAGGCCGCAGACGGTGCACTTGTCGCCCGCGATGCGACCGATCTCGGCCACGCTCTTGAAGTCGCCGGGGCTCGAGATGGGAAAGCCCGCCTCGATGACGTCGACGTTCATGCGGATGAGCTGACGTGCGATGATGAGCTTTTCCTCGGTGTTCATGCTGGCGCCGGGCGACTGCTCGCCGTCGCGCAGGGTGGTGTCGAAGATGGCGATCTTCCTGGTCATGGGGTCCTCCTGTTGCTCGTGACGTGGTCGTTGCGTGTCAGGCTTGCAGGAGGTGGCGTTGCCGATTTGCAGCTCTACGGATAAAAGCACCCCGTCGCGCGTCACGCCCTGCAAGGCGTCGGTCAGATGCGCGATGGGGTGCTTCTGGAAAGTTGGCTTGAGCCGTACGTGGAACGAAGAACCCTAGCGCGCATCGGCGGCTAGTAGCGCTAGGGTTAGGTTCAGCGACATGCCGAATACAGGCACCATGACCTGCTCGACCGTGCTGTGATCCCCGCGCGCCATGCGTTCCGTCCTTTCGTGCACGCGGCCCGGTACGGGCCGCCACTGCAATGTAATGCAGTGTAGCAAACTAAAGCGACCCCGCCAACCCCCAATCGGCGGCCGCCTTGGACGGAAATCGGCCCGCGGCACGGAAGGTCGGTCGTTTTTGGGAAAATGGGGACTGCCCCTTTTTTTCCCGTGGGAAAATGGGGGCAGGCACCATTTTCCCACGGAGGAGCGAGCCATGATCGACCTGAGAAGCGACACCCTCACCAAGCCGACCCCCGATATGCTGCAAGCCATCCTCACCGCCCCGCTCGGCGACGACGATCGCACCCACGAACTCGGGCGCGGCGAGGATCCGACCGTCAACGAGCTCGAGGACCTTGCCGCCCGGATCACCGGCAAGCAAGCCGCCGTGCTCGTGCCCTCCGGCTGCATGGCCAACAGCGCCGCGGTGCTCGCCCAGGTCAAACCCGGTAGCACCCTGCTCGTCGACGAGCAACAGCACCTACTGCTCAGCGAAAAATACCTGTTCGATCCCGATTTCGGACGCATGCAGCTCAAAACCTATCGGCACGACGAACACGGTCAGCCGAACCTTGACGACATCGCCGCCGCCCTGGATGCCGGCGGCGTCGACCTGATCTGCGTTGAGAACTCCCATAACTACGCGGGCGGCGCCGCCATCACATGCGAGCGTCTTACCGCCGTCCACGAGCTCGCGCAAGCGCACGGCGTCCCGGTCCATATGGACGGCGCTCGCCTGTTCAACGCGGCGACCGCGCTCGGCGTGCCCGTCGCCGACATCTGCAAGCACGTCGACAGCCTGATGTTCTGCCTTTCCAAGGGCCTCGGCGCGCCAGTCGGTTCCGTCATCTGTTCCGACCAGGCGACGATTCTCGAGGCGCGTCGGATCCGCAAGGCGCTCGGCGGTGCCATGCGCCAGGCCGGTGTCATCGCAGCCCCGGGCATCTACGCTTTGCGCCATCAGGTCGAGCGCCTGCAGGAAGATCACGACAACGCGCGCGCCTTCGCCGATGCGATCACCGGCCTCGCGCGCACCCGCGTCGTCGGCGACGTGGCCACCAACATCGTGGTCGTCGACGTCAGCGGCATCACCGACGACCCGTTCGCCTACTGCGAGCTCGCCGCCGAACGCGGCCTGATCATCCGTCCTGTCATGAAGCGCTACATCCGCTTCGTCTTCTACCGCGAGATCTCCCGCACCGACGCCCTCGAGGCCGCACGTATCGTCTGCGAACTCGACGGTGCGTGCATACGCTAGCCCCGGACCGCCTCGGCCTCCATGCGACGGGGCGCCGGTATCCCGACGCCCCGCATGAAAAGCAATCTTGCAGCGGTGGACCCGCTATCCGCCGCTAGTCCCACTCCGCGCGATCGACCACGTGCTCGATGAAATCGTTGCGGTACATGTTCTTGACCTTCAGCGTGTTCCAGCCGTCCTCGCTCACCAGGTCGGCGTTCAGCGCGACACCGAACATCTCCTCCATCATCTGGCGCGTGAAGACGTAGTAGTCCTCGTCGTAGGGGTCGTCGCTCTCGCTTAGGCGCACCTGGACCTCGTCGACATCGGACACCGTGCACATGATGGCCGCGACGTCGTACACCAAGGCCGCGTCGACCGAATCGCCGTCATAGCGCTCGGGCACCGCCTCGTAGAAGATACCGAGCGCACCGGCGTTGCCGGTCGTGTCGACCTGGCTCACCCACTCGCCCATGGGCAGCGAGCGCACGAATTCGTCGACCTGCGATGCGTCGGAAAGCGTCGTGCCCGTATAGGGCGACACGTCGCCGTACGGATCGTTCACCACGGCGGTAAGCAGCTCGTCGGCGATGTCACCATCGATGCGCAGGTTGCCGTCGGCATCGAGGTAGATCTCGTCGTCGCCGCTCTCCAGATGGATGCCCGACGACCCGATCTCCACGCTGGAGCCCTTGCCGTCATCGAGCTTGAGCCCGTCTTGATCCAAAGTGATGTTCGCATCATCGGAGCGGTCACCGCCCGTCGACAGCTGCGCCTGGTTTTGCCCCTGCACGGTCTCGTCTGTCGTCACCCCGACGAACAGCAGGTTCATGCCGAACGCGATGAGCGCAAGCAGCACGAGCACGCCCGCGACGATACCCATCACGATCGGCCACTTCTTGCGCGGCTGCGCCGCAGGTTGGCTCGGGGCGGCCGTCGCATACGAAGGCGGGACTGGTGCCTGCTGCGCTCCGGACGCCGCCGGGGTCTGCTGCACGTCGGGAGCTGCCGCCGCCGCGGGCATCTGCTGGGTCGGGGCGGCCGGCGGGATCCGCGTCGTCTCGGCGGCGGTTCCGGCGGGGGTCGCATCCGTTGCCGCCGTGTCGCCGGCGTCCTCGTCCAGCATGTCGTCGATGCTCGTCATGCTCGCCTTGGTACGCGCAAGCGCCACCGCCTCACTCAGGCCCTGCGCGAGATAATCCTCATAGCGCGCCGTGAGGTTGCCGTAGATCTCCTCTTTAAGCTCGATGTTCTCGGCAGTCAGCACCTTGCCTTCGAACAGGTGCTCCACATAGACGCGAAGTTCGTTCACCGTGCTCCCCCATCCTGACGAATCAGCAGGCGGTCGATGATGTTGCGGATGCGGATCCACCGGTCGATCGCCTCTGTCAGCTCAACTGTACCCGATTTCGTGATGCGATAGTACTTCCTACGGGCACCCTGTGTCTCGTTGCCCCAGTAGCTCTCGACGAAGCCCTGCCCCTCTAGCCGCTTGAGGCTCGTGTAGAGCGACTGCTCCTTCATCTCGTACTCACCGCCGCTTGTCTCGGCGATCTCCTTGAGGATCTCGTAGCCGTAGTTGTCTCCGTCAAGAAGCGTGCACAGGATGATGGCGTCGATATTGCCCCTGATCAGGTCGCTCACGGCGTCGCGTGTCGCCATCCCATCACCTCCCGGTATCCTTTCGGCATCATATCCGATCTGTCTTCCATAGTACTCCGTGTGTCGATGCGATACTTCACTCGAGAGGATGCGCGCGGGCAATACCCCGGGTCCTCAACGAAAACCAACGTCGCCGAACAGACCGTCCGGCGACGCGTCGCGCTGTTTCGCAGTCGGCCGGACGCCCGTTTGCGGCGGGCGTCCGGCGAGACTATGGCGCGATCATCCGTTCCGGTCGATACGTGCCGTCACGATCAGTAGTCGAGCTCCGCGTAGTCGGTCACGTTGTCGAAGAAGCGATAGGTCGCCACGTTGTTGAACACCTTGTTCCACGCGTTCTTGGACTCGAGCATGCTTCCCGTGATCTTCGTGTACTCGTTGGAGCTCACGCTGGCGAGCATGTCCTCCACCATCGCGCGATCGAAGATGTAGGTGTCGACGTCGTAGGAATGGTCGTCGCTCTCGTGCAGCTCGATCTTGACGCTATCGACGCTGTCGCCGTAGGTCGCCATGATCGCGACCACGTCGTAGGCAAGTGCCAGGTCGATCGCATCGCCATCGATGTTGTGGTTCACCGAGGAGTAATCGATGGCGAGCGTACCGTTGCTGAAGCTGCTGGCGGTCACGTAATCGCCCAAGGGAAGTGCGCGGACGAACGCGGCGCGGTTGTCGGCACTGCTCGGCTTCGTGCTCGCGTACTTGGTCAGCGTGCTGAGCGGGCTGTTCAAGACCTCGTCGGCCAGAGCCTCGGTCGCCTGGCGCTCGCGCGGACCGTCATCGTCGGTAAGGCGCGGCATAGAGCGCAGTGTCGTCGCACTCGACGTGGTGGCCTTCTGCGTGGTCGACGTCTTGGTTTCCGCCGCCTGGTCTTCCGTGGACTTGGTCGGTTCGGCCTTCTGCTCCTCAACGGGCTCCTGCTCCACAGGTGCGACGTCGTCCTCGGTCTTCTGGACGTCCTGGACCGTATCATCGACGGTCGTGTCGTCGACGGTTGCGGTCATCTGGGGCACCTGTCCTTGCGTCTGCTTGGGCATGATGTTCATACCGATCGCCACGCCGCAGACCAACACGAGGATGGCGGCCGCAGCCGCAGCTGCGATCATCCAGGGCTTGCGGCGCTTCGGAGCCGGATCCCCGGCGGGAGGTGCAGCCCCGGCCTGGGAAGCCGCGATGGGCATTTGCTCGGTCACGTTCGCGTTCAGGTTCTGGTTGGCGTTCAGATTCTCGTTCTTCATTGCTTCCTCACCACTCATCACATCGTCGATACTGGTCATGCTTTCCTTCGTACGCTGCAGTGCCTCCTCGTGACTCAGACCCTGGGCAATGTAATCCTCGTATCGGGCGATCAGGTTGCCGTAGATCTCTTCCTTGAGCTCGATGGTGTCGGACGTAAGAACCCTGTTTTGGAAGAGCTGCTCGACGTACATACGAAGTTCGTTCATCGGTCTCCCCTTTCCTGTGTCAGCAAACGATCGATGATGTTCCGGACGCGAACCCAGCGCTCGGTGGCTTCCCCAAGTTCCCCAGCTCCTGCGTCGGTCATCTGGTAGTACTTGCGTCTAGCGCCCTGGGTCTCGTCCCCCCAATAGCTCTTGACGAACCCTTGCCCTTCGAGACGTTTAAGGCAGGTGTAGAGCGACTGCTCCTTCATCTCGTACTCGCCCCGGCTCGTGGCTGCGATCGCTTTGAGGATCTCGTAGCCGTAACTGTCGCCTCCGGATAGCGTGCACAGGATGATGGCATCGATGTTTCCTCTGATCAGATCGCTCACTGCATCCCGTGTGGACATCGTTGTCACCTCCTGATCAGTGCTCGTCTCTTCTTGACACTGCTACTGTAACACAAAGTACTATGTGTGTTAGAGTACTTTTGCTGGCAGAGATGAACGGCATAAATAACAAGGTGAGCGGTGGGTTTTACTATTCAGCAGGTCAAAGTGAGGTGAAACAAGTCGGCAGCACGCGCTATTCGGCAAGGCACATCGAGAAAGGCATACTTTATGAATGCCGGATCGTTCATCTTGCCCTCGAGTTTCGAAAATGAACGTTACCTAGTTGTTTTGAAGTTAATACATGGACTCCAACAACGAGAAGTATCGATTCCATTGATCATTTGTCCGTTTAAGACAGCCGCTACGGACATATCGGCCACAGTCAAAGGCTAATCCGATTCCCTTCTTGCGTCGAATGCATCCGTGCGACGTCAATCTAACTGGAAAGTGTTCGCTTTTGTAACTCGCACGCCGGATGAACGAAACGAGTCGTTTTGAGCATGTATAAAAGGGCTGATAATGTATCAACTCATGCAAAAACCCGGCTTCACGCTGAGCGCGAAGCCGGGTTTTCATGCGACACCGGGTTATGCGGTACCTGCGTTACTCCTCCATGAAGTTACGCTGGATGGCGGAATCCACCTTGATGCCGGGGCCCATGGTGGAGGTCAGCGTGATGCTCTTCACATAGCGACCCTTGGCGGAAGAAGGCTTGACGCGCAGGATCTCGGTGTAGAGCGCAGCGTAGTTCTCGACGAGCTTCTGATCGTCGAAGGAGCACTTGCCCAGAGGCACGTGGCAGATGCCGTAACGGTCAGCGCGGTACTCGACGCGACCGGCCTTGAGCTCGCCGACCATCTTGGCGACGTCCATGGTGACGGTACCGAGCTTGGGGTTGGGCATGAGGCCGCGGGGGCCGAGGATCTTACCGATGCGGCCGACCTTCGCCATCATGTTGGGGGTGGCGATAGCGGCATCGAAGTTGATCTCGCCCTTCTGGATGTCGGCGATCAGCTCGTCGGAACCGACGATGTCGGCACCGGCCTCACGGGCCTCATCGGCCTTGGCGCCATCGGCGAACACGGCGACGCGAACGGTCTTGCCGGTGCCGTGGGGCAGGGAGATGGAGCCGCGGATGTTCTGATCGGCCTTACGGGTATCGATACCCAAACGGAAGTGAACCTCGACGGTCTCGTCGAACTTGGCGGGAGCGAGCTCCTTGACGAGCTTCACGGCCTCGAGCGGCGTGTAGAGGTTGAAACGGTCAACCTTCTTGGCGACGTCGAGATACTTCTTTCCATGCTTAGCCATGATACATACCTCCTGTGGTCAAACGGGCAGCGCCCTCCCACAACGATGTGTGCCGGATTGCACACGATCGGGCGCGAGACCTTCCCGCGCCCGAAGTAAACGAACGGATATCGCTACTCGGCGATGGTGACGCCCATGGAGCGGGCGGTGCCGGCGACGATCTTCTTGGCGGCCTCGATGTCGTTGGCGTTGAGGTCCGGCATCTTGATCTCGGCGATCTTGGTGAGCTGCTCGTCGGTGAGCTGACCGACCTTGTCGCGCTGCGGCACGGCGGAACCGCTCTTGAGCTTGAGCTCCTTCTTGATCAGGTGGGCCGCAGGCGGGGTCTTGCAGACGAAGTCGAACGAGCGATCCTCGTAGACGGTGATCTCGACGGGGATGATGTCACCGGACTTGTCCTGCGTGGCGGCGTTGAACGCCTGGCAGAACTGCATGATGTTGACCTGAGCGGCACCCAGGGCGGGGCCGACGGGAGGAGCGGGATTCGCAGCGCCAGCGGGAATCTGGAGCTTGATGACGGTGGCAACCTTCTTCTCAGCCATTGTCATTCCTTCCTAAACACGAACGTGTCGAACAATCCATATCGTCAGCGCGAGCACGTTAGAAGCATGCCGGTCCGGTGAGCAGCCGGAAGGCGAAGCGTGGACGCGCGGATACGACAACCTAACTGATGACCGCGATCTGGTCGAACGCAAGCTCGACCGGGGTCTCGCGACCGAAGATGAGCAGAGTGACCTTGACCTTGCCGGCGTCGGCGTTGACCTCGGACACCTTGCCGTCGAAATCGGACAGCGGGCCGGAGATGACCTTGACGGGCGTTCCGACCTCGATGCTGACGGACGTGCGCTTGGGCGTGCCGCCCTTGTCCGTCTTGCGCATCATCTTGTTGTACTCGTCACGGGAGAGCGGCGCGGGCTTGCCGTTGGCGCCGAGGAACCCGGTGACACCGGGCGTGTTGCGCACGCAGGTCCACGCGTCATCGTCCATCTCCATACGGACGAGCACATAGCCGGGGAAGATCTTGGAATCCTTGACCTCGCGCTTACCGCCCTCTTTGATCTCGGTCACGCGCTCGGTCGGGATCTGGATATCGAAAATACGATCGGACATGCCCATGGTCTCGATGCGATGCTCGAGATCGGACTTGACGCGATTCTCATAGCCGGAGTAGGTGTGGACGACATACCAACGCTTGGACATGGACTACCCCCTCAGACCGGAGAAGAGCACCAGGCCCTCGCTGATGAGCGCGTCGAGACCGGCGATGACCACGCCGACGACGAGCAGCGAGATGACGACGGTGACGGAGTAGTTGACCAGCTCCTTCTTGGAGGGCCACACGACACGCTTCATCTCGGAGCGGACCTGGGCGAAATACTTCTTGGTGCGGGCGAAGAAACCGGGCTGTGCGTCCTTCTTCTTGCCCTTGGTGGCCTTCTTGGCAGATGCCTTCTTAAGATCGGCACCCTTCTTGGAGGCGTCGGCCTTCTTGGCGGAAGCCTTCTTGGGCGCAACCTTCTTGGTCTCGGTTGCCGCAGAAGCGGGCGCGGACTGGGCGCTCTTCTTCTTGGACTTCTTGTTGGCCATGATGCTTACCTCCGGCCTGAACCACCTATACATTAGAAACCGTAAGCCTCGCGAGGAGGCTTACGGATACAAGACTGGCACGCCAGGAAGGACTCGAACCCTCAACACTCGGTTTTGGAGACCGATGCTCTACCAATTGAACTACTGGCGTATGTACAAGAGACTAGCGGGTCTCCTTGTGCACGGTATGACGACGGCACCAGGGGCAATACTTCTTGATCTCCATGCGATCGGGCATGTTCGCCTTGTTCTTGGTCGTCGTATAGTTGCGACGCTTGCACTCGGTGCAGGCAAGTGTAACGAGAGTACGCATGTGTCTAATAACCTCCATTTACCGTCCCATGCGGGCACGGTGGAACACAATATCATTGAGCGGGCGGACGTGTCAAGCCCGTACGGATTCCCATCTCCATCTGCAGATTCGTTACACAACCTCAACAAATGGGAATCGGCAGAAAAAACCCGACTCCCCCGAAGAGGAGCCGGGTGCATACAAGCGATCAGCTACGAGTAGCTACGTTACTCGATGATGGTGCTGACGACGCCGGAGCCGACGGTGTGGCCACCCTCGCGGATAGCGAAGCGCAGGCCCTCCTCCATGGCGATCGGGTGGATGAGCTCACCCTCGATGGTGATGTGGTCGCCAGGCATGGCCATCTCGGTGCCCTCGGGCAGCTTGACGGAGCCGGTCACGTCGGTGGTGCGGAAGTAGAACTGCGGGCGATAGCCGTTGAAGAACGGCGTGTGGCGGCCGCCCTCCTCCTTGGTCAGGACGTAGACCTCACCGGTGAACTTGGTGTGCGGGGTGACCGAACCGGGCTTGGCCAGGACCTGACCGCGCTCGATCTGCTCGCGCTTGATGCCACGGAGCAGGATGCCGACGTTGTCGCCAGCCTCGCAGAAGTCCATGGTCTTGCGGAACATCTCGATGCCGGTGGCGACGGTGGACTGGGTCTCCTTGATGCCGACGATCTCGACGGGCTCGTTCAGCTTGAGCTGACCGCGCTCGACACGACCGGTGGCGACGGTGCCGCGACCGGAGATGGTCATGACGTCCTCGACGGCCATCAGGAACGGCTTGGCGTCGTCACGCTCGGGGGTCGGGATGTAGCTGTCGACAGCGTCCATGAGCTCGCGGATGGAGTCATACCACTTCTCCTCGCCGTTGAGGGCGCCGAGAGCGGAACCACGGATGACGGGGATGTCGTCGCCGGGGAAGTCGTACTCGGAGAGGAGCTCACGGGTCTCCATCTCGACGAGGTCGATGAGCTCCTCGTCGTCAACCATGTCGCACTTGTTCAGG
>CAZRPL010000017.1:0-43077 GCA_964602045.1 uncultured Collinsella sp. | reverse complement strand
TGGCCTGCAATACGGTTTCCGCCGTCGCGCTGGAGACCGTGGCGCGCGAGACTGTCCTCGAGCGTGTGGAACGCGGTCTGGGCGCGGTCGTAGAGCGGCGGCAGGGCATCGAAGACCCGGTCGATCTGCTCGGCGGGCGTGAGGTTGCTCTTGTTGTCGCGCGGTTGGTGCTTGAGGGTGGCGAGGTCGGACAGGCCACCGATGCGCACCATGAAGAACTCGTCGAGGTTGCTCTCGAAGATCGCGACGAACTTGAGCCGCTCGAACAGCGGCACCGTCTCATCGTATGCCTCGGCGAGGACGCGATCGTCGAAGCGCAGCCAGGACAGTTCGCGGTTCTGCGTGTACGAGAAATCGTGGCGCTCGGCGCGGCCGGAGCGGTCCGGCGATTCGGCTCCGCGCTTCTTGTCGTTCTTCTTGCGATCCTTATCCTTGTCGGCCATGGGCTTCTCTCCATCCGGGCGAAAACTTCCATCGGGGATGACGCCGCCGCGGTCGATCGGAGCGCCGACCGGGATGCGCACACCCATACATCAATATAGGGGTTCACCGAAGGCTCGAAGGGCGGATTTGGAAAAGCTTGCCATGATGCTTACATAAGATGGCGGCGTGGGATGAAAACGAACCGGAATGGTAGGATGCCGGACGTGCGGACGGCTGCGGCCGTTCGGCGAGGTTCGCGGACGCCGTCGGCGCTTCGAACGGTCCCTTTTTGGCGGTAAGTGGTCCGCAAGGGGGTCAGTGCGCATATTTTTTTGGCAAAAGTGAATCTTTTTGCGCGGCGGGACATGCGCTGCCAAAAACAGATGAATATACAAATTGGAGGTATAAATATGCAGTTTAGGGTGTAAGAACGAGAGGAGTTTTCAGATTGCGTCCTCGATGCTCGTCTCGTTTTCGCACGTATCCATGCTTTACTGAATAAAAGTAGACCATGCACGTATTGCACAAATATACCGTTTACGCGCCCTTTGATACCGCTCGGCGGTGTCGTGTAACTCGGTGGCGGTATTGGATAAATCTATGAGTGTCCGAAAGCGACGGCCCAGCACGAGGGCCGCCAAGGGGGCCGCGTCGCGGCCTGGATAGAAAGGTAGGAGGCTATGACGAAAGGACTGCATGTCACGAGCGAGATTGGGCAGCTGAAGAAGGTTTGCCTGCATCGCCCGGGCGAGGAGCTCCTCAACTTGCCGCCTGATGAGCTCGAGCGTCTTCTGTTCGATGACGTTCCGTTCCTCGAGGTCGCCCAGCAGGAGCATGACCGCTTCGCCGAGATCCTGCGCGAGCAGGGCGTCGAGGTCCTCTATCTCGAGAAGCTCGTGGCGGAGGCGTTCGACGCCGTGCCCGATGCCCGCGAGGAGTTCCTCGATCAGTGGCTCACCGAGGCGGGCATCAAGGGCAGGATCGCTCCCGCCGCCATCCGCGAGAAGCTCGACTCGATCACCGACAACCTCGAGTTCGTCAAGAAGACCATGGCCGGCATCACCAAGGCCGAGATCGACCTGCCGCTCACGAGCTCCGTCACGCTCGACTCGCTGGTCAACACCGAGTCCGAGTCCGATCTGCTCGTCGACCCGATGCCGAACCTCTACTTCACCCGCGACCCGTTCGCGGTCGTCGGCACGGGCGTCAACCTGAACCGTATGTACTCGGTCACCCGTAACCGCGAGACCATCTACGGCAAGTACATCTTCAAGTACCATCCCGACTACAAGGACGTGTCGCTGTACTACCGCCGCGACAGCACCTTCCACACCGAGGGCGGCGACGTGCTCAACATCAACGAGAACACGATCGCCGTGGGCATCTCGCAGCGCACCCAGGCTGCCGCCATCGACGTGATGGCCCAGAACATGTTCTGGAACTCCGACTCCAAGATCGACACGATCCTGGCGTTCGACATCCCGGTGTCCCGTGCCTTCATGCATCTCGACACCGTGTTCACGCAGATCGATGTCGACAAGTTCACGATCCATCCGGCTATCATGGGCACGCTGACCGTCTACAAGCTCACCCCGGGAGCGAATCCCGGCGAGGTCGAGATCGTGGAGATCAACGACACGCTCGAGCACATCCTGGCCAAGGCCCTGGGCATCGACGCCGTCAAGCTCATCCCCTGCGGCGGCGGCGACCCGATCGCGGCGGCGCGCGAGCAGTGGAACGACGGCTCCAACACCCTTGCCGTCGCCCCTGGCAAGATCTGCGTCTATCAGCGCAACACCGTCACCAACGACGTCCTCTACAAGGAGGGCATGGAGCTGCTCGTCGTGCCTTCGGCCGAGCTCTCCCGTGGTCGCGGCGGCCCGCGCTGCATGAGCATGCCCTTCTGGCGCGAGGACCTCTAGTCTCGCTTCCCCAGGCACCGCGCCTTGCCCTTCAAGCCTGCAGCCGTGGCCCTAAGGCCTATGGCCTTGGCTTTCAGGGCAATCCGCGGCACCTGGGAAACCGAACCCTTTTCTGACGAGATGATGATGCTCGGTGGATAGAGGGTTCGGTTCGGGGTTCATCGGATCGGATGGTCTTCGGTCCGATGGGCCCTCGCATCGTTCGATGCGTTTCATGCACGGATTATTCTCACGAAAGGAACCTTTCATGGGCGTTAACCTCTCCGGTCGCAGCTTCCTGCGTCTGCTCGACTTCACGACCGAGGAGATCGAGTACATGCTCGCTCTCGCCAAGAACTTCAAGGACCTCAAGCGCACGGGCACCCCGCACCGCTACCTTGAGGGCAAGAACATCGTCCTGCTGTTCCAGAAGACCTCCACGCGCACCCGCTGCGCCTTCGAGGTCGGCGCCATGGATCTTGGCATGGGCGTGACCTACCTCGATCCCGGTAGCTCCCAGATGGGCAAGAAGGAGTCCATCGAGGACACCGCCCGCGTGCTCGGCCGCATGTACGACGGTATCGAGTTCCGCGGCTTCGCCCAGTCCGACGTCGAGGAGCTCGCCGCCAAGTCCGGCGTGCCGGTGTGGAACGGCCTCACGGACATGTGGCATCCCACGCAGATGCTCGCCGACATCCTGACCGTCCAGGAGAACTTCAACTACGACATCAAGGGCAAGACCCTCGTGTTCATGGGTGACGCCAAGAACAACGTGGCCCGTTCCCTCATGGTCGTGTGCGCGAAGCTCGGCATGAACTTCGTCGCGTGCGGGCCCAAGGAGTGCATGCCCACCGACGACGTCATCGAGGCCTGCAAGCCCATCGCCGCGGCCAACGGCTGCACCATCACCCTCACCGAGGATCCCAAGGAGGCGTGCACCGGTGCGCACGTCATCTACACCGACGTGTGGGTCTCCATGGGCGAGCCCGATGAGGTCTGGACCGAGCGCATCAAGCAGCTCGAGCCCTACCGCGTCACCTCCGAGCTCATGGCGCTGGCCGATCCGTCCGCGATCTTCCTGCACTGCCTGCCCAGCTTCCATGACACCAACACCACCACCGGCGCCGAGATCGCCGAGAAGTTCGGCGTCACCGAGATGGAGGTCACCGACGAGGTGTTCGAGGGCCCGCAGTCCAAGGTCTTCGACGAGGCCGAGAACCGCATGCACACCATCAAGGCCGTCATGTACGCGACCCTCAAGTAAGTAGGTCGCCTCTCCTTTCATCTTCCACCGGAGCGGGCGCGCATCCGCGTCCGCTCCGGCGGGGGAGTTCGTCTGTTGCCCGCGCCCCGTCCGATAACGCACGGCACGGCGGGCGGTGTCGCGCGGACGTGTTTTTCAACAAGAAAGGGGGATGAGCATAATGGCTGAGACCACCAAGAAAAAGCGTGGCATGCTCTCGTCATTTACCATTCTTCTATTGCTGTTGGCCATCGTCGCCATCATCACCGTCATCGTCGGCAGCATGGCTCCCGACCAGGTGACCCCGGCGAATGCGAGCGACTTCTTCACCGCGCCGGTGAAGGGCTTCGCCGATGCGCTTCCCGTATGCCTGTTCGTCATGATCCTCGGCGGTTTCCTCGGCATGATGACCGAGACCGGAGCCCTCGATAACGGTATCGCCGCCCTCGTCCAGAAACTCAAGGGCAACGAGCTCATGATCATCCCTGTCCTGATGTTCATCTTCTCGCTCGGCGGAACCACCTACGGCATGTGCGAGGAGACCGTGCCGTTCTACGCCCTGCTCGCCGCCACCATGATGGCTGCCGGCTTCGACCCGATGGTCGGCGCCGCCACCGTCCTGCTCGGCGCCGGTTGCGGCTGCCTGGGCTCCACCGTCAACCCGTTCGCCGTCGGTGCCGCCGTCGACTCCCTGCGCGGCGTGGGCATCGAGGTCAACCAGACCATCATCATCGGCCTGGGCGCGGTCCTGTGGATCGTGACCACCGCCATCTCCATCGTGTTCGTCATGGGGTACGCCAAGAAGGTCAAGGCCGACAAGGGCTCCACCATCCTGTCCATGCAGGAGCTCAAGAACGCCGAGGAGGCCCATGGCGCCGCTGCCGCCGAGGCCGCCAAGGAGGTCGTGCTCACCGGTCGCCAGAAGGCATGCCTGGGCATCTTCGCCTTCACGTTCGTCGTCATGATCGCCGGCTTCATCCCCATCGCCGACCTCAACGAGGGCGTCGCGAACTTCTTCGACGCCGGTGCGTCCTATGAGACCGTCGAGACCCCGGTCGTCACCGACGATCTCGTCGCCGCGTACGACGACGCCAACGAGACCGCGACCACCGTCGAGGGCTCCGTCGAGGGCGTCGCCGTGGGCGAGGTCCAGACCTCGCAGGGCTGGTCCGCTTTCATCACCGGCCTGCCGATCGGCCAGTGGTACTTCGATGAGGCCTCCACATGGTTCTTCGTGATGGCCATCATCATCGGCATCGTGGGCGGCCTGTCCGAGAAGCAGATCGTCAACACGTTCATCGCCGGCGCCGCCGACATGATGAGCGTCGTGTTGATCATCGCGCTGTCGCGCGGCATCTCGGTCCTCATGGCCTCCACGGGCCTCGACCAGTACGTGCTCAACGCCGCGGCCAACGCGCTTTCCGGTGTGTCGGGCATCCTGTTCGCGCCGCTCGCGTGGCTGTTGTACTTCGGTCTGTCCTTCCTCATCCCGTCGACCTCCGGCATGGCGACCGTGTCCATGCCCATCATGGGTCCGCTGGCCGCCCAGCTCGGCTTCTCGCCCGAGGTCATGGTGATGATCTTCTCGAGCGCCATCGGCGTCGTGAACCTGTTCACCCCGACCTCCGGCGCCATCATGGGCGGCCTCGCGCTCGCCCGTATCGAGTGGACCACGTGGCTCAAGTTCGCCATGAAGCTCATCGTGGTGCTCTCGGTGGTGTCCGCGGTCATCGTGACCATCGCTCTGGTCGTGCTCTAGCGCGTAGCGCTCGGGCCCTACCCGGGATCGTCTAGCCGGCCCGGTTCGAGCCGGTGAGGACCTACCTTTCTGCCCCCTCCCGTTCCGTGCGCGGGAGGGGGCGCTTTTGTGGCGGGCGCCATCGGCGCCCTGGGTTCACCCGAGCACCGTTGTCGGCACCGTCGGAGACGCGTGCGACGCGAGTATCGGGGAGTGTGCCGCTCGTAAAGCGCATGGTGGTCACGCGAAGCCGATTACTGATGCGGGAGCGTTCGATGTGCCCGATTTTGGGGCGCGCACTGGCCGAAGCGGGCGGTGTGGACGGCCCTACGCTCGCTCAAGTTGGGCGCGCGCAATATAACGTATTGCTTACATATGGCGGACCGCGGTACCGCATGCGCTCTGAGGCGGTCGGTCTGACAGCAATCGACGCTGCGTGACCACAATCCGATTCATGAGCGCCTGTACGCGTTCCGTGTGCGACGATATGCCCAAGATGCACGCTTGGAGGCGCACGGCGTGGGGACGAGGCCGCTGTATGTCGTCGTGAGGGAGGAAGGCACCATGGATATCGAGGTCATCGGTGTCGAGGATTGGCTGAACGTTCACGAGCGCGATGCGACCTGGGACATCGCCCAGTCGACGATCGCCGCGCTCACGCTCGACGAGCTGCGGGAGCTGGACGGTCGGGCCGGCGCGGAGCTCGTCGAGCGACTGGCGCATGAACCCCAAAGCTACGGCTGGATCGAGGGGTCGCCCGCCTTCAAGGCCGAGGTGCAGGCGCTCTACGAGCACGAGATCGACCCGCGCCGGATCCTTCAGACCAACGGCTGCACCGGTGCGAACCTGAACGCGTTGTTGGCGGTGGTGCGTCCTGGCGACCACGTGATCGCCGAGTGGCCGACCTACGCGCCCCTCTACGAGATCCCACGCGCGCTCGGGGCGGACGTCGAGCACTGGACGGTGCGCCGCGAACTCGGCTGGCTGCCCGATATCGACGAGCTCGAGCGTCTGGTTCGGCGCGATACGAGGCTCATATGCATCAACAACGCGGCGAACCCGACGGGCGCCGTGATGGATGCCGACATGCTCGGCCGCATCGCCCAGATCGCCGCCTCGGTCGGGGCCTACGTTCTGTGCGATGAGGTCTACCTGCCGCTCGACGAGCAGGTGGGGTACCGCTCGATGGTCGATGTCTACGACCGCGCCATCGTGACCAACTCGGTGTCCAAGACCTACTCCGTGCCCGGAGCGCGCATCGGGTGGGTTATCGCGGACGACGAGGTGTCCGGTGCGATCCGCACGCTGCGCGATTACACGATGATCTCGGGAGGCGTCGTGAACGACGCACTCGCCACCTACGTGCTCGCGCATCGCGATGCCGTACTCGTGCGCAACCGCGCACTGGTGCTCGCCAACCGCGCGACGGTCCAGTCGTGGGTCGATGGGCAGCCGCGGGTGAGCTGGGTCGCGCCCCGGGGCGTGTCGACCTCCTACATCGAGCTGGACATCCCTGTGGACGACGAGGTGTTCTGTCTGCGTCTGCTGGAGGAGCATGGCGTGCTGCTCGTGCCGGGGAGCCGCTTCGGGCTTCCATGCGGAGCCCGTTTGGGCTACTGCGCGCGCCCGGATGTGCTGTGCGAGGGATTACGGCGCCTCGGCGATGCCCTCGCGGACTTCGATCGCTGAGGCGCGGTGTTTCGCCCTGATGTTTTTGTCGCATCGCGGATCATGTCGTCTTCGCTCGTCTATACTGAGTCGGTTGATAGGTTGATTCGGCTTGCGCGCCGTTCGAGAGGAGCTCGCCCATGCGTCAGGGGTTCGATAACGATACGTACATCAGTATGCAGGCGGAGCACATCAAGGAGCGCATCGCTCAGTTCGGCGGCAAGCTCTATCTCGAGTTCGGCGGCAAGCTGTTCGACGACTACCACGCCAGCCGCGTGCTGCCCGGCTTCGAGCCTGACAGCAAGTTCCGCATGCTCAAGAGCCTGTCCGACGATGTCGAGATCGTCATCGCCATCAACGCCGGCGACATCGAGAAGAACCGCGCGCGCAGCGACCTGGGTATCACCTACGACGAGGACGTACTGCGCCTCACCGACATCTTCCGCGGCTACGGCTTCCTCGTGAGCTCCGTGGTGCTCACCCAATACGCCGGCCAGGCTGCCGCCGACGCCTTCCGCCGCCGCCTCGAGACGCTTGGGATCACCTGCTACCTGCACTATCCCATCGAGGGGTACCCGCACGATATCGACCTGGTCGTCTCGGATGAGGGCTACGGCAAGAACGACTACATCGAGACCTCGCGTCCGCTCGTGGTCGTGACCGCGCCCGGCCCCGGCTCGGGCAAGCTCGCCACCTGCCTGTCCCAGCTCTACCACGAGCACAAGCGCGGCATCGCCGCCGGCTACGCCAAATTCGAGACGTTCCCGATCTGGAACCTTCCGCTGTCGCATCCCGTGAACATCGCCTACGAGGCCGCCACGGTCGATCTGGACGATTCCAACATCATCGACCCGTTCCATCTGGAGGCGTACGGCAAGACGACGGTGAACTACAACCGCGACGTCGAGGCGTTCCCCGTGGTCAAGTCGCTCATGGAGAAGATCATGGGGGAGAGCCCGTACCAGAGCCCCACCGACATGGGCGTCAACATGGCCGGCTACGCCATCGTGGACGACGAGGCGTGCCGTGAGGCCGCCAAGATGGAGATCGTGCGCCGCTACTTCACGGCTGCCGAGCAGGTCAAGCGTACCGGCGCCGGCGCCGAGCAGGTCGATCGCCTGCGCAGCATCATGAAGAAGGCCGGCGTCACCAAAGACTACTCGCCGGCGCGTTCCGCCGCCCTGCTCAAGGAGGAGATGACCGGTGCGCCCGCCGGTGCGATGGTGCTTCCCGACGACATGGTGGTGACGGGCAAGACCTCGACGCGCCTCGGCGCGGCGAGCTCGCTGCTCATGAACGCGCTCAAAGCCGTGACCGGTGTCGATATGGAGCTCGAGGTCATCAGCGACGACGCGATCGAGCCCATCCAGCGCCTCAAGACCCATCGTTTGGGCAGCGTGAACCCGCGCCTGCATCCGGACGAGACGCTCATCGCCCTGTCCATCACCTCTGCGACCAGCGAGGTCGCCGCCCGTGTGCTCGAGGGCCTGAAGAAGCTGCGCGGCTGTGACGCGTTCTTCTCGGTCATCATCTCGTCGAGCGACGAGGAGCTCTATCGCAAGCTCGGCATCAACGTGTGCTGCGAGCCCAAGTACGAGCGCAGCGGGATGTACCACAAGTAAGGTTTTGCCGGCAGGCGAAAAAACGTCGGACGTGATTATGCCTCTAGCGGCGGGTTCGGCTGCATGACCGGGCCCGCCGTCTTTGTCGGGCGAAACAAATGGAAAACGTCAGACGATGTCCCACATCTTCCGGGAAGGTGAGATCGCGCCTGACGTTTCTTCGCATGTCGAGCATGTTTCCGCATGACCCCCTTAATGTTACGAACGTGAGACGGGGCGATGCGCGCGATGGCGAGTTGTACAATGAAGACCCGTGAAGACAACAGGACTTCGACGGGAAAGCTCAGGTACACCATTATGACCAAGCACGTTTTCGTAACCGGCGGCGTCGTTTCCTCGCTGGGCAAGGGCATCACGGCCGCCTCGCTCGGCAGGCTGCTCAAGAGCCGGGGCTACAAGGTCACCATGCAAAAGGCCGATCCGTATCTCAACGTCGACCCGGGTACCATGAGTCCGTTCCAGCATGGAGAGGTCTTCGTGACCGAGGACGGCTACGAGTCCGATCTCGATCTCGGCCACTACGAGCGCTTCATCGACGAGAACCTCACGCGCGATTCCAACTTCACGACCGGTGCGATCTACCGCAGTCTCATCAAGCGCGAGCGCCGTGGCGACTTCCTCGGCGGCACCGTCCAGGTGATTCCGCACGTCACCAACGCCATCAAGGACAAGTTCCGCCGCATCGAGGAGCAGACCGGCGCCGACGTGGTCATCACCGAGCTCGGCGGCACCATCGGCGACATCGAGAGCCAACCGTTCGTCGAGGCGATCCGCCAGTACCGCAAGGACGCGGGCCCCGAGAACGTCTGTTACATCCACGTGTCGCTCGTGCCCTACATCGCCGCCGCCCATGAGGTCAAGACCAAGCCGACCCAGCACTCCGTCAAGGAGCTGCGCAGCTTCGGTATCCAGCCCGACATCATCGTGCTGCGCAGCGACCACGAGATCGACGACGCCATCCGCGCCAAGATCGCGAGCTTCACCGACGTCGACGAGGACTGCGTGTTCACCAACGAGGACTGCGCGTCGATCTACGACGTGCCGCGCCTGCTCGCCGAGCAGGATTTCGACGTACGCGTCCTCGAGCGTCTGGGGCTCGAGCCGCGCGAGCGCCACATGGAGGACTGGTACGGCTTCCTGCACAAACAGGACCATGCCAACCGGCACGCCGACCGTGTCAAGATCTGCGTGGTGGGCAAATACACGCAGCTCCCCGATGCCTACCTGTCGGTGATCGAGGCGTTGCACCATGCCGGTATCCACTACGACCGTCACGTGGACGTCCAGCTCGTCGACGGCGAGAGCCTGAGCGCCGACAACGTGGGCGCCGCGCTCGCGGATGCCTCGGGCATCCTCGTGCCCGGCGGTTTCGGCAAGCGCGCCTTCGACGGTAAGATCTGCGCGGCGCGGTTCGCCCGTGAACACAAGATCCCGTATCTGGGACTGTGCCTGGGCATGCAGGTCGCCGTCTGCGAGTTCGCCCGCAACGTCGCCGGCCTCGCGGACGCGAGCTCGACGGAATTCGACCCGGATGGCCCGCATCCGGTCATCGACCTCATGGATTCGCAGGAGGACGTGACCGAGAAGGGCGGTACGATGCGCCTGGGCGCCTACCCGTGCAAGCTCACGGCCGGCACGCTCGCGCGTGAGGCGTACGGCGAGGAGCTCGTCTACGAGCGCCATCGCCACCGCTTCGAGTTCAACAACGCCTATCGCGAGGAGCTCGAGCGCGCCGGCCTCGTCATCTCGGGTGTAAGTCCCGACGGAAGCCTGGTCGAGATGGTCGAGCTACCCGACGACATCCATCCCTGGTTCGTGGCGACCCAGGCCCATCCCGAGTTCAAGAGCCGTCCCACCAAGCCCCAGCCGCTGTTCCGCGAATTCGTCCGTGCCGCGATCGCGCAGCACGAGGGGACGCAGCGCGCCGAGGTGAATCCCGTCAACCCCGTCGCGTGCTAGGCGGGATGTGAGCGATTCGCATGCGTGCCTCGATGACAGACAACCGTCCCGCATCCACGCTCGAGCGCTGTCGCGACGAGTATCTCGCGCATCTGTCGGTGGAGCGCGGTCTTGCCGCTAACACGCTCGCCGCGTATCGACGCGATTTGGATGTTTACGTCGCCTTTCTCGCCGAGCGCGGGATCGACGACCCCGAGCGCATCTCCCGCGGAGATATCGAGGCGTTCATCGCCGACCGTCACGACGGGGGATATGCGGCGAGCTCGGTCAACCGGACGCTGTCGGCGATCAAGGGCATGCATCGGTTCTTGGCGCGCGAAGGCATATCCCATGCGACGCCCACGACGGGCATCGGCTTCGCGCGCACCGACGAGCGCCTGCCCGACAGCCTGTCGATCGCGGCGGTCTCCGCTCTGCTCGACCAGACGTTCCCGCCGACCGATACCGGCGTGCGCGACCATGCGATCCTCGAGGTACTCTACGGTTGCGGCGTGCGCGTGAGCGAGCTCACCGGGCTGGATACCGGGGACGTTTTTCTCGATGAGGAGTTCCTGCGCGTACGGGGCAAGGGTTCCAAGGAGCGGCTCGTTCCCATCACCGGCACCGCCGCGCGTGCGCTGCGGGAGTACCTGGAGGGCGCGCGCATGCGCTTGGCGTCACGCGCCCGCGCCAGTATGCCCGCGGCGGTCTTCCTCAACGCCCGCGGGGGCAGGATCTCTCGTCAGTCCGTCCACACGCTGGTCGAACGGTACGGCCGTCTCGTCGGGATCGAGGGGCTCCATCCGCATACGCTGCGCCACTCCTTCGCCACCCATATGCTCGCCGGCGGCGCGGACCTGCGTGTGCTGCAGGAGATCTTAGGGCATGCGAGCATCTCGACGACGCAGATCTACACCCACGTGGACCGCACGCAGTTGCGCGAGGTCTATCTGGCGGCCCATCCCCGCGCCTGATATGGGTTGTTTGGGGACGTGTTCCTTCCAACCCGTTTTGGGTTGATTGGGGACGTGCTCCGTTCAACCCATTCTTTCAGCCCATGGCGACGCGGTACGTACCAACCTGCCCGGCCGACTTACCGACCGCCTGCTGTGCACCGGTTGGTTGGGGACGTGTTCCGTTCGACCCATTCCACTCAATTCATAGGACGCCGTAGTTGCCAACCTGCTCAGCCAGCATACCGGCAGCCGCCTGTGTGCTCACAGAGCACGTTTTCATTTTGGCTGTGCAGATAGGGAGACGTTTCGCCTTCGGAAGCGTTCCACAGGCGCACGGTCGGGAAGCGGCGTTCCGTAGGTGGGGCAGTCGGAATGTTTGAGTGGGCTGTAATGGGTTGAGAGGAACACGTCCCCAACCAACCCACAGCCAACCCGCAATGGGTTGAGAGGAACACGTCCCCGACCAACCCGTAAAACCGCAGCTCAGAGGCCTCCCATTATCTCCCACCGCGTTGAGCTGCGGGTTCTTTGTTTCGTCACAATCGCATCACCGCTCGCGCAAATCGGTTCAACCTCAGCTTGAAGGTTTACAAACCGTTCCATCGCGCGACCGGTGGTAGCCCATCCATGCCAAAACACAACATGTTGTGTCGAGTCCATCGGCGTGCTGACCGTCCTGTCCGTACGGCGGTGGGTGCA
This sequence comes from uncultured Collinsella sp., assembly GCA_964602045.1. GTDB lineage: Bacteria > Actinomycetota > Coriobacteriia > Coriobacteriales > Coriobacteriaceae > Collinsella. The sequence goes on along the minus strand of CAZRPL010000017.1, from coordinate 30,889 downwards.
TGGGATCCGCTGGGGGAGAAAGTGGGAAAAAATGTTGCAGCAGGGGAGGAAAGTCCATAAGATAGGAAGCGTCGACAGGCGGGGTGGCTCCCCGCGCACCAGCCCACCGAGAAGCCGAGAGGAGGGGCGCAGCAGTGATACTGACCGGATCGTTCGAGCGCAATCTCGATGCCAAAGGTCGTCTGTCCCTGCCCGCTGCCCTTCGCGACGATCTCGAGAGCCGCGTGCGCATTCTGCCCGCCCCCGATGTCGAGGCCGTGTACGTGTTCCCCGAGGACCAGTACGAGGCATGGGTCATGAGCCTGTTCGAGAAGCAGGAGCATGGCTTCGATCGTCGCAACCCGAAAGATCAGAAGCTCATGCGTCTTCTCAACGCGATGGCGACGCCGGCGGAGATCGACTCCGCCAACCGCATCGCCTTGCCCGAGAGCTTCCGTTCCAAGAAGCATCTCGAGCGCGAGGTCACGGTCGTCGGCAACACCGACCATTTGGAGATCTGGGATCGCGAGACCTGGAACCGGATGCAGACCGAGGCCGAGGACGAGCTCATGGATCTGTTCTTCTCGTAACGCTCATCTAGGGGGATCCGTATATGACCGAGGGAACGTTGATACCTGAATACCGGCATGAACCTGTCATGCTCGCGGAAGTGCTCGAGCAGCTCGATCTTTCGCAGGGCTCCGTCGCGTGCGATTGCACGCTCGGCGGCGCCGGCCACTCGGTGAAGTTGGCGGCGGCCGTAGGGGAGACGGGACTTCTGATCGGCATCGATCAGGACGACATGGCGCTTTCGGCTGCGCACGCGCGACTGGACGTCGAGGCTCCCGATACGCCGCGCAAGCTCCTCAAGGGGAACTTCGGCGACTTGGACGACCTGTTGTGTTCGGCCCAGGTCCCCGGCGTGGACGGCTTCCTGTTCGATCTGGGCGTCTCGAGCCCACAGCTCGATATCCCTGGAAGGGGCTTCTCGTATCACGAGGACGCTCCACTCGATATGCGGATGGATCCGGGTAATAACACCTTAAACGCAGCTGAGGTCGTGAACACCTATAACGAAGCAGACCTCGCCCGGATTCTACGCGTGTACGGTGAGGAGAAGTTCGCCGGCCAGATCGCACGCCAGATCGTGCGCAGGCGCCAGGAGAAACCCCTCGCCACCACGGGCGACCTCGTGGAGGCCGTCAAGGCGGGCATCCCCGCCGCGGCGCGCCGCCATGGAGGGCACCCCGCCCGCAAGAGCTTCCAGGCGATCCGCATCGAGGTCAACCATGAGCTCGATGTGCTGGAGCGGGGACTTGAGGCGGCGATCCGCTGGGTGAACCCGGGAGGGCGCATCTGCGTCATCTCGTACCACTCGCTCGAGGATCGCATCGTCAAGCACATCTTCCAGGAGCACGCACAGGGCTGCACCTGTCCGCCGGATATCCCGGTGTGCGTGTGCGGGCACGTGCCGGCACTCAAGATCATCACCCGCAAACCGCTGGTCGCGACGGCCCAAGAGGTCGAACGCAACCCGCGCGCCCGCTCGGCTAAGATCCGCGTGGCGCAACGACTGTAAGGTCGTCGCCCGCATCTCGGCCCCGGATGCGCAGGCGGACCTAACCGTACTTTATACGCACTACTCCTGATGGGGATGGGGTCGCACATCATGGCATATCGTCAATCAAACGCAGCACTCGCTTATGATGTGCAGCCCTTCTCCACCGCACCGGCGCAGCCCTACGTCGATCCGCGCGAGCGGGCGGCGACCCGTCCGAACCTGGAGGTCGTCGCCGGCGAGGGCCGCAAGGCCGACCAGGCCGTCAGCCCCGCGTTCGTCCATGTGCTCAAGGTATTCTGCGTGCTCATCGCCCTGTTCGTGACCGTGGGCGTCGCCCGTGTCGCAATCTTGACGGCGACCGCCTCGACCTTGAACGCGAACGCCGAGCTGTCCGAATCCCTCGACGAGGGCCGCGATGAGAGCGCGAACCTCGAGGTCATGCGCTCGGTGTTCAGCTCGCCCACGCGTATCCGCGACATCGCATCGTCCTCGTTCGGCATGGTCGATTCCGAGCGCGACGTGACCATCGATCTGTCCGACGCCATGCAGGCGGATACCGTCGACGCGACGGCTGCCGACGCGCAGTAGCGCGCATCGAAGGCGTACGTCATCATGCCCGATAACCGATACAGAGACGGAGACTCCCGTCGCGAGCGCCCCGCGCGCCCGCGGCGTGATTCCTCCGCACCGCGCCCGCCGCGCCGCCGCGGTTCCACCGCTTCCGGGGGCGAGGAGCCGGAGCTGCTCGGTCGCCGCGCGTTCGTGAAGGGCGTGCTCGCGTTCGGATTCGGCGCCTGCGTCGTCCAGCTCGCGCGGCATGACATCTTCTATCACGGCATCAATATGGAGCGTCTGAGCGACCGACGCGAATTCAACACGCCGATCTATGCGCGCCGCGGAACCTTCTACGACCGAAACGGCAACGTGCTCGCGACGAGCGAGGATTGCTACAACATCGCGTTGAATCCACAGGCGATCGTAGATGTGGACAAGGTGGTCGACGCGCTCGTGGAGTACCTGGGCGTGGAGCGCGCGGAGGCGCGCGACGCGGCGAAGCAGGATTCGACATGGGTGTACGTGAAGCGCCAAGTGGACACCGACACCGCCGAGAAACTGATGGCAACCGAGCTCACCGGTATCGAGTACGAGCCGGCGATCCGACGCGTCTATCCGTACGGTAACGTCGCCTCGCAGGTTCTCGGCGTGGTGGGCACCGATAACGTGGGCATCACGGGCCTTGAACTTCAATATGAGGAGGACCTGCACGGAACCGACGGCTGGATCGTGCGCGAGCGCGCGGCGGACGGCTCCTATATCGCGGGCGGCGCGTACAGCAAGCAGGACGCGCAGGACGGTTCCGACCTCGTGCTCACGCTCGACGTCAACATCCAACAGGCCGCCGAGGCCGCGATCGCCGAGGCGGTCGAGGACAGCGGCGCGCACTACGGCTCGATCCTGGTCACCGAGCCCGCGACCGGCGAGATCCTCGCGGCCTGCTCGTATCCGAGCTACAGTCAGACCGACCTCGCCAGCGCACGGACCGAGGATATGAACCTTCGCGTCGTCACCGATGCCTACGAGCCCGGCAGCGTGTTCAAGGCGCTCGTGTGCGGCGCCGCCATCGATATGGGGGTCGTCGACACCGAGACGACCTTCACGGTCCCACCGGTCGTCATGGCAGGCGATGACGGCGTGACCGACGTCGACGAGCGCGACTACACCATGGACATGACGGTCCGCGAGATCATGCGTCGTTCCTCGAACACCGGCATGATCTTGATCAGCGAGCAGATGGGCGCCGACGAGTTCGCGCGCTATCTCGATGCCTACGGGATCGATTCATCCTCGGGTATCGACTATCCGGGCGAAAACGCCGGTATCGTCAAGACGAGGGACGAATACGACGGTGCGAGCGTGGCGGCCATGTCGTTCGGCCAGTCGCTTTCGGTCGCGCCCATCAGGATCGCGCGCGCGATGACGGCGATCTCGAACGGCGGTGTCATGACGACGCCGCATTTCCTGAGATCGCGTCAAGGTGAGGAGCTCGACTGGTCGGATAAGGAGACGCGCGTCATCTCGGCCGACGCCGCGGCGGCGGTCGCCGACATGATGCTCACGGTGGTCGACGAGGGAACCGGTTCGGGTGGTCAGGTCGAGGGCTACGAGGTCTCGGGCAAGACGGGCACCGCGCAGCGCGCCGATGAGTCGGGAGGCTACCAGGAGGACAGCTTCATGTCGTCGTTCATGGGCTTCGCGCCGACGAGCGACCCGGCGGTCCAGGTGTACGTGACGCTCGATGGCACGTCGTACAACTCCTCGGTCGCCGCTCCGCCGTTTGCCGCCGTCATGGAGGCGTCGCTTCAGGCGCTCGGCATCCGTCCGGATCGCTAGACGTACGGTCGGCGACGCGTCGCATGAGCTCGGGCCAGACGGGTATGTCCACATGGCCTGCACGATTCGGCCACGGGGGCGCGCTACAATGAAACGTCGGCATGAACGGCCGTATAAGGAGCTATGCATGATTGAGATGAGAGTCAGGGATCTGGGGGAGGTCACGGGCACCGCGATGCTTGCCGGCGACCCCGAGCGCGTCTGCCGCGGCTGCGTGATCGACTCCCGCCTTGTCGACACCGATTCGATATTCGTCGCGTTTCCCGGCGAGCGCGTGGACGGAAACGATTTCGCCGAGACGGCCCTGCGCGCGGGTGCGGGTTGCGTCGTCATGACGCGCACGCCCGAGCCCGATGTGTCCGCACTCGCCGCCGAGCTCGGCGCCGCCGTGCTCGTCTGCGAGGACCCCACCGAGTTCCTGCTGCGCCTCGCGCACGTCTGGCGAAAGGGCCTGGACTGCACGGTCATCGGCGTGACGGGCTCGATCGGCAAGACCACGACGAAGGACTCGCTCGCCCAGCTCCTGTCGTGCCGCTATCGCGTGCATGTCACACGGGGCAACTTCAACAACCTGATCGGCATGCCGCTCACGATCCTGTCCGCCCCACGCGACACCCAGGTCCTGGTGCTCGAGATGGGCATGGACGGCTTCGGTCAGATCGAGCGGTTGTCGCGCTGCGCCGAGCCCGACTACGCCGTGATCACCAAGATCGGCACCTCGCATATCGGTTTTCTGGGCAGTCGCGAGAACATCGCCCGCGCCAAGGCCGAGATCCTCGCCGGCATGCGCCCCGGGGCGCTGCTCGTCCTGAACGGCGAGGACGATTTCACGCCCTTCATTTCCGAGACGTTTGCCGAACCCGCCGGTATCGAGGTCATCCGCTGTGGAGTCTCCGACACCGATGACGTCCGCGCGGGTGCGGCGGTGCTCGATGAGTACGGGTGCCCCCATGTGTCCATCACCTTCGAGGATGGCTCGACCATCGACACCAAGCTCTCGATCCTCGGCTCACAGTCCGTGGTGAACGCCCTGTTCGCCGCTGCGCTCGCCCATAGGCTCGGCGTCGAGCCGGACAAGATCGACGAGCAGCTCGGCAAGCTCGAGATCACGGGCCGCCGCGCCCAGGTGCGCGACGCCGCCTGCGGGGCGCGCGTGCTCGACGACTCCTACAACGCCGCGCCCGAGTCCGTGGCCGCCGCCCTCAACCTGCTGTGCGCCCTGCCGGCAAGCGGGCGCCGCATGGCCGTGCTCGGCGAGATGGGGGAGCTCGGCGATGCCGGCGCGCAGCTCCATGCGCTGTGCGGCTCGTATGCCGCCGCCAAGGACCTCGACCTGCTCGTATGCGTCGGTTCCGACAACGCGCGCGAGATGGCCGACGCCGCCCGTCTCATGGGCATGCCCGAGGAGCGCGTGATGCTCGCCGCCGACACGGATGCCGTGATCGAGCACGTGGCGAGCGACCTTCGATGCGGCGACCTGGTCTTGGTCAAGGGGTCCCGCTTCGTCGGACTCGACCGTTTCGTGGAAGAGGTGTGCTAGATGTTCGGCAATCCGCTGTACCCGACGTACCAGACGTTTCTCGCGCTCGGCATCTCGGCGATCATCGCCGCGATCCTCATGCCGTTTTGGATCCGCATCCTCAAACACGAGGGCATCGGCCAGCAGGTCCGCGCCGACGGCCCCCAGCGCCATCTCGTCAAGCAGGGCACGCCCACCATGGGCGGCGTGGTCATCCTCGTCGCGATGGTGCTGACCTGTCTGCTCATGGCCGACATCACCGTCGAGCTCATCCTCGTGATCGGCGCCACGGTCGCCACCGGCCTGCTCGGCCTGATCGACGACATGACCAGCGTCACGCATGGCCGCTCGCTCGGCCTCACGCCCCATGCCAAGATGATCGGCCTCACGCTGATCTGCGTCACGTTCTGCATGTTCGCCGTCAACCTGTGCGGCGTGTCGCCGGTTGTCCGCTTTCCGGGCGGTTTCACCATCGACCTGTCCGTGCTCATGACCGTCTTCGAGATCGGTGACCGCGCGTACTACATCCCCTGGCTGTACCTGATCTTCACGTGGCTGCTCATCGTGGGCCTGTCCAACGCCGTCAACCTGACCGACGGCTTGGACGGCCTTGCCGGCGGCACCTCGATGATCGCCATGCTCGTCATGGCGGCGATCGCGTTCGTGCGCGGCGACTCCAACCTGGCGATCTTCAGCGCTTCCTGTGCGGGCGCCTGCATCGGCTTTCTGTGGTTCAACTGCTACCCCGCGAGCATCTTCATGGGCGACACGGGGTCGCTGGCCCTCGGCGCCGGTTTCGCCTGCATGGCCGTCATGACCAACAGCGAGGTCGCCTCGCTGATCATCGGCGGTCTGTTCATCATCGAGACGCTGTCGGTCATGGTCCAGGTGGCGAGCTTCAAACTCACCGGCAAGCGCGTGTTCCTCATGGCCCCCATCCATCATCATTTCGAGAAGATGGGTTGGGCCGAGACCAAGGTGGTCATCCGCTTCTGGATCATCGCCGCCGCTTGCGGTGCCCTCGGATTGGCCTTGTTCTTCCAGCTGGGATAGTGATCTTTCATGCCGTTACCGCAAACCTTCTCACTGCTCGTGCTCGGCTGCGGGTCCACGGGACTCGACGTCGTGGCATGGGGCCTGCGCCATACGCCCGACCGTGTCAGCTCCATCACCGTCTATGCGGGTGCAACCGCGTCGCCGACGGATGCGACGCGTGCATTCGAGCAGGAGGGTGTGCGGTTCGTCTTCGGCACCGAGCGCGTCGAGGGCTCCTTCGACGTCTGCGTGGCGAGCCCCGGCATCTCGGAGTTCTCCGATTTCTTCGCGTCGGCGCGCGACCATGCCGTCGATATCATGGGCGAGCCCGAGTTCGCATGGAGGCTGTCGACGTGTTCGTGGTGCGCCATCACGGGGACGAACGGCAAGACCACCACGACGTCGCTGACCGACCATCTGCTGCGCCGCGCCGGTATGGACAGCGTCGCCGTCGGCAATATCGGACGTCCGACGATCGATGAGGTCGACCGGTTCGGGCCGGGCTCGTGGTTCGTCGCCGAGCTTTCGAGCTACCAGCTCGCCACGACGCGTGAGCTCCATCCGCGTGTGGCGATCCTCATGAACATCACGCCCGACCATCTCGCGTGGCATCGCACCCATGAGAACTACGCGCTGGCGAAGATCGGCATGTTCGCCAACATGGATCGCGACGACCTGATCATCGTCGACGTCGAGGACGAGGGCATCATGGCCTATGCCGATCGCATCTTCACGTCCGATCGGCGTGTGTGCTCGCTGGGGCTTGCCGACGCGGGCACCGACGATGCCGCCTTCGTGCGCGACGGTTCGCTCACGGTCAGACTCGCCGGTGCCGAGCATGTGCTCGCACGCGTCGAGGACCTTGCCATCTCGGGTAACCACAATGTGCTCAACGCGCTCGCCGCCTCCACGGCGGCGCTGTTCTGCGGTGCCGATCCGCAGGCGGTGTCGGCGGGGCTCACGAGCTTCCACGCGCTCGAGCACCGCATGGAGCCCTGCGGCGAGATCGACGGCGTGCGCTACTACAACGATTCGAAGGCGACCAACACCGACGCCGTCGAGAAAGCGCTCACCGCATTCGCCGACGATGACGTGATCTTGCTGTTGGGCGGCCACGACAAGGGCACCCCCCTCGAGCGGTTCGCCGCCTACGTGTGCCCGCGCGTCCGTGCAGTCGTATGCTACGGCGAGGCTCGCGGCCGCTTCCGCCGGGCGATCGAGGATGCCGACCGCTCCGGCGAGGTCGATATCGCCGAGGCCAACGACCTGCGCGATGCCGTCGACGTCGCACGAACCCTCGCATCGCGCGGCGATGTGGTCCTGCTGTCGCCTGCCTGCTCGTCGTTCGATGAGTTCTCGGGCTTCGAGGAGCGCGGCCGCGCATACAAGGCCTATCTCGACGAACTGCGCCGCGGTGCGGCGAAGCAGGCGTAAGGGGAGCGGCCATGGCATATCAACGCGCCATGCGCGCGACACGGGACGCATCGTCTGCCGCCGGGGCCCCATCCGGTGCGGACTCCCGTCGGCGTTCGCGCTCGTCGCGTGGGCAGGGGACAGGGGAGCGTCTGATCGCCGGGGTGCCCGCGCGTATCATGAAGCCGCGCCTCACCTTCCTCATGTGCCTTGTCGCCATCGTCTCCTTCGGCCTGCTCATGGTCTATTCGGCTTCCGCCGTCGAGGCGCAAAGCGATAATCTCGATCCGATGCACTACCTGCTCCGCCAGGTGGCCTTCGTGCTCCTCGGTACGGTCGTCATCGTCGTCATCGCCCGCTGGCGGAACCTCTGGAAGCTCCTTCGCGACAACGGCTCCTGGGTGTGCTGGGGCATCGTGCTCTTCCTACTCGTCGTGGTCAGCGCGATGGGCGCTATCGGCGGCGGTGCCCGTCGATGGATCGATCTGGGATTCTTCACGCTGCAGCCCTCCGAGTTCATGAAGCCCGCCATGATCCTGGTCGCGGCGAAGCTGCTGTCGGCGTTCTATATCGAGCGCTCGATCGATGGCAACCTCTTCATCGTCCGGATCGCCGCCGCGGTGCTGATTCCGCTGTTCTTCATCGGGCTCCAGCCCGACCTCGGCACGGTGATCATCATCGGTATGACGGTGTTCGTCATGGCCTTCCTGTCGGGACTATCCATGCGGCTCGTCATCGGCCTGTTCGCCTTCCTGGTCGTGGCGTTCGTGGGGCTCATGCTGGTCGCCCCTTACCGTTTGCAGCGCTTTACGGTCTTCACGGACCCGTGGGCCGATCAGTACGGTGCGGGCTACCAGGCGACGCTCGCCATCATGGCTTTCGCGTCGGGCGGGCTGTTCGGCCGCGGGATCGGCAACTCCACGATGAAGTACATGTACCTGCCCGAGGCGCACAACGACTACATCCTCGCGATCATCGGCGAGGAGGTCGGCTTCTTCGGGACCGCCATCTTCCTGGTCGTGTTCTTCACCATGATCTGGAACGCGTTCAAGATCGCCGAGCAGGCGGATTCCCCGTTTTCCCGTCTCGTCGCGCAGGGGTGCGCGATCGTCCTGGCGATCCAGTTCCTGGTCAACGCGGCAGGCATCCTGAGTCTCGCCCCCATGACGGGCAAGACGCTGCCGTTCATCTCCTATGGTGGCTCGTCCATGCTCGCGTCGATGATATTGGCGGGCATTATCCTGCGCGTATCGATCGAGAGCGGGCACAACACCTCGATCGGCGTACGCCGCGAGACCTTCGCGGTCATGTCGCGCGACGATGAGGGTTCAAGCCATGTCGGCCGGTCGACCGCAGGCCGCGTCCGCGTGCGCCGCTCGTCCGCGTCCGGTCCGTCGTCATCGGCGCGCGAGGGCTTTTCCGTGTACGATGGGGCGCATGGCGGGTCGACGCGGGAGACCCCGCGTGATACCTCCCGTCCCTACAGGCGCCATGAGGGGCCCTATGGGCGAATCGATTTGCACGGCGATGCCGCCGACCGCCTGCGCGGCGGCACCACCTCGCGAGGCGACCGCTCGCGTCGTCCGCGTTCGAGAAGGGATCGCTATGACCGATAAGCTTTCCGTGGCGATTGCCGCCGGCGGTACCGCCGGGCACGTGAATCCCGCGCTCGCTTTGGCCGAAGAGCTCGATGCCCGTGGCCATACGGTGCGTTTCTTCGGCGAGACCAGGCGCCTGGAGGGCAAGCTCGTGCCCCAGGCGGGGTTCGACTTCTTCCCCGTACACGTGACGGGCTTCGATCGCGCGCGTCCCTGGACGCTTGCGACCGCGCTCGCGCATCTGGCCCACGAGGAGCGCCGTCTCGCCTCGGCGTTCCGCTCCGATCCCGAGTTGCGTCCCGATGTGGCGGTCGGCTTCGGTGCCTACGTCGAGCTGCCCCTCATGCGCGCCGCCGCCCGTTTGAAGATCCCCGTCGTTTTGCACGAGCAGAATTCGGTACCGGGCCTTGCCAACAAGCAGTCCGCCAAGAGCGCTTCGCTGATCGCGATCGCGCAGCCCGCGGTGCGCGCCGTGTTCGAGAAGCACGCCGGCGCCGCCACGAAGATCGAGTTCACCGGCAATCCCGTCCGCCGCTCCGTGCTGGCGGGCGACCGTGCGCGTGGCCGTGCGTCGGTGAGTGTGCCCGCGGACGCGACGATGTTGCTCGTGTTCGGCGGTTCCCTCGGTGCCCATCACATCAACCAGCGCATGTGCGAACTCAAGGACCAGCTTCTCGCGCGTTCGGACGTGTACGTCGTCCACTCCACCGGAGCTGACGATTTCGAGGCGACGCGTGACGCGCTCGCGTTGACCGAAGCGGAGCGTGCGCGCTATCGTGTTCAACCGTACATTGAGGACATGGGCGACATGCTCGCCGCCGCCGACTTGGTGATGTCGCGCTCCGGTGCGTCCTCGGTTGCCGAGATCGCGGCGCTCGCCGTCCCGTCGGTCCTCGTGCCCTATCCCTTGGCGACCGCCGACCATCAGACGACCAACGCCCGTCTGCTCGTCGACGCCAAGGCCGCGATCATGTGCCCCGATGCGCAGATCGACGAGGATGCCTTCGCCGCGCAGCTGCTCGAGCTCCTCGACGATCCGGCGGCGCGCGAGCGCATGCGTGAGGCTGCCCGCGGGTTGGCGCAGGACAAGGCGGCCGCGCACCTTGCCGATGCGATAGAGGGTTTGCGCGTATAATCGGCATTCTCAGCGCATGCGTCGGGTTTGCGCTAGAGTTAAGGGTTGGTGAAGGTACATCGTCTGTCTCAAGGGGAGACCATGGAACAGGATCAGACTCAGACCGCCCAGGAGGCGCAGCCCTTCTCGCGCGCTCATTTCATAGGTATCGGCGGCGCCGGCATGAGCGGCATCGCGCTCGTCTTGCATGAGCGCGGGTACGCCGTGTCGGGCTCGGACCTCAAGACCTCGCGCTATATCCGCCAGCTCACCCGTGCCGGCGTGGACGTGCACGTGGGCCACGAGGCGAACACCATCGACGAGGTCCGCCCCGATGTCGTCGTCGTGTCGACGGCGATTCCCGATACCAATCCCGAGGTCGTCCGCGCGCGCGAGCTCGGCATCCCCGTCTGGCCGCGCGCCAAGATGCTCTCCGCCCTCGGACACGGCTACACCACGATCGCCGTCGCCGGCACGCACGGCAAGACCACGACGTCGTCCATGTGCGCCACCATGCTCGACCGCATGGGGCTCGATCCGAGTTTCCTGATCGGTGGCATCGTCGAGGGATACGACACGAACGGTCGCAACGGCACGGGCACGTTCTTCGTCGCCGAGGCCGATGAGTCCGACGGTTCGTTTTTGTACCTCGAGCCCACGGTCGCCGTCGTCACCAACGTCGAGGCGGACCATCTCGATCACTATTCGGGCATCGAGGAGATCGAGGAGACCTTCGCCAAGTTCATGAACCTCGTCGGAGACGCCGGTGCGGTCGTCGTGTGCGGCGAGTCCGAGGATCTCGTCGAGCTCGCCCGCTCCACCGGCCGTCGCGTCATCACGTACGGATTCGACGAGCGCTGCGATGTCGTCTGCACGCCGGTCTCGATGAGCCGTTCGGTCGCGACGGTCTTCGATGCCAAGCTTCCCGACGGCCAGGTGCGCCGCGTCACCCTGCAGAGCAATCCGGGTCGCCATAACATGCTCAACGCCGCGGCGTCCCTGACGGTCGCATGGGTCGAGGGACTCGATACCGAGGATGCCGCCCGTGCGCTGTCGACCTTCGAGGGCGTTCGCCGTCGCTTCACGCACGTGGGCGACGCTCGCGGCGTGACGCTCGTCGACGATTACGGCCATCATCCGACCGAGATCGCGGCGACGCTCTCGGCTGCCCGCACGCTCGATTTCGACAAGCTGATCGTCGTCTTCCAGCCCCATCGCTATTCACGTCTGCAGGCGCTTGCCGACGACTTCGCCGATTCGCTGTCGATGGCCGACGTGCTCGTGCTCATCGACGTGTTTCCCGCCGGCGAGATGCCGATTCCGGGCGTCACGAGCAAGATGCTCGCCGACTTGGTGAAAAGCCGTCATCCCGAGGTTCGGGTTTTCTACGCGCCCGATCGCGCGTCGTTGATGGGCCGCCTCGACGCCGAGGCGTCCTCCGGCGACCTGCTGATCACCATGGGCGCAGGCGACATCACGCAGGTCGGCCCCGAGTACCTCGAGCACGTCGCCGAGACTCGCTGACGGGCTGGCTGCGCGATGGGTCTGTTCAACGCGGTGATGTCCCTTTCGGGTGCCATCGACACCGAGTTGATCGAGGACGAGCGTCTGGCACGCCATACGAGTTACCGTATCGGCGGCCGTGCCTCGCTGTTCTTGATCTGCCATAGCTATCATGCGCTGCGCCGTGCGATCGACGTGCTCACGCGCGAGCGGGTTCCCTGGGTCATCATCGGCAAGGGGTCGAACCTCCTCGTCGCCGACGAGGGCTACCGTGGCGCCGTGATCACGCTCGGGCGTGAGTTCCAGCGCTCGGTGCTCGCCGACGACGGTGCGACCATGACCGTCGGAGCGGGCGTCATCTTGGCGCGTCTCGTCAACGACGCCCTGTCCCGCGGTCTGTCGGGCCTCGAGTTCGCCGTGGGCATTCCCGGTACGGTGGGCGGCGCGGTCTCCATGAACGCGGGGACGCGCACGGAGTGGATCGGCGAGCTTATCGAGGACGTCGTGACGCTCAAGCCCGGCGAGGGGATGCGGCACTATCGCCATGACGAGCTGCTGTGGGCGTACCGCGAAAGCGGCATTCCCAAGGACGAGATCATCCTCGAGGTGACCCTTCGCCTGTGTCCGGCCGAGAAGGCCGACATCCGCGCCAAGATGGAACGTTATCTCGTCCGACGTCGTAGGACCCAGCCGGTCGGTTCGGCGTGCTGCGGTTCGGTGTTCCGCAATCCCGCAGGAAGAAGTGTGGGAGCTATGGTCGAGGAATGCGGATTGAAGGGTTTTTCGGTCGGCGGGGCGGAAGTCTCCCCGATTCACACTAACTTTATCGTGAACAACGGTACCGCGTCCGCGCAGGATGTGGTCTCGGTCATCCAACACGTATACGAGCAGGTTAAGGAAACGTATGGCGTCGAGCTCCAGCCGGAAGTCAAATTCCTCGGCTTCTAACCAGAAGCCGACCTTCCGCCGCTCCACCGGCGCCAAGCCTGCCGCCGCTCCCGCGCCCCGCGCGGCATCGGCGTCGACGCCGTCGCGCGCTGCGGTGCCGTCGACCTCGCGCGTCCGCACGTACACCGCGCCGACCAAGAAGGCCGCCTCGATGCGGGCTTCATCGGCGAAGTCCGCCAAATCGACGAGTCGTTCCGTCAAGCGCACGACCGCCTCGACGGCGACGCGTACCGTGGGCAAACCCCGGGTGACCCCGACGGCGCGCAAAGCGTCTTCGGTGTCGACCAAGCAGGTTGCCAAGCAGGTTCGCTCTCAGACGCCCGCTGCCAAACCGACGCGTTCCGCGCGGAAACCCGTCGCGCCGAAGCTCCCCTCGATCGGGCGCACCAAGGCGAGCGCGCCCTCGCGCAAAGCGTCTTCCGGCGCGTTTCACCTCGCGTTGCCCAAGCGCTTGAAATCAGACGCCCAGCCGCCCGAGACCTCGCCGCGCCCGCAGGCGCCGTCGCGTATCCGCGCGACCGCGAGCCTGCGTGAGCGGATCCAGGCGTTCGGCATCGTGCGGCTGATCCTCATCTCCATGATCTCCGTGGCGGTGTTGGTGGGCATCTCGGTCGTGGTCGTCGTGAACTCCAGTCTGTTCGCCGTGGTCGACGTCGTGGTCGAGGGCAGCGATCATATTCCCCAGCAGACCGCCGAGCAGCTCGTCGACCTCCCCGAGGGCGCCACCTTGCTCAACGTCGATGAGGATCAGGTCGCATCGCGCCTGTTGGAGAACCCGTGGGTCGAAAGCGTCTCGATCGAACGCGAATTCCCGCACACCATCACCGTCAAGCCCGTCGAGCGCGATGTGGCGGCCATCGCCTATATCGTCGCCGACGACGTCGCGTGGGCGATCGGTGACGACGACGCCTGGATCGCCCCGCTGTCCGTCGCCGTCCACCAGGATTCCGCTGCCGATGACGAGACGGATGCTACCGATGGCGATGGGACCTCGGACGAGGACGCTCTCGACGGGGACTCGGTCGATGAGGAGAATACCGACGGTGAGGACGACGGCACGGACGAAGACGGCGATGGGGCAGAGGGCGACGCGCAGGATACCGCGACGAGCTCCGGTCTCGAGGCAGCCTATCAGGTCGCGCTCGATAACGATGCCGTGCTGCTCACCGATGTGAACGCCGACGTTTCGCCTTCGGCGGGTAAGCCGGTCGACGACGAGGTCATCCGTGCGGGACTCGAGTACATCCATGGCTTCACGCCAGAGTTCCTGGCGATGATCAAGGACCTCTCGTTGCCGTCGGTCGAGGCGATTTCGGCGAATCTGACGTCGGGTGTCGAGGTCTCGTTGGGCGAGCCCGAGGACATCCAGCAAAAAGAGCAGGTCATACGCCGCCTGATCGAGCAGGAGTCCGGGGTGACCTACATCAACGTGCGCGTGGCCGACGCCTATTCGTTCAGGAGCGCCGATATCTCGTAGCGCGCGTCGTCGCGGTGGGCGGTGCACGGGGTGTCCGCATTCGACCGCTTGTCGGTCGGCGAACGGTTCGGTGCTTTACCTGCGAATTCCACAATAAGTAGATGCCAAAGTTGACTTCTACCTCGGAATTGTGCAAAGATAACGCGGTTTACCTCGACATTTAATCTCAACTTGAGGGTTATGGTCGAAAAACCGTCAAGCGACTTCATCTGATGTTCGGAGGACCGAGAGATGCACGAGAACGAGATCAACAACTACCTTGCCGTCATCAAGGTGGTAGGTGTCGGCGGTGGCGGCACCAACGCTGTCAACCGCATGATCGAGGAGGGCATCCGCGGCGTCGAGTTCGTCGCCATCAACACCGATGCGCAGGCGCTCGCCATCTCCGACGCGGATATCAAGGTGCACATCGGCACCGATCTCACGCGTGGCCTCGGCGCCGGCGCCAATCCCGAGGTCGGCCGCAAGGCCGCCGATGAGTCCCGTGACGACATCGCCGAGGCGCTCGCTGGTGCCGACATGGTCTTCATCACCGCGGGCGAGGGTGGCGGCACCGGTACGGGCGCCGCTCCGATCGTCGCCGACATCGCCATGAACGACGTGGGCGCGCTCACGGTCGCCGTCGTGACCAAGCCCTTCACCTTCGAGGGCCGCAAGCGCAAGGCTTCCGCCGAGGAGGGCATCCACACCCTGTCCGAGTGCGTCGACACCATGATCGTCATTCCCAACGACAAGCTGCTCGACATCGCCGAGAAGAAGACGACCATGCTCGAGGCCTTCGCCATGGCCGACGCCGTCCTGTCCCAGGGCACCCAGGGCATCACCGACCTCATCACCGTGCCGGGCATCATCAACTTGGACTTCGCGGACGTCAAGACCATCATGAAGCAGGCCGGCACCGCCATGATGGGCATCGGTACCGCCTCGGGCGACACCCGCGCGGTCGACGCCGCCCAGCAGGCCATCTCCAGCCCGCTGCTCGAGAGCTCCATCGATGGCGCCACGCGCGTCCTGCTCTCCATCGCCGGTTCCAAGGACCTGGGCATCCAGGAGATCAACGACGCCGCCGACCTCGTCGCCAACGCCGTCGATCCCGAGGCCAACATCATCTTCGGTACCGTCGTCGACGAGTCCCTGGGCGACCAGGTGCGCATCACCGTCATCGCCACCGGCTTCTCCGATGCCAATGTCAACCGTCAGGACCAGCTGTTCGGCCAGTCGACCAAGAGCGAGCCCAAGCCCGCCGCGCCCACGCAGCAGAGCGCCCCGACGCGTACCATCGGCGGCACCGAGGTCCCCAACTTCGGCAACGATCAGTTCGAGCTGCCCGACTTCCTCAAGCGCGGCAACTTCTAACGCGGCTGCGCGCTGGATGCGACGTTATAGGCGCCCCGACAACCGGGGCGCCTTTTTTCTTGGAGACTGCCCGTACGGTCAAGATCGACCGTGCGCGTACGGAACGTTTCCGTTTTCCACCGTGCACCTGCGAAACGTATTCATGGCAACATCGTTCCATGGGTGCACGTTCGGTTTCGCCGACGTTCCGTAGGTGCGCAGTCGATGGTGAAGGATCGTCAGGAGCCGCTTCACGAAGGCGTGGGAAAAACGTCAGGCACCATTGCACGCACGGTGGGTAGACTGAAGGGCATATGTGGGCTCATGGAAAGGAGCGGGTATGCTCGAGAGGAAAACGCACGGTCCGGTCACATTGGTGCAAGACTCGTGCGGGCCGGTGACGATCGCCTTCACGGAGCGCACCGGCGGCGTGTCGCAGCCTCCGTTCGCCTCGCTCAACCTGGGCACGCACGTAGGCGATGATGCGCAGGCGGTCGCCGAGAACCGCCGCCGCGTGCTCGCCGCCCTCGATGCCGAGGATACGGCTCACCGCCTGCTCGTGCCCAACCAGGTGCACGGCGATCATGTCGCCGTTGTGACCTCGTCCGAACCCGCCTATCTCGATGATGTTCGCGACGAGATCGCCCGCGGTGCCGATGCCATCGTGTGCACGGCGACGGATGTGCCCGTCATGCTGTGCTATGCGGATTGCGTTCCGGTCGTGCTTGCGAGTCCCGGGGGTTTCGCCGTGATCCATTCGGGCTGGAAGGGCACGTATGCGCGCATCACGGCGAAGACGGCCCGCATCCTGATGGAGGTCACGGGAGCCGATGCCTCATCGATTCGCACCTATATAGGCCCGCATATCCGCGGCGACGAGTACGAGGTGTCGAGCGACCTGATGCAGCGCTTCGCCGAGCGTTTCTCGGGAATCGATGCCGCGGGGTCGTTGCTCGACCTCGCATCGTGCATCCGGCAGGCGCTCACGGAGGTCGGTGTGCCCGAGGGGGCCGTCTTCGACGCCGGCCTGTCGACCATGTGCATGAACGATCGCTTCTTCTCCTATCGCGCCGAGCATGGCACATGCGGGCGCCATGCCGCCGTCGCCATCATGCGGTGATGCGGTTTTCGTGCGCAATCCGGCAAGCGAGCGCGCATGCGGTCCGGCGCGCGCCGAGGGCTATGTAATCAGATTCCTGCGCAACCTTTACAAGCGCTTGACATCGCGTCGGTACACTAGGTGAGGCCATGGTCGCGGACCGTCCGTTCGCGCCGGGTCCCGGTGCGCCGTGTGCGCACCCGCTGCCGGATGCCCCTGCGCACGGGCATGCCGCCCGCGACGACGATTGGAGAACCAATGCGCAAGATGTTCACACGTCAGCTTATCGAGGCACGCCACGAGATGCTCTCCATCTACGCGGCGGTCGACACGACGTTGCACGACGCCGTCCGCGCGTTCGTGACCGACGACAAGAAGCTCGCCAGCAAGGCGCAGAACCGCACCCTGCAGATCGACGCCCGCTGCGCGAACCTCGAGGCGGTGTGCTACAACCTGATCGCCACCCAGGGTCCGGTCGCCTCCGACTTCCGTCTGCTGCAGACGATCATCAATATCGAGTTCAACCTCCAGCGCATGTGCGACAAGGTGCGCCGCCTGGCCCGTGCCGCCAAGCACAAGGTCAACTCCGATATCGAGCTGCCCACCGAGCTCGTGGAGATCATCGACCAGGAGGCGTCCTACGTCTATCGGATCTTGGGCACGTGCATCTCGGTGCTCGTGTGCAACGATCTGGGCGTCATGCGCAACCTGCTCGTGCAGGACGACACCGTGCATGAGCTGTACGAGGAGTTCTTCCGCGCGTACAACCGCATGGCCTCCGTGGAGCTGTCCGATGATGAGTCCTACGACGACCTGCGCCGCGCCATCATGGTGTCCCGCTACCTCGACCGTATCGCCTCGATCTCCATCGATGCGACGAGCACGCTGACGTTCCTGCTCACCGGTCAGCGCATGAGCATCGCCGATATCGCCGAGATCGACGAGGACGAGCTCGAGGCCCTGCGTATCCCCTCGGGTGAGGGCGTGATCTTGCAGCCGTTGTCCGACGCCCGCTATGTCGCCGATATCCCCGTCGAGGAGATGAGCGAGGAGCTGAAGTCGCTCGTCGCCCGCGCCGCGGCAGGCGAGGACGATGAGGAGGCCTCGGAGGACGCCGAGTAGGCGCCTTCTCGCGTACAAGTCGCGGCGCTTTATGGAGCGCCTGTTTCGAAAGCGCGGTCCCGCATGCGCGGGGTCGCGCTTTCGCGGTACCATGGTGCTCGAACCGACGTCGAAAAGAGCACCGATGGAAACCTACGCAGAAATGATCGCCGCCCGCCGCGAGGAGATTCTCGAGCGCATGACGCGCGCGCTCGCGCATGCGGGACGCACCATAGACGACATGACGCTCGTCGCCGTCTCCAAGACCGTGGGTATCGATGAGGTGCTTGCGGCGATCCGCGCGGGGTATGGCACCTTCGGCGAGAACAGACCCCAGGAACTCGTGCGCAAACTCGCCGAGCTGGACACGCATCCCGGCGTCGCGCCGGTCAGGTTCGATATGATCGGCAACCTGCAGACCAACAAGATCAATGCCGTCTTGGGACGTGCGGCGCTCATCCACTCCATCCGCTCGCTGCATCTGGCGCAGGCGGTCTCGTCGCGTGCTCAACGACGCATTGATGCCGGCGAGCTCACCGGTCCCGTCGATGTGCTGCTCGAGGTCAACGTGAGCGGGGAGGAGTCCAAGTCGGGATTCGCGCCCGATGAGGTCCGCTCGTGCGCCGAGGAGCTTATGGAGCTTTCCGGCATTTCGATCAAGGGCCTTATGACCATGGCTCCGCAGGGGGATAAGGACGTCGCCCGACGGGTGTTCTCCGACCTGCGCGACCTGCGCGACGAGCTCGAGGTGCGCACGGGGGCTCGCCTTCCCGAGCTGTCGTGCGGTATGAGCGAGGATTTCGAGGCCGCGTGCGAGGAGGGCTCGACGATCGTTCGGTTGGGCAGGGTGGTATTCGACCCCGCTTTTGCACTACAATAGCTACGTCGGGTCTTATCCGACCTGCGCCAATCACACGTTACACGCACCACGGGCAGAGAGGTTACGATCGTGAACTTCCTAGAAGAGATCAAAAACAGGTTCGCTGCGCGCCAAGCTGGGTACGACCAGGACGGCTATGAGGGCGACGAGGGCTACGACGACGAGTACTACGAGGACGAGCCCGCAGGCGATTACGGCGCCCACAGCAGGTACGGCTCGGACTCCTACGGGTTCGACCAACAGGATTCCGGTCATGGCGTGCTCGGGCAGACACATCGCGGCGAGGCGGAGTCCGTTGCCGTCTACACCCGCAGCGGCCAGCTGGTGGGGGATGCCGACCGTCATGCCACGACCTTCAATCCGCCCGCTCGCAGCGCCGATGCGCCCGCATACCGTCCGGGTGCCTACGACACGCCTTCCTCGTTCGCCGAGTCCCGCCGTCATGTCGCGGCTCAGCCCGCCGCCACGACGTCCGATACCGCCTCGCATATCAGCGCGGTTGTGAACGGCACGCCGCAGCTGCCCGTGTACGTCCTGCGCCCCGAGAGCTACGACGACGTCGAGACGGTCGTGCGCCGCGTGCGCACCCGTCAGCCCGTCGCCCTGATCTTCGTGGGAGTGCGCACCGAGATCGCCAAGCGCGTTCTCGACTTCAGCTATGGGTTCGCTTGCGGTCTGGGCGCTTCGGTCAAGGAGCTCGGCGACCGCGTGTTCATCGTGCTGCCGCAGGGCTGCGAGGTCAAGGATTCCGACCTGGCCAAGCTTCGCGCCGACGGCTATCTCAAGTAACCGAGGAGACTGATTCCCATATACACCGTCTATCAAGTCATCACGACGCTGGTTGATTTCTACCAGATCCTCATCGTCGTCTACTGCCTGTTCAGCTGGTTCCCCATCCGCCAGGGCGGCTTCGCCTATGACGTCGCGGTGGTTCTCGACAGGCTGTGCGGCCCGTATCTCAATGTGTTCCGGCGCATCATCCCGCCGTTCGGCGGCATCGATTTTTCGCCGGTAATTGCGCTTATTGCGTTGAATCTGGCGGAACGGCTGCTCTTCAATATAATTTTGTAAGATAGCAGAGGTGGGCCGACTGAGCGGTCGCGCCTGCGTGACGAAAAGGAGAACGAACATGGCTATCACCCCGGCTGACATCCAGGCGCAGACCTTCTCCGAGGCCAAGCGCGGCTACGATCCCGGTGAGGTCGATGTCTTCCTCGAGCAGGTTTCCGCCGAGGTCGATGCGATGCTCAACAAGATCGTCGACCTGAAGAACCGCCTGACCGCGACCGAGCAGCAGCTCGCCGACGCTCAGGCCCAGCTCGCCGCCGCTCCCGCCGCCGCTCCGGCTCCGGCTCCCGCGCCTGCGAACGACTACGGTGCGACCGAGCGTCAGATCTCCGCCGCTCTCATCGCCGCTCAGCAGACCGCCGACAATATCATCGCCGAGGCCCGCGAGAACGCCGACCGCATCCGCAACGAGGCCGACGCCAAGGCCCGTGAGGTCATCCGTCAAGCGCTCGCCGAGAAGCAGACCGAGATCGAGGAGATCGACCGTCTCAAGGCTTCCCGCGAGGAGTTCAAGAGCGAGTACCTCAAGCTCATCCAGCACTTCATGGACGACGCGCAGAACTCGTTCCCCAACGACCTGCTGAGCTCCACGCCGAGCGGTTCCGCTGCCGCGCCGGTTGCCGCCGAGCCCGCGCCCGTCGCCGCTCCTGCGCCGATGCCCGCGCCCGCGCCCGCGCCGGTCGCCGATCCGTTCGCGCCGATCGATACCTTCGGTATGGACGACCTCGACTAGTCGTCTCCACGACATCCGTTGATGGTTACGGGCCCGGACCGCAGGTGCGGTCCGGGCCCGTATCGTGTGCGGGGGTATGCCAGCTGGGAGCGCGCTAGGGGAGTACGAAGTCCCCACGCGGGATGCAGCGCGCCTCGCGCGCATCCGCATCGGCGATACGGTCGGCGGCGTAGCCGACGGTGAGCATCGAGATCGGCTCCACGCCTTCGGGCAGGCAAAACTCCGAACGGGCGATATCCGGATCGAACATGCAGACCCAGCACGTTCCCAGACCGAGGTCGGTCGCCTGCATCATCATCTGGTCGCAGACGATCGAAGTGTCGATGAGCGCGGAACTCATGCCGTCGGGCCGACGGATCCAGGCGTCGCTCTCCACGGCACAGATGAGCAGAACGACCGGTGCGCCGAATACGCTGCCGTCGTGGGCGAACCGGAAGGCTGCGCGTGCGGCGCGTTCGAGCTTGTCCGGTGTATCGCAGACGATCAGGCGCGTGGGATGGTTGTTGTGCGCGGAGGGCGCGATGCGGCCCGCCTCGACGATGGCTTCGAGTTTTGCGGACTCCACGGGCCGCTGCTCGTAGGATCGGCAGGAATAGCGGGCGCGGGTCAGATCTTGGAAGGACATAGGCCACCTCTTTCGCTTCGTCGGTGCGGCTGCTTGCGCTATCGGGTTTGTTCCCATTTCGGGCGTGCGTGAACATATCGCTTACGTCGAGGTGCGTCGGCGGGGCGCGTGCAAACCGGATTCGGTTGTCCCTGGATGATCGAAGAAGCAAAGCGGGCCGATAAGCCGGGTTCTGTCGAGGGCGGTCATTTATCTTGGCCACTGCGTTGCCGCAGGGCTCCTCGCACGCTACCCGGGCGCGGGCCGGGCCGACCCGTAGCGCCCCTATTCGCGCTTGCTCCGGATGGGGTTTACCAAGCCGCCGCGTCGCCGCGACGCTGGTGGTCTCTTACACCACCGTTTCAGCTTTTCCCTTTACGGCGGACCGTAGGTGGGAGTCTTCTTTTCTGCGGCACTTTCCGTCGGGTTGCCCCGCCTGGCCGTTAGCCAGCATCCTGCCCTGTGGAGCCCGGACTTTCCTCACGTCTGCCCAAGGCAGATCGCGCGACCGCCTGGCCCGCTTTGCGAGGAGCCATTGTAGCACGTCGGGGGAGTGCGACGCGCGAGGACGAGGTTGCGCTACGGGATATCCGGATGCGCGGTGGGCGAGTCGGGTGGGGCTGTGGGAGCTGCCCGCTATCGACGCGGATGACGCCGCGACAGGGGGTTTATCGCACTCATACCTTACAGAACCCTTACAAAATGCGCGCAATGTTACCTGTTGGCTAAGAATCGGTAAAGTGATACGATTCCTACGGCGCATACGCGCAGGAATTCGGGCTGATCGCTCGTCGACGCCCGCCACACGTTGCGCCCCGGCACGATGTATTCAACCGCGTCGGCGGTCATGCGGCCCGGGGGTCTGCACACGTCACGACGGAGGAGTTGGGCGTTTTGGATGTTTCTCTGATTCAGTTTGCCGCGCAGGTGGTCAGCAACCCGATTCTCGCGATCTCGGTGCTGCTCACGCTGGGCGTCATCTTCGTCAACGGGTGGACCGATGCCCCCAATGCCATCGCCACCTGCATCTCGACGCGCTGCATGGACGTGCGTCCGGCGATCATCATGAGCGCGGTGTTCAACTTCCTCGGCGTGCTCATCATGACCTCCATCAACAGTTCCGTCGCCTCGACCATCAGCAACATGGTCGATTTCGGCGGCGACACCCACGAGGCGCTCGTCGCCCTGTGCGCGGCGATGTTCTCGATCGTCGTCTACAGCGTCGGCGCCTCTGTCTTCGGCATCCCCACGAGTGAGAGCCACAGCCTGATCGCCGGCCTCACCGGCGCCGCCATCGCCATCCAGGGTGGTACGAGCGGTGTCAACATGGACGAGTGGATCAAGGTCATCTACGGTCTGGTGCTGAGCTTGGCGCTCGGTTTTGCCATCGGCTGGGGCATATGCAAGTTGTTGACCATCGTCTGCGCCGGCATAGACCGACGAAAAGCCAACGGTGCCTTTAAGTATCTTCAGATCTTCGGTGCCGCTGCCATGAGCTTCATGCACGGCGCCCAGGATGGACAGAAGTTCATCGGCGTGCTGCTGCTCGGCGTGGCGTTCTGCAACGGCCAGCCCGACCTGACCGATGCGGTGATCCCGGTGTGGCTCATGGTGCTGTGCAGCCTTGTCATGGGCATAGGCACGAGCGTGGGTGGCGAGAAGATCATCAAGTCCGTCGGCATGGATATGGTCAAGCTGGAGAAGTTCCAGGGCTTCTCGGCCGACCTCGCCGGCGCTTTCTGCATCCTGCTGTCGACCGTGTTCGGCATCCCCGTCTCGACCACCCACACCAAGACGAGCGCCATCATGGGCGTCGGCGCGGTCAAGCGCCTGTCCGCCATCAACTTCTCGATCGTCAAGGACATGATGCTCACCTGGGTCTTCACGTTCCCGGGCTGCGGCCTCATCAGCTTCGTGATGGCCAAGCTCTTCATGATGTTGTTCTAGGAATCATATGTAAGCCGACGCGCTGCCGCGCGCCGGCTTTTTGTTGCCGAAGCGGTTTTCTGGTACAGGAAGGAAGAACTCGTGGCAAGGAAAAAGGATTCGTTCTACTTCGATTCGTTCGTCGCATGTGCCAAGCTCTCGAGTCAGGCGGCGCGTCTGCTCGCCGAGGTCATGCGCTCGTACGACCCCGACACGATCGCCCAGCGCATCGACGAGATGCACGCGATCGAGCAGGCCGCCGACGAGCACAAGCATGAGGTGCTCGATGCGCTCGTCACGGCGTTCGTGACGCCGATCGAGCGCGAGGATATCGCCGCGCTGAGCGACTACCTCGACACCGTCGTGGACCGCATCGAGGGTGTGCTGCTCCGGCTGTATTTCGACAACATCCGCACGATCCGTCCCGACGCGTTGCCGCTCGTCGAGAAGATCGAGCGCTCCTGCGACGAGATGGGCACGCTGCTCGCCGAGCTGGCGCAGTTCAAGCGCTCCAAGACCCTGCGCGAGCACGTGATCGTCATCAACTCCATCGAGGAGGAGGCCGACTCGCTCTATATCGAGGCCATGCGCACGCTCCACACGAGCTGCGACGATCCGATGGAGGTTTTCACGTGGCATGAGGTCTACACGTTCCTCGAGTACTGCGTCGACAGCGTCGAGCATGTGGCCGATACCGTCAGCAGCATCGTCATGAAGAACAGCTAGCCTTTCGTGTGCGGTGGTGCCGTCCCGTTCACCCGCGCGGCACGGACGGTTTTGCCGAAGCCTCGACATAGGTAGAATGGATGACGTCGGCTCATGCCGGCGTCATCTCGTTTGAAGGGCTGGTATGGAGAGCTACATCACGATGCGGGCGGGTGCGAAGGCCACCGGCGAGTACGTGGATCGCAAGAGCCGGTTCATCGCCCAGCTGGTGCACGTCGAGAGCGAGCAGGCTGCCGCCGAGCATATCGCCGAGGTCCGCGCGAAGCACTATGATGCCCGTCATAACGTGCCCGCATGGATTCTAGCTGACGGCCGCGAGCGCGCGAGCGACGACGGGGAGCCGCAGCGCACGAGCGGCATGCCGACGCTCGAGGTGCTGCACGGTGCGGGTCTTCGCGATGTATGCTGCGTGACGACGCGCTATTTCGGCGGTACGCTGCTGGGTCCGGGCGGTCTGGTGCGAGCGTACACCACCGCCGCGCAGGCTGCGATCGAGGCGGCGCGCGATGCGGGAGATCTCGTCGAGATGACGCGGGTGGTCTCGGTCGACGTGCAGCTGGAATACGCCCAATACGAGCAGGTGCTCCATATGGCGCAGGGCGCGGGCGCGCACGTCACGGGTACCGACTACACCGATTCGGTCTGCATGCACCTCGTGTTCCGGGAGGGGGAGCAGCGGGCGTTTTTGGCGGCGTTGACCGAGCGTATGGCAGGCAAGGAGCGCGTGAGCGTGGGCGTCGTGCGCTTCGATGAGTTCTAGGCGGAGGGACTCCTGGCACGGATGCTATCGGCCGTGGACGGTTCTTCGACGCCTGGTCGGATGCTGTGGGGTTCGCGCGCTATGCGCCGCGACGCTGGTCGATGATCGCGCAGGCGAGTTCGACCGCATCCTCGATGCAGCCCTCGCAGGTGCGAAGCATGCCGGTGTCGGTTCCGATGCCCTTGAGCTCGCGGCAGATCGTCGAGCCGTTTTGTGCGCGGAACCGCTCGAGGAGGTCGCGGACGAGCTGGTAGGTTTTGCCTTTCGTGGTGCCGGGCTCGTCGATGCCGGCGCTCGCCTCTTGGCTGAGGATCATGATGGCGCCCGAGATCGCGCCGCAGGTTTCGGTGTGGCCGCCCATGCCGCCGCCGAATCCCTCTGAGAGCGCATACATCGTCGCGGCGTCGGCTCCGACCTCGTCGGCAAGCGCACAGGCGACCGCCTGGGCGCAGTTGTACTTGAGCTCGGCGCGCAGGGCGACGGCGTGCTGCGCGAGCTCCGGTGCGCGTTCGGTGAGGGTTGCGGATTCGTTCATGGTGTGCCTTTCGGAATGTGACGGCGGTGGCCGTGGATGCTTTCGAGCATGATACACCGGTCGTGCCCCATAGTTGCGTGACGCGGGCCCGCCATGTCGCTTCGTGCATGGCTTTTGTTACATCGCCGTCGCGGGGTGCGAACTTTCGCGTGGTGCAGTATCCTGTCATACGTCATCGCTCGAAAGACAAGGAGACCATCAATGGCAGAGCGTATCGGAACGACCTGCGTGCAGGGCGGTTATCGCCCCGGCGACGCGGAGCCTCGGCAGATCCCCATCTACCAGTCCACGACGTGGAAGTACGACACGTCCGAGCATATGGGCAAGCTGTTCGACCTCGAGGAGAGCGGCTACTTCTACACCCGTCTGCAGAACCCCACCAACGATTATGTGGCGGCGAAGATATGCGAGCTCGAGGGCGGGAGCGCCGCGATGCTCACGAGCTCCGGCCAGGCGGCGAACTTCTTCGCGGTGTTCAACATCGCGGGCTGCGGCGACCATGTCGTGGCGAGCTCCGCGATCTACGGCGGTACTTATAACCTGTTCGCGCACACCATGGCGCGCATGGGCCTTGAGTGCACGTTCGTGTCCCCGGATTGCACCGACGAGGAGCTCGAGGCGGCGTTCCGTCCCAACACCAAGTGCGTCTTCGGCGAGACGATCGCAAATCCCTCGCTCGACGTGCTCGACATCGAGCGCTTCGCGGCGGCCGCTCACGCGCACGGCGTGCCCCTGATCGTGGACAACACGTTCCCGACGCCGGTCATGTGCCGTCCCATCGAGTGGGGTGCCGACATCGTGACGCATTCCACGACCAAGTACATGGACGGCCACGGTGCGACTGTTGGCGGAGCCATCGTCGACTCGGGAACGTTCGACTGGATGGCACACGCCGATAAGTTCCCGGGACTCACGACGCCGGACGAGAGCTATCACGGCGTGGTCTACGCCGAGAAGTTCGGCTTGGGCGGCGCCTTCATCACCAAGGCGACCGCGCAGCTCATGCGCGACTTCGGTTCCATCCAGTCGCCCATGAACGCGTTTTTGCTCAACATGGGTCTCGAGAGCCTGCATGTCCGCATGCCGCAGCATTGCAAGAACGGCCAGGCCATGGCCGAATTCCTGTCCGAGCATCCGAAGGTGCGCTTCGTGAAGTATCCTGGGCTTCCCACCGATCCCTATTACGAGCTTGCGCAGAAGTACCTGCCCAACGGGTCGTGCGGCGTGGTGAGCTTCGGCTTTACCGGCGGTCGTGCGGCGGCCGAGCAGTTCATGAAGAGCCTCAAGCTGGCGCAGATCGCCACGCATGTGGCCGATGCGCGAACCTGCGTGCTGCATCCCGCCAACGCGACACATCGTCAGATGAACGATGTCGAGCTCGAGGCCGCCGGCATCGCGCCCGATATGGTGCGCCTGTCCTGCGGTATCGAGAGCACGGAGGACCTCATCGCCGACGTCGAGCAGGCGCTGGCGACGATTTAGCCGTCGTGCTTGTCGCATAGCGATTTATTGCAACGAACACGGGGGTGCGCCTATGGCGCACCCCCGTGTTTTCCATCGTTTGCGAGCGTGTAGGTGGCCTCCACGGTCGTTTTGCGGCGTCCGCGCAGGTCTGAGAAGTGTCTGACGGGAGCTTTCGTGCCGTTGATTTCGTTCATGTTGGCGAGCTGTTACAAAATCCAACACGTTCTCGTTTTCTCGCAATCGGTAAACCTTGATACACAATAGAAAACATTATCTGGTCGGACCTCGCAATGCTAGGTCAGTGACGGCGCAATATCCTATATGATGAAATTGCAGTATCGACGTTCTTTTATGGGCTCGACCGTAGCCCGCCCCATCCATGGGGCCCCATTCCAACTAGAAACAGCCCCATTTTGTAACCAAGCGCCGAGATGAACGATTCCGTGATGGTAAACGGTCACGACTATTGCAAAATAGCGGCATTTTCGGTTGTAGCTGTGTATCAAATTCATTTTCGGGCGAATCGATGGCCGATTGTGCTGCCATTATGCGGCACACCGCCTGCGTCTGGCACGCGGTGCTTACTTCGGATGCCATCCGAGGAGGGGATTGCAGTCCTGCCGCACGGTGACATTGAAAAGCCCCGTGCCCGAGCCGCTCGTTCGGCTCGGGCACGGGGCGCACCGATTGGTCTTTCGGCCTGGATATCGCGCTATACGGCGTCGACATCCTTGGTGACGATCACGTCAACGCCCAAACCGAGCACGTCGTGGATCGCGACGTCGCCCTCATGGACAGGTGCGGGCAGCTCGACGCGGCGGATTTCGGCCATGACGTCGAAGATGCGATCCTTGGGGATCACGTTCGACAGGCGCACGCTCGCAAGCGGCAGCTCTCCACCGTCGATGAGGACCGACGTCGCGATGTTGCGCATGGGGTTCTCGATCTCCTGCGTGACGTACGCCTCGCCCTTGGCGCATTTGTTGCCGGTGATGCCGGTGATGGTCGTGCCGTCGAGCTCGACGGTGATATCGCACCCCTGCGGGCACATGATGCAGGTGAACTCCCTTAGCATGTCACCTTCACCTCCAGATCGCCGGTTTGGTTGAGGTCGTCCGCCTTGAGCTTGATCTGGATCATCTCGGCGGGCAGCGCCTTGGGCATGCGGCGGCGCTTGACGACGGTGTCGCCCTGCATGAGCTCCACGGTGCAGTTGCGCAGCGGCCGGCGCACGCGGAACGAGACGGTGACGTCACCGGTGCCGCTGATGCGCGACGGGGTGAGACCGCCGACCAGTTCGTTGCCGCGGACGGCGAGGTCGCACGTGGGGAGCGCGCCCTCGCGGATGAATCGCGCGGCGCCGTCGGCCAGCGCCTCGGCCTCGAGCGAGACGAAGTCCACCAGGTCGTGCACGTGCAGCACGTTGCCGGCGGCGAAGATGCCCGGGACGGTGGTCTGATAGTTCTCGTCGACCGCCGCTCCACTCGTACCGGGGTCCTTATCGGCGCCCGTCATCCAGGTCAGCTCGTTTTCGGGAATAAGGCCGACCGACAGGATGAGCGTGTCGCACTCATATTCCCGCTCGGTGCCGGGGAGGGGCTGCATGTGGTCGTCGACCTGCGAGATCACGACGCTCTCCAGGCGGTCGGTGCCGCGGATGTCGGTGACGGTGTGCGACAGCGACAGGGGGATGCCGTAGTCGTTCAGGCACTGCTCGACGTTGCGCGGCAGGCCGCTCGCGTACGGCTGCACCTCGAACACGCCCAGCACCTTGGCGCCCTCGAGCGTCATGCGGCGTGCCATGATCATGCCGATGTCGCCGGAACCCAGAATGACCACGCGGCGGCCCACCATCTTGTTCTTGAGGTTGATGTATGCCTGCGCCACGCCGGCCGTGTACACGCCTGCCGGCCGGGTGCCGGGGATGCTGATCGCGCCGCGGGTGCGCTCGCGGCAACCCATGGCGAGGATGATCGCGCCGGCCTCGAACTCCATCATGCCGTGTTCGGAGGAGGAGGCGTACACGTGGCGGTCGGGCGTGATCTCGAGCACCGTGGTGTCGGTGAGGCAGGGGATGTCGAGCGCCTCGGCCTCGCGGACGAAGCGCGCGGCGTACTCGGGGCCCGAGAGCGTCTCGCCGAAGCGTGTCAGGCCGAAGCCGTCGTGGATGCACTGGCGCAGGATGCCACCGGGTTTCTTTTCGCGTTCGAGGATCAAGATGTCGTCGATGCCCTTGCGGCGCAGCTCGATGGCCGCGGCGAGTCCGGCGGGACCGCCGCCGACGATTACGGCGTCTACATGCTTCATTATGCGCTCACGCTCCCTTCGGCGGCCTCATCGGAAGCCTGCGCGCCCCTGACGGGACCGGTGAACATATAGGATCCGGCGTGGTTGAAACGCACGTCGGTCGGCTCGATGCCGAGCTCCTGCTCGATCATCTCGGTGATGCGGGTTTCGCAGTACCCGCCCTGGCAACGACCCATCGTGGCGCGCGTGCGGTTTTTGATGCCCGTGACCGTGTGGACGCCGAGCGGGTTGTTGATGGCGCGGCGGATCTCGGCGCGCGTCACCGTCTCGCAGCGGCACACGATCTCGCCGTACTCGGGATCCGCGGCGATAGCGGCGGCCTGCTCCTCGCGCGTCATGTCGTAGAAGCGCTTGGGTGTCGGGCGCACCGGGTCGAAGCCCTCGTTGATCTGAGGTTTCTCGATCTCGACCAGGCGGGCGACGGCGCGACGCGCCAGCGGTAGGGCGCAGGTGACGCCCGGGGACTCGATGCCCACGAGGTTCACGGTGTTGGGGTTGTGCTGCTGGTCGCTTTCGAGCTTGAAGTCGAGCACGTTGCCGTCCTCGTCGACGCGCTTCCAACGGATGCCGGCGAAGTTGCGGATAAAGTATTCGCGGCGCATCTGCTTGAACATCTTGGAGCCGTCGCGGATGAGGCCGTCAAGATGGTCCTTCGTGCACTTGTAGTCCTCCCACTCCTCGGTGACGTAGGAGTCGGGTCCCACGAGGATGTTGCCGTCGACGGTGGGGGTTGCGTGCGTGGAGAAGCCGCCCTTGTCGTTGGGGGCTGGGTAGACCGGGATCTTGAGGAACTCGCCGGCCTTCTTGTCGAGCACGAAGTACTCGCCCTTGAAGCCGCGGACAGGGTAGTTGGGATAGCCGAGCATCTCGGAGATCTGGCTGGCGTAGGCGCCCGCGCAGTTGATGACCCACTTGGTGCGGAACGCGCCGGCGGGGGTATGGACGAGGTAGCAGTCGTTGGCGATGTAGCGCTCGATGGCCGTGACCTTGCGGTCGAAGAAGAACTTCACTCCGTTTAGCGCGGCGTTGTCGGCGAGCGCTATGGTGTAGGCCATGGGGTCGAGGATGCCCGATGACGGTACGTACATGGCGAACTCGCCGCCCGCATGCGGCTCGATGCGCTCGACTTCCTCCTTGTCGATGATGCGCATACCCTCGACGCCATTCTGCTCGCCGATCGCCTTGAACTTGAGGATGTTCTCCATGTCATGGTCGGTGAAGCCCACGACGAGCTTGCCGGTGCGCTTGAACGGCACGCCGAGTTCGGCGGCGACCTGATCGAATTCCTTGTTGCCCTCGACGGCGCATTCGGCCTTGAGGGAGCCCGGCTTGTAGGTGAAGCCGGCGTGCAGCATGCCGGTGTTGCGGCTGCTGTTGCCACAGGCTACGTCGAGTTCTTTTTCGAGCACGGCGACCCGCAGACGATAGCGCGCGAGCTCACGCGCCACCGCGGAGCCGACCACGCCCGCGCCGATGACGACTACGTCCCATTGCTCCATACGAATCCCTCCTGATTCGCGGCGGATAGTGATGGTTCAATCGTACGGAGCACGGGTTTCGTTGTGATTGTTACGCGAACCACGAATCTGCTGCGGAATGCGCGGATTCTTGGTCGCCAAAGCGCACTGGGGAAAGGAAGGGGATACGAATCGACTACAGCTGGGAAAAGGTGCCGGTCCCCATTTTCCCGCTTCTCCCATCACAGCTGGCGCAGGCTCTCTTCCAGGCCGGTCTTGCTGTCGGTCTGAGCGTCGCGCCGCTTGATCACGCGGGCGGGCACGCCGGCCACCACGGCGCCCGCGGGCACGTCCTC
>CAZRPL010000016.1:20691-43592 GCA_964602045.1 uncultured Collinsella sp. | reverse complement strand
ACCGCGAACTGCACCGCATCGTCCGCGAGACGGCCGAGGACACCGAGGAGCTGCGGGCGTAGCAGGCGGATTGTCATACTTTGCTGAAGTGGTAAGGCCCTTGGCATAGCCGGGGCCTTTGCGATCCGAACCGCCGCGTGCCCATCCTGCGCGGGGCGCCGTTCTGCTTGGGGCGGAACCGAGAATTATCCCACGAGCGGAACCTGCGGTTTTCGCCGATGGATACCAATTTGCGGCCTGCAGATGTCTTGGCGGCGCAGGCGATACCGTCTGTGTCGCCAAGACGGGTGGGGCCAAGACAGGCTCGGCGTGCATGTCTGCAGATTTTTGCAAGTTGTGTACCGCCCATTTTCCGCCCCGACAGTTTCGGCACCGCAGGCGAGCTGCCCTGCCGACGTTTTCGCAGGTCGGACGCGCCGGACCCCTTGTCCGTTTGTACCGTTTCACCGGGTATCGAAATCAAGCGGTACACAACTTGTAAAAACCTGCAAAAAGCGGACCTGCACCTGCCGCCGGCTGTAGCGAGCGCAGGCGACAAGATGGTACCAGGTCCAAACTTGTCCATAGAGCTGCAGCTCATAGCTGAACCTTGCTGCAATAAGGCTAGCGGCTGCCCGCGATGGGGGTCCCAGGCAGCGTCGCTTGATTTGGTTGGGGGCTGCCCACCGCTTAGCGGTAGGCAGCCTTTCTTCTTCTCACTCATGTGGCCTCGAGCCTTGGATACGAGCTTGATTGCCGCGATGACGCAGCGAACAAATCAAATGAGAAGAAGGGGCCGGGAGCAAACCGAGAAAAAGGCGAGTTATGCGCTTCGCCGCCCACCCCACTCCTGCAGCATTACCCGTCTAGGCAATCCGTGAACTAAAGCCGAATATGCCGAGTTCGACCCAGCATCATCTTCCCATCACAGCTCTCCCACCAGCACTTCCGCATAGAGCGGTACGCTGAACGCTGTTCCGTCGAAGCCGAAATCCTTGGCAGACACGCGAACGATCATCGGACAGCCATACCTCTCGGCAAAGCGTGCAGCGCTGGTCGAACGAACCCACCTACCGGACTTCACCTCGATGGGCACCACCGCACCTCCCAAGCTCGCAACAAACTCGACCTCGTGCGTACTCTGCATACCCCAGTAATACGGCTGAACTCCTGCCGCGGCGAGCTGCTGCATCACGTAGTTTTCCGTCATACCCCCGCGAAAATGACCCGTCGCGCGATCGGTGGTTTCGAAGTCCGCAGGCGTGGCATCGTACGCACAGGACAGGAGACCCGTATCGGCCACGTACAGCTTGAACGATGCAGGGCTCTCGAACGACTTGAGCGGGGAAAGCCCATCGCTCACCTGCGTGCATTGAGACACGATGCCCACGGCCACCAGCCAATCCACCGCAGTCTGATAGCGATCCGTTTTGGCGCCGCTTGCAACATAGCGCCACATAAACTTAGTCGATCCTTTTTCTTTTGCCAGCTGCGCCGGCAGGCTATCCCACGTTGCAACGATCTTGGCAACATCTGCAGAAGTCGCGTATTTGGTCATATCGGCAACGTATGCGGTCGAGATATTACGCTGCGCTCGCCGCACGCGTTCAAGCGATGCGCCCCCGAATCACAGCGCCACGACCTCGGGCATGCCTCCCACCAGCAGATAATCGCGATACAGCCCCATCATGTGATCGTGGAGCGAACAGCTCGATCGCGAGGCGAAGCTCGAGCGCACCACATCGAACGCACGCTCTTCGCCCATCGCCCAGCAGAATTTCTCGAAATCCATGGGATGCATGGTGAGCATGTCCACGTATCCATCGGCTAACGAACCTTGGCGCGCCACGTGCACGCCCAACAAACTGCCCGTCGCGATCACGTCGTATTCCGGAGCATCTTGACGGAAGTACTTGAGCGACGCGATCGATTGGTCGCATTCCTGAACCTCATCGAAGAACAGCAGCGTACCTTCCGGTTCGATGCTGCGCCTGGGCAATGCGGCAAGGAGTTGAACGATGTCTTTGGGGTCAAGGCTACGCTCGAAAGCCGCTTTAAGTGCGGGCTGGCGAACGAAGTCGACATGCACGACGCTTTGGTAGTGCGCCGCACCGAAGTCGAGCACCGACGTTGTCTTCCCTGTCTGACGGGCGCCGGACAAAGCGAGCGGCTTTTCGTCCTGCTCAGCCGCCCATGCTTCAAGCGCGGCTGTTACCTTGCGCTTCATGGGGCATCCGCCTCCCGTGCGGCCTGCGTGCATCGAGTTCTCATATTGAAATATTCGGCAGTTATGGGCGAAAATCCAAGGTAATCAGAATCGCAAACACACGGACATGCAATCTTTTGTCAGAGATGCCTCACGACCAAAAGTCTCAGCGTTGCAACATCGACGATTGGAGCCCTTCATCTCGGGATTCGCAAGGCCGTCAAGGACATAGCTTTCGCTTAACTATAGCGGAACAACGCCTTGCGACAAGGTGGACGCGTCACGTCGCACAGATAGAATCCCTAGGCGGTCGGAATAAACCTAGCCAAGTAATCTCTCAGCACCTCGTCGGCGACATAGACATGCGTTCCGAAAATCCCGCGGGTCAGCAAAACGTAGTAAATATTGCGAATGTACTGATCAAGTTCCTCGGGCGACGCCGTCGCGTATCCATTGCGATCGAAATAGCCTGCCTTATTGGCATGCAGTCTGCCCGTTTCTCGATCCAAGCGAATGTCGTCGCCGATAATGACGTAGGCATAGCTCAGGTCATACCCCTGAATCGAATGGATACAGCCAACCTCATGGGCAATATCAGTGTTTTCAATACCCCTGCCTACCCAGTTATCGTAGGTGCAATTCCAGCGCAGACCGACCCCATCGATAACGATGTCGTGCACCAATCCGCTGGCATCGCCTCTCGATTCCCATTTCCATGCATAACCGGCAATCATCCTGCTTAAATCATGCACGGCATATGCTTCCTCGAAACTCGAGACGAAATCCCTGAAATCGGTATGCAGCACGAACTCATAGTCGCCAAACGCAATCGGCCCTGGTTCCCTGCCTGCCAATATGTCCAAAACATAAGTAAGGTACGCTTTGCCGCCCTTGACTCTCATCTGCGAGCTCAGCTCGATAGGATCATCCATCGCATCCCCAAGCGCCGTTCGGAGGGCATCCGCCCCAACGCACGATGGATTAACACTCTGAAGCGGGTCATAGAAGAATATCGGGAGCTTCGCCTGCTTCAGCATCCAATCAATCTGCGTTGCTTGTTTGCCGAGCCCCAGGTGCCTGTTCACCTTGTCATAGTTTCCAAACTGGGTGCCGAGGTTTTTGCGCTGCTTGAGCTTGTGCGCCTCATCGACAAACAAGATGTCGAATGGCTTCTCCGCGCACCCATCTGCTCCATACTTCGCCTTTATCACGTCGGCAGGGCCGATGATATCGTCCTCCGACAAGCCAGTAACGCTTGCAAGGCATTTCCGTAGCGTGTTACGCAGCGACGTTACGGGCTCGACGATTCGTATGTTCATGCTCGCGAACCGAGGATCATCGCGAAGCTTCTTGAGAAGATAAATGGCGAGAATGGTCTTGCCGGTTCCCGGCATCCCCTCGATGACGAGGGGCGTGACGTCCTCGATGCCCTGCTCGATTCTTCTCTCGATCTCCTCAAGCGCCAGAACCTGATCCGGCGTCAGTCCTTTGAACGGAGAGTATTTAAATACCTCTGACTCTTCGATCTCCTCGATGGAATGATCGGCTAAATCGAGGTCCCGTAGCTGTTCCCACAGCCTTTCGAACATCTTGCTATACGCGGACTTCGAGAAATACTCGGTATCCGTCATACCGTCATTTTTATTCGTCAGTTGGTATTTTCCATCCGCATGCATCAGGCCGATGAGCCGGTGTTCGTAATCAGTGATGACAGAGGCGTTGAATTCGTCGTTGTAGATGAGATTGACAGTAGTAAAGTCCCGTTTTTCCTCATTCGACCCGTGCTGCCCCATTCGAGCAACGACACTCGTCGTCTGCCCCACGTATGCCGACGAATCATTTGCAAGGATATACACCATGGGCCAGTTGAGCAGCTTGCCCTCGGGGAGCGTCATCTGCGCATATTCCACGCGAGAGCCCGGAGCAAAACGATGCCGCTCTACGATAAATGGAGCGCCCTGCGGTGCATCCGCATGGGCATCAGTTGGAACTCTCATCATAGCTGCGTATACTTCCTTGCATTGCCTTTTGCCTTGGCAACTGGATATTTCACCGAGTTGGCATCGAGCTTCGCTGCGATCGCATCGGAGAGGTCGATTCCAAGTGCATCCGATAAATAGATGCAGTAGATTGCGACGTCCGCGAGCTCTTCCGCCGCCTTTTCGGAGCGCTCCCCCACAGAAGTGTCAGGACCCGACCAGCGAAACACATCAAGCAGCTCAGAAGCCTCAACGGACAAGGCTATCGCTAGGTCCTTCGGATTATGGAACTGCCCCCACTCGCGCTCATCGCGAAACAGACGTGCGCGATCGGCAGCTTCCTCAAAAAACATCCTCACACCTCACAAGCAAACGCATGAAAAGAGAGCAACCCTGCTATAGCATGCTATCAGAGAACCAGCTGCGCGATTGGTGTGCTCTGGCGTCCACGCACACAGCAATGCTTTCGTTAAGCACCGCAAGCAACCTCCCCAACAGAAAGGACCACCCATGGCCACCATCGACGTCGACAAGTTGCGTGACTACCTGATCGACTACACCGGCACGGCAGCGTTCAATGGCCTCCCTGCCGCATTGCTCGACACCATGGACATCGAGGACATG
This sequence comes from uncultured Collinsella sp., assembly GCA_964602045.1. GTDB lineage: Bacteria > Actinomycetota > Coriobacteriia > Coriobacteriales > Coriobacteriaceae > Collinsella. The sequence continues at coordinate 38,804 of CAZRPL010000016.1, read as the reverse complement.
GATGGGTTCGAGCTCTGTCAGAAGGCCGAGGACATGGGTATCGATCTACACGATTTTGAAGTCTAACAACGGTGAGCGAAGCGGATCGTTGGGGACGTGTTCGTTCCAACCCATCCCGCGACAAGATGACGCCAGGTTCAAACTTGTCGCGCGAAGCGCAGCCAATCGCCCTCCACCCCTACAGCGCGCGGCGCGCTTCGATCGCGCGACCGAGGGTCAGCTCGTCGGCGTACTCCAGGTCGCCGCCCACCGGCAGGCCGCTCGCCAGGCGGCTCACGGTCACGCCGAGTGGCTTTATGGTCCGCGCCAGGTAGCTCGCCGTCGTCTCGCCCTCGATGTTGGGGTTCGTGGCGATGATGACCTCCTGGATATCCTCGGCACCCAAGCGTGCCAGCAGCTCGCGCACGTGGAGCTGCTCGGGGCCGATCTTGTCGATCGGGCTGATCACGCCGCCGAGCACATGGTAGAGCCCACGGTAGCTGCCCGTGCGCTCGATGGCGGTCACGTCGCGCGGCTCGGAGACCACGCAGATGCGCGTGCGGTCGCGCATGTCGTCTCGGCAGATGGCGCATTCGTCCTCGGTCGCATAGTTGAAGCACCGGCTGCAAAAATGCACCTGCTCCTTGACGGCGACGATGGCGTCGGCCAGTCGATGCGCCTCCTCGGCATCGGCCTCGAGCAGGTAGTAGGCGATGCGCTGCGCCGACTTGGGCCCGATGCCCGGCAGCCGCCCCAGCTCGTCCAACAGAATCTGCAAACTGCGATCCGCGCTCATACCCTCACCTGCGCATCTGCCGACAGCCGCACTTCGCTCCGCCGACACCGTCCCGTCATCCAAAAAACCGGGCGACCGGCACGCGCCGACCGCCCGCATCGCATCTCTCTGCCGACAGCCTAGAACGGCATGCCGGGGATGTTCAGCCCGCCGGTGATGGCACCCATCTGCTTGTTAGCGAGCTCGGTTACCTGGCGGATGCCGTCGTTGACCGCGGCGACGATCATATCCTGCAGCATCTCGATGTCCTCGGGATCGAGCGCATCGGGGTCGATGGTGATGGACTCGAGCTGCATACCGCCGTTGACGGCGACCTTGACCATGCCGCCACCGGCGCTGGAGTCGACCGTGGTCTGCGCGAGGTTCTCCTGCGCCACCGCGAGCTGCTCCTGCATCTTGCGGGCCTGCTTCATCATCTGCTGCATATTCATTCCGGCCATGGGGCTCTCCTTCACGTTGCCGCATCGCCAGCGCGACGCGGGGCGTCCGTTTTCCACACGGCATCGTACCATGACGGGCATCGCCGACGCGTATCGCGCAACGTGCTCCCACGGAAAAGCCAGCAGGTGCGGCGGATGTTCGGATACAGACGACCGACCGAATCAAAACATGGCGCGAGCGCCGCAAAATCGAACGGCCCATATGCCCCGACACCAGACATACCCGACAGGAATCCAACCGGAATCCAGCATACTACAAACAACATTTTCCCAGCTAGAAGGTATTATTTAAGTGTTTTGATTCAGCTGCTCGGGGAATACGGGACTCACGCGGTAAAGTCCGGGCGCGGGCGACGCTTACCGACATGCGACCACGGTCGTAGTAAGGAGGCGCCGCCTATGAATCTATCAGCAGATTCGATTCTTGAAATCCTGCAGATAACGTACTGCTCGCTTCTTGTTATCAAGACGGCTCTCGAACTCTACCAGGACCATAAGCGACGACGGATGAAGGCTAAACGTGATAGGGAGCCAGCTGCAACTAGCTCCCTCAAGCTTGAGCGTCGCCCGCAGCACCATGCGGGCTTTGCCGCTGATTCGAGCATACCCCAGCGCAACCGCCTTCAAGCCAACGGTCGAAATCTCAAGAAACGACGCGTGACCGCTCTCCATGGACCCGTCGGCGCTTACGCATCCTTGAAGACGACGTTGCCGAAAATGCTGTTGAGCATCGCCTTGGCCTCTTCCTCGCTTTGCGGAACCTGCGTCTCGTCGGCAGCAGGCGTGGGCGCGCCCACCCATGGGGCGGCGCCGGCGGGAGTCGCCGCTGCGGGCCTCGGTGCTGCGGACGGAGATGCCGAGACGGAAGCCGCCGCCTGAGCGCTCGGCGAAGGGGCGGAAGGCGACGCGGGCGCCGAGGCTGAGGCTACACCCGACGCGACAGGCGTCGACGGCGCAGGCGTCTGAACAGGTGCGGCAGCCCCGGACGGCGATGCGGGCGCGGGCGCCCGCATCGCGGGCGCCATCCCCTGCGGGAGGTCGAGCGGCGGTAAGTCCTCCCCCGTCAGGTCGGCTATGGTCGCGTCGTCGTAGGGAACCTGTTCGTCCTCCCACGCCCGACGATCGGCATCGATATCGGGCTCGGGCACCACGGTCGGGCCGCTCGTGTGATCGACCTGCAGCTCTTCGGCGGGCTCGGGGCGAGGAGCCGCGACGGGTGCCGACGGCACAGGCGAGGAGGCAGGCGCGCCCTGCACGACCTGAGGCGAAGCGGGAGACGCCGCCTGCGAAGGCACGGGCGCCTCGACCTGCGACCGAGCTTGCTTGGGAGCTTGATCGACCTGCGAATCGTCGGCGACGCGGGCCTCGTGCGTCGCGGGCACGGACGCCTGAGCAGGCGCCGGAGCCTCGATGGACTCCACGGCGGAGGCGGCAGGACCAGCGGACGCGACGGGCGCCGGCGGCTCGGCAGGCGCCGGCGCCGAACCAGCCGCAGCGGGCGCCGTCACCGGAGCGGCAGCGGCGGGCGCGGCATCCGCGGCACCGGCACCACCAGACCCACTCGCGGGCCGCGACGGTCCGCCGTCCATCACGTATTCCACGACGCGCGACCCGAACACGGAGCACACGATCGGCATGATCAGCTCGTGGGAATCGGGACGACCGAGCATCTTGATGGCGAAATTCGACCCCTTGGGGAGCCCGACGACCAGACGGGACCCGTCATCGGTCTGTGCGCGCGACGACTGGAGCAGCGCACCGCGCGACGCCTGCGCGGCCGTCACGCGCTTGACCACCTCGGTCCATTTGCGCTGCAGCTCGCCGGCATCGGTGACAGCGGGTGTCGCCGGTGCGGCGGCAGCTGCGACCTCGACGGCGGAAGGCGCCTCACGGCGCACGGACGGCGAGGCGACCGGCACACCGGCATGTTCGGCACCCGTCGACGGGCGATTCTCGACAGGGCGTGCCGCACCACCATCGGCGTGCGCAACATCCGCCGAGATGGACGCCGAAGCGGACGTCCCCGAAGCATCAGTCGTCACGGCACGCGGCGCCGCCGACGCAGCATCGGCCGCGGCAGGACGCGCACCGGCCGCGGGTGCCGCGCTCACAGCCGCCTTCGCCTCGGGCTCGGGCACCGGGCGTGCCGAGACCGCCGAGCCGCCCTGCCCCGCAGGCGCCGCAGGCGACGCGGCCGTCGCAGACACAGCCGCGGCAGCCGCCGGAGCGGCCGTCCCTCCACCACCGGAGCGCGTGCGGGCACCCGCCGGCACGTTCCAGGGCAAATCGTCATCATGGGCAGCCGCATGGGCACGACCGGCAGCCTCGACGCGCGGCCCAGCCTGGCCAGCCGTGCGCTGCCCCGCCGGGCGCGGCTTGGTCCCCGTGAGCGCCGCCACGCCCGCGGCGTCGAGCGGCGCGCTCGGCACGCCGGCGGCGACCTGCGCCTCCAAACGGTCGAGCCGCTCGGCCAGCGCCTCGAGTGTCAAATCGGACTCGGGACGCGCCAGGCGCGTGCAGGCGATCTCGAGCACCAGGCGGGGATCGGAAGCACCGCGCATCTCGATCACCGCGTCGTCGAGCACGGTGAGCACGCGTGCCAAACGCTGCGCGCCCTCGAACGCCGCGGCCTCGTCCACCAGCGCCGCCACCTCGTCGGGCGTGCCGTCGAACAGGTCGGGGTTACCGCCGGCCACGCAGGCCGTGTACACGTCGCGCATGTGCGCCACCAGGTCGCGCGCGAGCTCGAGCAGGTCGTTGCCCTCGTCCACCTGCGTGCGGATGGCGCCGAACAGCGACACGACATCGCGCGCCGCGATCGACCGCGAAAACTCGCCGAGCACCGTACCCGACACCTCACCGAGCAGCGAGCGCGCGTCCGACACGCGGATCGCGCCGTCGCCGAACACCGAGAGCTGCTCGAGCGTCGACAGGGCGTCGCGCATGCCGCCGCGGGCATGGCGCGCCACGATCTCGAGCGCCTCGTCGTCGGCGTCGAAATTCTCCTGCTCGCAGATATAGCGCAACCGACCCACGATGTCGTCGTTGGAGATGCGGTGGAAGTCGAAACGCTGACAGCGCGACAGGATGGTCTCGAGAATCTTCTGCGGATCGGTGGTGCACAGGATGAAGACCACGTGGCTCGGCGGCTCCTCGAGCGTCTTGAGCAGCGCGTTGAACGCCGCCGCCGTGAGCATGTGGACCTCGTCGATGATGTAGACCTTGTAGGCGCCGCGCACCGGGGCGAAGCTCACCGAGCTGATGATCTCCTCGCGCACGTTGTCGACGCCCGTGCGCGACGCGGCATCGAGTTCGTAGACGTCCGGATGCGTGCCCTCGGCGATCGCCTCGCACTCCGGGCAGGTCCCATCCGGCATGCAGCCCGAGGCGCCCTGAGCCCGCGCAGCGTCGGCGTGCTCGCACAGCAGCGCCTTGGCCAAGATGCGCGCCATGGTGGTCTTGCCCGTGCCACGCGGACCGCAGAACAGGTACGCGTGCGACAGGCGGCCCTCGGTCACGGCGTGCTCGAGGGTCGAGACGATATGCTGCTGGCCGACCACGCTGTCGAAGGTCAGCGGGCGGTACTTTCTATACAAGGACTCCATGGGGCATCGTTCCTCACGTCGATTCGATAGAGCCTATGATACCCGCTGGCGGCGACTGAAGCGCCCGCGGCTCTCGCGACGGCGCCCCTGTGAAAAAACGTCGGACGTACGTTCACGTCGGCTACAGGCCGTGGTCGGAAAGGCGCCGGTCGATGTCCTTGAGCGTGATCCGGACGGCGAACAGCTGCCGGTAGGTCGCGGTCTTCACCTTGTTTTGAGCACGGAGCTCCTCCATCCGCGCGTTGATGTCCGCGAGCTCGGTACGCGTATCGTCGGCGAACGCCTTGAAGGCGGCCAGCCGCTCTTGATCGGTCATGCGAATCCCCTCCCCGATAAGCTGGCGACAAGTTCGGACCTGGCACCATCTTGTCGCCGACAAGATGGTGCCAGGTCCGAACTTGTCGGTCCCATCTTGTCACAGCACGGCCTCGCCACAACCCAAAACCGCCGGCGTGATAAAATGCAAGGAAACGCATGGATCACACGCAGCACAAACGCACAAGGACCATCATGCCGCTCTTTCCGTCACACATGCGCACGCGGGTCATGGACCCGCAGGAACACGCAGCGCAGCGCGCCCGCATCCCCGATGCCGGCGCCACCGCGGCGCACCTGCTCAAGCGCTATCGACCGCTGGAGACCAACACCAGCGGTGGTTTCGGCATGGTCGAGATCTGCCTGGACGCACGGCTGCAGCGCCGTGTCGCCATCAAGCGCATCCCGCTGGTCTCCCCCGACGCCGCCGGCATCACCCCGGCCGAGACCACCGCGGCGGCCCTGGGCGAGGCGCGCACCGCGAGCCTGCTGTCGCACCCCAACATCGTCTCGGTCATCGATTTCACCTACGACGCCTCGTACGCCTACCTCGTCATGGAGTACGTGGACGGCATGAACCTCGAGGAGTTCCTCGCCGGGGTCGAGGGCCATTCGCTCACGTTCGACGAGGCGGCCACCATCGCCGATGCGCTCGTCCAGGCCCTCTCCTTCGCGCACGAGAACGGCGTGCTGCACCTGGACATCAAACCGGCGAACGTCCTCATCGACCGCAACGGCCACGTCAAGCTCGCCGACTTCGGCATGGCGACGCTCACGAGCGCCGCGGGCTTCGGTGGGGCACGGGGCGGCACCATCGGCTACATGCCGCCCGAGCAGCTGCGGGGCGACCTGGTGGACGCGCGCACCGACGTGTTCGCGCTCGCCTGCGTCCTGTACGAGGCGCTCTGCGGTACCGCGCCCTTCCGCGCGGGCACCCCCGCCGACTCCGAGGCGCGCATCGACCAGGGCGTGCTCTACCCGCGCGACCTGCTGCCCGACATCCCGCCGAGCGCCGAGGAGGCCCTGCTCGCGGCCCTCTCGCCTGACCCGGCGATGCGCCCGGCGAGCATCGCGGCGTTCGGCGAGCTGTTCTGCGCCGAGCTCGGCAACGCCCGCGAGGGCAAGCGGAGCCTGGCCGCCATCATCGCTCGGCTCACCTCCGACGACACAGACGACGTCGACGCCGAGCAGCCCACGCGCGCCGAGCGCACCTGGGAGCTCGACCCTGCCGAAGGCTACCTGGGCAGCCGCACCGAGCACTCCCGCGATGCGCTCACCGCGCTCGTCGCCGCCTCCTCGGTCGCCGTCTGCTGCTGGGTACTGCTGGGCGCCACCGGCCTTGTCACCGCCCCGGGACGCATCGCCGCGGCGCTGGCGATCGGACTTGCCGCCGGCGTGGCCCCGCAGCTGGGCAGCGCTCTTGTCTTCACCGGCTTTTTGGTGACGATCGTCGGCGCCACGCCGCTGTTGCCCATGCTCCCCGTCGGCGCGCTCGCCGCCGCCATCGGCAGCGCCTGGTGGCTCGTCTGGGGCCGCACGGATCCGCAAGCCTCGGCCTGCCTGACGCTCGCCTGCGCCCTCCAGGCCACCCTCGGCGACGCCATGCTCGCCGCCCCGCTGGCCGCCGCGCTCGCCGGCTGCACGACCGCCGGCGTCGCCGCGCCCTCGTCAGTGGGCGTCGGCCTCGTGCTGGGTCAACTGCTGCGCGCGGCGTGCACCGCCGCGGGATCGTTGCCCCTCGAGGCCGCGGCGGCAGCCCTCGCGAGCTTGGACTTTCCAGTCCCCGCGATCGGCTGGTCGCTCGTCGCGTGGGGAATCTCCGCCGTCATGACCTGGGCATGGTCGCGCTATCTCGACGGCCGCGGTGCCGGGGCATACGCGCTTGCATACGCGCTGCCCATCGTGGCCTCGATCGTGCTGCTGTGTCTTGCACACCCTATGGAAATTGCCACGTTGCCCACCTTGCTGATCGCCACCGCGGTCGGCGTCGGCATAGCTTCCTCTATAATGCTCTGCATCTATGTGTATCTGTTCGGTTATCGAAAACATACGACCGGAGTGTGATCGTTCGTGAACTTCCTGGGCACCTTCGAGGACCACGTGGCGGGTATCTTCGGCGCCGCGCGCGCGCCGTTCTCGTTCAAAAAGCTGGCCAAGCAGGCCGCGCGTGAGATGGAGGACCAGACCCTCGTGGTCGATGGCGTCAACACCGCGCCGGCCCTGTACACCATCTTGATCTCCAGCGACGACGATCCGCTCATGGCCCCGTACTACCCGCAGCTCACGCGCGAGGTCAGCGAGTTCGTCCGCGCGAGCGCCGAGAAGAAGCGCTACGTGTTCGTCGGCGAGCCCCTCGTCCGCTTCATGATCGACCCGTCGCTCAAAAGCGGCAAGTTCTCGGTGTTCGCCGAGAACGTCGACGCCCCCACCCTGGGCAGGCTCTACGAGGAGGAGCGCGCCTACCAGAAGGGCCTGTCCGGCCAGATGAACGTGGTGAACCCGCGCCCCGCGCCGCAGCCGCGCATGAGCGTGCCCGCGCGCGCCGAGGCCGCGCCCGACCCGTTCGCGCCGAGCGCGGACGACTTCGCCACGCCCATCCCCGTGCCCAAGACCATCACGCGCGACGCGATGGCCGCCATGGGCGCCGCCGGAACCGCCGGGGCCGCGGCGAGCGTCGCCTCCCGCATGGCCGGCACCCGCCAGCCCCAGCCCCAGCCCGCCGCTCCCCTGGCACAGCTCGTGGACGTCGTCACCGGCGACGTGCTCGACGTCGTCCAGCCGCGCTGCACCGTGGGCCGCGAGCGCGCCGCCGCCGACGTGGTGCTGCGCGACCCCAACGTCTCGCGCCGACACGCCGAGCTCACCTACACCGGCTCGGACTGGACCATCGAGGACCTCAACTCCACCAACGGGACCCTCGTCAACAACCGCCGCATCACGCGCTGCCCGCTGCGCGACGGCGATCTTCTGACCTTCGGCCTTTCCACCTTCGAGTTCAGGGGCTGATACGTACATGATCGATCTCATCCTGTTCGCAGGCCGCATCGTTCTCGTCGTCCTGCTCTACATCTTCCTGTTCGCCGTCATGAAGACCGGCGTCGGTCTCGTGCGCGGCCAGCGCCGCGACTCGGCGATCTGGACCATCGACGTGGACAAGGGCCCGCGCGGCATCCGCGGCATCCACGTGGACATGCTCGGCCCGGTCATCGTCGGCCGCTCGCCGAGCTCCGACATCTGCATCAACGAGCCGTTCGTCTCGGCCTCCCATGCGCGCTTCTCGCTGCAGGGCCCGGCGCTCGTCATCGAGGACCTCAACTCGCTCAACGGCACGCTCGTCAACGGCCGTCCGCTCGCCGAGCCCGCCACACTGCGCGAGGGTGACGAGGTCCAGATCGGCGACGTCGTCATGAAAGTGAATCGCCGATGACCGAGGAGAAGCGGCCCTTCTCATATCCGTCCGAAGAGACACCCGTATCGGACGCATCGTCCATCTCGGAGCTCACGCCGCAGCCGGTCATTGAGCTCGAGGTGCACGATGCGCCCGATTCGCCATATACAGCCGATGCGCCGACCGCCGGCACCTCCGCCCCGGCGCACTTCGCCGACCCAGACCCCGGCGAGACCTTCGAGCCCGCCCACCTGGCGCAACCGGACACCTCTGCAGGCGGTGCGCCCGAGGCGGCAGTCGCCGACGCACCGGCGCACGCCGCGCCCGACTGGCAGCTTCCACGCTACCCCGACGACGAGGACCCGGCACCCGATGACGACTACCTGGGCAACCAGGACACCGGTCCTTTGCCCGACCCGGCCGACATCGCCGCCGCCGAAACCGCGGCTGCAGCGGCATCCGGCGAAGCGGCACCCGTGCCCGACACGTTCGAACCCGGCGACACCGCCGAGATCGACGTGACGCAGGTGGAAGCCAAACTCAAGGACCCGGGCACCACGCAGAGCTTCGCGCCGATCACCGACGACCGCGTGGCGACCGACTCGACCTACGACGCCGGTACCACGACCTCGCTCATGTGGGGCGCCCGCTCCGACGTGGGCTGCGTGCGCGCGCACAACGAGGACTCCTACCTCGTCGCCTCGCCGCTGTTCGCCGTCTGCGACGGCATGGGCGGCCACGCCGCCGGCGAGGTGGCGAGCTCCATCGCCGTCGAGACCATCGCCAAGGCCGCCCCGGCCACGGCCGACGCCACCGCACTCGCTGCGGCGGTCGAGGCCGCCAACGCCGCCATCATCGAGGCGGCGGCCGCGGACATCGGACGCCCCGGCATGGGCTGCACGGCGACGGTCGCCTACATCCAGGACAACATCGTCGCCATCGCGCACGTGGGCGACTCCCGTGCCTACCTTCTGCACGACGGCGTGCTCACGCGCATCACGCGCGACCACTCCTACGTCGAGGAGCTCGTCGACGCCGGCGAGATCACCGCCGACGAGGCGCGCGTCCATCCCAACCGCTCGGTCATCACCCGCGCGCTGGGTTCGGACCCCTCCATGTACGCCGACCACTTCCAGCTCAACATCGACGAAGGCGACCGCCTCATCCTGTGCTCGGACGGCCTGTCGTCCATGATCCCGGACAACGACATCGAGCAGATCGCCATGCAGTCGTCCACCGCCCAGATGTGCACCGACAACCTCGTCGACGCGGCGCTCGCCGCCGGTGGCGCGGACAACGTATCGGTCGTGGTCGTCGACCTCGTGGAGGACATGCGCCTCCAGCAGGTCGTGCGCACGCACCGCCGCAACCTCATCATCGCCTTGGCGGCCGTCGCCATCGGGCTCGTGCTGTGCGCGGTGTTCCTCGCCTTCACCATCGGCAACTCCGTGTATCTGGGCGTCTACGGCGACACGGTCGCCGTCTACCGCGGCATCCCCGCACGCGTGCTGGGCGTCGACCTGCATACGGTCGAGGAGGAGACCTCCATCGAGCTTTCCGACCTGCCCGAGGACACGCGCAACCGCCTGGCCGAGGGCATATTCCAGTCGAGCCTCGACGAGGCGTGGGCGACGCTTTCGGACTACCGCAACCAGATCACCGAGGCCAAGGAGGCCCAAGCGGCCAACGCCGAGGTCATCCGCGAGAGCACCGAGGGCGCCGATGGGGCCGGTGCGGACCGGCCCGACCCGCCCGACGCCGATTCGGAGCAAAACAACCCCGAATCGTCACAGACCCCGCAAACCCAGACCCAAGAAGGAGGCGCATGATGGGCAGTCGCCGCAATACCGAACTCTTCCTGCTCGTCGCAGCCGCGTTCCCCGTGATCTTGCTGTACGCGATGTACGTCGTCAACACCGGCGCGGAGCTGAGCTTCACCACGCTCGCCGTGCCACTTGGCCTGTTCGCCGCGTTCACGGCGGCCCATATCGCCGCGCGCTTCTTCGCACCGGGCGCCGACCCGGCGATCCTGCCGGTCGTGTTCCTGCTGTCGGGCATCGGCATCACGTTCGTGACGCGCTTGGCACCCGAGCTGGCCATGAACCAGCTCATGATCCTGTTCGGCTCCATCGTGCTCATGGCGCTCACGCTCGTGTTCGTCAAGAACCTCGACATGGTCAAACGCTACAAGTACACCTTCGGCATCCTCGGCATCCTGCTGCTCGTGCTGCCCATGTTCATCGGCACCGAGGCCTACGGCTCCAAGCTGTGGGTGACGATCCCGGGTATCGGCCGCTTCCAGCCCGGCGAGTTCGCCAAGATCTTCCTCGTCCTGTTCCTGGCAGGCTACCTGTCCGAGAACCGCGAGCTGCTCTCCATCTCCAACCACAGAATCCTGGGCCTCAAGATCCCGCGCCTACGCCTGCTCATGCCGTTGTTCGTGGTGTGGGGCATCTGCATGGCCATCGTCGCCTTCGAGCGCGATTTGGGCAGCGCGCTTCTGTTCTACACCGTCTTCCTCATGATGCTCTACGTGGCGACCGGCCGCGTGTCCTACGTGATCATCGGCATGGTCCTGCTGTTACTCGGCGGCTTCGCCATGTATCAGATCATGGGCCACGTCCAGGTGCGCTTCAACATCTGGCTCGATCCGTTCGCCGACCCGCAAGGTGACGGCTACCAGCTCGTGCAATCGCTGTTCACGCTTGCCGACGGCAGTCTGGTGGGCGTGGGCATCGGCCGCGGTATGTCCACGATCATCCCGGTCGTGGAGAGCGACTTCATCTTCTCGGCGATCGGCGAGGAACTCGGCTTGCTCGGCGGCTCCGCCGTCCTGCTCGGCTTCATGCTGTTCGCCGTGCGCGGCCTCACCGTGGCGGCGCGCGCCAAGTCCGATCTCGCCGCCTTCGTGGCGAGCGGTCTGACCGCCTCCATCTCGTTCCAGGCGTTCCTGATCGTGGGCGGCGTCACCCGCCTGATCCCGTTGACCGGCGTGACCCTGCCCTTCATGAGCCAGGGCGGCTCGTCGCTTTTGTCGAGCTTCATCATCGTCGCGCTGCTCATGCGCGCCGGCGACGAGGCCACGGGCCGCACGGTGGAACTCGTCGGCTCCGGCACGGACGGCATGGCGCCGCTCGCACCCGAAGCCGGCGCCATCGGTCGCAGCAAGGTCGGCATGCGCATCTTCGGCGCCTCGGGCTCCCACGCGTCCCACGCCTCCCACATGGCACCGAGCCATGCCCGTCCCGGGTCCCGCGTGCGCCGTCGCCTGCTCGACACGCCCGAGTCCGGCGTCTTGGGCCGCGTGGCGCTCGCCAAGCGCCTCACGCGTGAGGTCGTCCTGTTCACCGGCCTGTTCGCCGTGCTGATCGGCAACCTCACCTACATCCAGGTCATCAAGGCCAAGGATTACCAGGAGATGCCCAACAACAATCACACCATCGCCAAGGCGGCCTACGTCCAGCGCGGTTCCATCATCACCGCCGACGGCGTCACGCTCGCCGAGTCGCTGCAACAGGAGGACGGCACCTACGTGCGCTCCTACCCCAACGGTAACCTCGCGGCGCACACGGTGGGCTACCTGTCCACGCAGTACGGCGCCACCGGCATCGAGGCCTCGCAAAACGAGACGCTCACCGGCTCGCAGGATTACTCGAGCTGGCAAAACGCGATCAACTCGCTGGCGGGCCGCACGCAGCCGGGCAACTCCGTGCAGCTCACCATCAACTCGCGCATCCAGGCGGCGGCCGAGCAGGCGCTCGCGGGCAAGAAGGGCGCCATCGTCGTGCTCGACCCGCGCACCGGCGCCGTGCTCGCCAAGGCCAGCGCGCCCACGTTCGACAACTCCGACATCTCATCGCTCATGGGCGTCGAGGATGACGGCGACGCACCGCTGCTCGACCGCGCCACGCAGGCGCTCTACACGCCGGGCTCGACGTTCAAGGTCATCACGCTGGCGGCGGCCCTCGACTCGGGTACCGCGAGCCTGGACGACTACTACGAGTCCCCCTCGTCCGTCGAGATCGGCGGCGCGCCCGTCACCAATATCGACAACACCGACTTCGGCACCCTGAGCCTCGACATGGCCTTCGCCTACTCGTCTAACGTCGTGTTCGGCGAGCTGGCCACCGAGCTGGGCGCCGACCGCCTCGTGCAGTACGCCCGCGCCTTCGGCTATGGCCAGTCGATCGGCCTGGACTTCTCCTGCACCGAGTCGATCATGGCAGACCCGTCCGAGATGACCGAATGGGAGCTCGCATGGGCGGGCGCCGGCCAGCCGGTCGGCCAAGGCCACACCGCCGGTCCGCAGACGACCGTTATGGAGAACGCCATGATGGTCGCCGCGATCGCCAACAACGGTCTTGCCATGCAGCCCTACGTGGTCTCGCAGATCCTGTCGCCCACCGGCACCGTCGTGAGCACCACGCAGTCCCGCTCGCTCGGACAGGCTGTGAGCACCGACGTCGCCGAGGATGTCAAGGAGGCCATGCTCGAGGTCGTCGAGGAGGGCAGCGGCAGCTACGCGTCGGTCGACGGCGTGCAGGTCGCCGGCAAGACCGGCTCCGCCGAGGTCTCCGATTCGCAGACCAACACCGCGTTCGTGGGCTTCGCGCCCTTCGATACCCCGACCGTGGCCATCTCGGTCATGATCGAGGACTGGAGCGGCTACGAGAGCGAGTCGGCGGCGGCGGTCGCCAGCGAGGTCCTGAGCGTCGCGCTCGCCGCACAGGGAGCGTGATGCGATGCGACCGATCCCGACGCGCCCCGCGCGAATCCGTATCGTCCGCGGACATGGTCCGGCAACGTCCGATCCACCGCGTCCGCAGGCGACCGATGAATGTGATACCGTGCACAACGTGCATATGATGTGTGAGGAGTAACGAGAGATGGCTGAACAGCAAACGGTGTTGGGAGGACGGTACCTCCTCAAAGACAGAGTCGGGGCAGGCGGAATGGCATCGGTCTACCGCGCGACCGACCAGGTACTCGACCGCACGGTGGCGGTCAAGATCATGCTGCCGCAGTATGCGGGCGACCCGACCTTCGCCGCGCGCTTCAAGCAGGAGGCGCAGGCGGCGGCCGGCCTGCAGAGCCCCTATATCGTGGGCGTCTACGACTGGGGCAAGGACGGCGACACCTATTACATCGTCATGGAGTACCTGCGCGGCACCGACCTCAAGAGCGGCATCCGCAGCCACGGTGCGCTCGACCCCAAGAAGGTCGCGCAGATCGGCGCCCAGATCTGCGGCGCCCTGTCCGTCGCCCACAAGCACGAGATCGTGCACCGCGACATCAAGCCGCAGAACATCATGGTGCAGCCCGACGGCAACATCAAGGTGATGGACTTCGGCATCGCGCGCGCCAAGAACAGCCACCTCACCCAGGATAACAACGTGCTGGGCACCGCCCACTACGTCTCGCCGGAGCAGACCCGCGGCCAGGAGCTCGGGCCCACCTCCGACATCTACTCGCTCGGCGTGGTCATGTACGAGTGCGCCACCGGCCAGGTTCCCTTCGACGGCGACGATGCCATCTCCGTCGCCCTGAAGCAGGTCAACGAGCTGCCGGTGCCGCCTTCGCAGATCAACCCCGGCGTGGACGGCGACCTCGAGCGCATCATCCTCAAGTGCATGGAGAAGGATCCCGCCGACCGTTTCCAGACCGCCGACGAGCTGCGTCGCGTGCTCAACAGCTATCTCGCCGGCCGTACGGTCGACGTGCCCGAACCGACCCGCGTGATCGGCTCGGCCGCAGCCGCCGGCGCCGGTGCGACCGCCACGCGCGTGATGAGCGACCAGACGCAGGCCATGGCCCGCCCGGTCGGTGGAGCCGCGGCCGTCAACACGGCGGCGCGCACCGCCGCCGGCCAGCTCGACTCCAGCGCCTACGAGAACAAGCGCGACGGCATGAGCAAGGGCAAGATCGCCGGTATCGCCGTCGCGGTGATCGCCATGGTGGCCATCGCGATCTTCGCGGTGTCCGGCCTGTTCGCCCCCGCCAAGATGATCCCGGTGCCCAACGTGGTCGGTCTCGACCAGCAGACCGCCGTCGACACCATCGAGAACGCGGGCTTCGAGGTCGGCGAGGTCACCCAGGGCTTCAGCGACGAGTATCCCGAGGGCCAGGTCATGGAGCAGCATCCCACGCAGAACGAGGATGGAAGCGCCATGGCGACCGAGAATTCCAAGATCGACATCGTGATCTCGCAGGGCGAGGAGCCGGCCGAGACCACCGAGGTGCCCGACCTCTCCGAGGCCACGAGCAAGGCCGAGGCGGAGCGCCTGATCCGCGCCGCGGGCCTCGAGCCCAACGCCACCGAGGAGGCCGACGACTCCGACGAGGGCACCATCCTCGACCAAAGCCCCAATGCCGGCGAGGAGGTCGAGGTGGGCAGCACCGTCAACTTCACCGTCTCCACCGGCCCCGACACCATCGCCGTGCCCGACCTGACCGGCTACACCGAGAGCGAGGCGCGCGACGAGCTGTCGTCCAGCTTCGGTGTGAGCGTGGAGTACGAGTACAGCGACACCGTCGAGGAGGGCTACGTCATCCGCTGGGATCCGAGCGGCCAGCAGGCACCTGGTGCGACGATCACCGTCATCGTCTCCAACGGCCCCGATCCGAGCACGCAGGAGACCGATGTGCCCGATCTGAGCGGCCTCACCAAGTCGGAAGCCCAGCATGAGCTCGAGGCGGCCGGATTCGCATATTCGTTCGAGTACGCCGACGGCGCGAGCGCCGGCGTGGAGCCCGACTACGTGATCAGCTGGACCCCGACGTCTGCCGCCCCCGGCTCCACCGTGACCGTGACGGTCGCATGGAGCGAGGTCGACGAGGAGGAGACCACCGAGCCGGAGCCCTCCACCGACGACGAGGCATAAGGCCTGTCACCGCGTCATATCGCATGCGAACGCGAAGCGCCCGTTCCGACACACCGGAACGGGCGCTTTTCCATGGGTCGGTTGGGGACGTGTTCGTTCCAACCCCAAATGGGTTGAAGGGAACACGTCCCCAACCGACCCATTTATGGCGCAGTGGAGCGCCGCGGGCTCGTTAGAACTCGCCGATGCGCTTGACCTCGGGCTCGAGCTCGACGCCGAACTGCTGGCGGACCTCCTCCTGCACATGCCGGATCAACGCGTTCACGTCGGCCGCCGTGGCGCCGCCCGTGTTGACCACGAAACCGCAGTGCTTCTCGGAAACCTGGGCCGCGCCGACGCTCGCGCCGCGAAGACCGGCGTCCATGATGAGCTTGCCGGCGAAATAGCCCTGCGGCCGCTTGAACGTCGAGCCCGCGCTCGCCATCTCGAGCGGCTGCTTCTCCTCACGACGACGCTGGTAGTCGTCCATCTCCGAACGGATCATGCGCTCGTTGCCGGGCGCCAGCGCGAAGGTCGCCTCGAGCACGATAAGACCCTCGTCGTGGATGCGGCTCTTGCGGTAGCCCATCGCGAGCTCGGAGACGTCCATCGTGCGGACCGTACCGCGTGCGCGCGAGCCGTCGGCGAGCTCGGCGCCGGGGACGTAGACCTTGACGGACTCCAGCACGTCGGCCGTGCAGGCGTCATAGGCGCCCGCGTTCATGTGGCAGGCGCCACCCACCGTGGCGGGAATGCCCCACAGCGGCTCCAAGCCGGTAAGCTCGGCGTCCGCCGCCGCGAGCGCCACATCACGCAGCAGGGCGCCGGCCTCGGCATGGATGCGCGTCCCCGAGACGGTGATCGAGGCCACGTTGTCACGCAGCAGCACCACGACGCCACGGATACCGCGGTCGCCCACGAGCAGATCCGAGCCGTTGCCCACGACCGTCACCGGCACGCCGGCGATGGCGCAGGTATCGAGCGCGCGCACGATGGCGTCGGGCGAGGTCGGCGTGAGCACCACGTCTGCCGGACCGCCGATCTTGAAGGTGGTGTGTTCGCTCATGGGCTCGAACAGCTTGAGGTTATCCTCGCCGACCGCCGCTCCCAGCGCGCAAACCACCTCGTCGGAGATGAGATCGTATTCGTGCATGCGGGCATCGCCCCTTCGATGTCTCGGATGTATCCGTCAAGACTATACCCTACCGCAGGTACCGACGCCGATCTTGCCCACGTCCTTCAAACCTTGTGAAAATCACCCCAGCCACCCATATCTGCGGTATCCTTAAGCACAGTCCGTTGATCGACATATACACACAACGTATTCGGAGCCCATATGTCTCAACACTTCTCGCATACCGGAAACGGCACCCAGCAACCCTACGTCGACCGCGCGCTTTCGCGCCGCTCCGCCGTCAAGGCGATGTTCGCCGCGGCGGGAGCCGCCGTGCTGTTCGGCATGCCCCGTCTGGCCGGCGCCGCCGAGGCCACCAAGGAGACCACCGAGGCCCTCAACAAGGCGCAAGACGAGCTCGACGCCGCCCAGGCGCAGCTCGACTCCATCTCCGCCCAGTTCACCGAGCTGTCCCAGCAGCTCGACGCGACCATGGGCGAGATCGAGACCGTCCAAGAGCAGATCGACGATACGCAGGCCGAAATCGACCAGAAGCAAATCGAGCTCGAGGGCAAGCAGGAGATGCTGTCCGACCGCGTCGCCACGAGCTACAAATCGGGCGGCAACACCGCCATCTCCCTGCTGCTGTCCTCCACCTCGTTCGATGAGCTCATCTCCAACGTGTACTACATCGACAAGGTCAACGAGAACGACCAGCAGGCCATCGAGGACATCCATACCATCCAGGCCGAGCTGACGCAGAAGAAGGCAGATCTCGAGGAGCATCAGGCCGAGCTCGAGGAGCTCAAGGCGAGCCAGGTCGAGCAGCTCGACGCCATGAAGGCCAAGAAGGACGAGGTCCAGACCCTGCTCGACGGCCTGAGCGACGACGTCAAGGAACTCATGGAAAAGCGCGACGCCGAGATCCTCGAAGCCGCACGCCAAGAGGAGCTCGCGCGCAAGGCAGCCGAGGAGGCCGCGGCGGCTGCGGCGGCGGAAGCCGAAAGCGCCGCCCAGTCCGGCGGCGACAGCAGCGGTGGCGGCACGACGTCCATCCCCGGCAGCGGCCAGGTATCCGCCGGCGCCGGTGCGCAGCAGCGCATCGTGGACTCCGCCTACTCCACTCCCTCGCCCGGAGCCGGCCTGTGCGCGTGGTGGGTCTCCGACGTGTTCACCAACGCCGGCTTCGGTACGGTATGGGGCAACGCCGACGACATGTACGCCGCGTACTGCACGAGCTCCAACAAGGCCAACCTCAAGGTGGGTATGATCATCGCCGTGCCGTCCCACCCGCACACCTCGGCGGGCGCCATCTACGGCCACGTCGGCATCTACGTGGGCAACAACACGGTCCGCGATAACATCGGCTACATCCGCGACATCGATGTGGACGAGTGGATCGCCTTCTACGGCCCCACGACCACCCCGCGCTGGGGCTGGGCGCTCGGCATCAACCTCGAGGGTTAAAACCGGCGCCACCTCGCTTCACCCAACAACCGAACGACCGGGCCCACCCGCGCCAACACGCAGGTGGGCCTTTTGATGAAGTAACGTCGGACGTGATTTCACGCTGACGGTTGGAACTCTGTACTGACAGCCGGAACTCCGTACTGACA
>CAZRPL010000016.1:0-20591 GCA_964602045.1 uncultured Collinsella sp. | reverse complement strand
GATTTCACGCTGACGGTTGGAACTCTGTACTGACAGCCGGAACTCCGTACTGACAATCGGAACTCCGTACTGACAGCTGAAACTCTGTACTGACAATCGGAACTCTCTATTGACAGAACTTGGTCGAAACGTCCCGTTTGTGTCAATGCAGAGTTCCGGCTGTCAGTAGCGAGCCCTGTGCGTCAGTACTGAGCCGCAGTTGTCGGTAGCGAGTCCCGTGCGTCAGTACTGAGCCACGGCTGTCGGTAGCGAGTCCCGTGTGTCAGCACTGAGCCGCAGTTGTCGGTGGCGAGCCCGGACCGTCCGCATGCAAAAAGCGCCCCCGTGCCGGCGGGCACAGGGGCGCTTGGAAGGAGAGGGCGATATCAGCCCGTGACTACTCCATCATGTCGAGCACGGACGGACGCAGCTCCTCCTCGGCTGCCTCCGGATCGGTGGCGCGCAGACGGTTGATGTAGCGCTGGTACCACAGCAGCGCAGCGCCGATGAACACGACCACGCCGCCGACGTTGTACACGAGCGTCAGCCAGAGCTCCTGGCCCATCGGGAACGTACCGGCGATGAACACGAAGGAGAAGACGCAGACCAGGAAGATCGAGATCGCAAGGCCGAACGAGCGGTTGCCCATGCGGAACGAACGCGGGGCGTTGTCATAGCGCAGGCGCAGCACGAGGTAGGCGATGAGGATGAGTCCCGGAGGAAGCAGCGCGGTGGCGGCCGTCATGTTGATGACGATGTTCAGCAGGTCGTTGAGGCCGCTGGCGCCCATGGCGGGGATGATCACGATGGGGAGCACGATCAGGAACTGCACCCACGCGGCACGCCAGGGGATGCCCTGCTCGTTCATCTCGACGATCTTGCCGCCGAAGACGCCCTTGGGGATCTCGGTGAAGAAGACCTTGATGGGCGCGGAGGTCCACATCATGAGACCGCCGACCTGCGCAGCGAGCAGGATCAGGCCGAGCACGCGGGTCGAGATGTTCTCGGGGATACCGAAGTGCGCGAACAGAGCGCCGTACACGTCGAAGATACCGGTGGACAGGCTGACCTCACCCATGGGGATGAACAGGTTGACGAGCAGCGAGGAACCGGCGTACAGCAGGCCGATGACCAGACCGGCAGCGACGACGGTGCGCACGAAGGCGGTGACGCCGCCCTTGAGGTCGTTCAGGAACACGCCGACGGACTCAGCGCCGCCCACGCCCTGGATGATCCAGGCGAGCGTGCCGCAGAAGCCCCAGATGGTCGCGAAGCTCGTGGTGTCCGGAGCCATGGTCTGGGCGGTCGGGGCGGTCGCGAACTCGACGCCGCCGAAGATGGCGCCGACGGACAGCAGCACGAAGATGGCGGCCATGCCCATGGCGGCGGCGGAGCCGATGGACGAGATGTTGCCGATCCACTTGGCGCCCTTGGTGGAAGCCCAGGTGCCGATGGCGAAGATCACGATCTCGATCGCCGTGGTCAGGAACGGGGACATCTCGACGTTCATGCCGAAGAACACATAGCTGGCGTAGATGATGATGTTCGGCAGGATCGACGCGAAATAGAACAGGTTGACGAACCAATAGCAAAACGCCGTCATGAAGGCCCAGCGGCCGCCCATCGACGTCTTGACCCAGGCGTACACGCCGGACTCGGAGTCCTTGTTGAGGGCTACGAACTCAGCCGTGACCAGGGTGTAGGGCACGAAGTACAGGATGGTGGCGATGAAGAACGCCGGCGCCGCCGCAAGACCGATCTCCGCGTTGTTGTTGATGATGTTCTTGAGGCCGAACACCGCGGAAATGGTCATGCCGAGCAGGGCAAGCGAACCGATCTTCGCTCGTTTCTCCGAACTCATGACTCTCCTCCTTATAATCGAGCTGGATGCGCCATCCAGCATCCGTAAGCGCCTGCGCCCGTCCGGGCTCAACCGTGCGGAGCGCAGGCGCCCAAATACCTTATTTGTTGGGGAAGCTGTATCCCTCGATGGTGACGCGCACCATGACGGCGGCGACGTCCGGATCGGGCAGGACGCGGAAGGCCTCCTGCTCATCCACGACGAGGATGCCACCCGCCGGCACGACGACCGGCTCGACGTCGGCGGCCTCGAAGCGCTCGCGGTCGTCGAGGTCGCTATAGGCGCGGGTGGGCGCCAAGTCGGCCTTGGACGCCACCACGACGTGCGCCTCGCCGTCGATGGGGGCGACCACGCTCAGGTAGCGACGGGTCCCCACCATATCGGGCGTGGACAGCGCGGGCGTGCGGTCCCACCAGTAGGTCAGCGAATCGCCGATCGAGTAGGCGACGTCCTGCAGCAGCGTCGGCGCGATGTCGAGCGCCTGGCCCACGCGCATCCACTTCTTCACGGAGCTCAGCTCGGCGTCGAACTGGGCACGGGTCTCATACACGTGCATGCTTAAACCTCCTTGATCGGGGCGAGGCCGGCCACGATATCGGCGGACGCCAGCGGACGCAGCGAGAACGCGAAGCTGAAGCGCTCGAAGCGGATGCGGTAGGAATCGAGCACCTCGGAGCCCCACGAGTTGGAGCCCAGGCCGAGCACCCGGTCGTTGATGTTCACCGTGACGGTGTCGCGCGGCTCCAGGTCGCACACGTGGCGTGCGGCGTCGATGTCCTCGCTGGTGTAGGGCCATGCCGAGAACGAGAACGGATCGGCCGCGGCGTCGACGCCCACCGGACGGGTGACGAGCAGGCCGTCACCGTGGGACGAGCGCAGGGCGACCCAGCGCACGCCCTCGCGGTTCGCGCAATCCTGCGGGAACACGTAGGGGGTGAACATGTCGTCGACCTTGGCGCGGTAGTGGCCGACGGGGTTGGCCTGGAGCGAGTCGGGATAGTTCTCGCCCGGGCCGTGGCCGTACCACTCGACGGCACGATCCTCACCGGGAACCTCGAAGGAGATGCCGATGCGCGGGATGATGTCGCAGAAGTCGCCGTAGGGCTCGCCGCTCACCGCGAGGTCGACGCGACCGGACGGCCAGATGGTGTACACGAGCGTGCAGCGCATGCCGAAGGCGTGCACGGGCGGGGCGATGCGCTGGGCGACCTCGACCACCACGGCCGGACCCTCGCGATGCCACGTGACCGAGCGCGTGGACGTCTGCATGACGTTGATGAAGTTCTCCTGCCAGATGGAGTCGAACTCCTGCTGGTGGTTGTCGACCAGCGGATGCCAGAAGCCGACCTTGATGGGCGCGGCGACGACCGTGCGACCGCAGGAGCGCCAATCGCGGATCTCGCCGGAGGCGAGGTCGAAGGCGATGGAGGCATCGCGGGTCGTCACGGTGAGCAGGCACTCGGCCTCGTCAACCGTCGGCGCGGCAGCCGCGGGGACCTCGATCACCGCATGGCCGGCGTTGGCGACGGCGAACTGGTACACGCCGATCTGGTACATAGGCTCGCACCAAGGCTTGGCCTGCGTGGTGAACACGCGCGCCGTGAGCAGGGTCTCACCGCAGGTGGCGGCGTCCACCGCCACGGGGATGGTCACGCTCTCGCCCGGGGCGACCTCGCCGGGGACGACCTCGCGGCTGGCGACCGGGTCGCCGTCGACGAGCGTCTCGAGCACGATGCGGATGTCGGCGAGCGTGGTGAACCAGCGCTTGTTGGTCACGGTGAGCTCGCCGGTCGCGGCATCGAAGGCCACGCGGACCGGGCAGATGACATGCTTGTACTCGGTCAGACCCGGGCTCGGCTCCTGCCAAGGGAACACCATGCCGTCGATACAGAAGTTGCCGTTGTTGGGGTAGTCGCCGTTGTCGCCGCCGTACATGTGGTAGGGACGACCGTTCTCGTCGACCGCGGCGATGCCGTGGTCGCACCACTCCCAGATGAACTGGCCCTGCAGGTTGTCCCAACGATCGAAGATCTGCTGATACTCGGACAGGCCTCCGGGGCCGTTGCCCATTGAGTGGCCGTACTCGCAGTTGATGCGCGGCTTGGGACCGGGATGCTCGCCGAAGTCGTTCATCTGCGAGACGCGCGAGTACATGGTCGAGATGATGTCGACGGTGTCGGCGTTGCGATCCTCCTCGTAGTGGACCGGGCGGCCGTCGAGTTCCTTGGCCTTGGCGTACATGGCGCGGATGTTGCAGCCGTAGCCGCTCTCGTTGCCGAGCGACCAAGCCACGATGGCGGCGTGGTTGCGCTCCTGCATGACGAGGCGCTCGATGCGGTCGACGTAGGCAGGCTCCCACGCGGGGTCGTCGGTGACGGTGGCGATGTTGCCGATGTTCTCGAAGCCGTGGCTTTCCATGTCGGTCTCGGCGAGCACCATGATGCCGTACTCGTCGCACAGCTCGTAGAAGCGCGGGTCGTTGGCGTAGTGCGAGGTACGCACGGCGTTGATGTTGTGGCGCTTCATGAGCTCGAGGTCGCGGCGCATGCGCTCAAGGCCAACGGCGCGGCATTTGTGGTCGTCGCCGTCGTGACGGTTCACGCCGTGCATCTTGAAATAGGTGCCGTTGAGCAGGATGCGACCGTTTTCGATCGTCACCTCGGCGAGACCCTGGCGACGCGGCACGATCTCGGACAGGCCGTCGGCGCCGTAGACCTCGATGGTCATGTCGTAGAGGAAGGGGTCCTCGGGGTTCCAGAAGCGCGCGTCGGCGATGGTCAGCGCTGCGTGGCCGGTCGCGGGGTCGACCTCGGTCTCGGCGACCGTCGCGCCCGCGGCGGCGAAGCGCCACACGATGCGCTCGGCAGCCGTCGTCTTGACATCGATCGTGAGCTCGGCGGCATCCCCGACGCGATGGGTGCGCACGTAGAAGTCGTCCAGGCGCGCGGCGGGACGCTCCATGAGGTAGACGTCGCGGAAGATGCCCGAGGCCCACCACATGTCCTGGTCCTCGATGTAGGTGCCGTCGCTGTACTGGAGCACTTTCACCGCGAACAGGTTGTCGCCGGCGTGGATGAAGTCCGTGACGTCGAACTCCGCCGACAGGCGCGAGCCCTTGGTCATGCCCACGTACTCGCCGTTGACGTAGAGCTCGGCATAGCTCTCCACACCGTCGAAGCGGATGATCTCGCGGCTGCCCGCAGCGAGCTCAGGCAGCGTGACGATGCGCTGGTAGACGCCCGTGGGATCGTCACCCGGCACGAAGGGCTGGTCCACCGGGAAGGGAAAACCCTCATCGGTGTAGGCGAGCTTGCCGTAGCCGTCCACCTGCCACATGTGAGGCACCTCGACCTCGTCCCAGTCGTCCGCGTAGGTCGCCATCGTGGCGGCCGGCACGCAGCGGGGGCTGTCGAACAGGCGGAAGCGCCACGGACCGCTCAGCTGGACGAATCCGCGCGAGAGCTCGCGGCTGTACGTGGCAGCGAGCTCGGGCGACGCGTACCCCATGAAGTACGCGCGCGCAGCGAGTCGGTTCCGGTTGGTCAGCGCTTGGTTCTCCCAATCGTTGATGACATCCATTACCCGTCTCCTTTCCTTTTTCTCCTCGACCCCACCGTTCACATGGGTGACGACGCCCGTCAGCCGCCCGCGTCCGCGCCTGCCGGGCCGGTCGACCCCGTCATGCAACGGGTGAGGTCATTGTGTGCATTCAGTGTGCAACCGGTT
This sequence comes from uncultured Collinsella sp., assembly GCA_964602045.1. Classification (GTDB taxonomy): domain Bacteria; phylum Actinomycetota; class Coriobacteriia; order Coriobacteriales; family Coriobacteriaceae; genus Collinsella. Next base: position 15,025 of record CAZRPL010000016.1, on the reverse strand, counting down.
GTCCACACCATACGGCAGCGCTGCTGTTTGTGCAACCGGTTGTCCTAAAATGGCCCCCTCTCGACCGCTCGCCCGTCTAATCGAACCGCTTACCCCGTGCGGCGGACAGAACGGCCTACGCGAGCATGTCGACGCGGCGAGCACGCGCATGCAACAAGAACGGACACAGCCGCACAGCGCCTGTGGCAGAGACGCGCTCCCCGCACTTGTAGTAGAGTGAGAAAGGTAACAAGTTCGCACAAAAGGTAACGGGAAGCGCTATGACCATGTCCAAACATACGACATCGACGCTAGCGGATGTCGCCGCGGCGGCGGGTGTCTCGCGCTCGACCGCATCACGTGCCCTGAACGATTCCCCCCGCATCAGTGAGGCGACCAAGCGGCGCATCCGCGACATCGCGCACCAGATCAACTTCGTGCCCAACGCGCGCGGCCGGGCGCTCGCCGTCGGACGCTCCGAAACCATCGCCATGCTCGTCACCGAGCCGCTGAGCGAGCTGTTCTCCGACCCGACCTACGGTGCGTTCCTGAGCGGCATCACCGAGCAGCTTTCCGAATCCGAGTACCTCCCCGTCCTGCTCCAGGCCTCGACTCCGCACGAGCGCGAACGTGTGGTGCGTCACTTCGAACGCCGCTCGTTCGACGCGGTCATCGACATCTCGCCCTATCGCGGCAGCGAGCTGCTCGACGTGCTACGCGACCTCGAGGTCCCCACGGTCCTGTGCGGCCAGCTGGAGGGCCATCCCTATCGTGACGTGTTCTCGACCGTCTACTCCGACGACGTCGAGGGCGCCGCACTCGCCGCCCGCGCCATGGTCGGCTGCGGCCGCACGAACTGCGTGGCGATTCTCGGCCCGCAGGACAACCCTGCCGTCATCGACCGTGTGCGCGGCTACACGCGAGTGCTTGGCGACGCGCTGCCCGAGGACCTGATCCTCTACACGGGATGGAGCGCCAGCGACGGCTTCATCGCCATGCGGCGCCTGCTCGAGCGCGGCGTCCGTCCCGACGGTGTGCTCGCGGGCTCCGACCGTATCGCCTCGGGCGTCATCGAGGCGCTGCGCGACCACGACCTGCTCGTGCCTCGCGACGTGTCCGTCATCGGGTTCGACGATCATCCCATCGCGACCAAGGTCACCCCGCGTCTGACCACCATCCGCCAACCGTTGCACCTCGAGGGCTCCATGGCGGCGGACATGGCGCTGGAGCTCATCGACGGAGCGGAGCCGACCACCACGGTCCTGCACATGGAGCTGATCGAGCGCGAATCGCTGTAACGTGTCGCCGGAAGGACGCTTCGGACCGCGCTGCGCGCCCCTGGGAGGTTCATGTCGGCCGAGCGTTACAAAAATGGACGGTTTCCAGTTGTTTGGGACGTCGACGGCATCCCTCGCAGGATTATACAGATCCGCTGGCGCTCGCTATCTGAACTTTATTATTATTAGCTGCTGCTATGGTCCCGATGGAGCACTGATAGGATTATGCTGTCGACCCGTATCGCACCCGAATCGCCCCTCAGACCCCTCCAATACAACTGGAAAGTGTTCAGTTTTGTAACTCACCGCGAAGATGAACGATTTCCAGAGGGCTGAAATACAGATTCGGCCAAAGCCGCCGCATTTTTTCGGCCCTATCTACCCTATTCTTGCATACAGCCGTTTTTCACAACCGTCGGCGCGTCAACTGTGCATGTGTGCACGTCTTTTGGTATATCGCGCGCGCGTCCGGGCTCGATGGCGCGTCGGCGGTGTGAGCTATACTTGACCCCGAAACGCCCATCGGACCCCACGGCCGAAAGGAGATACCCCATGTCCGTCAAGCTCTCCCCCGCCGATACCTGCGTTCTTGTGACCGGCGGCGCCGGCTTTATCGGCTCGCACACCGTCGTCGAGCTGCTCGAGCGCAACTACCAGGTCATCGTCGTGGACGACCTCTCCAACTCGAGCCCCGTCGCCATCGACCGCATCAAGCAGATCGTGGGCGACGACGCGGCGGAGAGCCTCACCTTCTACGAGGCCGACGTGCTCGACCGCGATGCCCTGAACCGCATCTTCGACGCCCATAAGATCGACCGCGTGATCCACTTCGCCGGCTACAAGGCCGTCGGCGAGTCGGTCCATAAGCCGCTCGAGTACTACCACAACAACATCGGGAACACGCTGGCGCTGTGCGACGTCATGCGCGCGCACGGCTGCAAGTCCATCATCTTCTCCAGCAGCTCCACGGTCTACGGCGACCCGGACAACCCGCCCGTGACCGAGGCCGACCCCAAGAAGCCCGCCACCAACCCCTACGGCTGGACCAAGTGGATGATCGAGCAGATCCTCATGGACCTGCACACCGCCGATCCCGAATGGGATGTCGTGCTGCTGCGCTACTTCAACCCCATCGGCGCGCACCCGAGCGGCTTGATCGGTGAGGACCCCAAGGGTATCCCCAACAACCTCGTGCCCTATGTGGCGCAGGTCGCCGTGGGCAAGCGCGAGTGCATCAACGTCTTCGGCGACGACTATCCCACGCCCGACGGCACCGGCGTACGCGACTACATCCACGTGGTCGACCTCGCCCGCGGCCACGTGGCGGCGCTCGAGTGGATGAATGGCCGCGCCGAGGTCGGCATCTTCAACCTGGGCACCGGCACCGGCTCCTCGGTGCTCGACGTGATCCATGCCTTCGAGAAGGCATGTGGCAAGGAGCTGCCTTACAAGATCTGCCCGCGCCGCGACGGCGACATCGCCGCCAACTGGTGCGACGCCACCCGTGCCCGCGAGGAGATGGGCTGGACCGCCGAGTTCGATATCGACGACATGTGCCGCGACTCCTGGAACTGGCAGTCGCACAACCCCGACGGATTCGCCACGAAATAGCCGCTCCGGCAACGTACAATGGACGGTGTCCGCGCTGTGTGCGGGCACCGTTTTTTGTTGGCGACTTCCCTGCGAGGTTCAACCATGTCCAGCGCGTTCACCGATTTCCTTACCCGCAACGTCGGCGAGGTCAACGAGTTTCTTTCCACATTCTTTTGCGACAAGACCGATCGTGCGGATATCGAGCGGTACCTGTATGCGCCGCTGGGAGCGTTTTCGGCCAACGCCGGGAAGCGCCACCGCCCGCTCATCTGCATGCTCGCCTGCGCCGCGGTGGGCGGCGACTTCCATGCCGCGCTGAGCGCCGCGGCGGCGATCGAGCACTTCCAATCCGCCGCACTCATCCACGACGACATCGCCGACAACGGGCACCTTCGCCGCGGCAAACCGTGCGTGCACGTCACCGAGGGCGTCGGTATCGCCATCAACTGCGGCGACTACGCGCTCACACTCGTCACCGATACCATCCTGCGCGACAGTACCCTCGCCGACGACATCAAGCTGCGCGTGCTGCGCGTGCTCACGGACATGATGCAGCGCACCGTCGAGGGCCAGGCGCTCGATCTGGGCTGGGTGCGCGACGAGCGCTTTGACCTGACCGTCGACGACTACCTGACCATGGCAACGCTCAAAACCGCCCACTACAGCGGTGCCGTGCCCCTGGCCTGCGGCGCGATCATCGGTGGCGGCACGGAGGAGCAGATCGAGGCCCTGCGCTCCTTCGGCTTGGACACGGGACTGGCGTTCCAGATCCAAGACGACCTGCTCAACCTGATCGGCGAGCGCGAGGCGCGCGAGAAGGACTTCCGCAGTGACATCACCGAGGGCAAGCGCACGCTCGTCGCGGTCCACGCGCTCGAGCACGCCGATGAGTGCGACGAGCTGGAGCGCATCCTGGCCTCCGGCACGACCGATCCGGCGACGCTCGACCGCGCGGTGGAGATCTTCGAGCGGACGGGCTCGATCGAGTTCGCACGCGCCCACGCCATCGAGCTCATCGACCGCGCCAAGCGCACGCTTGCCGACATCGAGCTCGACGCGGAGTGTCGCGAACTGCTGCTCGCCATGGCCGACTTCTTCGTGGAGCGCCTACATTAGGCGCGCGGATGCGGCATGTGGGCGCGCCGTCCCTGCCGTGCGGCATGGATGACACCGAGGTTCTAGAACCCCAACGCGACGAACACGACCACCACGAACGCCGACAGCGCAAGCGAGGCGAGTGCGGCACGGTCCTCGCGCAGAGGGACGATCGGCGCCTCGGTACCGTCTTCCATGACCATGGTCTCGCCGAACACGTTGAGCATCCCTACCACCCCTTCTTGCGTGCGGGCATCGGCGCACGCCGCGCCTTTCGTCCATGCTAGCGGCGCTTTGACAAGACTCGGTAAGCGGACGCACAGCATCGTGAAAGGCGCTGCGTCGGATTGTCGTCGTGCGTCAGGATTCGGCGTCCTGCTCCGCCCCCATCCCGAAGGTCACCGTCACGCAGGCGCCGCCGGCGGGGTCGTTTGACAGGTGGACATCGCCGCCATGCAGGCGAGCGAGCGTCTGCACGATGTTCAGGCCGAGCCCGAAATGCTTGGCGCTCTTGGCTTCCCCGTAAAACGCCTCGCAACCCCGATGCAGTGCCTCGGGCGTGAAGCCGGGTCCGTCATCGGTCACGCGCACGCACAGGCGCCCGCCCTCCTCGTCGCACGACAGCGCGACCGCGATGCGCGACCGCGCGTGCTCGCAGGCGTTACCGAGCAGATTGCCGAGCACCTCCTCGACCAAGGAGCGGTCGACGGAAACCGTCTCGACCTGCGACATGCCCGCCGCATCGACGGCAAGGGCGAGCCTCGGTCGTTTCGCACCGACGTAATCCTGCATGGAACGCACCGTCTCGCGCGAGAAGTCGCTGGCGGACATCCGTGCGCGCACGACCGGCCGGTCGTCGAGTTTGGCGATCCCGCTCATGGCCATCGTGTACGATTCGAGCCGCTCCACCTGCTCCGCGATCGTGCCGATCGCCTGTCCGTCGACCGGCTCGCCGTGCTCCTCGCGCAGCCGGGCCATCTCGACCGTCCCCTTGAGCACCGTGATGGGCGTGCGCAGATCGTGCGCGAACGCCGCGTTCAGGCGACGGCGATCCTCCACGGTACGCCACAGCTCGCGCTGGGACGCCTCCAGCGAGGCGCGCATCTTCTCGAACGCGTCGCCGAGCCGGGTGAACTCGCGTCCCGGCACCTCCGGCGTCACGAAATCCAGATCCTGCCGGCCCACACGGTCCGCACATCCGCAGATCACGTCGAGAGGCCCCGCCAGGCGCTTGCGATAGAAGCGGCGGAAGAACAGATACGCGGTGATGCCGAGCACCGCGAAGGGCGTGAGCCCCGCGGCGACGCGCAGGGCGATCATGAGGGGCGTCTCGTAGGCCATGGAATCCTGCAAAACGAAATAGCCGATGTTGGACACCACGAACGCGTCGTCGCCTTCGCCGAGTCGGGCGACCGGACCCGTGACCTGCATGCGTCCCGCCCGTTCGCGCGCATCGTAGGCTGCCAGATTGGACCCGTCGATCGAGACGAGATCGTACGGGGAGCCGTCGCTTTCCTCGTAATCGGCCGCGGTATAGTTGCCGCCCCAGTCGTAGACCGTGAGCGATGGATCGGTGCGGACCATCTCGAGCGTGGCGTATCCGACGGGAGCGCCGGTATCGGCGTTGATCACGCCCCCGGAGCTGTTGCCCACGAGCAGGCCACCGTCCGCCTGGTCGCGCATGCCCAGAAACGCGATACGATCGGGCGGCTCGCCCGCCGAGGCCAGCTCGATCGCGACAGCGGGGACGAGCTCGTCGGACTCGGCATCGTACACGTACGGCCCGCCCCCGACATCGACGCGGCCCTCCCACACGGAGCGCTGGAACGTGCCGTACGCCGACATGATGCCGACCATGAGCGCGATCGACACGACGATGGACGTCAGCACACAGCCGGCCGTGTACAGGAAAAACGACCACATGAGCGGCATATCGTCCCAAAACGTCCGCACGCGCCCATCGCGCGCCGTCCGCCGCGCCCTCATCGGACGCTCCAACGATAGCCGACGCCCCACACGGTCTCGATGGGATCGACGCCGCAGCCCGCCTCGGCGAACTTCTTGCGGATCCTGCGGATATGCTCGCGCACGATCGCCGGATCGCCCTCCGCGTTCCATCCCCATACCTGCTCGTAGATGAAGGTGCGGTCGTACACGCGCCCGGGCTTTTTGCTGAGCAACGCCGCAATGTCGAACTCGGTGCGCGTCAGATCGAGGCGCACGGGCTCCTTGGCGCGATCCTGCTCGGACTCGCGCACGCCCGAGACCTCGACGGTGCGCCGTGCGTAATCAATGGCGATGCAGTCGCCAAACCACACGTGCGCCGTGCGGTCCTCGCCGCGACGCAACTCGCGCGTCAGGTGCGCACGCACGCGACTGCCGAGCACCTGGAGCGAAAACGGCTTGAGCACGTAGTCGTCACCGCCCGACGCGAAACCGTCGAGCTGATCGGCGTCCTCCACGCGCGCCGTCAGGAAGATGATCGGGCACGTGAGGCGCTTGCGGATGAGGCGGCACGCCTCGAAGCCGTCCATGCCCGGCATGTTGACGTCGAGCAGCACGAGGTCGATTCGCGGCAGCCGCCCACGCTCACTGTCCTCGGCCGCCTCGATGGCATCCGCGCCGCTGCCGACGACGGTCGTGCGGAAACCTTCCATGCGGAAGTAATCGTCCAACATGGAGGCGATCGCCTGCTCGTCATCGACGATCAGCAGATGGGCATCCTGATTCACGGTGGCCTCCGTTCTTGTTTCCTGTCGTATCCCATGCTCATGGTGGCAGCACGGTGTCAACTTTCTTCCTACGCTGCACGGAATGCTCGGTACGCCTCGACATCGGGCACCCGAACCGAGAGGACTATCGCGGCCCTGAAACTCGGATACCCCGCCGGCACGCGACCCATGCGGTCCATGCGGACTGCACATCGATTCTTTGTTGAAGTCGTTGCGGGAAGAGGGCTGGTCGGCACAACGGACGGCGCGACTTGTTACACTATAGATTCGATACATTACGCGCATCCGCGCTGCATGAACGCGCGGACCTTCCATTCATATGGAAAGAGGTTTCCATGGATCCTATCGTCAAGGGTATGCAGGGCCCCGCCGTCGAGGACGTCCAGTCCCGCCTCACCCGACTGGACTTCTCCATCGAGCCCGCGGAACTCGAAGGCAAGCTCTTCGGCGACAGCACCGCCCGGGCAGTCAGGGCGTTTCGCGCCGACAACGACCTGATGCCGGGCGACGAAGTCGATTCGGCCTGCTGGTCGGCCCTGGTCGATGCGTCCTATCGCCTCGGCGACCGCACGCTGTACCTACGCCTGCCCAACTTCCACGGAGCCGACGTCCACGCCCTGCAGCAGGCGCTCAACGTGCTGGGATTCGCCTGCGGCAGCGATGACGGCTACTTCGGACCGCATACCGAGGCCGCGCTCCAGCAGTTCCAGGAGAACGTCGGCCTGTTCGCCGACGGCATGGCGTTCCAGGATACCTTCGCCTACATCGAGCGCCTGCGCCATGTGTGGGAGGGCAAGCCCTCCATCGTCGAGGCGGAGGAGCGCATCGGCTTCGCCCGCGCCGCCGAGGTGCTCGAGGGATACCGCATCGCCGTGTGCGGCGACGATCCCATCGCGCGCGCCGTCGCGTCGCGCATGTGGAACATCGCGCAGGCGACGACCGAGTCGAGCGGCATGGTCCTATGCGACGGCGAGCCGTCCGCCGACATGGACCTGGTCCTCGAACTGGCGAGCAGCGTCCTGCCCGAGGATGCCGCGCCCACGCCCACGATCGTGCTCGCCGAGTGCAACAACCTCACCAAGCGCCTGGCGACGGCGTTCGCGGCGGCAAAGCACAAGCCCGCGAAGATCCGCATCGAGCTCACGGGAATCACGGGCTATAACGGCCAGTTCACCTCGAGCGACGCCCAGACGCTCGCGATTCGCCTGCTCGACGGCGTTTGCGCGGCGCTGAACGATTAGGTACACTTGTTGAGCTGACCGGAGCATACGCTCCGGCGCTGCATTTGGGGCATCGTCCAGCGGCAGGACCCCGGTTTTTGGTGCCGGTTACGGGGGTTCGAATCCCTCTGCCCCAGCCATAGGCGATAAAAGAAGGCCAGCGGTATATCCGCTGGCCTTCTTTTATCGCCTATGGCTGGGGCAGAGGGATTCGAACCGAAGGGGCCTCATGCTGTGCAAAGCGCGCGACGATTGCTCGTGATCCGCATTGTGGTCACGAGACAACGATTACTGAAAGGCAGAGGCACCGAAAACAGCCCGCCGCTACTTGAGCGCACATCGATCCTGCGGAAACGTCGGCTGCCAAGACATCGCCGCCCCGGCCAATCCCTCATCGAACCTTCGATAGCGCCCAATTCGGACTCAATCGGGGATGCTTCGCGCTCAATCTGACAGGAAACGTGCTCTCGTGACCATCAGCGCGAAAACGAACGCATCTGCCCGCCCATCGACCTCGATTCTGCACGCGGCGCGCCAAGATCGGTCCCGTCTCGCGCATACCCGACCGACATCCCATCTATGGGGCGGTCCGAACCTCCAGCTAACTGTTCAGCAGGCGGTCGACGGCTCCGTGGCTCGAGCGGCGGAAATCCTCGCTGGTCAGCACTTCCTGCGGGATCCTGATATTGTCGTGCAGCGCGCGGCGGAACGGAATCCGCAGCGACACAGGCAGGTCCTTGACCAGGCGCGCGAAATCGCGGGGGTGCTCCTGGTTGTCGGCAGCGCTCTCGCGATCGTTGCCCTGCTGCTGCACGTGCGCGCGGTTCGCCGCGAACATCGCACGGTACATGCCCGCATGCAGGCGGATCTCGATCACATTGACCTCACGCGCCCGCTCGACGAGCCGCGCGCCCTCGCGGTCGACGTCGCCCGCGTAGTACACATACGGAAAACCGTACCCGATATCGTTCAGATAGTCGTCCAGCGCATGAGCGATGCACACGTTGTGGCCGGCACCGAAGATCACTCCACCGACCCGCTTGCCGAACAGCCGCACGCTCCGGCGCCCCTTGAGCAGCGCCACGATCTCCTCGTAGGTGTCGATATTCTCCACCACGATGAACGGCTGATCGGCACCGAGACCGTAAAAGCCCTGCAACGGCGGCGTCTGGTTCGAGGCGATCCGCAGCACGTTGGAGCTGATGCCCTTGGCAGTGAGTCGCCGCATCAGGCGATCGCCGCGCTTGCCCTCAAGCGCTTTCTCGTCGTCGAAGATCTGGTAGGCGCGCTGCCTGCGCGAGGCGTACGGAACCGTCTCGCCCTTGTGCACCTCGAGCCACATCCGCACACGCGCCACGTCATCGGGCTTTGTCGGCTGCTCGACAGACTGCTTTGCCGCGCTCGCCTTGGCGATTTTGCCTGACGCGGGACCCTTTACCACGCGCTCGCGAAGCGACGCCACGACACCCAGGCCGCGTTTGATGACGGCAAGGCCATGCGGGCGGGACTCATCGCGACGCGCGTCCGTCGTCGATACGCGCTCGCTCGCAACGGGCTTTTGCGCGGCACGCTTGGCCAACGGCTCGGAGACGCGCTGCCCACGATCCTTGCGTGCAGGACGATGTCTGCGCTCGCGACACTCGCGCGTCCGGCCCTCACGCTTGCCGGGTGCGGATGCGGGAGCAGCCGAATCGGAATCTCGGCGAGCATGGACAACCGCAGCGTCGGCATCCGCCGCATCCCCGGCTTTCGGCGCTTGCTCCGACGTATCGGTCTTCGCACGGCACTCGGAATCGCCGTCCCCGTCCGCACGGGTGCCATTCCCTCCAGCAACCTGTTCCACCCCGTCGGCGCCGTCGGCATCCTCGTCGGTCTGCTCGGCACGAAGTGCCTCGAGCACCGCATCCGCATCGATACCCGCCGCATCGAGACGGATGCCATATGGCCCGAACTCATCTCGTCCGAGCTGGGCGATAAGGCCCTCGCTCGTCAAGGTCGCGCGCATCTCGTCGACCCGCTCGGGTCCGCGCAGCGATTTGAGCACCCGGTCGAGTGCCCCGCGCTTGATCTTGAGCTCCTTGCGCTCGAGCAGTGCGAGCGCCAGCACCGAGCACTGCTTCTCGTTGATGTCCAGCCGGTCGTTGAGCCATGACGCCAGCGCGCTCACGGTTTCGGGACTATCGGATATCAGGACACGCCTCAACGCGGGCACCTCCATAGCAGGACACCCGCATCGTCGGCGGGCACCTCGAACGTTTACAAAGTGTCTTGCATCGTAGCACACGCGCCGTTGCAACAGCTGATGCGCCAGGCACACGAAACTCGCACCGCACGTCCGACGCGAAAAAACGTCAGATATCGTTTCACACAAAACGGGACGCCCCGCCATGGGGCGCCCCGTTTTCGTGCATGGGGGTATGTGAAAAACCGTCTGACGTTTTTCACATAGTTACGCGTTGACGCGCGCGTGGTCGACGGATGCCTCGGCGGCCTGCTCGCGCACGTGGGCGCGACCCATCTCGGTCCACTCGGGCTCCTCGTCGGGAAGCGAGCCGGCCTCCTTGGTGAAGAGCTCCTTCAGGCAGTTGTACGCCACGATGACGCCGAGCACCATGAGCAGGATCGCGAAGACGAGTTGCAGGCCGGAGGTGGCGATGACCGCGACGCCGGAGGCGGCCAGCGCGTTCACGCAGCCGATCGTGCTCTGCACGAGCGAGGTGAACGTGCAGCACAGCAGGAAGGCGACGGGCACGTAGAGCATGAAGCCACGGCGGCCGGTGCACTTGCAGAAGACGGCGAGCGTGATCATGGTCATACCGCCGAGCAGCTGGTTGGAGGCGCCGAACAGCGGCCAGATGTTACTGTAGCCGCCGAAGGCCAGCGCGAAGCCCAGGATGAGCGTGAGCACCGTGGCGACCCAGGTATTGGATGCGACCTTGGCGGCGCCGGTGAGCTCGGCCCGCTCGTCCTCGAGCGCGTCGTTGGTCCGGGCGAAGAACTCCTGGAACGACAGGCGGCCGATGCGCGCGACGGCGTCGACGGAGGTGAGGGCGAGCGCCGAGACGCACATGGTCATGAACACGGTCGCAAGCGTCTGATCGATGCCGAACGCGGTCATGCCGCGGGCGATGCCCTGCGAGAAGATCGAGAACGGCGTGGCGGCGACGCCGTTGTTGAGCGCACCGGTACCGGCGGTGTTGAGATCGGAGAACATGATGGCGGCGAACACGATGGCCAGCACGCCCACGAAGGACTCGACGACCATGGCACCGTAGCCCACGGGGAGCATATCCTGCTCCTTCTCGACCTGCTTGGACGAGGTGTTGGTGGACACGAGGCTGTGGAAGCCGGACAGGGCGCCGCACGCGACGGATACGAACAGCAGCGGGAACACGAAGCTGCCGTTGGCAGCCATCTCACCGAAGTCGACGATCATGGGCGCGGTCATCGTGGCCTGGCCGTTGGCGCCAAGCACGAAGATGCCCACCACGGCGCAAGCGATCATGACGAGCATCATGATGCTCGTGAGGTAATCACGCGGCTGCTTGAGCGTCTGGATGGGCATGGCGGCCGCGAACAGCAGATACACGGCGATGACGGCGAACCAGCCGAACTTGGGCAGGTAGACCGGGAACTGCATGCCCACAGCGAACATGGCGACGAACAGCACCACGGCGAGCGCCAGCTCACGCGCGCCGGACAGCTGGAAGCGGCGGTTGAGCCAACCGAAAGCGATGGCCACGAAGGTGAACAGGATGGAGATGGTGCCCGCCGTGCCGCCGGCATACGAGGCGGCCGTATCGACAGCGCCGGACGCATCGTAGGTCGCCTGGAAGGTACCTGCGACCATGTCGACGAACGCGGCGATGACGATGATGGTGAACAGCCAGCTGAACAGCAGGAACAGGCGACGGCCCGTGCGGCCGATGTACTTCTCGATCAGCTGGGCGAGCGACTTGCCGTTGTTCTTGACACTCGCGTAGAGCGCGCCGAAGTCGTGCACGGCGCCGAAGAAGATACCGCCCACGAGCACCCACAACAGCACGGGCAGCCAGCCGAACATCATGGCGGCGATCGTGCCCGTCACGGGGCCGGCACCGCAGATGGAACTGAACTGGTGAGAGAACGCGGTGAAGCACGATGCGGGCGAGAAGTTCTTCCCGTCCTCCATGCGGCGCGCGGGCGTGAGCGCATCGCGATCGACGCCCCACTTGGCGGCGAGCCACCTGCCGTACCCGAGGTAGCCCGCGGCCAGCACGACCGCGGCGACCACCACGACGACGATTCCGTTCATAGTCGATCCTTTCCCCCGGAAGCGTTCTCGAGACAAACAAAAACGAGGGCCGTCGTATCCGTTCCGACGGCCCTCGTCAACCAGCCGCCCGTTATCCTACGGGCCGGCTGCAACGCACACCAACCCGCATCAGATAATCTGGCGAATAATGGATAGCTGCTGGCGTGCGCGCATGTCTCGATAACCTTCTTCTTGCTTTGCGCGGACCGTGCGTCCGTGCACTCCTATGAAGCACTGACCAGTCTACGCTTTAGCAAGGCAAAGTCAACCTGCACGGAAAATGTTACGTGTCGGTTTCGTCCGACAAAGGTGGCGCCGCAGGGTCATCCCGCAGCGCCCGTATGTCCTAGCTGAGCAGTGCCGAGGCGACCTCGTCCTCGACGCTGTCATCCTCGGACCACACGCCCTCGTCGTCGCGCTCGAACTCAAGCTCGAGGTCGACGTCGTGGAGCTCGGTCTCGTCGACCACCTGCATGATCTCGTCACCCAGCAGGTCGTAGAGCTCATCGGTGCCCATCGTGTAGACGCTCGGATCGTTTACGAGCTCGCCCATGCGCTGCTCGAGACGCGGCATGATGTCGGCGAACGACTTGCACGTCATCGTGACATAGCACACCGCCTCGTCGTTGGCCTCGTCGACCTCGACCGCCGTGATCTCGTAATCGAGTCCGTTGAGCATCGAGCCGACGAATTCCTCGCCCGTCACCCCGAACTGTCCGAGACCCGCCGAATCATCCAAGTCCTCGACCATCTCGCGATATTCCTCGGAGTCCGGATCCATGAGCATCTCGAACTGCGAAGCGACACCTTCGCGGATGATCTCCTCGCTCGACGGACCCATGAGCGACGGCACGACGAACGCAGCGACGAGACCGATGACCACGACGACGGCAACCGCCGCGATGGCGATGATCGGGCCGCGGCCGTGCTTCTTCCCCGAACCGGCACCGGCATATGCCGAGCTATCCGGCACGACGGGGCCGGACTCGGGCTGCTGGGGCGTCGCCGCGGGCGTCGCGACGGGCTCCGGCGTGGCGGGCGACACCGGCTCGGAGGCGGGCTCCTGCTCGGGCCCCGACGTCACGGCCTCGATCTTCTGGCCGCAGCTCGTGCAGAACTTCGAACCGTCAGGGACTTCCTTGCCGCAAAACGGACAGATCATAGCTGCTCCTTCCCTGTTATGCGAGCGAGTGACACGCTCGCCGCATGATTGCATGATACGGCCCGCTCGTCATATCCATGGCAGCATCCCGTATCCATTTCGTCATGCTTTCCCACCATGTCGCACGTAGGCGCTACTCCTTGGCGCCGTACTGCTCGTAGTAGGCGTCGATAGCCGCCTTGATCGCATCGTCGATCACCACATGGCCGGCGACCTCGCGGTTGTAAAGATGCTCGACGACCTCGGCCATGCTCACGATGGACGCGACGGGGAACCCGTACTTGTCCTGGATCTCGGCCTGCGCGGTTTTGACGCCGCCCTTGCCGACTTCCATGCGGTTAAGCGACACGATCAGGCCCTTGACCTCGACATCGGCCGCAGCCTTGAGCTTAGGATAGGTCTCGTCGATCGACTTGCCCGACGTGGTGACATCCTCGACCATCACGACGCGGTCGCCGTCGGCGAGTTCGTAGCCGAGCATGCCTCCCTTGTCCGCGCCGTGGTCCTTGACCTCCTTGCGGTCGGAACAGTACTTGACCTCCTTGCCGTACAACTCGTGCAAGGCGATCGCCGTGACGACGGACAGGGGGATGCCCTTATAGGCAGGCCCGAACACGACGTCGAAGTCGAGGCCGAAATTGTCGTGGATCGCGCGGGCGTAGTACTCGCCCAGGCGCTTGAGCTGCTCGCCGGTCACGTAGGCGCCGGCGTTCATGTAGAACGGCGAGGTGCGTCCGCTCTTGAGCGTGAACTCGCCGAATTTGAGCACGTCGGACTCGACCATGAACTCGATGAATTCCTGCTTGTATGCTTCCATGCCCATCCTTCCATCTATCGCCGCCCGCAGGCAGACGCGTTTGCACGTGCCCCCATGATACCAGAGCTTCCGCACCGCCGACGCGCGATGGTCGGACGGCGCGGGCGATACCCGCCGACAGTCGGTGAACAAACTCGTCGCACGCGGTTCGGCAATAAGAAAATTCTTTCGATTGAGTGTCTGCCGCATGGTGTGAAATGGTGTGGTTCGAGGTCGCATTTCACCATATGTGAGCAGCGGTTTCCCATTGGGAAAAAAATTTTCTCCGGTTGGCGAAAAATCCTTGCCAAGTCCGTTGGCTTTAGGCCACTATAGTGCTATACGGACGCGTCTCGCCACGGTGCCGCGTCCGAATCCTCTATCTGACATCGTCGTCATGACGAAGAAGGCTCCGCAGAGGGGAGCCACGAGGAAAGGAGTTTTCTGTGGTACGCGCAATCGACAAGCTTGAGCCCTTCCAGAGGGCGATCACCAAGGCGCACCTTGCCTCCACCGGCGTCGCCGTCGATTCCCTCGAGAATCCCGACAAGCCGCTGATCGCCATCGCGAACAGCTGGAACGAGATGTGCCCCGGCCACGAGCCGCTGCGCCAGCTCGCGTCCGAGGTCAAGAAGGGCATCCTCGAGGCCGGTGGCGAGCCCATCGAGTTCAACACCATCGCCATCTGCGACGGCATCGCCCAGGGCCACGCCGGCATGCACTACAGCCTCCCCCACCGTGAGATCATCGCCGACTCCTGCGAAGCCCAGATCCTCGGTCTGAACGTCTTCGACGGCGTCGTCTACATGGCCAGCTGCGACAAGATCGTGCCCGCTATGCTCATGGCCGCCGGCCGCATCAACCTGCCGGCCGCCCT